>NZ_JBANDL010000002.1:606428-1212857 GCF_037027445.1 Lysobacter firmicutimachus
CGCGCCGGGCACCCGGTGCAGGCGTTGCTCGATCTCGCGCGCCAGCGCCATGTTGCCGGGCACGTCGCGGCCGATCAGGCGCACTTCGAACGCGGCCGCGGCCGAACCGGCGAGGGTGCGGCTGGTCGCGTCGGGCGGGCGCTCGAACAGCTTGACCTCGGGAAAGCGCTCGGCGATGCGCTGGCGGATCTTGACCAGGTAATCGTGGCTATTGGCGTGCGGCGAGCGCAGCTGGAGCATGATCTCCGCTTCGAACGAGCCGACCACCGTGCTGTCGACCAGCGACAGGTTGATCGCATCGGGCACGCCGATCTGCTCGTACACGGTTTGCAGTTCGGCGGGCGGGACGATCGCGCGGATCTCGCGCTGGATCTCGCTGAGCTTGGCCGCGGTTTCCTCCAGCCGGGTGCCGGTGGGCAGGCGCACCTGCAACCGCAACTGACCGGCATCGACCTGGGGGAAGTACTCGCGGCCCAGCGACATCGCCGCGGCCGCGCCCAGGCCCAGCACCAGCAAGGCGCTGAGCGCGAGCGCACCGCCGTGGTGGCCGAGCCGCACCAGCAGCGCGTGATGCCGGTCGCGCAGGGCGTCGAGGGTGTGCTCGACCCGATGATTGATCTTCAGCAGCAGCTTCTCCGCCGCCCAGCGCGGCCGGGCGCGGCTTTGGATATCGGCCGGCAGCAGCAGATAGCACAGCACCGGGATCAGGGTGCGCGAGAGCAGGAACGAGGCCAGCATGGCGAAGATCACCGCCAGGGCCAGCGGGGCGAATACCCAGGCCGACAGGCCGGTCATCAGCAGGATGGGGGTCAGCACGATGCAGATCGAAATGGTCGAGACCATTTCCGGGAACACCACTTCCTTGGCGCTGTCCAGGATCGCGGTGCGCACGTCCTTGCCCAGGGCGATGTTGCGGTTGGTGTTCTCCACGTCGACCACCGCGTTGTCGACCAGGATGCCGATCGCCAGCGCGAGCCCGCCCAGGGTCATCACGTTGAAGGTGTAGCCCAGCAGATGCAGCATCGCCACCGACGCCAGCAGCGCCAGCGGGATCGCCGACAGCACGATCAGGCTCGAGCGCCAGGAGCCGATGAACACCAGCACCACCAATGCGACCAGCAGGCCGACCAGGATCGCCTCGTGCTCGATCGAGCCGATCGCGTTGTCGACGAACACCGACTGGTCGAAGATCGCGTGGATGCGCGTGCCCGGCGGCGCCGAGGCCTCGATTTCGGGCAGGCGCTCGCGCACCGCGCGCACGATCTCTACCGCCGAGGCGCCGCCGAGCTTGATCAGCGCCACCGACACCGCGCTGGAACCGTCCATGCGCGCGACGTTGGTCTGCAGCGCGCCGCCGTCGCGCACCGAGGCGACATCGCGCACGTAGACCACGGTGCCGCCGCGCATGGCGACCGGGATGTCGAGGAATTCGGCCGCGGTCGCCGGGCTGGTGTCGATCGAGATCTGCATCTCGCGCCGGCCTTCGCGGATCGCGCCGGAGGGCAGGGTGGGGCTGCCGCGCTCCAGTGCGCCGGTGACGTCGGCCGGCGTCAGGCCGTAGGTCTGCAGCTTGGCCGGGTCCAGGTCGACCATGATCTGCCGCGGCGCGCCGCCGTAGGGCAGGGTCATGCGGATGCCGGGGATGGTCTGGATCTGCGAGCGAAGTTGCAGGCGCGCGTAGTCGTACAGCTGCGCTTCGGTCAGCGAGTCGGAGGACAGCACCAACTGCAGCACCGGCGTGGAAGAGACGTTGTTGCGCACCACCAGCGGCGGCGAGGTGCCCGGCGGCATGCGCCGCAGGATGGTCTGCGACACCGCGGTGATCTGCACCAGCGCGCGATCGAGGCTGACCGTGGGCTGGAAATCGATGCGCACGATGCTGGCGCCGTTGATCGTCTCCGAGCGCACTTCCTTGAGGTCGTCGACGGTGTTGAGGATCGCCGCCTCGGAGAACGAGGTCATCTTGGCGGCGACGTCTGCGGCGGGCAGGCCGCTATAGGTCCAGACCAGATTGACCGAAGGAATCCCGACTTCCGGCAGGATGTCGGTCGGCATCTTGCGCGCCGACAGCACGCCGAACAGCAGGATCAGGATCGCCAGCACGCCGATGGTGTAACGGCGGCTCAGGGCGTATTGCACTATCCACATCGCGTAGGCGTTCCGACGGCTGGGGGTGGGGGCGCAGTGTCCGCGCGCCGCGCCGATCGCGCAGCGCTGCGGCGTGGAACGGTTCGTCTGCGTGAGGCAACGCTGCGGCGCGTCGCGCGGGCGACCGCGCAGGCAACGCAGCGGACCCTGCGGCCAGGGTAGAGGCGGCATGCGGACGCGGAACTGACGCGTACCTGACAAAAGCGTCAGGCGGGCGCGCCGGCGCGAACGCGTGGCGGCAGGGTCCGGGCGGTTCTGCGCGGCGGGAGGGAGGCCCCGCCGGCGACGCGGGTGCAGCGCTCCGCCGGCGGAAAACGCGCGGGCGCCGGCACGACGGCCGCCGCCGGGCGGCAGCCCGATGCCGGTCGTCGCCCGCCGGCCGGACCGACGCGGGTCCGCAGGGGGAGTGGGGGTAAATTAGTTCCCTGAATCGCGGAGGCGTTAGTTCATTACTGTCGCATCGTTGCCTATTTCTGCAATTTGGCCGAACCGGCACAGTCACAGGGCAAATTCCTCCCGATAATCGCCGTACCCGGAACCAATGCGGGAAGCCATGAACGCCAACACTTCCGCCGAAACCATCGCCCAGCGCGGCAGTTGCGCAGCGCAGGCCGAACTGGTCGACCGGATTGCCCGATTGACGCACGGCGACGGATTGCACCCGACGGTGGTCAAGGCGCTGCAGCTGATCCGCATCAGCGGCCCCACCGAATGCTCCCCCAGCGTGTACGAACCGCGGCTGTGCGTCGTCGCGCAGGGCCGCAAGATCGTCACCCTGTCCGACCGCACCTATCACTACGACCCGCTGAACTATCTGGTGGTGTCGGTGACCCTGCCGATGATCGGCCAGGTGGTCGAGGCGACGCCGGACAAGCCTTATCTGTGCCTGCGCATCGACGTCGACCCGGAGGAGATCGCGCGTCTGCTGGTCGACGCCGGCCAGGCGCCGGCGCCGGAACGCGGCGCCGATCGTTCGGCCGATCTGGGGTTGTACGCGGCGCGGGTCAATCCGACCCTGATGGATGCGGTGCTGCGGCTGATGCGCCTGCTCGACACGCCGCAGGACTTGCCGGTGCTGGCGCCGCTGGCGTTGCGCGAAATCTTCTACCGCGTGCTGATGGGCGACCTCGGCCATCGCCTGCGCGCGATCGCGGTCAACGACAGCCGTTCCAGCCGCATCGCCAAGGCGGTGGCGGTGCTGCGCCGCTGCTATCTGCAGCCGTTGAGCATCGAGGAGCTGGCCGAGCAAGTGCACATGAGCACGTCCTCGCTGCACCACCAGTTCAAGGCGGTGACCACGATGTCGCCGCTGCAGTTCCAGAAGCAGCTGCGCCTGCACGAGGCGCGCCGACTGATGATGGTCAACGGCATGGAAGCGGTGACCGCCGCGCATCGGGTCGGCTACGAAAGCCCTTCGCAGTTCTCGCGCGAGTACAAGCGCCTGTTCGGCGCGCCGCCGCGGGCGGAAGTGGTGCAGGCCCGCAGCGCGCCGCAGAGCTGAGTCCGACGCGGCGCGGCCGGCTTCGGCGGCGTGAAGCCTGCATCGTCGTAAGGTCGCGAGCATCGCTGCGGCGATCGCGATCCGGCGAGGTCGCAGGCGTCCGTTTCGCCAGGGGCGTGCCACACCAGCGCCGGCGGCGCACTCACCTTCCATCACGCCTGCGCCACGTTCGCTAGCGTGCGGCGTGTGCGCTGCATACGGCTACGTAAACGGACCGGGTTGCAGGACACCCGCGATGCGCGTTCTGCGCATCGATCGGGGATATTTTTCTTTTGCCGCGTCCGTCGCGTTTTTGCCCCACCCGCATCGGTAGCGTCCTCGCTCGACGCGAGTGGAGCCAGCGATAGCGATCGCCAGCCAAGCCGAGTACGACGCACGGCCGCGCGATAGGGCCGCATCGCAATGGCATGGAACGCTGCCTGCACCGCGACGAAGCGAACGCCTTCGCTTCACTCGACCGAGGAGCAGGGAGTCCCATGAGCCATCGATCCCGTCGCAGGCTGTTGCTGTGGAGATCCGTCGCATTCGTACCGCTGTCGCTGGCCTTGAGCGCCTGTACCGACGGCGGCGTCAGACCCGAGCCGCACGACCGATTGAGCGGCGCCGATATCCGCGCTCACACCGCCGGCCGACTGGGCAGCTTGCCGCCGCTGAGCTCGCAGATTCCGCTCGACGTCAACGTGCCGCAGTCCAATCCCAGCCTGCAGGAGTTGCAGGACGATTTCGACCTGCTGTCGTGGCAGACCTTCGTCGCGGTCAACTGGCCGGCCGACGGCAACGGCAATCCCGACACCGGCAAGACCATCGGCGCCAACCTGCCGACGGTATGGGAGAACTGGAAGGAAAGCCGCGAGGTGTTCCTGCCCGGCGGCGCCGTGCCGTTGCCGTGGGGGCAGGATCCTGCGCCGCCGGCGGTCTGCGCCGGTCTGGGCAAGGCGGCGCTCAACCTGACCCAGGTCGGCAAGACCCCGGACGTGCTCGACGAAAGCGCCGAGCCGTTCGATACCGGTCCGCTGATCGACCAGAACGGCCAGTACGTGCGCTTCGCGATCATGATGAACCAGGACATGTTCGACCGCATCGTCCGCGACCGGCTGTACAGCAAGGCGGGCCAGGAGGCCTTCAACAAGGCCGCCGACTTCGCCCAGACGCAGAGCAACGCCCACGTCGGCGCGATCATGATCAAGTCCTCGTGGAAAGTGATGGGCGCCAACGACGACGCCAGCCGCTTCCACACCATCAAGGCGCTGGTCTACACCAACCCGAACGAACACGAAGGTGTGACCGCCTCGTGTAAGCTGCAGACGGTGGGCCTGGTCGGCCTGCACATCGTGCACAAGACCCACGACGCGCCGCAGTGGGTGTGGTCGACCTTCGAGCACGTCGACAACGCGCCGAGCCAGGGCGATACGCCGTCCAAGCCGCATTACAACTTCTACGACAAGACCTGCACGACTTGCCGGGCCAACGAGCCGCCGCCGCGGCCGTGGAACCCGAACGCGACCCGCACCCAGCCGACCCAGGTGGTGCGCGAGATCCCGCTGACCGATTCGACCAAGCAACTCAATGCCCAGTACCAGGCCTTGCTGCGCAGCGCCAACGCCAATTCGGTCTGGGCCAACTACGAGCTGATCAGCACGCAGTGGCCGACCGAGCGGAACAACCCGATCGACCCAACCGGCAACCCGGCGCCGAATTTCCTGGCCAACGCCACCCTGGAAACCTACATCCAGGGCCAGACGCCGCGGGTCTCGTCGAGCTGCATGGACTGCCACAACGACGCCACCATGACCAACGGCCTGCCTTCGGACTTCACTTACCTGCTGCAGCGCGCGCAATAAGGAGCCTTTCCATGGACCCGATGGACACTTTCGTCAGCCTCAGCATCGGCCTGACCGGATTCAAGCGCGGCGCGCTGGCGCCCGACAACGACACGCACGACATCAAGTCCTTGTATCTGCAGACCTTCATCGACCGAGTGAGTCAGGCGACGGTCAACGACATCCTGCTCTGGTACAAACTCACCGACAGGCATGTGTCGGGCAATCCGCCCGATCGCGAGGAGCGCGTGGTGGCGCTGCTGTTCGCCGACAAGCCCGAGTACGAGTTCCCCTGCCGGCAGCTGCTGTTCCTGTGGTATGCCGGCGCCTGGCCGACGGTGACCGACACTCCTGCGGCCACTCATGGACAGACCTTCAGCGAGGTGATCTCGGCCGACAGCTACACGCAGGGCCTGGTCTGGCGGGTAATGCAGTCGCATCCGATGGGCAGATCGACCTACCACTACGGTTACTGGGCGCAGCCGCCCGCGCCGCTGAGCGACTACCTGGAGAATCCGGTATGAGCATCGTCACGCCTCCCGGCGGTTTCGACGTGGTGATCGTCGGTTCCGGCATCGCCGGTTCGATCGTCGCCTATCAGCTCGGCAAGCAAGGCAAGAAGGTGTTGATCCTCGAAGGCGGGCCGCCGGTGCCCAAGAGCCGCGAGGACTACATGCAGACCTTCTTCATGGCCAACGCCAAGACCCCCGAGTCGCCGTACCCGCCGACCACCCAGGGCGCGGCCGGCGCCAACAACGCGCTCGGCCAGCCCGATCCGTCCAGCCTGAACACGCCGCGCTACACGGTGCTGCAGATCAACTCCTGGCAGGACCCGAGCATCAGCTATTTCACCTACTTCAGCCAGCCCAACAACATCACGCCCGACAGTCCGGAACTGACTTTCGCTTTCGGCAGTTCCTACGAGCGCGTCGCCGGCGGCACCACCTGGCATTGGCTGGGCACTTCGCTGATAAACCTGCCCAACGACTTCCGGCTCAAGAGCCAGTACGGCCACGGCGTGGACTGGCCGGGCGGCTCGCAGTTCTTCCGCCGGTTGCTGCCGTACTACCGGAAAGCGACCGACGTGATCGGGGTCTCCGCCGACAAGCAGGCGATGGTCGATCTCTACAAGACGTTTGGCGTCGAATCCAACGGCGTCTACGGCGACAACTACGATTACCCGATGCCGGGCATCGTCGAGTCGATGAACGATGCGCTGTACGCGCAAAAGGTCGGCGCGCTGAAGGTCGACAACATCCCGTTGTTCGTCACCCCGACGCCGCAGGGGCGCAATTCGCGTCCGGGCAACCGGCGCCAGTGCGCCGGCAACACCAACTGCATCCCGATCTGCCCGATCCAGGCCAAGTACGACGGCACCGTGACCCTGGCCCAGGCCCTGCAGACCGGCAACGTGCAGATCCAGTACCGGTCCGTGGCCAGCAACATCCGCCTCGACGGCGACCAGGTCAGCGGCATCGACTACATCACCTACGACACCCAGACCGGGCCGGCGACCGGCACCGGCACCGCGACCGCCAAGCGCTACGTGCTGGCCGCGCACGCGATCGAGACGCCCAAGCTGCTGTTGATGTCCAACCATAATCCGGGTTGGAACCGCGGCGTCGCCAACAGCTCCGACCAGGTCGGCCGCAACCTGATGGACCATGTGATGTACCTGGCCTGGGGCCTGTCCAAGGACCCGATCTATGCCTTCCGCGGCCCGCTGTCGACCGCAGGCATCGAGACGCTGCGCGACGGCGCGTTCCGCAGCCAGCGCGCGGCCTACCGGATCGAGATCGGCAACGAGGGCTGGAACTGGGCGACCAGCGATCCCAACACCACCTTGGCCGATTTCGTGTTCGGCCAGAACAACTCCCAGTTGAACGGCGATTCGGTCAATCAGCAGAACCAGCCGCTGCGCTTCAATCCGGCCCTGCCGGCGTTCAGCAAGCTGTTCGGCACCCCCCTGGTGCAGGCCCTCAACGCGATCTATGTGCGCCAGCTTCGCCTGGGCTATCTGATCGAACAACTGCCGGACCCGGACAACCGCGTGCAGTTGTCGAACCTGCGCGACCACCTCGGTTTGCCGCGGCCGTCGGTGACCTACCGCATCCGCGACAACTACGTGCGCGAGGCCTTCGTCTCGGCCAAGAAGGTGTCGACCCAGATCTTCGCCGCGCTCGGCGCCAAGGAGTACACCCAACTGCCGGGGCCGGTGAAGATGCACGGCTTCAACGTCACTTCCAGCACCTTCGAGTACAAGGGCGACCGCTTCACCTTCTACGGTGCAGGCCACATCATCGGCACCTATCGCATGGGCACCACGCCGCGCGACTCGGTGCTCAACCCGCGCCAGCAATCCTGGGACCACTCCAACCTGTACATGGTCGGCAGCGGCGTGTTTCCGACCACCGCCACCGCCAACCCGACCCTGACCATCGCCGCGCTGGCGCTGCAGGCGGCCGACAACATCCTGCAAGACCTCGCGTCCGCCGAAAGCGAGGACGTCTCGTATCATCCCGGCATCGCCGACGCGACGGCCTCGGCCCTTGCGCGGGATCGGCCGACGTAGTCGATGAGGCGCGTCGCCGGCGCGGCCGGCGACGCGCACCGCGCCGATCGCGCGGTCGCATGCGCCCGCAGGGGCTTTTCGCCGCGTCCCACGGACTGTCCGACGGGCGCGATGCGCTGCGTCAGCGTCGGCGCCGGCCGGGCGGCGCCGACCGGCAGAGAGACCGGCGGCGAGACCGACAGCGAGACCGACAGCGAGATTGACAGCGAGATTGACAGCGAAACCGGGCCGGCTTCGCCCGGCGCTTGCGCGCGCAGATCCCCGCCGGCAGCGCGGGCAGCCGCGACTTCGCACTACAGCCCAATCGCGATGCCGCCCGACGGCGTCGCCAAGGCCGTCGATTGGTAGGGCCGATCCGGATCGTTCGTTCACGGCCAACGCAAGTCCGCCGCATCTCCCCATGCGCGACGTCATTGCGATTGGTTCTATGCAAGATCCGAGCTCGCGGTAGGGGAGTGGATCGCGGCGCACGTTTGATTCCCTGAGCCGGTTCGAAACGCCTTGCGTCGGACCGCTTCCTTCGAAGTTCCCACCGCCGGAACAGACCTGTCGCGCGAGTCCGCCGGCGGCGTCGCTTCGTGCCGCCAGTCAACTGCATAGGACATCCACAGCAATGAAGCAGATCTCTTCCAAAAAGACGTTCGCCGTGCTCGGGCTCGCGGCGGCTTGCGCGACCGTGCTGATGTGGTCGCACCGCGATGCGGGGACGCCTTCGCAAGGCGCGCCCGGCGACGCTTTCGCTGCCTCCCAGGCGTCCGGCGCCTGGCCGGGCGCCGGCCTGCACGGCGTGGCCTACGCCGCGCCGACGCCGCGCAACGATGCGCAGGCCAAGCTGGGCAGTGGCCAGTTGCTGGAAGCCGTGCAATGGCTGGCGCAGACCCAGGCCGGCGGCGGCGCCAACAGCGCAGCGCACGCGAACGGCGCGCCGGCCGCCACCGGCGCCGGCGCCGGCAATGCCGGTCGTTCCGCCCGCCACGCGATCAGTGCCGCGGCGCAGATCGCCGCGCTCGACCGCGCCGGCATTCCGCAGCGCTTCCGCGAAGGCGAGAAGGTCAAGGTCAGCCTCGATCTGGCCCTGAGCTACGAGGATGTGCAGAACCCCGGCCTGCTCGACCGCGCCACCTCGGCGTTGCGCGACACCCTGCTGGCCGCCGGCCTGCGGGCGACCCCGGTCAACGGTTCGCCCACGCTCGAAGCGTTGGTGCCGCTGGCGAAGCTGGAATGGGTCGCCGGCCTGCAATCGGTGGCCCAGGTGTCGCTGATGAAGATGTCGCAGACCGCGGTGTTCAGCGACGGCGCCACCGCCAGCAATATCGACCGTTTGCGGGCGCTCGGCCAGTACGGCGGACTCGCCGAGAACCTGCGCAGGGACCTGCGCGGCGAAGGCCTGGGCATCGCCATCATCGATCACTTCGGCAATCTCGGCGGCGAGGTGGCGGCATTGCAGGCCGCCGGCGAGTGGCCGAGCAACACCGCCGCGGAGCCCAACAAGATCACCCTGCGCGCGCTGCCGGGACAGGCGTTCGGCCACCGCGGCGCCGCCCACGGCAATGCGGTGACCGAGATCGTCTACGACATCGCGCCGGCGGCGTCGTATCGCGTCTACGACAGTTCCGGTGCGGCCGACTGGGTCAGCGCGGTCCAGGACGCGGCCAACCTCAACGCCCAGAACGTCATCCAGGGCGAGCCGCGTGCGCAGGTCATCACCGCGTCGCTGGGCTTCGATCTGTACGGGCCCGGCGACGGCACCGGTAACGGCAGCGCCCTCAAGGGCCTGTACGACGCGATCGAGGCGGCCACGCGCAACGGCGTGCTGGTCCTCAACGCCGCCGGCAACGAGGCCCAGGTGCACTGGGACGGCAACAGCACCGCCGGCGCGGTCGCCAACGTGCGCCAGGACTTCGACCTCAGCGCCGCGGGCGTGGACAACGTCAATCGCCTGAACTTGGGCGCCGACTTCGACGGCTGCATTCCGGTCGGCGCCTTCAGCGCGGCGGATCAGGAGAACTTCGAGATCAGCGCGACCCTGGGTTGGAACGATTGGACCAACGCCAACAACCTCACCGACGCCGACTACCGGCTGGAGCTGGTGCGCTGGGCCGATGCGGTGCGGCGCAACGGCCGAGTGGTCACCCCGGCCGGCTGGGTGGTGGCGACGCAATCGGACGCCGCACAGAATGGCGGTGCCGGTCAGACGCCGCTGGAAGGCATCTCCTTCGTCCCGTCGGCCGCGACCCGCACCGCCGAATGCGACAATGTGTTCAACGCCAATCGTTTCGCCGGCGGCGGCAAGTTCGGCCTGCGCATCGTCCGCAAGACCGCCGCCGCGAACAACTTCCTGCGCCTGATGATCGGCGGCTATTACACCCCGCAGTACGCTCAGGCCGAGCGTTCGCTGATCCATCCGGCCGACTCGGCCAGCGTGATCACGGTGGCGGCGCTGGATGCGGCGACCTCCAACCTGGAGGCCTACAGCTCGCGCGGCCCGGTGTTGGCCGCCGGCGGTGCGCGTCCGAACGGGCAGGCGGCCGGCAACGCCAAGCCCGACATGGCCAACTTCGCCAACGTCGATACGGTGTCCTACGGCGATAACGAGTTCAACGGCACTTCCTCGGCGACCCCGCACGTGGCCGCGCTGGCCCTGCTCGGCCTGCAGCACCAGCGCCAGCTGGCCAACGCCACCGTGCCGGTGCTGCCGGCCAACCCGACCGCCCAGCAGCGCGCCACTTACGCTGCGGCGCTGCGGCAGCGCAACGTCACGCTGACCGGATCGGTGTACGACTCGCTGGCCTATGTGGCCGGCACCGGCGGCAACGACCTGGGCATTGCCGGTTTCGACAGCAGCTACGGCACCGGCCGTTTGAAGTTCCATGCCCAGTCGCAGGCCTGCTTCCTGACCGCGCTGTACGACCCGGCCTATCGCGGGCTGCTGCCGGCCCAAGCCAATCCGCTGCCGGCGGGACAGAAGAGCTACGACGTGCTGCACGACGAAAACGACGCGGCCTGCGCCAACGCCGTCGCGCAGTAAGCCGGCGCCGGCGGCCCGCGTCGCGCCTGCGGCGCGGGTCCACCCTGCGCGTTCGGTTCTGCCACCGATGCCCGCCCGCCGGCGGGCATCGCCTTGTGCGGACCGCAGAGGCGGCCGGTGCCGCCGGGCGTCAGGCCAAGGCGCGCGCCAGGCGCTCGGCCACGGCCCGCAATTGCGGCAGGCGGTCGTGTGCGCCGATCAGCTCGAATTCGACTCCGGTCAGGGCCAGCAGGGCGATGAAATCCTCCGGCGTTTCGCCGCGCACGTGCAGCAGGCAACTGTGCTCGTCGATGTGTTCGAGCACGCCGCACCATGGCGGCAGGCCCGGGGCCAACGCTTCGGCCGAGCCGTGCAGGCGCGCGCGCAGCACGTCGCCGGTCATGCCCTGGCTGAGGCTGCGCTGGACGTAGCCGGCGACGTCCTCGGGGAACTCGCGCGGGGCGAAGCCGGCGCCGCAGCGCAGGCTTTGGATGCGGTCGGCGCGGAAGAGGCGCCAGTCTTCGCGGCCGCGGTCCCAGGCCAGCAAGTACCAGCGCCGGCCGCTGCTGACCAGGCGCAAGGGTTCGATCGTGCGCCGGGTGGCGCGGCCGCCGCGGTCGCGGTATTCGAGTTCGATCAGCTGGCGGTCTCGACAGGCGCCGGCCAGTTCGGTCAGGGTGTCGACATCGGGGCCGTCCTCGTCCTGCGCCAACGATACGGTGACCGAATACAACGCGCTGATCCGCCGTCGCAACCGTGCCGGCATCAGTTGATCGAGCTTGCCGAGCAGGCCCAGCGCGGTCTGTTCGATCCGCGCTACGCTCGCGGTGGCGCTGCGCAGGGCCACCGCCATCGCCACCGCTTCGTCGTCGTCGAGCAACAGCGGCGGCATCGAGGCGCCGGCGCCGAGCTGGTAGCCGCCGCCGACCCCGGCCGAGGCCTGGATCGGGTAGCCCAGTTCGCGCAGGCGGTCGACATCGCGGCGCACGGTGCGGGCGTCGACTTCGAGCCGGTCGCACAATTCGTGGCCGGTCCAGTGGCGGCGCTGCTGCAACAGGGACAGCAGGCGCAGCAGGCGGGCGGAGGTCTTGAGCATGGGGCCAGTCTAGCGACGATTGAGGACATATCCTGTCCTCGATAGGCGCTATTCTGATCTCGCCCCGGATACGGGGGCTCCGCAGCCCCCGCCTCCCGACCACGAATCCCCAATCCCCAATCCCCAATCCCGGAGTCAGCCATGACCGTCCAGACCTACCAAGGCAGCTGCCACTGCGGCGCGATCCGCTACGAGGTCGACCTCGACCTCGACGCCGGCACCTCGCGCTGCAATTGCTCGATCTGCACCAAGCTGCGCAAGTGGACGGCGCTGGCCAAGCCCGATGCCTTCCGCCTGCTCGCGGGCAAGCCGGAGGACATGGGCGATTACCAGTTCGGTACCTTCAGCGGCCATCATCAGTTCTGCAAGCACTGCGGCATCCACGCCTTCGGCAGCGGCGAACTCGACGTGCTCGGCGGCAAGTACTACGCCGTGAATGTGGCCTGCCTGGATGTCGACCACGCCGTACTGGCGGCGGCGCCGGTGCGTTTCATGGACGGGCTGCACAACAACTGGTTCGAAACGCCCGCGATCACCGCGCATATGTGACCGCCGGGCTCGCCGCGCGCCGTCGCGCGTGCGAGTCTGGCGCGCTCCCGCCGCTGCGTTGCCGCCGATGGATACCGAGGCCCTCAAACGCTGGTGCCGCGCCTATCCCGGCGCGGTCGAAACGCTGCATGCGGCGCCGTCCAACATCCTGGTCTACAGCGCCGGCGGTAAGTTCTTCGCCTATTTCAAGACCAGCGAGCCCGAGCGCTGGCGTTTCAGCATCAAGGTCACGCCCGAGCGCTTCGTCGAGCTGACCGACATGCCGGGCGCCAAACCCGCGCGGTTCATGGGCCGCCACCATTGGGTCACCATCGTCGATGTGCGCCGGCTGCCGGACGATTACCTGGCCGAACTGGTCGACTGGTCGTACCGGCGCGCGCTGGGCAATCTCAGCCGCAAGCGTCAGGCCGAGGTGTTGGCCGATGCCGACGAAGCGCAGCGCGCGCGGCTCAGCCCGATCGCGCCGCCGAAAGCTCGCCCAAGACTCGTAAGCCCGCGTCCACCCGGTCGTCGAGCGGGTGGCCGTAGTTGAGCCGCAAGCAATGACGGTAACCGCGATGCGCGGAGAAGATCGGTCCCGGCGCGACGCTGATGCCGCGCTGAGCGGCCTGGCGCTGGATCCATAGCGCGTCGCGGTCCGGCGGCAGTTCGATCCACAGGAAGTAGCCGCCGTCCGGGCGGGTGACCCGGGTGCCGGCGGGAAAGTGTTGCGCCACCGCCCGCAGATACGCGGCCTGTTGCTGGGCCAGGGTTTTGCGCAACCCGCGCAGGTGCCGCTCGTAGCTGCCGCGTTGCAGATAGCGCGCGATCGCCAACTGCGCCGGCACGCAGGTGGCCAGGGTGTGGGTCAGCTTGAGTCGCGCCACTTGCTGCGCGTAGCGTCCCGGCGCGGCCCAGCCGATCCGGTAGCCGGGCGCCAGGGTCTTGGAGAACGACGAGCAGTGCAGCACCAGACCGCGGGTGTCGAAGGCCTTGGCCGGGCGCGGACGCTGCGCGCCGAAATGCAGTTCGCCGTAGACGTCGTCCTCGATCAAGGGCAGTTCGTGCCGCGCCAGCAGTTCGACCAGCTCGCGGGTCTTCGCTTCGGGCAGGCTGGCGCCGAGCGGATTCTGGAAACGGGTCATCAGCCAGCAGGCCTTGGGCGCGTGGCGGCGGATCGCCGCGTCGAGCGCGCCCAGGTCGATGCCTTCGCGCGGATGGGTCGGCACCTCGACCGCGCGCAGACCGTACCGTTCCAGGGTCTGCAATGCGACGTAGAAACAGGGCGACTCCACCAGCACCGCATCGCCCGGACGGGTGGTCGCGGCGATGCACAGGTTCAGCGCTTCGATCGCGCCGTTGCAGATCACCAGGTCGCCGGCGCCCAGGTCGACGCCTTCGACCCGGTAGCGCAGGGCGATGTGGCGGCGCAGTTCGGACTTGCCCGGGGTCAGATCGTCGACGGTACTGCGCGGGTCCAAGTGCACCGCCTCGTGCGCCATCGCCCGGCCGAGCCGGGCCAGCGGGAACAGGGCCGGACTGAGGAACGCCGACCCCAGCGGCACCACCTCGCGCGCCATCGCCGATTCCAGCACCTCGAACACCAGCGCACTGACGTCGACCGGGCGCGACTCGCCGTCCGGCGCCGAGGCCGCATCCGGCTCCGGCGGCAAGGGCTCAGGCGCGGCGCGCACGTAATAGCCCGAGCGCGGCCGCGGTTGCACGAGTCCTTGCGCCTCCAGCAGGTAGTAGGCCTGAAACACGGTCGCGGCACTGACCCCGCGCGCCGCCCGGGTCTCGCGCACCGAGGGCAAACGCTGCCCCGGCCGCAGCAACCCCTGCCGGATCGAGCGCGCGATGTCGTCGGCGAGGGCTTGGTAGCGTTTCACGGGATTCGGGATTCGGGATTGGGGATTGGGGATTGGGGATTGGGGATTGGGGATTGGGGGGGGGGGCGAAGGTCTGCCGCCGGTGCGGCCGCGTTTGCTCTAGCTAATGCCCAATCCCGAATCCCCAATCTCAGCCATCCAACAGACTGATCCGGTTTTTTGAGCGAAATCTGAGTCTACGCCAACTGATCCGATTGGCGGACAGTGGCTCCCGCAGCCAAAGCTGCGCGAATGCCCGCGCTCATGAACCCGCAAGTCGAACTCAATCTGGCGCTGATCCTGTTCATCCCCTGGTTCTCGATCCTGGCCTGGCTGTTCTGGGCCTATCCGCGCCAGCCGCGCGGCGGGGCCCGCAGCGCCTTCGATGCCGCCAGTCTGATCCTCGCCACCTTGGCCGCGGGCTGGGGCATGCATTGGGGGTTCTACAACGCCGATCCGCAGGCCGGTGCGATCTGGAAACAGGTGTTGGCGACCTCGGTCGCCTACGGCCTGTTCCTCGCGGTCATGACCGCGGCGCTGATCCTGCGCTGGCGCTGGTTGCGTCGCCGCGCGGCGACCGCCGCCTCTTTCTCCTCGCGCCCGCCCGCGGGCAAGGCCGAACCATGAAAATCCTGTTCGTCGCCGCGTTCATGGCGGTGATCCTCTACAACCTCGGCGCCGGCCTGTACTACATGCTGGTCGACAAAGGCAGCAGCAAGCGCACGGTCAATGCGCTGACCCGGCGCATCGGGTTTTCGATCGCGCTGATCGCCCTGGTCGTGGTCGGCATCCTCACCGGCGTGGTCCAGCCGCACGGCGTCGGCGCCTGAGCCGCCGGCGCGGGCTAAGCTGTCGGCCCGCCCGCGCCGAAGCCTCGCGATGACCTCTGCCCGCATCGTCCGCCAGGACGAACATGCCGAGTACTACTTCCAGGAACGCTGCCACATCCTGGAATGGTGGAACCATCCCGACGACCCGCAGGCCTCGATCGCGCGCGCCCGGGTCGAGCCGGGCACGACCACCCGCGTGCACCGCTTGCTCGGCACCACCGAGCGCTATCTGATCCTGGCCGGCCGCGGCCGGGTCGAGGTCGGCGATCTGGCCCCGATCGAGGTCGGGGCCGGCGACGTAGCGGTGATCCCGCCCGGCGTGGCGCAACGCATCGCCAACATCGGCGACGAGGATCTGCTGTTCGCGGCGATCTGCACCCCGCGCTTCGTGCCCGAGTGCTACGAAGACCTCGATGCGGAGGGCGAATGAGCGCGACCCGGCCGGATTTGCGCGCGCGCTACCTGGGCAGCCTGCTGGGACTGGCCTGCGGCGACGCGGTCGGCACCACGGTCGAGTTCAGCGCGCGCGGCAGTTTCGCGCCGCTGCGCGACATGACCGGCGGCGGACCGTTTCGGCTGCAGGCCGGGCAGTGGACCGACGACACCTCGATGGCGCTGTGCCTGGGGGCGAGCCTGATCCACTGTCGCGGTTTCGACGCGCGCGACCAGATGAACCGCTATTGCAACTGGCGCGCGCACGGCTATCTCAGCAGCACCGGCGAGTGCTTCGACATCGGCGCGACCGTGAGCGCGGCCTTGGATCGCTATCTGCGCGAAGGCGATCCCTATGCCGGCGACCCGGGCCCGCGCGCCGCCGGCAACGGCGCGCTGATGCGGCTGGCGCCGGTGCCGATGCGGTATCGCGCCGATGCCGAGGCCTGCCGGCACTACGCGGCCGAATCCACCCGCACCACTCACGGCGCCGCCGAAGCGCTGGACGCTTCGCGCCTGTTCGCGATGCAGTTGCGCGCCGCATTGCTCGGCGCCGGCAAGGAGGCGGTGCTGACCCCGGCGATGCCGACGCCGCAGAGCCCGTCGATCGCCGCGCTGCACGCGCGCGACTATGCCGGCAAGCGCGAGGACGAGATCGCCGGTACCGGCTACAGCGTGCGGTCGCTGGAAGCGGCGCTGTGGTGTTTCCTGCACACCGACGACTACGCTTCGGCGGTGCTGCGCGCGGCCAACCTGGGCGACGACGCCGACACCACCGCGGCGATCTGCGGCCAGTTGGCCGGCGCCTACTACGGTGTGGAAGCGATCCCTGCGGCCTGGCGCGAGCGCTTGGCGATGCGGGCGGAGATCGAGGCGATGGCCTTGGAATTGCTGGCGCTGGCGGAAAGCGGCATCGCCGGCGGGGCCACGCCCACGCACTGAGTTCCGCGGCGGTCGCCGCCGGCGCGGCTCGGGCCGGGGCCGCGCTTGGCCCGGTATCGGGGCGAAGAACGTTAGCTTCCAAGACGCGGAGCGCAGACCGTCGATAGCCCCGCACAGCGCGGAACGATTCGTTCGAGCCGATGCCATGCGGCATCGTAAAACTCAAACCACAGACGCCGTCGAGGACTGCCATGCGCGCACCCGTCACGCTCGGACACTCCGGGGCCTGCGCCGCCCGCCGGCACGCCCGGGCCCTTGCGGCGCTCCTGATCGGATACGCATCGCTCGGCTCGGCTCAGGACACGACCCGGTCGGGCCCGCTGTTCGATGAGCTTGCGGGCATGGACAAGCAACTGTTCGACGCCGCCTTCGTTAGCTGCGACGCGGACAGGTTCCGGGCGATCTTCACCGCCGACGCGGAGTTCTATCACGACCGCAAGGGTGCGGCGGTCGGCGAAGACGTCCGCACGCTGAAGTCGTGTCCGCGCGACAACGGCGTCACCCGCACCCTGGTGCCCGGGAGTCTGGAGGTCTACCCGATGAAGGGCTACGGCGCTGTCCAGATCGGGCGCCATGTCTTCGTCCGCAAAGGCGAGCCGGGCTCGGAAGTCGCCAAGTTCGTGCACCTGTGGAAGCAGGAGAACGGGGCCTGGCGCTTGGCGAGGGTGCTGAGCTTCGATCATCGGCCTTCGACGCCGCCGCCTTAGGTTCGGGCGTGACGGCAACGGCAAATTCCCCCTGCCCCCTTTTTCAACGGGGGAACGGCAAAGGCAGGCGGCTTCGGCGGGAAAGTACGCCGGCGACGATGGACCATTCACGCACTATGCCCGCGCTCGGCGTCGTCGCATATTCGCGTCGTAACCGCTGTTCCCCCTTTTGAAAAAGGGGGGTAGGGGGATTTGTTCTTCGCCCCGCAGGCGCGACGAAACCCGCAGCGGACATCGCGCAAGCCCGCCGAGGCGGCCTGCGTCGCCGCCTCAGCGCTTGGGCGGCTTCAAGCCGTCCGGATCGGTCGCGTACACCGGGTCGGCCAGCCCCTGCAGGCTGCGCGCGCCGGCGTCGCCCTCGACTTCGAACACCACCACCTCGTTGCGGCCCCGGCGCAGCCAGGGCGCCGGCACGAACAGGGTCTGTTGCGGGCCGATCTTCCAGTAGCGGCCGAGGTGATGGCCGTTGACCCAGACGTGACCCTTGCCCCAGCCGCGGGTGTCGAGGAAGGTGCTGCCGACGCGTTCGAGCTGGAAGCCGCCGCGCCAGAAACGCGGGCCGGCCGGCGCGCCGGCTGCGGTCTTGGCGTAGCGCAGGCCGGACAGGTCGCTCAGCGGCAGCGGGTAGTGGGTCCAGTCGTACAGCGCGCGGCCGCCGACCGAGACCGAGCGGGTGATGCCTTTGCGCTCCTCGTCCAGACGCGTGCCGAAGTTGATCCGGCCCATGTTCTCGACCAACAGATCGAGCCGCTGGCCCGGCTTCAACCCGGCATCGAGTTCGCGCTCGCCGAAGCGGCGGTCCAGCGTGCCCGCAGGCGCGCCGTCGGCGAACACGCTGGCGTAGTCGCGCACCTCGTCGACGCTGAGCTTGCCCTGCGCGCCGGCCGGCACGGTGTTGCGGTAGAGCACGAAGCCGTAGTTCTGCTGCAGGTCTTCCATCGTCCGCGGCAGCTGTGCCGATACCGGCCGGCTCAACGCCGGCAACGCATCCCACAGCGATGCCGATTCGCTCAGGACGAAGCGCGGCACCGCGATGGTCGCCGCGGCCGGCGCAGGCAGCGGCGGCAAGGTCTCGCCGGCCGGCAGATGGCGGCCGATGACCTCGCGCAAGGCATGGAATTTCGGCGTGAGCCGACCGGCCTCGTCGACCGGCGCGTCGTAGTCGTAGCTGGTGGTATCGGGCTGGTAGGGCTGGTCGCGGCTGTAGTTCGCGCCGGCCATCCAGCCGAAGCTGGTGCCGCCGTGGAACATGTACAGGTTGAACGAGATGCCGCGATCGAGGAACCAGTCGACGGTGCGCGCGGCGCGCTCCAGCGGCGTGGTGTGGTGCTGCTCGCCCCAGTGGTCGAACCAGCCGGCCCAGTACTCGCCGACCATGCGCGGGCCGCCGGGACGGAAGGCCTTGAGGTGGGCGAACGCGGCTTCGGCGTCGGCGACGTCGCCGTCGAAGTTGATCACCGCGGCGACCTCGGGCAACGGGCCGCCTTCGAAGTAGTGCGGGCCGGCGCCGTCGGAGGTGAACAGCGGCAGGTCGAAGCCGGCCTCGATCATCTGTCGCTTGGCGGTGGCCATGTAGTCGCGGTCGCGGCCGTAGGAGCCGTATTCGTTCTCGACCTGCATCATCAGGATCGGGCCGCCGCGCGTGCTCAGCAGCGGGCCGAGTTCCTGGTGCACGCGGCGCAGATAGCGTTCGCCGGCGGCCAGGTAGCGCGGGTCCATGCTGCGCACGCGCAGTCCGGGCGTGCGCAGCAGCCAGGCCGGATAGCCGCCGAAGTCGAGCTCGGTGCAGATGTAAGGACCGGGGCGGACGATCACGTCCAGGCCTTCCTCGGCGGCGGTGCGCACGAACGCGGCGATGTCCAGATTGCCGCTGAAGTCGAAGCGGCCGGGTTCGGGTTCGTGCAGGTTCCAGAACACGTAGGTGGTGACCGTGTTGAGGCCCATGGCTTTCGCCTGGCGCAGACGTTCGCGCCAGAACTCGCGCGGTATGCGCGGATAATGCATTTCGCCGGAGCGGATCAGGTGCGGCCTGCCGTCGAGCAGGAAGCGGTCGCCGTCGATGGCGAAGCGCGGCGCGGCCGCGGCCTGCGTCGGCAGGGCGAGGGCCAGCCCGAGCAGGGCTGCGGCGAGAGAACGCGAAACGGACATCGACGACATGCGCGGAGGCTCCGGCCTAGCGGTTGGGGGATGACGTCAGCGCGGCGCGCGCCGTGCGGCCTCGGTCTCGCGCCAGGCCTGGTTGAAGCCGTGCGCGATCTGAGCGACCTGCGCGGCGCTGCGGCCGGGACGGTACAAACTGCCGCCGATGCCGAAGCCGGTCGCGCCGGCTTTGCGCCAAACTGCGAGGAGGTCGGTATGGATGCCGCCGACCGGCAGTACCGCGGCGTCGGCCGGCAACACCGCACGCGATGCGGCGAGCATGGCCGGACCCAGCGCGTCGGCCGGGAACAGCTTGAGTGCATCGGCGCCGGCGTCGAGCGCCGCCAGGCATTCGCTGGGCGTGGCGGCGCCGGGCAGGGCGAGCAGCCCCAGCGTTTTGGCGTAGCGGATCAGCGCCGGGTCGGTGTGCGGGCACACCATCAACCGTGCGCCGACCCGCGCCAACTCGTCGACTTCGGCCGCCCGGCGCACGGTGCCCGCGCCGAGCAGGATGTCGTCGCCGTAGCGACGCTGCAGGCGGGCGATGCTGTCGAAGGCGCCGGGCGAATTCAGGGGGACCTCGATCACCCGCCAGCCGGCGTCGACCAGCGCGTCGCCGACGCCGATCGCTTCGTCGGGGGTGATGCCGCGCAGGATCGCCACGAACGGCGAGTGCGCCAGCCATGTGCGCAGAGGAGGCTGGACAGGGGGGCGGATGTCGGCGTTCATACCAGTCCTGCCGCCTTCGCGATGCGCCACAGGCCATGGCAAAAGGCGGTGTCGCCTTCGATGATGTAGTGCGCGCAGCCGTAGCGGCGCAGCGCCAGGGCGTAGGTGGCGGCGAGGCGCGCGCCGCCGATCACCGCGATTTCGCCGTCGGCGGCGGGGTCGCGGCCGGCGCTCGCAGCCAGGCATTCGTAGCCGATCAGCAGGCCGGACAGGAAGGCCGGCAACTCCTCCGCCGGGGTCGCGTCGCGAACGTGGCGCGCGCGCACGCCGAACAACTGATGCAGCCAATCCGGACGCTCGCGCGCGGTGTCCAGACCCCTCAGAAAGCCGCGTTCCGACCAGGCTTGCGCGGGCAGGCCGCGGCCGATCAGGCTTTGATTCAACAGCAGCGCGTAAAACTCGCCGGTGGGGTAGGTGGCGAAATCCACGACGGCGCCCCGGTCGAGTCCGATCCACTTGCTGTGGGTGCCCGGCGCGACCACCCGACGGGTTCCGGGCGGCACGCCGAGCGCCTGCGTCTCTTCGCCGCGCATCACGTCGGCGAAGCCGTCGCTGTCGCCGCTGACCCCGGGCACGATCGCGGCGCGCCGGCCGCGGAACGCCAGCGGCTGCAAGGCCGCGGCCAGGGCCGAGGCGTCGGCCGGCAGGGCCGCGTAGGGCGCCTCCTGCCAGCCGCTGCGCGCACCGACCATGCCGGCCAACAGGATCGGCGCGGTGCCGTCGTCGAGATCGGCGCCGAGCAATTCTTCCAGCGCCGCGGCGAACGCGTCCGGCGAGGCGAGACCGGCCATGCCGCTGGCGCTGGAGCGGGTGGCGATGATGCCGCCGAGTTCGTCGAAGGCATGCACGCGCAGGTGGGTCGAACCCCAGTCGACGCCGATCAGGGCGACCGCGCCGGGCGAGATTGCGGTGGGATCAGCGGCCATGTCTTTCCTCCTCGCGACGCAGAGTGCGGCCGCGTCGTTCGCCGGTGGCGCGGGCGTCGCGCAGCGCGCAAGCGCCGTCGACCCAGACCGCACGAATGCCGGCGGCCGCCTGCCGGGGTTCGGCATAGCTGGCTCGGTCGGCGATGGTGGCCGGATCGAACAGCACCAGATCGGCGGCCAGCCCCGGCGCGATGCGGCCGCGGCGTTTGAGGCCGAAGCAGTCGGCCGATAACGAAGTCATGCGCCGCACCGCCTCGGCGAGGTGGAACAGCCCCTCGTCGCGGCAGTAGTGGCCGAGCACGCGCGGGAACGCGCCCCACAGGCGCGGATGTGGGTGCGCGTCGTGCGGCAGGCCGTCGGAGCCGATCATGGTGCGGTCGTGGGCGAGCACCCGGCGCACGTCGTCTTCGCGCATTTGGAAATACACCGCGCCGGCCGGGTGCAGGCGGCGCGCGGCCTCCTTCTGATCAACGCCCCAATCGGCGGCGATCTCGGCCAGATCGCGCCCGGCCTGCTGCGGATGCGGCTGCGACCAGCTGACCAGGACGCGGATGACGCCGTCGACGTAATCCGGATCGAGTACGGTCGAGCCGGCCGTGTACGGATAGGCGTCGAGCCCGACCCAGTGCGAGCGCCGGCGCTGATCGATCCGCGCCAGGGTTTCGGCGCTGCGGCCCCAGTTGGCCGGTCCGGCGCACTTGTGGTGCGACAGCACCACCGGCGTGCGCGCCGCGACGCCGGCGTCGATGGCTTCGTCGAGCGCATCGAGTACGCCGTCGTACTCGTCGCGGATGTGCGAGGCGTAGACGCCGCCGCGCGCGCCGCTTTCCGCGGCGAGCGCGATCACCTCGCTGTTCGGCGCGGCCTGGCTGGGCCTGTAGAACAAGCCGCTGGACAAACCTATCGCGCCGGCGTCCAGCGCCTCGCGCAGGCGCGCGCGCATGCGTCCGAGTTCGGCTTCGTCGGCCGGCCGCGACAAGTCGGCGACCTCGGCGATGCGCAGGGTGGAATGGCCGACCAGTGCGGCGACGTTGACCGCCGGCCGTGCCGCATCGACCGCATCGAGGTAGTCGGCGAACCGGTCGAAGCGGAAATGCTCGCGGCCGCCGATCAGCGACAGCGGCGCGGGCGGCTCGCGGTCGGCCCGCCACGGCGCCAGGCTGATGCCGCAGTTGCCGGCGATCACCGTGGTCACGCCTTGGCTGAGCTTGTTGAACAGCCCGGGATCGTCGAGTACGGCACGGTCGTCGTGGGTATGCACGTCGATGAAGCCCGGCGCCAGGGCCAGGCCGTGCGCGTCCTCGCGCAAGCGTCCGCGCAGCGTGTGCGGCGCGCCGATGGCGGCGATGCGCCCGCCGTCGACCGCGACGTCGCCGCGATAGGCCGGGCCGCCGCTGCCGTCGTAGATCCGGGCGTCGGCGACGACCAGCTCGTATTCGCGCGTCGGGTTCATGTCCGGCTCTGCGCCTGCAGGCGCTCCAACTCGGCCTTGGCGCGCCGCGCCTTCTCCAGCACGGCCGGCTGCTGGCGCAGGGCGACCGCGATCGCGAGCATGTCGATCACGGCCAGCTGCATCAGCCGCGATACGCCCGGCGAGTACTGGGTCGCCGCGCTGGACGGCGGCAGCAGCAGCGGTACGTGCGCGTCCCAGCCCAGCGGCGTGCCGGCCTGGGTCAGGGCGATGACCTGCGCGCCATGGTCCTTGGCGATGCGCACGCTGTCGTTGATCTCGGCGCTGCGCCCGGACAGCGAGATCGCGAACAACACATCGCCCGGATCGAGCATGCCCGCGGCCAGCCGCTGCAGATGCCCGTCGCTGTGCGCGGTGGCGGCGATGTCCAGGCGCAAGAAGCGCAGGAACGCGTCCTGCGCGACCACGCCGGAGCCCGATCCCACGCCGATGCAGCACACCCGGCGCGCGCCGGCGATCAGCGCCGCTGCGGCGTCGAGCGCGGCCGGATCGGTGCGTTCGCGCACGTCCTGCAAGGCCACGGAAATGCTGTCGCAGACCTTGTGCACCAAGGTCGCGGCGTCGTCGTCCTTGTCGATGGTCACCGCCTGGTAGGGCACGCCGACGGCCAGGCTGTGGGCGAGGCGGACCTTGAACTGGCGCAGCCCGTCGCAGCCGACGGCGCGGCAGAAGCGGGTCACGCTGGGCTCCGAGACCCCGGCGCGCGCGGCCAGCGCGCCGATGCTGGCGTGGATGGCGAAGTCCAGGTCGGCCAGCACGACCTCGCCGACCTTGCGCTCGGCCGGACGCAGTCGTCCGAGGGCGTCGCGGATCGCCGGAATCAGATTGTCGGACAAGGGCGCGCTCCTCAGAAGAAAGTGTTGATCGCGCCGGTGACGCGATAGCCGTCGTCGACCGTCAGCAGGACCGGCCATTTGTCGAAGGTGGTGCAGGGGTGCGAGATGCCGGTCGCCACCAGGTCGCCGATTTGCAGCGGGTGTTCCGGCGGCAATTCCAGGTAGGCGTGCTGATCGTTCATCTTGGCGATGCGCGCCTCGCGCAACGGCCGCGGCGCGCCGTCGCCGGGGCGATGCCAGCACAGCGGCCTGGGCAGGTCGATGTCGTAGGAGGCGTCGCGCTTGCCCAGGGTCAGCAGGGCCAGGCCCGGCTCCGGGCGCGACTGCACCATAGCCCACACTTCCAGCGCCGGCTGCAGGCCATGGCGGAAGCTGGCGTCGTGGCGGGTGCGCATCTCTTGCTGGAGGCCGTGATAGAAGCCGTGGTCGGAGGTCAGATAGCAGCCCGAGCGCAGCACCCGCCGCAGCGGCCGGGAGCTGTGCCGCAGGCTGGCGAACGCGGCGGCGACGCGGTCGAAATAGGCCGAGCCGCCGGCGCTGAGCAGGATCTCTTCGCCGTCGAACAGCCGCTCCTCGTCGCAGTGGCGGGTCAGTTCGAGCAACTGCGCGAGCAGAGCGTCGACGCGTTGCAGATCGGCCTCGCGATCGGCGCCGACCCACAGCCCCTCGTAGCCCTCGATGCCGGCCAGGCGCAGTCGCGGCGCGGCGGCGACCTCGCGCGCCAGCGCGCGGGCGGCGTCCACGCCGCGCACGCCGGTGCGCCCCTGCGGCGCGCCGAGCTCCACCAGCACGGGCAGGCGGCGTTGCGGCGCGATCCGCTGCATCATCTGCTGCAGGCGCTGCACGCCGGCGGATGAATCGACCAGCACCCAGGCTTCGAAAGCGGGATCGTCGCGCAGCAGCGCGGCCAGGCTTTCGATATCGGCCAGGGCGACCGGCTGGTTGGCCAACAGCACGCGGCGCACCCCAAAGCGGTATGCGATCTGCAGTTGCGGCACGGTGGCCAGGGTGATCGCCCAGGCGCCGGCCTCGATCTGGGCCTGGAACAGTTGCGGGCTCATCGTGGTCTTGCCGTGCGGCGCCAGCAGTGCGCCGGCACGGGCGACGAAGTCGCGCATCCAGGCGATGTTGTGGGCGACGGTCGAATCGCGCAGTACGGCAACCGGATAGGACAGGCGGCCGTCGAGCACGTTGAGGCCGTGTCCGGCCAAGGCGCTCTGCCGTACCGGCGTCTGCAGCGCCAGTCCCTTGGTGCCGGGCAGCAACCATTGTTCGTGCAGGGCGCGCAATGCGTCGTTCATCGGTGCGGCGGCGCTCATCAGTAGGGCTCGAGGGTCAGTTCCGCTGCCATCAACCGATTGCCGGCCATCAGCCCGCCGTCCACCGGCAACACCGCGCCGCTGATCATCCGCGCCTGCTCCGACGCCAGGAACCAGGCCGCCTCGGCGACGTCCTGCGGAGCGGCGAAGTCGCCCAGCGGGTACCACTTGCGCAGGTCTTCGAACACCTGCGGGTGCTTGTCGGCGCGCGCCTGCCAGGCCGGCGTCTTGACCGTGCCGGGGCAGACCACGTTGGCGCGCACGCCGAAGCGGCCATACTCGATCGCGATCGAGCGGGCGTAGCTGATCAACGCCGCCTTGGCCGCGCTGTAGGCAGGATGGCCGAGCGCGGCCAGGCCGTTGACCGAGCCGATGAAGACCGCGTTGCCGCGGCTGGCCTTGAGCCCGTCGATGGCGGCCGCGATCGTGCAATAGCCGGCGTGCAAGTTGAATTCGACGTCGCGCCGCCACGAGTCGGCGCTGGTGTCGGCCAGGCTCAGGCTTTCGGCGCTGCCGGCGTTGGCGATCACTGCGCCGATCGGGCCGTGAGTCTGCAGGGTGGGCGCCAGCGATGCGCGCAAGGCGTCCAGGTCGGACAGCTCCGATGTGCCTGTCAGCACACTATCCGGATCGTAGCCTGCGGCCAGCTCAGCCAGCGCCGCGCCGTCGCGATCGTGAGCGAGCACGCGGTCGCCGCCGGCGACGAAGCGTGCGACCAGGGCCTGGCCGATGCCGCCGGCGGCGCCGGTGATCAGGGTCAGGCGGCGAGGGCGAGGGGACGTACTCATGCGCGTTCGGTTCCTGTGTTCTCAGTCGCACCGCCGCAACGTTCGGCCGAGCGCACGCAGGCGGTCGGGGCGAAGCAGGCCGTAGTTGTAGAAGGATATATCGGCGATGCCGGCCGCTTTGACCGCGTGCAGCGCCGCCTCCAGTTCGTGGCCATCGTCGAGATCGGGCGGGCCGGGACGCAGTATCGCGCGCACCCGGCCGGCTGCGCCGACCCGCTGCACGGTGTCGAACGCGTCGGCGGCCACGCGCGCGGCATTGGGTTCGTAGAGCGGCACTTCGATCGCATCGGCCGCCTGGGCCAGCGCCGCCAGTTGGCTGCCCTCCAGCCAGGCGGAAGCGGTCGGCCGTTGTGCGGTCGGAATCACCACCACTTCGCGATCGCGCGGAACCGCGGCGCGTATCGCCGCAACCAGCTCGGCCACCCGGCGCTGGCGCAGCTTGAGATACGCCGACAGTTGCGGCATATCCAGCAGGTCGGCCATCAGCCAGCTCGCGGCCTGGTCGGCGCCGGCGTCGATGGGCGCGCCGAGATAGGCATCGACGCGACTGCGCACGCGCGCGGACAGGGCGTCGGCGTCGAGGCCGGCGGTGATCGCCAGGCGCCGGCAATCGGCACAGAAGCACAGTCCCAGCAGAGTTTCCAGCCACAGATTGCCGCGCACCTGGATGAACTCGCAACGGTGTCCATGCGCGTACGGCAACCAGTTCGGCGTTTCCAGCACCAGCCCCTGCACCGGTTGCCGGGCGACATCGGTCGACAGCGCGACGGCATAGTCGAACACCGCCGGCGAGGACGGGCACAGGCTGTGGACGTAGGGGTCGCCCCAGGCATTGCGCACGACATGGCGGGGGTGGCGTTCGCCGAGGCGGCTGTTGTGCAGCAGCACGGTCCAGGCGCGCACGGCGATGCGGCCGTCGTCGGCGAGATCGGCGGCGATGCGCAACAAGGCGGCATCGGAGTGCGCGAACGGAGCGATCTCGCCGTAGCGGTCCGGATCGGGTGCGAAGTAGGTGGCGCCGTCTTCGGGGAAGACCACGCGCCGGCCGGGGTGGTGCGGGCTGACGAACTTGCCGGCGTGGTAGCTCAACGCCAGGGTCACGCTGTCCAGGCCGAGCTCGCGCACCTGGGAAGCGAACTCGCGAGCGCCGCGTGCGGCCACGTCCCAGGGATAGGCGTACAGGGACCGGACCGGCGACCGCACCGTGCTCATCTGCGTTCCTTGTAAATTAGAAACAACTTGGCGACTGATCTTTCGATGATGGTATCAACCAAAAGAAAATAAAGGCATTGTGCGGTGCAAAATGCAAGGAGTGGTCGTGTAGGATACTTTCACATGACGGTGCTGGCGGTCCCGGTTCAATGGTCTGCGAAGCACATCAGTCGAAGCCTTCGTCGCGGCTTCCCGAGCTCGGGACCGCGGACGGCGGCGCGGCTGCTTCGTTCCATACCCGCTGCCGGAGGCTTTCATGAGCGACACCGACGCCATCGTCCGTTACGGCCTGGAGCCCAGCGGCGCCGGGGGCCAGTCTCTGCCGTTCTCGCCGGCGGTGCGCGCCGGCGACTTCGTCTACATCTCCGGACAGGTGGCGATGAACGAGCGCGGCGAGATCGAGCCCGGCGGCATCGAGGCGCAGACCCGGCGCACGATGGAGAACGTCGGAAAAGCGCTGGCGCTGGCCGGCTGCGATCTGACGCAAGTGGTCAAGGTCACCGTCTGGCTCGACGACACCCGCGATTTCTGGAGCTTCAACCGCGTCTACCGCGAATACTTCGGCGACCGGCCGCCGGCGCGTTCGTGCGTGCGCGCGCAGATGATGGTCGACTGCAAGATCGAGATCGAAGCCGTCGCTTACGCCCCGCTTCCGCGCTGAGCCGCGAAACGGTTCCGCCGGCGCGCGACGCGCCGGATCGTTTCTCTCGCCGCCACGCATTTCCCGCCGCCCGGCGCTGCCCGCGCTTACGCCTTCCACCCCACCGCACCCGATCGAGGCTTCCTGCAATGAACCGACGCGACTTCCTCGCCACCTCCGCCACCGCGGGCACGTTGCTGGCCAGCAACGCGTTCACGCCGGCGTTCGCGCGTACCCGTTCGAAACTTCGCCTGGGCATGATCGGCACGGGCATGCGCGGCCAGGTGCTGCTGCGCGAGCTGGTGCGCCGCGACGACGTCGAAGTGGTGGCGCTTTGCGACATCGAACCGATCATGCTCGGGCGCGCGATGAAGATGATCGAGAAGGCCGGCCGACCCAAGCCCGCCACGTACGGCGAGCAGGGCCAGGACGCCTACCGCAAGATGCTCGACAAGGGCGGGCTGGACGGGGTGATCATCGCCACGCCCTGGGAGTTCCATGCGCCGATGGCGATCGCCGCCATGCAGGCGCGGATCGCGGTCGCCTGCGAGGTCGTGGCCGGCATCACCCTGGACGATCATTGGCAGGTCTTGCGTGTACAGCAGAAGACCGGGACGCCCTACATGCTGCTGGAGAACGTCTGCTACCGCCGCGACGTGCTGGCGGTCCTGAACATGGTCCGCCAAGGCCTGTTCGGCGAGATCGTGCACCTGCAGGGCGGCTACCAGCACGATCTGCGCGCGGTCAAGTTCAACAGCGGCGACCCGGACAAGCTGATCAACGACGGCGTGGAGTTCGGTCCCAAGGCCTGGTCCGAGGCCCGCTGGCGCACCGAGCATTCGGTCGAGCGCAACGGCGAGCTGTACCCGAGCCACGGCATCGGCCCTTGCGCGATGGTCGCCAATATCCATCGCGGCAACCGCTTCACCTACCTCAGCTCGTTCGCCAGCAAGGCGCGCGGCCTGCACGACTACATCGTCAAGAAGGGCGGCGCGGACCATCCCAACGCCAAGATCAAGTTCAAGCTCGGCGACCTGGTCACGACCCAGATCGAATGCGAGAACGGCGAGACCATCCTGCTGCAGCACGACACCTCGTTGCCGCGCCCGTACTCGCTGGGCTTCCGCGTACAAGGCACCGACGGGCTGTGGATGGACGTCAACGATTCGATCCATATCGAAGGCAAGAGCAAGCCGCACGAGTGGGACCCGGCCGAAGCCTGGTTGCAGAAGTACGACCACCCGCTGTGGAAGCGCTATGCCCAGGCCGCTGCCGGCGCCGGCCACGGCGGCATGGACTATTTCGTGATCCATGCCTTCGTCGAGGCGCTCAAGGCCGGCGAGGCCATGCCGATCGATATCTACGACGCAGTCGCCTGGAGCGCGATCACGCCGCTGTCGGAGCAATCGATCGCCGAGCACAAGACGTTGGCGTTTCCCGACTTCACCGAGGGCAAGTGGAAGGACCGCAAGCCGATCTTCGCCTTCGACGACCGCTACTGAGGCTGCGTTTTCGCCGGGGCGGCGTATGCCGCTCCCTGCGTGAAGCCTTCGGTCGGAAACCCTTGAAGCGCCGTTGACAGGTTCAGGTTCCCCGCCATAACCTTCAATAGCCCTGTTGGAGGTTATCGGCGTGCGCCGTTCGGCCCGAACCCGCCTATCCAGACCCGACCGGCGTCCGCGTCCCGCGCCGGAGGCGGGCTGAGCTTGCGCCGTCGCGGCTTCCTGCTGGCGGGACTGGGCGCCACGACGCTAGCAAGCCGCACGAGTGGGACCCGGCCGAAGCCTGGTTGCAGAAGTACGACCACCCGCTGTGGAAGCGCTATGCCCAGGCCGCTGCCGGCGCCGGCCACGGCGGCATGGACTATTTCGTGATCCATGCCTTCGTCGAGGCGCTCAAGGCCGGCGAGGCCATGCCGATCGATATCTACGACGCAGTCGCCTGGAGCGCGATCACGCCGCTGTCGGAGCAATCGATCGCCGAGCACAAGACGTTGGCGTTTCCCGACTTCACCGAGGGCAAGTGGAAGGACCGCAAGCCGATCTTCGCCTTCGACGACCGCTACTGAGGCTGCGTTTTCGCCGGGGCGGCGTATGCCGCTCCCTGCGTGAAGCCTTCGGTCGGAAACCCTTGAAGCGCCGTTGACAGGTTCAGGTTCCCCGCCATAACCTTCAATAGCCCTGTTGGAGGTTATCGGCGTGCGCCGTTCGGCCCGAACCCGCCTATCCAGACCCGACCGGCGTCCGCGTCCCGCGCCGGAGGCGGGCTGAGCTTGCGCCGTCGCGGCTTCCTGCTGGCGGGACTGGGCGCCACGACGCTGACGCTCTCGCCCGCGCCTGCCGGCATGCATGCGGCGTCGGACGGACCGCCCGCGCACCGCCTGCATGCCGGCAGCCGCCTGCTGTTCGTCAGCGGGCAGGTGCCGACCGATGCCGATGGCGCAGCGCCGGAGGATTTCGATGCGCAGTGCGCGCTGGCCTGGGACGGCGTGGAGCGGCAACTGGCCGCGGCCGGGATGGGGTTGCGGCATCTGGTCCGGGTCAACGTGTTCCTGGCCCGGGCCGGGGACCGCGGCCGCGAACGCGCGCTACGCCGGGCGCGTTTCGGCGACTGCGTGCGGCCGTCGGTCGGGGTGATCGTCACCGGCATTTACGACGAGGACTGGCGAATCGAGATCGAGGCCATCGCGCTGGCATAGGAATTCCGCCGGATCAGCGCGCGCCGCCGGGCCAGCCCTCATCGCGGTGCAGGGCGCGGTAGTCGCGCGGCGTCATCCCGACCGTGGCCTTGAACTGGCGCGCGAATGCGCTCTGGTCGGTGAAGCCGCAGGCCAGGCCGACCTCGGCGATGCGCGCCTCGCCGCACAGTTCGCGCATCGCCGCTTCGATGCGCAGCTTGATCAGGCTCTGCTGCGGGCTGAGCTGGAACACGCGCTGGAAGTGCCGCTCCAGCTGCGCCACCGACAGGCCGGCCAACTGCGCCAGCGCGGCCACGCGCAGCGGCTCGGCGTAGTGCGCCTGCATGTGCGCGACGACCCGGCCGAGGCGTTCGAAGGTCGGGTCGCGGCCGTCCGGCGCGCCGAGGTCGCGCGACAAGCCGATCAGGCCGCGCCGGCCGCCGGCCAGCGGCAGCGGCCGCTTGCCGGTCAGGCACCAGCCCGGGCGGCGGTTGGGATACAGGTGCACTTCGAGCTGGTCTTCGATCGTGCCGCCTTCGAGCACACGCCGGTCCTGCTGGGCATAGCGCGCGGCGAGGCGGGCCGGGAACACGTCCTCGACGCCGCGGCCGATCACGTCCTCGCGCCGCTTCAGGCCGAGCCGGCGTACCAGGGTCAGATTGGCGTGCGTGTAGCGGCCGGCCTCGTCCTTGACGAAGAACACCACGTCGGCGAGCGCGTCGCACAGGGTCTGCATCAGGTCGGCGTCGATCCGGACCGGTGGGGCGGGCAAGGCGGGCATCGTCGGCGGGCTTCGGAGGGCATTGTGAATTATGCCGAATTCCGCATCCGAGGGCGGCAAGCCGCGCTAGACCGCCGACGGCCCCCGCCGCGAGCATGTGCGGCATGCATACCGTCCACGTCATCGACTCCCATACCGGCGGCGAACCGACCCGGGTCGTGGTTTCCGGCCTGCCCGATCTGGGCACCGGCCCGCTGGCCTCCCAGCGCGACCGCTTCCGTGCCGAATTCGACCCCTGGCGGCGGGCGATCGCCTGCGAGCCGCGCGGCTCCGACACGGTGGTCGGCGCGTTGTTGCTGCCGCCGCAGTCGGCGCACGCCTGCGCGGCGACGATCTTCTTCAACAACGTCGGCACGCTGGGCATGTGCGGCCACGGCACCATCGGCCTGGTGCGCACGTTGCAGTACCTGGGCCGGATCGAACCCGGGCAGCATTACATCGACACCCCGGTCGGCACGGTCGGCGCACGGCTGCACGAGGACGGACGGGTGTCGATCGACAACGTCGAAAGCTGGCGCCATGCCGCCGGCGTGCGCCTGGACGTGCCCGGCTACGGCGAGGTGCGCGGCGACATCGCCTGGGGCGGCAATTGGTTCTTCATCGTCCGCATCGACCGCCCCATCGCGCTGACGCACGAGCCCGAACTGCGTGCTTACGCCGAGGCGATCCGGCGCGCGCTGGGCGCGCAGGGCGTGACCGGCGCCAACGGCGCCGAGATCGATCACATCGAGTTGGAGACGGCTTCGCCGACGCCGGGGCTGGACGGGCGAAACTACGTGCTGTGTCCGGGCCTGGCTTATGACCGCTCGCCCTGCGGCACCGGCACCAGCGCCAAGCTGGCCTGCCTGGCGGCCGACGGCAAGCTCGCGCCGGAGCAGGTGTGGCGCCAGGAAAGCCTCATCGGCAGCGTGTTCGAAGGCCGCTATCGCTCCGGCGAGCGCGGCGTATTGCCGACCATCACCGGCAGCGCTCACGTCACCGCGCTCGCGCAATTGCTGATCGACCCGAACGACCCCTTCGCCTGGGGCGTGGTGGCGCGCTGAACGATGGCCGCATACGACCTCATCGTCATCGGCGCCGGCATCGTCGGCACCGCTTGCGCCGAACGCGCGGCGGCCGAAGGCCTGCGGGTGGCGGTGGTCGAGCCGGGCCCGGTCGGCGGCGGCGCGACCGCGGCGGCGATGGGGCATCTGGTGGCGATGGACGACGACCCCGCCGAGCTGGCGTTGTCGCGCTATTCGCTGCAGCTGTGGCAGCGCTATGCCGGCTTGGCCGACGCCGAGTTCAGCCGTTGCGGCACGTTGTGGGTGGCGCGCACGGCGCGCGAGTACGACGGCATCGCCGCCAAGATCGCGCGCCTGGCTGCGGCCGGGGTGCAGGCCAGGCAGATCGATGCCGAAGAGCTGTATCGCCTGGAGCCTGCCCTGGCGCCGGGGTTGCGCGGCGGCATGCTGGTCGCCGACGAGGCGGTGGTCTACCCGCCGCGGGTCGCGCTGCACTTGCTCGAACGTGCCCGCGCCGGCGGCGCCGACTGTCGGCTCGGCCGGCGCGCATCGGCGCTCAGCGCGCGAGGCGTGCGCCTGGACGACGGCAGCGAGCTGACCGGGCCGGTGCTGGTCGCGACCGGCTGCGCCCTGCCGGAACTGCTGCCGCAGCTGCCGATGCGCGCGCGCAAGGGGCATCTGGTCATCACCGAGCGCTATCCCGGACGGGTGCGGCATCAGCTGCTGGAACTGGGCTATGCCGACAGCGCCCACGGCGACGCCGACAGCAGTGTCGCTTTCAACGTACAGCCGCGCCCGACCGGGCAATTGCTGATCGGTTCCTCGCGCGAGTTCGGCGTCGAAGGGCGCGAGGTGTCGTGGCCGATGTTGCAGCGCATGCTCGAGCGCGCCTTCGAGTACCTGCCGATGTTGCGCGAGCTGCAGGCCTTGCGGGTGTGGACCGGTTTTCGTCCGACCACGCCCGACGGACGGCCTTACATCGGCGCCGTCGCCGACCGCGCGCACACCTGGGTCGCGGCCGGGCACGAAGGGCTGGGCGTGACCACGGCGCTGGGCACCGCGCAGCTGCTGATCGATCAGATGCTCGGCCGCGCGCCGCAGGTCGACATGGCGCCGTTTTCGCCCGCGAGGAGTCTGCGATGAGCGCCAAGCTATGGCTGTGGGTCAACCAGGTCGCGGTCGACGTACCGGCCGGAGCCAACGTCGCTGCGGCGGTGGCGCGCGCCGGCGCGCATTTCCGCCGCTCCTGCGGCGGCGAGCCGCGCGCGCCCTTGTGCGGGATGGGCGTCTGCTTCGAATGCCGGGTCGAGATCGACGGCGTCGCGCATCGGCGCGCCTGTCTGGTGCCGGCGCGCGAGGGCATGCGGGTGCGCTGCGATGACTGACGCGCACGACGCCCTCATCGACGTGCTGGTGGTCGGCGCCGGCCCGGCCGGACTGGCCGCGGCGCGCGCGGCCGCTTCGCACGGCGCCCAGGTCGCGCTGGTGGATCTGCAGGCGCGCGCCGGCGGCCAGGTATGGCGGCCGGACGTACAGCGCGGCATCGCGCCGGGGCTGCATCGCGCCTTGGCCGAACTGGAACGGGGCGTACCGGTGCAATGGCATCTGGCGACGCAGGCCTTCGCGTCCGCCCCGGGACGTTTGTTGATCGAGCAGGAACAGGGCCTGCACGAACTGCGGTATCGCAGCCTCGTCCTGGCCACCGGCGCGCGCGAGCTGCTGTTGCCGTTTCCGGGTTGGACGCTGCCCGGCGCGAGCGGCGCCGGCGCCCTGCAGGCGCTGGTCAAGCAAGGCTGGCCGATCGCCGGACGGCGCGTACTGGTGGCCGGCAGCGGCCCGTTGTTGCTGGCGGCGGCGGCCACCTTGCGTGCGCACGGCGCGCAGGTGCTGGCGATCTGCGAACAGGCGCCGGCTGCGTCGGTGCGCGGCTTCGCCGTACGGCTGTGGCGCTGGCCGGCCAAGCTGGCGCAGGCTGCGGCGCTGCGCACGCGCCTGGCCGGCGTCCCGTACCGCTGCGGCGCCTGGGTGCGCGCGGCCTATGGCGAGCGCAAGGTGAGCGAGGTCGAGATCGAAACGGCGCGCGGCTTGGAACGGATCGCTTGCGACCAGCTCGCGGTCGGATACGGTTTGGTGCCGAACCTGGAACTCGCGCGCCAGCTCGGCTGCGCGACGGTGCCGCACGGCCGCCACGCGGCCGTGCGAGTCGACGCGCGCCAGGCGACCAGCGTGGCCGGCGTGTACGCGGCCGGCGAGGCCTGCGGCATCGGCGGCATCGACTGCGCGCGCATCGAAGGCGCGATCGCCGGACATCACGCCGCCGGCTTCGACGATGCGGCCCGCGCCCTGTACCCGCGCCGGCAACGCGCTCGCGGCTTCGCGGCGTTGCTGCCGGCGCACTTCACGGTCCGCGACGAAGTGCGCGCCTGCGCCACCGCCGACACCCTGGTGTGCCGCTGCGAGGACGTACCGCTGGCGCGCCTGCAAGGCTGGGCCGACGCGCGCGCGGCCAAACTCGCCACGCGGTGCGGCATGGGCAGCTGCCAGGGCCGAATCTGCGGGGCGGCTTTGGCCGAATTGAACGCATATCCCGTCTCTTCGGACTCGGCTGCGGGCGCATCCCTCATGCGACCGCCGCTGTTTCCGACCCGGCTGGCCGAATTGGCCCAGGCCGGATTTTCTCCCGCCGACGCGTCGGCATCCGTTGCTTCCACTTCCATCGCATCGCAAGGATCGACTTCATGAGCAATGCCCCGTTCTGGCGCGGCGTCATCCCCGCCATCACCACGCCCTTCGCCGCCGACGGCACGATCGACCACGCCTTCCTCGCCCACCATGCGCGGACCATGATCCAGGCCGGTTGCATCGGCATCGTGCCGCTGGGCTCGCTAGGCGAAGCGGCGACGCTGAGCTTCGAAGACAAGTGCGCGATCCTGCGCACCCTGGTCGAGGCGCTCGAAGGCAAGGCGCCGGTGATCCCGGGCATCGCCGCGCTGTCCACCGACGAGGCGGTGCGGCTGGCGCGCGAAGCCGAGAAGATCGGTTGCGCCGGCCTGATGGTGCTGCCGCCGTACGTGTACTCGACCGACTGGCGCGAAATGAAAGCGCACGTGGAGGCGGTGATCCGCGCCACTTCGCTGCCGTGCATGCTCTACAACAACCCGATCGCCTACAGGACCGATTTCGTGCCTGAGCAGATCGCCGAACTCGCCGCCGAGCTGCCCAACCTGCAAGCGGTCAAGGAATCCTCGGCCGACGTTCGCCGCTTCGCCGCGATCCGCGCCCTGCTCGGCGAGCGCCTGGAGCTGCTGGTCGGCATGGACGACGCGATCGTCGAAGGCGTGGCGATGGGCGCGACCGGCTGGATCGCCGGCCTGGTCAACGCCTATCCGCACGAATCGGTACGCCTGTTCGAACTGGCCCGCGACGGCGGCGCGCGCGCGGCGCAGGAGCTGTACGCCTGGTTCCTGCCGCTGTTGCGTCTGGACACCGTGCCCAAGTTCGTACAACTGATCAAGCTGGTGCAGGAACAGGTCGGCTTGGGCAGCGAACGCGTGCGCGCGCCGCGCATGGCCCTGGAGGGCGCCGAGCGCGCCGCCGCGCTGGTGGTGATCGAGCGCGCTGCCGCCACCCGGCCGGTCCGCTGATGGACGCGCGCGCAGACGTCCTGCTGGAAGGCCGCTGGCAGCCTTCGCGCGACGGTGTCGGCGAGTTCCGTCCCACCGATCCCGCCACGGGCGAAGCGCTGGCGCCGGCGTTCCCGGTGTCCGGCGCCGGCGACGCGCAGGCGGCGCTGGCCGCGGCCTGCGCGGTCGCCGACGAGTTGGCCGCGGCCGATCCGCAGCGCATCGCCGCCTTCCTCGACGGCTATGCCCAGGCGATCGAGGACGATGCGGCGGAGTTGGTCGCGCTGGCCCATCGCGAGACCGCCTTGCCGGTCGAGCCGCGTCTGGCCCAGGTCGAGCTGCCGCGCACCACCGGCCAGTTGCGACAGGCCGCACGCGCGGCGCGCGAGTACGCCTGGACCGAGCCGACCATCGATACCGTCGCCGGCTTGCGCTCGCATCTGGCGCCGTTGAACAAGCCGGTGCTGGTGTTCGGGCCGAACAATTTTCCGTTCGCCTTCAATGCGGTGGCCGGCAGCGATTTCGCTTCGGCGATCGCCGCGCGCAACCCGGTGATCGCCAAGCTGCATCCTTCGCATGCGGCGACCGGACGGCGCCTGGCGCAGCTAGCGCATCGCGCCTTGCTCGACGCCGGCCTGCCGGCGGCGTCGGTGCAGGCGCTGTACCAGCTTCGCCACACGGAAGGCCTGCGCCTGGCCGGCGACCCGCGGATGGGCGCGATCGCCTTCACCGGCGGCCGCGGTACCGGGCTGGCGCTGAAGGCGGCGGCGGACGCGGCCGGCGTGCCGTCCTATCTGGAGCTCTCCAGCCTCAACCCGGTGTTCCTGTTCGAAGGGGCGTTGCGGGCCCGCGGCGCGGCCCTGGCGCAGGAGTTCGTGGGTTCGTGCACGCTCGGCGTCGGCCAGTTCTGCACCAACCCCGGCTTGTTGGTGGTGCCGCGGGGCGCGGCCGGCGACGCCTTCGTCGCGGCCGCGGCCGAGCGCATGGCCGCCGCGCCGGGAGGGGCGGTGTTCTCGCAAGGCGTGCGCGATCACTACCTGAGCGCCTTGGCGCAGTGGCGCAGTCTGGGCGCGTCCGCGCTGGCGGGAGACGCGCCTGCCGATGGCCCCGGTTATCGAGTGCGTCCGGCGCTGTTCTGCATCGACGCAGCGCAATTCCTGACGAAGCCTGGACTACAGACCGAGGCATTCGGCCCGGCGAGCCTGATCGTGCGCACGGCCGATGTCGCCGAAGCGGTCGCGGTGATCGGCGCGCTCGACGGCCAGCTCACCGGCACCCTCTACGCGGACGCCGAAGATCGCGCCGCGCGCGACGCGGTCGCGGCGGCGCTGCGGCCGAAGGTGGGGCGCCTGATCGGCGGCCGCATGCCGACCGGAGTCGCAGTGAGCGCGGCGATGAACCACGGCGGACCGTACCCGAGCACCGGTCACCCCGGTTTCACCGCGGTCGGTCTGCCGGCGGCGATCCGGCGTTTCGCTGCGCTGCATTGCTACGACCACATCGACGACGGACATCTGCCGGTCGAACTTCGCGATCGCGGCCCGGCCGGAATGATGCGCAAGATCGACGGACACTGGACCGCCTCGGCGGTGGGAGAATCGGCATGAGTCAGATCGGCGGTTTGACCCTGGAGCAGGCGCGGGCGCAACTGGCGCCGTGGAGCGAACGTGCGCCGGCGATCGGCGCCGCCGAATACCAGCAGCGCATCGAGCGCGCCCGCGCGCTGATGCGCGCACAAGGGCGCGATGCGCTGCTGATCGGCGCAGGCACCTCGCTGCGCTACTTCGCCGGTGTGCCCTGGGGCGCGAGCGAGCGCCTGGTGGCGCTGCTGCTGACGCTGGACGGCGATCCGGTGCTGATCGCGCCGGGGTTCGAAGCCGGTTCGCTGTCGCACGTGCTGCACATCCCGGCGCAGCCGCGGTTGTGGGAGGAACACGAAGACCCTCATGCGCTGGTCGCGACGACCTTGCGCGAGCGCGGCGCGAGCCGGCTGGCGCTGGACCCGGGCGCGGCGTTCGCGATCTACGCCGGCCTGCGCGCGGCGGCGCCGAACCTGGACATCGCCGACGCGACGGCGATCGTCGACGGGTGCCGCGCGCGCAAATCGCCGGCCGAGTTGGCGCTGATGTACCAGGCGACGGCGATGACCCTGCAGGTACAGCGGCTCGCCGCCGGCCTGGCCGAGGAGGGCGTGACCACCACGGCGCTGCGCCGCTTCATCGACGAGGCCCATCGTGCGCTCGGCGCCGACAACGGCTCGACCTTCTGCATCGTCCAGTTCGGCGAGGCCACCGCGTATCCGCACGGCATCCCCGGCGAGCAAAGCCTGCGCGAGGGCGAATTGGTGCTGATCGACACCGGCTGCGCGGTGCAGGGGTATCAGTCCGACATCACCCGCACCTACATCTGCGGCCGCGCCGACGCCGAGCAGACCCGGATCTGGGAACTGGAACGCGAGGCGCAGGCGGCGGCCTTCGCCGCGGTCCGTCCCGGGGTCAGCGGCGAAGCGGTCGACCGCGCCGCCCGCCAGGTGCTGGAGCGCGCCGGCCTGGGCCCGGACTACCGCCTGCCGGGCCTGCCGCACCGCACCGGCCACGGCTGCGGTATGAGCGTGCACGAGGCGCCCTACCTGGTGCGCGGCAATACGCTGGGTCTGGAAAGCGGCAATTGCTGCTCCAACGAGCCGATGATCGTGGTGCCGAACCGCTTCGGGGTCCGGCTGGAGGACCATTTCCATGTCACCGAGGACGGCGCGCGCTGGTTCACCCAGCCTTCGCCGGCGATCGACCGGCCGTTCGCGGACTGAGCCGAGGCGCTGCGGCTGCGGCGGGCGTTTCCGGCCCGCGCGCGCCGCGCGCTGCGTAGGGACACTGCAGGCGCACCCTCGCTGCGTACGGGGCGGACACTTCAGGCACACTCGCGCTGCGCGCGGGGCAGACACTTCAGGCACATCCGCGCTGCGCACGGATGAAGCATGATCCACGCTTCCGTGTCCCGCTATCGAGTCCCGCGATGACCCCGAGCCGCCCCCGCTACCTGCGCGCCTCCCGCGCTGCGTTGACCGTCGCCCTGTCGCTCGCGCTGGGCGCGTTGCCGGCGTTCGCCGCCGAGCCCGCTGCCGCGTCCGTCGCCGCGCAGCGCAGCGAAGACGCGGTCGGCGCACGCTTCAAGGCGCTGTACACCCGCGAATGGAAATGGCGCCAGGCCCAGTTCGCCGGCGGCGACGACGAAGACGTGCAGGGCCAGCCCTCGGACAAGCTGCCCAAGGTCGACCCGGCCAGCCAGGCCGCGCGCGAGCGCTACTGGGCGCAGGTGATGGAGGAACTGGACGCGATCGACAAGTCGCAGCTGCGCGGCGAGGACCCGGTCAACTACGAGGTGTTCCGCCAGCAGATCCAGAGCCTGCTCGCCAACCAGCGCCTGCGCAGCTGGGAAATGCCGTTCAACAGCGACAGCGCGTTTTGGACCAACCTGGGCTTCACCGCGCGCCGGCCGATCCGCGACGCCGAAGGCTATCGCCGCTACCTCGGCCAGTTGCGCGACATCCCGCGCTACTTCGACGAACAGATCGCCAACATGCGCGCCGGGCTCGACCGCGGCTACAGCGTGCCGCGCGCGACCCTGGGCGGGCGCGACGTCTCGATCAAGGAAGTGCTGGACGCCAAGCTCGAGGACAACCTGTTCTACACCCCGTTCAAGCAGATGCCGGCCAACCTGCCGGCGGCGGAACAGGCGCGGCTGCGCGCCGAGGCCGCGCGCGCGATCGACGAGGCGGTCTTGCCGGCGTATCGCAAGCTGCTCGCGTTCATGCGCGAGGAATACATGACCCGCGCACGCACCACTCTGGCCGCCGAGGCCCTGCCCGACGGCGAGGCGCTGTACCGGGCGAAGATCCGCGAATACACCACGCTCGACCTGGCGCCGGCGCAGATCCACGAGATCGGCCTGGCCGAAGTGGCCAAGATCCGCGCGCAGATGGACCAGACCATCGCCAAGACCGGCTTCAAGGGCAGTTTCGCCGAATTCCTGCACTACCTGCGCACCGACCCCAAGTTCTATCCCAAGACCGGCGACGAGCTGCTGATGCGCGCGTCGTGGCTGGCCAAGCGCGTCGACGGACAGATCGGCGAGCTCATCGGTCTGTTGCCGCGCCAGCGTTTCGCGATCAAGCCGGTGCCGCCGGACCTGGCGCCGTTCTACACCGCCGGCCGCGGCGGCCGCGATGTGTACTTGCTCAATACCTACGACCTGCCGTCGCGGCCCTTGTTCAACCTGGCCGCGTTGACCCTGCACGAATCGGCGCCGGGGCATTCGCTGCAGACCTCGCTGGCCGCCGAACACGAGGGCCTGCCGGACTTCCGCCGCTACACCTATATCTCCGCCTATGGCGAGGGCTGGGCGCTGTATTCGGAGAAGCTCGGCATCGAGATGAACCTGTACGACACGCCGTACGATTACTTCGGCTATCTGACCTACCAGATGTGGCGGGCCAGCCGGCTGGTGGTCGATACCGGCGTGCACCACCTGGGCTGGAGCCGCGAGCGCGCCCAGGCCTTCCTGCGCGACAACACCGCGCTCAGCGAGCACGAGATCCAGACCGAAGTCGACCGTTACATCGGCTGGCCGGGACAGGCCTTGTCGTACTACCTCGGGCAGATGAGCATCGAGCGCTCGCGGGCCAAGGCCGAGCAGGCGCTGGGCCGGGACTTCGACATCCGCGCCTTCCACGACGCGATCCTGGCCCTGGGCTCGGTACCGTTGCCGGTGCTGGAGCAGCGGGTGGACCGGTTCATCGTCGAGAGCCGCGAGAAGGCGGCGGCGAGGCAGGCCAAGGCGGCCGGTGCGGACAGCGGCAAGGCGGGAGCCGGCGGCGGCAGGCGCTGATCGTCGGCGGCGTTCCCCCTCCCTTTGAGAAAGGGAGCGGGGGACGGGCTTCTGGTGCCATCGGGCCGCGCGCCCGCTCGACGCGCGCGGGCCGCGGAACAGCATGTGTCGCACTCTCCTGGCCGCGGCTTGCGGGCGCAGACATCCCCGCGCCGCGCCGTTCCTGCACGCGCTCTTGGCCGGCATTCGGCGAATGCCGTAGGCGATGTTTGCTGCGCGCGTCCCGGGGGCGCGACTCACGCCGCTCCTACCCCCGCAAGCGTGCTCAGCGCGCGTCGTCCGGCGCCGGCAAGCCCCAGTTGCGCCACAGCGCCCGGTACTGCGCTTGCGGCAACAGCGCGAACACCGGGCGCGACTGCGGTCGCAGCCAGGCCAGCAGTTCGCTCATGCGGTCGGGGTCCATTGCGGTGCAGCCGGCGGTGGCCTCGCCGGGGGCCTTCCACAGATGGGCGAAGATGCAGCTGCCGGCGCCGCGCGCGCCGTCGGCGTTGTGTTCGATCACGAAGCCCTGGCGATAGCGTTGGTCGCCGTCGGCGTGCAGGTCGCGGCGCATCGGTTCGGTCGAACCGGCGACCGCGGCGGCGCCGACCTCGCGTGCGTCGACGATGCGGTTGTACAGCGGCGAATCGGCGACATCGATGCAGTAGTCCGACACCGTCATCGCGCTGTAGGGCAGGGCGGTGGCGGCGTGTTCGGCGTAGCCGAAGGCGGTGCCGATGCGGAACAGGCCGGCCGGGGCGCGGCCGTCGCCCTCGCGCTTGACCGGGCCCGGTTCGCCGGCCGGCACTTGGTGCAGGCCGCGGCCCCAGGCCGAGCCGGCGCGGCCGACGGTGACCGCGGTGGCATCGCCGACCGCGCGCCAGCCGGCGCCGTCGCGTTCATAGCGTTGCAGGCGGCCGCCGCTGGCGTTCCAGTCGGCGGTCACCACCAGCACCAACTGCTGCGCCTGCTCCGGACCCGGGCCGGCGCGGTCGCCGCGGGTGGCGCAGGCGGCGGCCATCAGCGCCGAGGCGACGACAACGAGTGCGCGCAGACGGGCGCGGGAACGGGGCGGCAGGTCGGGCATGGCGGGTCCTCGCGGAACATCGGGGCAGTCGTCGCTCGGGGTGGGGCGGCCCGGATCGGGCGCATCGGATCGGGCGTACTCAATCGAGCATCACGTATCGAGCGTACCCGAACCGGGCGAGGCGGGACCGGCAGCGTCCGAACCGGCCGGCGAAGCCTGGCGCGTCGGCGCCGAACGGCGGCGTCCGTCGAGGCGGATGCCCTTCGCCCCGGACGCGCCGGTGCCAGTCGCCTCCGCTTCCCGGCCGGCCGCGCCGTCGCGCGCTCCGCGACCCGCCCCGGGGCTCAGGTGTCGAGCATGTCCTGGATCCGCTCGGCGCTGCTGTCGAGCTGACTGAGCCGGCCCTGCCCGTGCTCGCACAGCAGGATGAAGATCAGGTCGAGCAACTGCTGCAGCGCCGATTGGTACAGCAACGGCTCGATATGCGCGCGTTCGTCGTGGGCCGAAACCAGCAACGCGTAATCGGCGTGGGCGCGCAGCGGGTTGGGCGTGTGCCGGGTCACCGACACTACCTTGCCGCCGGTCGCGGCGAAGCTGCGCGCCAGGTGGCAGAGCACGGTCTGCTTGCCGAACTCGGAAAACACCAGCAGCACGTCCTGGGCGTTGGCGCTGGCGGTGCTGGCGGTCATCAGCACCGGATCGAAATGGTGCACGCCGAGGATGCCGATCATCGCCAGCTTCAGCGCCAGCGCGCGTGCCGGGATGCCGTCCTCGCCCAGGCCGATGATGAACACCCGGCGCGCGTTCTGCACCGCCTCGGCGATGGCTTCGATGCGCTCGGGCGGGTTGATCAGCCGGGTCTCTTCCTCGGCGCGGGTCTTGGCGTGCCACAGGCGTTCGGCCAGGGCAACGTGCGGATCGGTATCGATGGCCTCGGCCACCGCGCCTTCGTCCTGGGCGTCGCCGCGCGCCACCGCCTCGCCGATCGAGTACTTGAGGTCGGGGTAGCCCTTGAAGCCGAGCTTCTGGCTGAACTTGACCACGCTCGACTGGCTGATGCCCAGCGCGTTGGCCAGCTGCTGCGAGGAATAGTCGCGCAGCAGGTGCGCGTTCTCCAGCAGGTAATCGGCGATCCGGCGTTCGATCGCCGACATCTGGTCGCGTTCGGAGCGGATCTTGAGCAAGGGCGACATCGGCGGGTCCGGTCCTGTGCAGCGGTCCTGTTCGGCGGTACGGGCGAAGCGGGGGCCGGCGGCCAGCCCCGGCGGAGTCAGGCCGGCAACGGCTCCAACCCGCGGATCTCGCGGATGCCCAGCCCGGGCGCGTCGGTGACGGTGATCTCCGACTCGTTGAAGATAACCCCGCCGTCGACAGGATTGAATGCGCACAGCGAGGGACCGTCCAGGTCGACCTTGGTGATCACATTGGCCTTGGCCACCGCCAGGTGGACGGCGGCGGCGACGCTGATGCTGGTCTCGATCATGCAGCCGATCATGCAGTCGACGCCGTACATCGCCGCGATGTCGGCGATCTGGATCGCCTTGGACAAGCCGCCGGTCTTCATCAGCTTGATGTTGATGATGTCCGCCGCGCGCATCCGGATCAGGTCGATGACCTCGGCCGGGCCGAACACGCTCTCGTCGGCCATGATCGGGGTGTGGACCCGGTCGGTCACGTACTTCATCCCGTCCAGGTCCTGGGCCTTGACCGGTTGCTCGACCAGTTCGAGACGCACGCCCGCATCTTCCAGGGTCTGGAGCGCGTACACCGCCTGCTTGGCGGTCCAGCCCTGGTTGGCGTCCAGGCGCAGCAGGGCGCGGCCTTCGACCGCGGCGTAGATCGCCTTGACCCGCTCGATGTCGACGCCGATGTCCTTGCCGACCTTGATCTTCAGCGACTCGAAGCCGCGGTCGCAGGCGGCGATCGAGTCGGCGACCATTTTCTCGATGTAGTCGACGCTGATGGTGATGTCGGTGGTGATGACCGGATCGCCGCCGCCGAGCATCTTGTACAACGGCGCGCCGTAGAGTTGGCCGAACAGGTCGTAGACCGCGATCTCGACCGCGGCCTTGGCGCTGGAGTTCTTCTCGATCGCGCCCTGGATCAGGCCGGTGATGCGGTTGAGGTTGGCGATCTCCTGGCCGATCAGGCGCGGCGAGATGAACTTGCGGATCGCCTCGACGATCGAGCCGTGGGTGTCGCCGGTGATCACCGCCGTCGCCGGCGCCTCGCCGTAGCCGATATGGCCGGTGTCGGTATGGATGGTCACGACGATGTCCTCGACCGTATCGACGGTGCGCAATGCGGTCTTGAACGGCGTCTTGAGCGGTACCCGCAGCATGCCGAATCGGATGTCGGTGATCTTCATGTGGTCGATGGTCTGGACTGGTTCGTCGGTCGGAGAAGAGAGGAGAGGCGCGCGGGCGGCGGAAAGTTCACTATCCGGGCGCGCACGAAGGCGTGAAGCCGGGCCGGCGCGGGGCGCGGCGGGCGTGCGGGGCGGCTCGTCCTGAGCGCGGGCGCAGGCTCATGGACGGATCCGCTGGATGCTGGTGATGCGGTCCACGGTAGGTTGTTCGCGATCGAACAGCAGCGGCACCAGCGGCGTCACCGACACGCCGTTGAGCCGCACCCGGGCCAGTTCGCCGGTGCGGTCGCGGAAGGTGATGCCGGTGGTGTCGTGGATCACGTAGGGCCAGCCGTCCTGGTGGCCGACCACCATCATCACGTGGCCGGGGATGTAGATCAGGTCGCCTACCTGCAACGTCTTGAGCAGCGCCAGGCGGTCGTCGTGGCCGAGGTCGTCGGCCAGGTCGATGCGGTTCAGCGCGGGGCTGACCGCCTGGTCGCGGGTGTTGCGCGGCAGCTGCACGCCGAAGCTGCGGTAGATCTCCGACACGAAGCCGCTGCAGTCGCGAGTGTTGTAGGAGTGGCCCCAGCCGTAACGCTCGCCGAAGAACTTGAAGCCTTGCCGGACCAGGTGGGCCTGAGTCAGCGGCAAGTAGTCGGACGCGGTGTCGGCGGTGCGCGGCAGCAGGGCGGGGGAAAACTTCAGCCGGCCGGCGTCGTCGCGATACGGAAGCTCGATCACATGCGAAGCGTAATGGTGTTGGCCGTTGACCTCGCGTTGCGCCGGCCAGTCGGCCAGCCACGGCACGCGCACGCCCATCTCCAGTTGCACGTCGGACACGCCGGGCTGCTCGGGCGTGTGCACGGTGCGGGCGGTGGCGCCGGTGACGATGCGGTACGGGGTCTTGCGCACATAGGCGAAGATCTCGCCGGCCTCGCCCTCGGCGATGCGGTCCTTCTCGACCCAGGCCGCATACAGTTCGCTGACCACGAACCAGTACCGGCCGTCCGCGCTTTCGTGCACGATCGCCACCGGCGTGCCGGGGAACAGCGCGCTTTCCTGGAATCGGTCGATGTCGGTGTCGCCGCGGCTGGTGAACACCCGCAGCCGGGTCGGGAAGGTGCGCAGATCGGCGCGGCGCACCACCATGCCGTAGCGGCGCGGTTGCTGCGCCGGGATCGCGTCCAGCGCCAGGCCGTCGCTCAGCGCCTGCAGCGTCGCCGCGGGCACGGCGTCGCCGCGTTCGTCGTACAGGGTCTCCTCGCGCGGTTGCGACAGGGCCTGGATCCAGGCCCGCACCTGTTCGCGCGGCAGCCGTGCCGGCAGCTGTTCGATGTCGTGCACCGAAGGGTCGAGTTCGCGCAGGCGCCGGTTCTGCGCGGCGATCGCGGCGCGGTCGAAGATGGGGGTATCGGGATGGGTCTGCTGGCGGACCCAGTAGTCGGCGTTCAATTGCCCCTCCTCGATGCCGATCACGCCGGTCGCCGGCGGCCGCGCCTGCGCGGCCAGGCCCAGCGTCAGGGCAACGGCGAGGGCGCCGCTCCACAGCGCGGCGGTGCGACGGGCGCCTGACGGGCGGCCGGCGGGTGGCTGGCGGAAAGCGCTACGCATCGCTGCATGCTCCGGGTGCGCCGGATCGGTCCGGACGCCTGCTCGGCCCGATGCCGGTCGTCCGGCACCGACCCGTAACGCCAACCGTGCGCGCCGGGTCGATCCGAGAATACATATTTCCAGGCGTGAATAGATAGAGAATATTTTATTGACCACGCCCACCGCCCATGTTACACAGCCATGAACCGATGGCCCCCGCGTGGGTGACACCAGGTATGGATCCCGTGACTGACCTGCTGTTTATCGCTCCCCGCGCGAGGGCTATCGCTTTGCCTGCGCGGCGCAGCCGTTCGGCTGCGCTGGCCCTGGGGCTGGCGTTCGCGTTGCCGGCGGCGCTGGTGCTGGACCTGATCGTGCCTGCCTGGGCAGCGCAGAGCGAGGCCGGCGCCGATGCCGCCGCCTCGGCTTCGCGCCAGGCCGAGCAAGCCCTGGCCGCGATCCGCGCCCTGATCGACGGCGGCGACTTCCGCGACGCCGCGGCGCGCATCGAACGCTCGCTCAGCCTGCCTGGGCTCAGCCCCAAGCTGCGCCGGGCGATCGCCTTCGAACGCGAGCGCATGCGCCGCATCCGCCTGGATTTCAGCCTCGACCGCGAGCAGGCCCAGGCCAAGTTGCGCACTCAGATTCCCGACCTGCGCGGCGAGGAATTCGCCGCCTGGGATCGCGCCGGGTTGCTCGAGCACCAGGTCATCGACGGCGACAAGCGTTACTTCCAGCGCGCCCCGTCGAACCTGTTCCGGCTCAGCGACGAGGCGCTGAAGCGGCGCCGCGCGGACGCCAAGCCGCTCAGCGTGGGGCCGATGGAGCGGCTCAACCCGCATCATGCCGAGGTCCGCGACGCCGCGCTGGAGCGCGGTTACGGCGCGCCGCGGCGGGTGCGCATCACCCACTCGCTGACCGTCGCCGCCGATGCGGTGCCGGCCGGGCAGCGCCTGCGCGCCTGGCTGCCGTACCCGCGCGCGATCGCGCACCAGCAAGAGGCGATCGACTTCCTCGCCAGCGTCCCGGCGCAGCACCGCATCGCGCCGGAGTCGGCGTCGCAGCGCACGGTCTATCTGGAACAGGTCGCGCACGCCGGCCGGCCGACCCGGTTCGAGGTCCGCTACGAACTTACCGTCTACGGTCAGTACCGGGCGATCGACCCGGACAACGTGATCGCCGCGCCGGTCGACGACGAGACCCGGCCGCATCTGGGCGAACGCCTGCCGCACGAGGCCCATACCGAGGCGCTGCGCAAGTTCTCGCGCGAGGTCGTCGGCGACGAGACCCGGCCGTACTACATCGCCAAGAAACTCTACGCCGCCGTGGACCGCATTCCCTGGGCCGGCGCGCGCGAGTACTCGACGATCTCCAACATCTCCGACTACGCCCTGCACGCCGGCCATGCCGACTGCGGCCAGCAGACGTTGCTGCTGATGGCGCTGCTGCGGCTCAACGGCATCCCCGCGCGCTGGCAGTCCGGCTGGGTGTTCGGCGACGACGGCTACACCAACATGCACGACTGGGCCTGGATGTACCTGGCGCCGTACGGCTGGGTGCCGGTGGACGTGACCACCGGGCGCTTCGACAGCGCCGATCCGCAATTGGCCGATTTCTACTTCGGCGGCCTGGACGCGTACCGGGTGGCCTACAACGACGATTACGGCCGCGAGTTCGTTCCGGCCAAGACGCACGAACGCTCCGAAACCGTGGATTCGCAACGGGGCGAGGTCGAGTGGGAAGGGGGAAATCTCTACTTCGACCAGTGGGACTACGACTACCAAGCGCAGGTGCTGCCCGCAACGAAGTAAGCCCGCGGCCCGCGTCAACCATTGAGGGGAGGAAGTGCGGTGATGAAAGGCAAGACCTTGGTCAGAACCGGTTTGAGCATGGCGATGGGGATCTGCCTTGCTTCGATGGCGCTGCCGGCGCTGGCGGCCAACACCGACGGCTCGCTCGCCGGCCGGGTGGACGCCGGCGCCGAAGTCACGGTGCACAATCCGGAAACCGGATTCACCCGCACGGTGCGCGCCGACGCGGACGGCAACTACCGCTTCCCGTTCCTGCCGATCGGCACTTACAAGCTGCAGGCGAGCAAGGACGGCGCGCCCGTCGGCGAGGCGGTCGAGGTGGTGGTCAGTCTGGGCAACGAGGCCAACATCAACCTCGGGGACGCCACCAACCTGGGCGCGGTGCAGGTGATCGGCTCGCGCGTCATCACGCCGGTCGACGTGCGTTCGACCGAATCGGCGACCAACGTCACCAAGGCCGAACTCGAACGCGTGCCGGTCGGCCGCGACGCCCAATCGGTGGCCTTGCTCGCTCCGGGCGTGATCCAGGGACAGTACGGCGGCGCCTCGTTCGGCGGTTCGTCGGTGTCGGAGAACGCGGTCTACATCAACGGCCTCAACGTCACCGACTTCTACAAGCGGGTCGGCTTCTCCTCGGTGCCGTTCGGCTTCTTCAAGGAGTTCCAGGTCAAGACCGGCGGCTACTCGGTCGAATTCGGCCGCACCACCGGCGGCGTGATCAACGCGGTCACCCAATCGGGCACCAACGAGTTCAAGTTCGGCACCGAGTTGGTGTGGGAGCCGTCCTCGCTGCAGTCCGAGGGCAAGAACCACTACGACGCCGACGGCAATCCCTACCGGGTGGCCAGCCGCGACCAGTACGATAGCACCAATCTCAACGTCTACGCGTCCGGCCCCATCGTCAAGGACAAGCTGTTCTTCTACGCGATGTACGAGTTCCGCGACTACCGGCCGGAGAGCACCAACGACGCCGGCAGCACCTTCTTCAAGGGCAAGTCGGACAAGGGTTTCTGGGGCACCAAGCTGGACTGGCAGATCAACGACAGCCACTTGTTGGAGTTCCTGGCCTTCTCGGACAAGAACGAGACCACCACCGACAACTATCGCTACGACTTCGCCGCCGGTCAGCGCGGTTCGCGCACCAACACCCAGTTCAGCGAGGGCGGCGGGGTCAACTGGGCGCTGACCTATACCGGCTATCTGACCGACACGTTCTCGGTCAAGGCGCTGTACGGCGAGAACAAGCGCGACCGCATCCAGACCAGCGTCAACGACGTGCAGTGCGATGCGGTCCAGGATCGCCGCCGGGCCGGCTTGCCGCAGATCGGCTGCGTGTCCTCGGCCCAGATCGAGAAGGGCCAGGACCAGCGCGAAGCGGCGCGACTGGATTTCGAATGGCAGGTCGGCGACCACCTGCTGCGCTTCGGCCTGGACCGCGAGGTCAATACCTCCGACAACGAGAGCTTCTATCCGGGCCCGACCCGCCGCTACTACCAGATCTATCCGACCCTGCCGGGCACCCGGCTGGAGAACGGCGGCATCGTCCCGGCCGGCGTCAACGCCTACGTGCGTGCGCGCCAGCAGGAGGTCAGCGGCAGCTTCGAGTCGATCAACAGCGCCTACTACATCGAGGACAACTGGCAGGTCACGCCGAACCTGATGCTCAACGCCGGCCTGCGCCTGGAGGCGTTCGACAACAAGAACGGCGAGGGCAACACCTACATCAAGATCGACGACATGCTGGCGCCGCGCCTGGGCTTCTCCTGGGACTTCCGCGGCGACGGCCGTTCCAAGCTGTTCGGCAACGTCGGCCGCTACTTCCTGCCGATCGTCAATCAGATCAACGTCAAGCAGGCCGGCGCTTTCCTCGACGAGCGCACCTTCTACGTGTTCAACGGCCTGGAGTCGTTCCAGTACAACGGCGCCACCTACCAGCGGCCGGTGCTCGGCGCTCAGATCGGACCGGTCGACAACAGCCAGGGCGACGGCACGGTCGGCGACCTGCGCAGCGAGGTCGACGCCGACATCGACCCGGTCTACCAGGACGAGCTGATCCTGGGCTTCCAGTCGATGCTCGACGAAACCTGGTCGTGGGGCGTGCGCGGCATCTACCGCCGCTTGCACAACGCCATCGACGACATGAACCTGACCTCGAACGGCATCCTCTGCGGCGGCGAGCCCGGCAGCATCGGCTACATCATGGGCAACCCGGGCAAGACCGCGACGGTCTATACCGACACCAACTGCGACGGGGTCAACGACGGTTACGTCAACATCGACACCTCGCGCGCCGGCTGGGCGCTGTACGACGCCGACGGCAACTACGTCGGCGACCGCGGTTGGGTCAAGCCCAAGCGCACCTATCGCGCGCTGGAGTTCATGCTCGACCGCGCCTGGGACGACAAGTGGGCGTTCAACGCCTCCTACACCTGGTCCAAGAGCGAAGGCAATGCCGAAGGCCCGTCGAACTCCGACTTCGGCTTCGACAACACCGGGCGCACCGAGTCCTTCGACGACCCGTTCGTGAACTTGAACGGCGACGGCCCGCTGCCCAACGACCGCCGCCACCAGATCAAGCTGCGCGGCGCCTACGCCATCGACGACCATTGGTCGATCGGCGCCACCCTCAACGCCCAGTCGGGCCGCCCGATCAACGCCTTCGGCAAGGGCAATCCCTTCGACGGCACCAGCTACCACAGCTTCTATGTCTGCGTGTCCAACTGCCAGGCTGACTTCGACCAGCGCGTCTACCAACTGCGCCGGCGTGGTTCCGGCGGCGACCTGCCGTGGACCTTCGACGTGGGCGCCAGCGTGACCTACCAGCGCTCGTTCGGCGCCGCCGACCTGAGGGTCAAGTTCGCGGTCTACAACCTGTTCAACCAGCAGCGGGTGATGGAGGTCGACGACGAATTCGAAAGCGGCATCGGCGTGCGCAACGAGTTCTACCGCTTCGGCACCGGCTATCAGTCGCCGCGCTACGCGCAATTGACGGTGTCCCTGGACTTCTGATCCTCCGGACCCCTTTGGCGGCGCAGGAACGGGCCGCCCTCTCTCTTCGTTCAGGACCGTTCCGATGCGACGCCTACGACTCCCGCGCGCAGTCCTGCTTTTTATTGGCCTGTTGGCGGCGCCGGCGTTCGCTGCCTCGACGTCTGCCGCCGGCGACGGCGCGACCGCGGCCGAGCTCGATCGCATCGTCGACGGCATCCGTGCCCGCTACCGCTTGCCCGGCGTGGCGGTGGCGGTCGTCGAGGACGGACGAGCGAGCTACCGGCGCACGGCCGGCGTGCTGGCGCTGGGCGAGGGCGCTGCGGTCGGCCCGGGCAGCCTGTTCAAGATCGCTTCCAACACCAAGGCCATGACCGCCGCGGCGCTGGCGCGGCTGGTGGATGCCGGCAAGCTGCGTTGGGACGACCCGGTCGCGCGCTATCTGCCGCAGTTCCGCATGAGCGAGGACTGGGTGACGCGCGAGTTCCAGGTCCGCGATCTGTTGATCCACAACAGCGGTCTGCGCGCGGGCGCCGGCGACCTGATGCTGTGGCCGGAGCCCAATGCCTACACGCGCGCCGACATCCTGCACGGCCTGCGCTATCTGCGACCGCAGCACAGCTTCCGCTTGCGTTACGCGTACGACAATCTGCTCTACATCGTCGCCGGCGAGGTCGCCGCGGTCGCGGCGGGCGCGCCCTACGAAGTGGCGCTGCAACGCGAGGTGTTCGAACCGTTGGGCATGCGCGGTTGCCGTGTCGGCGCATGGACGCCGGGCGCCGGCGACGAGCTGGCCCAGCCGCATGCGCGGCGCGGCGATCGCTATGTGGTGGTACGCCGCGACGGCGCCGCGATTCCGGCCAGCACCATGGACCCGGCCGGCGGGGTGCGCTGCGGTCTCGACGACATGGTGCGCTGGCTGCAGGCCTGGCTGGACCCCGAGCGCCGCGGCGCCGACGGTAAGCCCTGGTTGTCGGCCGAGCAGCGCCGCGCGGTGTGGGCGGCGCAGATGCCGATGCCGGTCTCGGCGCGCCAGCGCGACTGGTCGCGGAGCCGCTTTTCCGCCTACGGCTACGGCTGGCGGCTCGGCGACGTGCACGGCGAGTTCAAGGTCTCGCATACCGGTACTCTGATGGGCATGTACTCGCTGGTGGCGATGCTGCCGGACCGGCGCGCCGGTTACGTGGTGCTGATCAACGGCGATGCGGGCGATGCGCGCAGCGTGTTCGATCAGGTGCTCAGCGAGCGCTACGCGCCGCCGCCGCAACCGCGCGACTGGACGCGGTATGCGGCTGAGATCGCGCGCGAGGAGGCTGCGCCCGCGTCCCGCCGCGCCCCCGACACCTCGGCCCGGACGGCTGCGCGCCGCGCGGCGCTGGCGCCATGGCTGGGCCGGTACCGCGACCCCTGGTTCGGCGAGGCCTCGGTGTGCGCCCAGGGCGATACGGTGAGATTCGTCGCAGGCAAGTCCCCGCTGCTCAGCGGTAAGATCCAGCAAGTCGGCGGGCGATGGCTGGTCGACTGGGACGCGGACGAGGTCGATGTCGAAGCCTGGCTCGATTTCGCCCGCGCACCGGACGGCGGCATCACCCTCGGCATGAGCAAGGTCGACCCGGATGCGGACTTCAGCTACGACTACGAGGACTTGGCGTTCGCGCGTATCGGCGATTGCGGTTGAGGCCTGTGCGTTGCTGGTGCTGATCGGTTGCGTGACCGCGGTGCGCTCGCCGCAGGCGCAGCGGACGGCGGCCGCGCCGATGGTATCGCCGGCGACCGATGCGGCATCCGTCGGCCTGATCGAGATCCGCCGCCTGGTGCCCGACCTGTCGCTGGACATCCGCTACGCCGGCGCCGACAACTTCGTCGGCCGACCGGTCGCGGGTTACGAGGCGCCGGCCTGCTATCTGCATGCGCGCGCCGCGCAGGCCCTGGCGCGGGTCGAGCGCAGCTTGCGCGGGCAAGGTCTGCGGCTGCGCGTTTACGACTGCTACCGGCCGGTGCGAGCGGTTCGCGATTTCGTCGCGTGGGCAGGCGATCTCGGCGACCAGAGCGGCAAATCCGAATACTATCCGCACCTGGACAAGAGCGCGCTGCTGGGCGACTACATCTCGCCGACCTCCGGCCACAGCCGCGGCGCGACCGTGGACCTGACCCTGCTCGCGTCGCGTGCCGGGCGCTATGCGCCCTTGGACATGGGCACCGGCTTCGACTTCTTCGATCCGGCGGCGAACACCGATTCGCCGCAGGCGAGCCCGGAGCAACGCGCCAATCGGGACCGCTTGCGCCAGGCCATGGCCGCCGAAGGCTTCGAGAACTACCCGCTGGAGTGGTGGCATTACACCTACCGCCCCGAACCGACCCCACGGACCGCGTTCGATTTTCCGGTGCGCTAGCGGACGGTTGTAGGAGCGGCGCGAGCCGCGACCACCGCAGCGGTGCGATGCCAGGTACGTTCCCGGAAGCCCGGCTTTCCGGTTGTGTGGTTGCCGATCGCTCGCGGATCAGGGCTTCGGCCGGCTTCGCTCGCATACCTCGCTGCGGCTGTCGCGGCTCACGCCGCTCCTACAGGGGCGGCGGCTTTTGTAGGAGCGGCGTAAGCCGCGACCACCGAAGCGGTGCGATACCACGCATGCTTCCGAAGCCCGGCTGCCTGGTGATCGAACGCTAGTGGATCGGTGCGTCGGGCAGGTACAGCTCGGCGATCTTCAGCGCCAGCCGGTAAGGCTCGGGCTCGTTGCGGTTGCTCAACACCGCCACGCTGAGCCGGCGCTGCGGCCAGCGCACGAACACGTTGCGGAAGCCGATCGATTCGCCGGAATGCCACAGCGTCTCGCCGGTGATGCGCCAGCCGTAGCCGTATTCGACTTCGGCCTGGTCGGTCGGCGTGTGCGGCGCGAAGGCCAGCCGGCGCGAGGCCGCGCTGAGCAGACGGTCGTCGTACAGCGCCGCGTCCCACCGGGGCAGGTCGTCGATCGAGGCGTAGACGCCGCCGTCGCCGAGCACGGCACTGGTTGGGCTCTGGTCCGTGCGGCGCCAACGTCCCTGCTCGAAACTGTAGCCGTAGGCGCGATGCGCCACCTCGGACACGCCGCGCTCGTAGGCGACCGCGTCGTGCATGCCCAGCGGCAGGAAAATGCGTTCGCGCAGGAACTCGGCGTAGCGGCGGCCGGAGGCTTGCTCCACGATCAAGGCGAGCAGCGCGTAGCCACTGTTGCTGTAATGGTAGCCGCGGCCGGCAGCGAAATATGCACGGTTCTGGCCTTCCAGCACCCGCAGCACGTCGGCGTCGCGCATCTGGCGCTCGCCGTCGTCGTAGCGTCCGTGCGGCATCACCTCCTCGTAATCGATCAGCCCCGAGGTGTGGCTGAGCAATTGCCGGATCGTCATCGCATCGCAGGCCGCGGGCAGGCTGGGCAACCAGCGCTTGATCGGGTCGTCCAGACGCAATTTGCCGTCTTCCGCCAGCAGCAAAACCGCGGCGGAAGTGAACTGCTTGCTGACCGAGGCCAGGCGGTAATGCGTCTGCGGCGTTGCCGCGGTCGCGGCTTCCAGATTCGCCAGTCCGTAGCCGCGCCGCAGCAGCGGACGGCCCTCGTGCAGCACCAGCACGCTGGCTCCGGGCACGCGGCCGATATAGTCGCGCATCAGCGCCGCGACCGCCGCGTCGCGGCCGGCATCGCCGGCGGGCCTTGCAGGCTCGCGGCTCGGGACGGCGGAACAACCGCCGATCGACGCGGCCACCGCCGCGGTCAACAGGAATATGGTTCGCATCGGTCGATAGTGCAGGGCGATGCGGCGCGCGGAAAGTGCCGTCGTCGCGGTCCCGCGCGGCAATCGCGCGACGACTCGACCGGTGCGCAGCATCGCGCGGCGGTGAGGGGCAGGCCCGCGGCGTAGCCCCTTCCGTCCCTTTGTCTCTCGCCGGCCTGGGGCGGAGCGGACAGGATTCGCCCTGCTCCTGGAACGCTGCGGTCCGGTCCGGCGCAGCGATAGTGCTTGCTATTCAATAGTGCGCTATGTAAATTGCCGACCCATGAAGACCGCCCTCGCCACCGCCAAGCCGCCGCGTTCCAGCCTGCTGCTCGACGACCAGCTCTGCTTCGCCCTCTACTCGACCGGGCTGGCGCTGAATAAGGTCTACCGCAAGCTGCTGGGCAAACTCGGCCTGACCTATCCGCAGTACCTGGTGATGATGGTGCTGTGGGAGCGCGACGGCCTCACCGTTTCGGAGATCGGCGAACGCTTGTTCCTGGATTCGGCGACCTTGACGCCGTTGCTCAAGCGGCTGGAAGCGGCCGGCCTGCTGACCCGCACCCGCGCCGCCAGCGACGAACGCCTGGTGGTGATCGAGTTGAGCAAGCAAGGCCGCGCACTCAAGGCCAAGGCGCAGAGCGTGCCGACCGGTATGTCCTGCGCGGTCGAAGATTGCAGCTTGGAGCAGTTGACCGTGCTCAAAGCGCAACTGGAAAGCCTGCGCGGGAGCCTGCTGCGCCACGCCTGAGCCCGGCCTGCATTCGCCGTTCCCGTTCCCTGCACCCGTCTCCCTGCACCCATTTCCCTGCACCCATTTCCCGCTCCCGACCGTTCGCTTCCGTTTAAAGAATAGTGCGCTATCAAATAGCGAATTATTTATTTCAGGCCGCAACACCGTTCCTTCCCACTCAACCCGATCCAAGGAGTCCTACCATGTCCCTCGACACCGTTCTCTACACCGCACACGCCCACGTCACCGGCGGCCGCGACGGCCGCGCCGTTTCCTCCGACAATGCGCTGGAAGTCCAGTTGAGCACGCCGCGCGAGCTGGGCGGCGCCGGCGGCGCCGGCACCAATCCGGAACAACTGTTCGCTGCCGGCTACTCGGCCTGCTTCATGGGCGCGATGAAGTTCGTCGCCGGCCGCGAGAAGATCGCGTTTCCGGCCGACGCGTCGATCGACGGCAGCGTCGGCATCGGTCCGCTGCCGACCGGCTTCGGCATCCAGGCCGAGCTGAAGATCTCGCTGCCCGGCCTGCCGCGCGAGCAAGCGCAGGCGCTGATCGAAAAGGCCCATGGGGTGTGCCCGTACTCGAACGCGACCCGCGGCAACATCGACGTGACCTTGACCCTGGTCTGACCTGCATCGGTCCGGTTCGAGCCGGACGGCGCAGCGCAATAGCGAAGGCCCGGGCGCGCAAGCGTCCGGGCCTTTCGTTCGAGCGTCCCGCGCAGCGACGATCGTGTCGCTGCGCGACCGGCGCGGCGCCGATCGCGGCCTCGGCGTGAAGTCCGCGTGCAGGTCCGGTGAGCGACGGTGAGTTCGTGCGAGCGCGCGGCGAATACACTGCGGCGAGATCGCGGCCGCGAGGTGGGCACTCCTTCACGATCGCCGCGGCATTCGAAACGTCCAACAGGCAACCGCAGCAGCCAACGCAATCTCCGTCGTCGATCCGCAGTCGATCCGCTTTCGTCTTCGATTTCGTCGTTGTCGGTTCCGGCCGGGCGCATCCCGGCGACTTGCTGACATGGGTGGGGCGTTTCCCCCGCGAAGGTCCTCGTCCTTCGGCCGTCCCGTCCGTGTCCGCTCGGAAAACGGAGGAATGGATATGCCCGCACGCGCCCCAGCCCGCTTTCGCCCGCATCCGTTGAGCCTCGGCATCGTCCAGGCGATCCCGATGCTGCTCGCCCTGCAACTGTGGTCCGGCCAGGCCCAGGCCGCCTGTACGCCGGCCGCGCCCACCGACGGCGCCACGGTCAGCTGCACCGGCGTGCCGATCCTGCTGCCGCCCAATCCGAACAGCTTCCTGAGCAATGCCAACAATCTGGACGTCACCGTGCAGGCCGGCGCGATCATGAGCACGCTGCCGGGCGGCACCGCGATGACCTTCGGCGGCAACGGCCTGACGCTCAACAACCTCGGCGCCATCGACGCCAACGCCGCCGGCTCGCTGGTGCTGGCGCGGGCGCTGGCGATCGGCAATCTGGTCGTGCCCGGCAGCGGCAACGTCATCGTCAACAATCAGGGCAGCATCGAAGGCACCTTCGACGGTACCTTCGGCCTGGCCGGCGCTGCGATGGTGATCGCCAATACCGGCGTCACCACGATCAACAACACCGGCAGCATCGGCATGAGCGCGCTGGGACTGTTCGATCCGATCAACTCGATCGCGGTCGGCGTCTACGGCGGCGGCAACGTCAACTTCACCAACACCGGCACCATCACCGGCCGGGTGGCGTTCTCCAGCCCCACCAGCGGCGGCAACGTCTTCGTCAACGCCGGCACCATCAACGGCAGCGTTTCGCTCGGCACCACGCTCAGCAACGACACCTTCGTCGCGGTGACCGGCTCCAGCATCAACGGCGGCCTGGTGCCGCTGCCGGGCGTCACCATTCCGACCCCTTCGGTGCCGGTCAGCTTTCTGACCTATGCCGCCGGTGGCACCGTCGACGCCGGCATCGGCGGCCTGGACACGCTGGTGCTCCAGAACACCGTCGCCGGGCCCGGTTCGGGCAGCGGCGGCAGCGGTACGGCGTCGGCCTTGCAATACCTCAACTTCGAAAACCTGACCGTCAACAGCGGCACCTGGAGCCTGCAGGGCGCGCTGGTCAGCGGCAGCGCGACGCTCAACGGCGGCACGGCGATCTTCGACGACGCGCTGTCGTTCGGTGCCGGCACCCTGACCGGCAACGGCGGGGCGATCCAGGCCTCGGTCGGCGGACTGACCCTCGGCCAGAGCGTCAATCTCACCGGCGGCCTGATCGTGCAGGGCGGCAACAGCCTGACCCTGGGCGGCACGGTCAGCGGCGGCGGCGGCCTGATCAAGAACGGCGCCGGCACCCTGACCCTGGCCGGCAGCAATAATTTCAGCGGCGGCCTGGCGCTCAACGGCGGCGGCCTGACCTTGGGCAACGCCAGTTCGCTCGGCACCGGCCTGTTCCTGGTCGGCGGCCCGGCCGCGCTCAATACCGCCTTCACCGGGACGCTGACCAACCAAGTCCAGCTCAACGGCGCGCTGACCCTCAACGGCGCCGGCAGTTTGACCCTGAGCGGCAACGTCAACGGCGCCGGCAGCCTGACCCTCGCCAGCGGCAACCTGGCCCTGACCGGCAGCAACAACTACAGCGGCGGCACCGTGCTGCAGGCCGGTTCGATCGATGTCGGCAACAGCGGCGCGCTCGGCATCGGCAACCTGACCGTCAACGGCGCCGGCAGCCTGACCGGCGCGGCCGGAGTGGCGCTGGGCAACAACATCGTGCTCAACAACACCCTCAACTTCGGCGCCGGCGGCGGAGGCGGCGCGCTGACCCTCAACGGCACCGTCAGCGGCGCCGGCGGCATGAGCCTGGCCGGCGCGCCAGGGCTGACCCTCAATGGCAGCAACAATTTCTCCGGCGGATTCAATCTCGGCGGCGGCGCCCTGGTGGTCGGCAGCAACACCGCGCTCGGCACCGGCGCGGTCACGGTGAGCGGCGCCGGCAGCCTCGATGCGAATGCCGCGGTCAGTCTGACCAACAACTTCAACCTCAACGCCGGACTGAGCGTGCTCGGCAGCAACAACCTCAGCCTCAACGGCACCATCGGCGGCCTCGGCGGCCTGACCAAGAGCGGTGCGGCGACGCTGGGCCTGGGCGGCGCCAACAGCTTCGCCGGCGGGGTCAACCTGCTCGGCGGCGGCTTGAGCGTCGGCACCGGCACCTCGCTGGGCCTGGGCGCGCTGACCGTCAACGGCGCGTCCAGCCTCAGCGCCAGCGCCGGTGTCAATCTCGGCAATGCGGTCGCGCTCAACGCCGACCTCGCGGTCGGCGGCGGCAACGACATCGCCCTCGGCGGCCTGGTCTCCGGCGGCGCCGGGTTGAGCTACAACGGCACCGGTACGCTCGCGCTCAACGGTCCCAACACCTTCGGCGGCGGCGTCGACCTGGCCAGTGGCAACCTGTCGGTCGGCAACAACCTCGCCCTCGGCAGCGGCACGCTGAGCGTGCTCGGCAACGCCGGGCTCAGCGCCGGCGTGCCCGGCGTAGCGCTGGGCAACACGGTCGATCTCGCCAGCGGCACCACGTTGACCATCGGCGGCGCCAACGCGCTGGCGCTCAACGGCCCGATCGGCGGCGCCGGCGCGCTGGCCTACGCCGGCAGCGCCAGCCTGACCCTGGGCGGGGCGAACAACTTCGGCGGCGGCCTGACCCTGTCCGGCGGCAACCTGCTGCTCGGCACCGACAGTTCGCTCGGCACCGGCGCGCTCAACGTCGCCGGCAACGCCGGGCTCGCCAGCACCGGCGCCGCGTTGACCCTGACCAATGCGGTCAACCTCGCCAGCGGCGCCGCGCTGAACCTGGGCGGCAGCGCCGACCTGAGCTTGAACGGCACCGTCGCCGGCGATGGCGGCCTGATCAAGAGCGGCAGCGGCACTTTGTCGCTGGGCGGCGCCAACCTGTTCGCCGGCGGCGTCGACCTGCAGGCCGGCACCTTGGCGCTGGCGCAGTCGAGCTCGCTCGGCAGCGGAACGCTGACCGTCAGTGGCGCCTCGACCCTGGCTGCGTCGGCGCCGTTGAACGTCGGCAATGCGATCGTGCTTAACGCCGGCCTGAGCATCGCCGGTAGCAACGATCTGACCCTGAGCGGCGCGATCGGCGGCAGCGGCGGGTTGAGTTTCAACGGACCGTCGACCCTGAGCCTGAGCGGCGCCAACGGCTTCGCCGGCGGCGTCGCGCTCGGCGGCGGCATGCTCGCGGTCGGCAACGATCTGGCCCTCGGCAGCGGCAGCCTCAACGTCGGCGGCAGCGCGCAGTTGAGTGCGACTACCGCCGGCATCGAGCTGGCCAACGCGGTCAACCTCGGCGCCGGCTCCACGCTCGCCGTCGTCGGCAGCAACGGCCTCGCCCTCGACGGCACGATCGGCGGCGCCGGCGCGTTGGCGATGAACGGCACCGGCACGTTGAGCCTCAGCGCGGCGAACAACTTCGGCGGTGGCGTAGCCCTGAACTCGGGCGCGCTGGCGGTCGGCGATTCGCTCGCGCTCGGCACCGGCACGCTCGCGGTCGGCGGCGACGCCGGTCTGAGCGCCAGCGCCGCCGGGGTGACCCTGGGCAATGCGATCACCCTGGCCGCGGGAGCCGAACTGGCGATCGCCGGCAGCAACGACCTGGGTTTGAGCGGCACCATCGGCGGCGCCGGCGGCCTGGCGTACTCGGGCACCGGCACCCTGATCCTGAGCGGCGCCAACGCCTTCGGCGGCGGGGTGAACCTCAGCGCCGGCACCCTGGCGATCGGCAGCAATGCCGCGCTCGGCACCGGCACCTTGGCGGTGAGCGGCAACGCCAGCCTCAGCGCCGCGGTCGCGGGCTTGAACGTGGCCAATGCGGTCGACGTGGCCGCCGGCACTGCGCTCGACGTGACCGGCAGCAATCCGCTCAATCTCAGCGGTACGATCAGCGGCAGCGGTACCCTGATCAAGTCGGGCCCGGCCGCGCTGACCCTGTCCGGCAGCCTGGTCGGATTCGGCGGCGGCCTGTCGCTGCAGGGCGGCGCGCTCGCCGTCGCCCATCCGATCGTCGCCGGCTTCACCTCCGCGGCCGGCACCAGCGCCAGCTTCAGCGCCGGCAACGACCGGCTCAGCGCCACCGGCGCGGTCGCCGGCACGGTCGACCTGGGCGGCGGCGACGATCGCTACTACAGCAGCCTGGCGTTGTTGTCCGGCCTGACCGGCAGCGTCGCCGCGGGCGCCGGCAGCGACACCTTCGCCGTCGGCGGCGGCCAGGGCACGTTGCCCGCGGCCTCGCTGAGCGGCTTCGAACAACTCGACGTCGCCAGCGGCGGCACCCTGGTGCTGGCTGCGGCCAGCACCGCCCACTTCGTCGACAGTTCCATCGCCGGCAACCTGGTGCTCGACGGCACCTTGACCGGCAACGCCGCCGTGCTCGCCGGCGGCGCACTCGTTGGGGATGGCGCGCTGACCGGCGCGCTGACGCTCGGCGGCACGCTGGCGCCTTCCGGTCTGGCCGGAGCGACCGGAGCGGCGGGCGGCAGCGCCTCGGTCGGCGCGTCACTCAACGTCGCCAGCCTGAGCTTCAGTCCGGGCGGCGTGCTGCAGGTGCGGCAGAACGGCGCCGGCGCCACCGACAGCGTGATCGTCGCGGGCACCGCGAGCTTGAGCGGCGGCCAGGTGGTGGCGATTCCGCAGCCTGGCAGCTATGCGCCGATCACCGATTACCGCATCGTCGACGCCGGTGCGATCAGCGGCGCCTTCACCGGCGTGGTCCAGACCGCCTTGCCTTTCCTCGATGCGGCGTTGGTCACGATCGGCAGCGACGTGTTCCTGCGCCTGAGCGAGCACGACGCCGGCGGCACGGGCATTCGTTTCAACCAGTTCCCCGGCTTGAGCGACAACCAGCAGGCGGTGGCCGACGCGTTGCAGGCGATCGCCGATGCCGACAGCGGCCAACTGCCGACTCTGATCGCCGCCGCGCGCGGCCTCAGCGCGGCGCAGGCGCCGCGTGCGTTCGATACCCTCAGCGGCGAGACCTATGCCTCGCTGGCGAGTGCGCAACGCTACAACGCCGAGCAACTGCAGCGGGGGGTGACGCGCCAACTGGACCTGATCCGCGACTTCGGCATCGAGGACGAACGCAGTCTCGGCACCGTGTGGGTCACCGGTTACGGCGGCCGCGCCGAGTTCGACGGCGACGGCCTGGCCGGGATCGACAACCGTCTTGCCGGCGTACTGTTCGGCCTGGAAGGTTCGCCGGGCGACGCGTTCCGCTTCGGCGGCCACATCGGCCTGGCGCATTCCAGGTTGGAAACCGAGCGCCGCGACGACCGCATCGACGGCGATCAGTTCAATGTCGGCGTCCACTGGCTGTACGCGCCGGGCGGCTTCTGGACCCAGGGCGCGGTCGGCTACAGCTACGCCAGCTACGATGCCGAGCGCGAGATCGCGGTCGGCACCTTCAACGCGCGCAGCGACGCGCATTTCAGCGGCGACGGCGCCTATGCCGCGGTCGAAGCGGGTTGGCGCTGGGACGGCGGCAGCGTTCGGGTCGAGCCCTTGCTGGGCGTGTACTACCACAAGTTCGAATCGATCCGGCTGCGCGAGCGCGGCGCCGGCGACGCGAACCTCGAAGTCGCCGCGGCCAGTTACGATGTCGCCACCGCCGGCATCGGCGTGCGCTTGTCGATGGCCCCGGGGCAGGCGCGGCGTTGGCAGCCGACCGCGGACCTGCGCTACCTGCACGATCTGCAGGACGACGCGCCGCTGGCGCGCAACGCCTTTGCCGGCGCCAACGTGCCCGACTTCGGCGTGCGCGGTTTCGTCGCCGAGCGCAATCGCTGGAATGTCGGTCTCGGACTGAACTATCGCCTGAGCCGGTTCGGCAGCGGTTTCGTCGAGTACCGCGGCGATATCGGCAGCGACGACCGCGCGCACTCGCTCAACCTTGGCCTGCGCCTGGGCTGGGGCGGCTCGCCGGCGATGGCGGCGGCACGGCCGGCGCCGGTGGCGGTCGCGAGCGCGGCGAGCGCGGACTCCGCAGCAAGCGCAGGGACTGCGCTCGCGCCGGCGACCGAGCCTTCGACCTCTGTACCGGTGCGCTCGGCGGAGAGAACGGCGCCACGCGCGACAGCGCCGGTTTCGCCCACCAGCGAAGCCGACGTTTCCTCCCCGGGCCATGCCGGTGCGCGCGGCGCGAACGCCGCCGCTGCGGCCGCGGGCGCGACCGGGGCGGCCACGGCTGCGGCACCGGCGAGCGCCGATGCGACGCCGGCGAGTCGCTCGCCCGGCGGCGCATGCCCGGCGCGTCCCGTCGCCAAGCCGGCGAGCCGTCCGGTCGCCAAGGTCAAGCCCCGCAGCGCCAAGCCGTTGAGCAAGACCCACCGTGTCGCCTCGCGCGGCACATCGAGCAAGGCGAAGCCCCGCCGCGCGCCGGCGCGGCTCGCCGCACGCACACCGTCGTCCGCCCCTCCGTCGGGCGCGGTGCCCCTGTCTGCCGCCGGGTGCGACGAGGCTTCGGCCCGCAGCCACTGAATCCGGGTCGATGCACCCGCGGCGGAGAGGGTGGCGCTACCGGTTCCGGTACGCTGGACCGGAGCCGGTAGTCGCCTTTGCTTTTGGCTGGGTCGGAGATTGGGGATTGGGGATTGGGATTGGCGAGAGCGGGGGCTCTGCGACCGGGATCGTGCGCGGGCAATGGCCGGTTCAATGCAAGGGGCTCGCCGGCGGCGGCGCGACGTGGCATCGTGTGTCGCCGGCGCGCATCGCATGCGACATGAGCGCAGGCTTCCGCCACTACCGGATCGCCCATGAACCGCACGGCCGAAGGCCCGTTCGAGGTCAGGCTCAGCCCGCAACCGTTGCACGATGCGGCGACAGGCCAGTTCGGGCGCATGGCGATCGACAAGCGCTTCCATGGTCCGCTCGACGCGGCCAGTCGCGGCGAAATGCTGGCGGGCGGAACCGCGGTGCAGGGCTCGGCCGGCTATGTCGCGCTGGAGAAAGTCCAGGGCGTTCTCGACGGGCGCAGCGGCAGCTTTCTGTTGCTGCATCGCGGAGTGATGGACCGCGGAACGCCCGATCTCAGCATCACGGTGGTGCCGGACTCGGGCACCGACGCGTTGCTCGGTCTCAGCGGCCGCATGAGCATCGACGTGCGCGAGGGCGGGGCGCATTTCTATCGCTTCGAGTACGCCTTGCCGGACGACGCCTGACTGAAAGGCGTCGCGCGAAGCCCTTGTGCCGCGTCGCGCGCCCGGAGCGCTATGTCCTCCGAAAAGGGCGCTGGGGATCGCGCCCGCTGAGGCGGGAACGGACGATTACTCCAGGCTGATGCCGGCCGCGGCCGGATTGCGGTTCTGCAGGGTTTCGCTGGCCTGCGCCCACCAGGCGCGGTGTTCATCGCTGGCGCAGTAGGCGGCGTAGGACACCGGCGCGATGGTCGCCAGCGAATAGTCCGGCCGCCCCTCGGCCAGCATCGCGCTCATCGCGCGCAACAGCGGCAGCGAGGGCAGCAGGTCTTCGACGAACAGGAACTGGCCGGCCTGGTTGACTTCGAGGAAATGCGCCTCGCCGTCGGCGTCGATCGCCAGGTCGATGCAACCGAACACCAGGCCCAACTCGCGCATCAACGCGGCCAGTTTGGCCTGATCGGCGGCGGACAAGTCGCCGGGTTCGGCGCGCAGGCCGCCGACCGCCTGGCGTGCGCGCCAGTCGACCACGCCGTCGTCCTGGGAGGAATGCAGGCGTGCGGCGAAATAGCGGTCGCCGATCGCGGTCACGCGCAGGTCGCAGCGTTTTTCGACGTAGACCTGATAGATGCCGGGGCAATGCAGCAAACTCTGGTCGTCGTCGAGCATGGCCGCCTCGACGATGCGCGCGTAAGTGCTGAACATGCGCCCGCTTTCGGCGTCCTGCCAGGTATGGGTCATGAACGGCTTGTACACCACCCGGCCATGGCGCGCGACGAAGCGGCGGATCTCGTCGGGATCGTGCGACGCCAGCGTGGCCGGAAAGCGCAAGCCGCAGCGATGTGCGGCGCGCAATTGCACCAGCTTGTTCTCGGCCATGGCCGCGCAAGTCGGACGGTTGATCCACAGCCGATCGGCGCCGGTATCGGTCAGGGCGTAGAGGTTTTTGAGAAAGCGTCCCCATTCGCCGCGCAGGAACGGCTCGTCGCTGCGATGGGCGCGCGGGAAGTGTTCGGGATTGCGCGGGCGCCGATACCAGGTCGCGCCGATGCGCTCGTGATCGAGCGCGCCGCTGCTGCGCAGGCCGAGATCGGGGTCGCAGTGCAGCGACATCGGACCGAGCTCGGGCTCGGCCAGCGAGCCGGCCCAGAGCGCGTCGAGGCCGCTGGCGCGCAGCGCCCAGCGCGCGGCTGAGGCGTGGATGTCGTGGGCCAGCGAGGAAAGAATCAGCGGCGTGCGAAAAGCGGTCATCGGCGTGGAGACGGAAAGATCGATTTCGAAAAAACGCACGCCCCGACCAGCGGGGCGTGCGGCGTCATGACGGGGCGCTGAGGTTTCCGCGCGCGTCGCTCGCACGCGAGTCCGCCGCAGCGTGGGTCATGCGTGTTTCATCGGTTGGGACGATGCGCTCAGACCGCGCCGTCGTCCGGATCGCCCGGGTCGTCGCCGTTCGGGCCGGTGGCGTGGGTGGTGTCGCCCTTGCCGCCCGAGATGGCGGCGATCTCTTCCAGCGACAGTTCGCGCGCGGCGACGCGAGCCAGCGGGCGCACGGTTTCGTTGTTGCGATTCACGTCTTGCTTGCTCATGCAGCGTTCTCCTGAATCGTTGATTGCCAGGAAGATGAAACGCCGTCCCGGCATCGGCGTGGGCATCGATCCTAGCAACTATGAAACACGCGGTTTGCTAATCGTGATCGCAGTTTCACCCTGAATACGCGACAGGTTCGGCAAGGTGTAAAGAGATGTTTCAAATTGTTCGCATCCGCCGTCGCGCAGCGACACCACGCGGTCGGCGCTGCGGATGGTGTCGGGACGGTGGGCGATGACGATGCGGGTGATGCGCAACGCGGCGATCTCGCGATTGATCTCGTGTTCGCGGCCGACGTCGAGGTGGCTGGTGGCTTCGTCGAGCAGCAGGATCGAGGGCTGGCGGTAAAGCGCGCGAGCCAGCAGCACGCGCTGCTTCTGTCCGCCCGACAGCGACGAGCCCAGGTCGCCGACCAGCGACTCGTAGCCCATCGCCATCGCCGCGATGTCGTCGTGGATGCGCGCGGCGCGGGCGGCGGCTTCGATCCGCTGCGGCTCGGCGGCGCTGTCGAAGCCGGCGATGTTCTCGCCGATCGAGCCGGCGAACAGCACGTCTTCCTGCATCACCGCGCCGAAGCGGTCGCGGTAGGCCGCCAGGCCGTAGCGGTGGATGTCGACGCCTCCGATCAGGATGGTGCCGGCGCTGGGCCGCAGCAGCCCGAGGATCAGCTTGGCCAGGGTGGTCTTGCCGCAGCCGGAGGGGCCGACGATGGCGACCGATTCGCCGTCTTCGATGGTGAAACTGCAGTCGCGCAGGATCCAGGGTTCGTCGTCGGCGTAGCGGAAGCTGACGCCGCGCACTTCGATCCGCGGCGCCGGCGCCGGCCCGGCGTAGTCGGTATGCACCTGCGGCTCCGGCGGTTCCAGGGCGATGTCGGCGATGCGCTGGCCGTGCAGGCCCAGCAGGCGCAGGTCGACCAGCTTGTCGATCAGGCTGCCGGTGCGGGTCGCGAACAAGTCGGCGTAGGCGACGAACACCACCATCATGCCGGCGCTGAAGCGGCCCTGCAGGGTCAGCCAGGCGCAGACCCAGATCAGCAGTACGCGCTGGGCGCCGAACACCAGCTTGGAGAGCGCGCCGAAGGCGGCGTTGGTGCGGCCGATCGCGGCTTCGCGCCGGGCGACCTCGACCGCCGCGTTGGCGATGCGCGCGCGGCGTTCTTCCTGCTGGTTGCCGAGCTTGATGGTCTGCACGCCCTGGATCGACTCGATCAGCAGGCTCTGCTGCTGCGCGACCTGGATCAGCTGCTCTTCCTTGAGCCGCCGCAGGCGCCGGAACGCCAGCCAGCGCAGGGCGGCGTAGAGCGCGAACGCGGCCAGCACCAGCGCGGTCAGCGGCGGGCTGTAGAACAGCAGCAGGGCCAGCACCAGGGCCACGGTCAGGCCGTCGAGCAGGCTTTCGACGAAGCTGCCCGTCAGGGTCTGCTGGATCGCCTGCACCGAGACGAAGCGCGACATGACTCCGCCGACGTGGCGCTTCTCGAAGAAATCCAGCGGCAGGCGCAGCAGGTGGCCGAACAGGTTCGCCAGCCATTGCGAATTCAGCGCCGCGCCGAGGTCGGCGATCAACCAGCCGCGCATGGCGGTCAGCGCCGACTGGAACACGACCACGGTCAGGAAACCGGCGCCGAGCAGGTGCAGCAAGTCGACGTCGGCGGCGACCAGGACCCGGTCCAGCACCCACTGCATCGCCAGCGGCAACAGCAGGGTGAAGGCTTCCAGGCACAGGGCCAGGACCAGCACCTGTGCGCCGGCGCGGCGTAGGCCGTCGACGCGGCCGGCCAGCGCCGACAGGCTCAGCCGGCGGCGCTCGCGCATCGGCGCGAAATCGGCGCGCGGGCTCAGCTCCAGGGCGATGCCGGTGTAATGGCGGCCGAACTCGGCCAGCGACAGCGTCCTGGCGCCGATCGCCGGATCGTGCAGTTCGACCCGGTCGCCCACGATGCGCTTGAGCACGACGAAATGATTGAGGTCCCAATGCAGGATGCAGGGCAGGCGCAGGCCGGACAGGTGCTCGATCTCGGCCCGCAGCGGCCGGCTGTCGAGGCCCAGCGCGCCGGCGGTCTTGATCAGCCGGGCCAAGGTGGCGCCGCGCGGCGACACCGGAAAGCGCCGGCGCAGGCTGGCCAGATCGAGGTCGTGGCCGTGGTGGATCGCGATCATCGCCAGACAGGCCAGACCGCATTCGGCCAGCTCGTTCTGCTGGATCACCGGCAAGGCGCGCGCGCTCATGGCTGCGGCTCCGCGAACGCATCGCGGGCCGCCGCCGTCGCCAGCGGCGCGAATACGAACTCGTACAAGCGCCGGCGTTCCAGCACCAGTTCGGCGTCGACCCGCATCTGCGCCTGCAGCGCGTGCCGGCCGATCCGTTGCCGATCCAGCGCGACCAGCACCCGCCAGGCCGGCGCTTCGATGCGCAGCCCGCTGCGCGCGCGGACTTCCTCCGGCGACAGCGCGCCGCGCGCGATTTCCACCACGCGTCCGCCGTGCACGCCGTAACGCTGGTAAGGAAACGCGCGGTAGCGCAGGCGCACCGCGGTGCCGGGCGCGATCAGGCCGATCGCCCGGTCCGGTACCCACAGCTCGGCCAGCAACGGCGCCTGCGGCGGCAACAGGTTCAGCAGGCGTTGACCGGGCGCGACCGTTTGGCCTTCGACCAGGGCCAGGCCGGAGACGCGGCCGTCGCGCGGCGCCAGCACCGCGAGCCGGCGTCGGCCTTCGTTGCGGGCGTCGTCCTGGGCGACGTCGGCCAGCTCGCGTTCGATCCGGTTGCGCCGTTCGCTCAGTCGCAGCGGCAGGCGCTGTCGTTCGGCCTGCGCGTCGGCGCGTTCGCGTAGGGCGTCCAGGTGCTCGCGTTGTGCGGCCTGCACCCGCGCTTGCGCCTCGGCCAGGGTGTCGCGGTACTGCTGCCATTGCACGTCGCTGAGCAGTTTGTCGCCGCGCAGCGGCGCGACTTGCTTGGCCAGACGTTGCGCTTGCGCGGCCTGTTCGCGGCGCAGGGCGAGCTGGGCCTGCGCCAATTCGATGCGCTGCGCCGACGCGGCCAGGCGCTGATCGAGATTGGCTTGCTCGGTGCCGCGATCGCGCTCCAGCGCATCGCGATCGGCGAGCAGGCGGGTGCGTTGTTCGGCCAGCCCGGCACCGACCGCCGCGCCGATGCCCGCGCGCAACGCCGGGCTGTCGAGTTCGGTGGAAATCTCCAGCAACGTTTCGCCGCGGCGCACCGATTGGCCTTCGGCGACCGCGGCCCGCAGCAGGGTGCCGGTGGCGGGCGAGGTCACGGCGAGCAAGCCGTCGCGGGGCACGAGCACGCCTTCGGCGCGCTCGGTGCGGGTGTAGCGGCCGAAGCCGAACAGCGCCACCAGGCTCAGCAGCAGGGCCGCCGCCAGAGCGGCCATCGCCGTGCCCAGGCGCGACACCGGCAAGCCGATCCGGCCGAGCCAGCGTTGCCGGCGCGCATCCAGCGCTTCGGCGCGGAACAAGTCTTCGTGCATGCCGGTTCAGTCCGAGGGCGGCAGCGCGGCGACGCGGGCGAGAGCGGGTAAACGGACGATCACGAGCGGTTGCGTGTCTCCTGCCGCGAAGGGCCGGGCGCTGAGTGTGGGACATGGCGCGGCGGCGCCGCCAGAGCCGCGGCACGATGACGGTCACGGTTTTACAGCCGCGCCGGCGCCGGTTCATCGCAGCGCGTCAGTGCGGCTCGTAGGCCGGGCCGCGTCGCCGCGGCCAGGCGCCCAGGGTGATCGCGCGCAGCAACCATTCCACCGGGCCGTAGGCGCGGCGTTGCAGCCACCAGCGGCTGAAGCGCAGCTGCGCGCCGAACAAGGCGATGGCGAAGATCGCCCCGCCCAGCGGCGAGACGCGCCCCATCAGGCCCAGTCCGTAACCGCTGAACACCAGCGCGCACACCAGCGATTGCAACAGGTAATTGGACAGCGCCATGCGTCCGGCCGGGGCCAGCAGGGCCGCGGCGCGCGCGCCGCCGCGGGTGGCGAAGGCGGCCACGGCCCAGGCCAGATAGGCCGCGCTCAACAGCGGCGCGGTGAGCACGCACAAGGCCAGCGCGAACAGTTCCAGCGCTCCGCCCGGCTGCCAGACCGCAATGCCGGCGTACAGCGCCGCAGCCGGCAGGCCGTAGCGCAGGCCCAGCGCACGCATCCGCCGCAGCAAACGCCGGTATCGGTCGGGGCGGGCCAGCAGCTGGCGGCGTCCCGCGACTCGCCCGCACAGGAACATCGCCAAGGCGCAGGGCGCCTGCAGCAGGCCGAGCAGAACGCCGGTCGAGGCGAGTTCGCGGCTGCGCTGGGCGATCACCGTGGCCGGAGCGCCGGTGAAGCCGGCCAGATTGGCCTGCGCCGCCGCTGCGGCGGCCGCCGGGTCGGTGCCGGCGCCCTCCCACGCCGCGAGCGCAGCCAGGGTCGCCCAACCGGCTGCGGTCAGCAGCACCAGCAGGCCGGCGATAGGCAGTGCCCGGGCTTCCGCCATGCGCCGCAGGCCCAGCAACGCCAGGCCCAGTACCGCATAAGTGGTGAGGATGTCGCCGTGGAACAGCAGCAGCGCATGCGCCAGGCCGATCAGCCACAGCCCGAGCAGTCGCCGCAGCATGCGCGGCACGAAGGGCTGGCCGGCGCGCTGCGCCGAGTCCATCTGCAGAGTGAAGCTGTAGCCGAACAGGAACGAGAACAGCAGGTAGAACTTGAGTTCGAACCCGGCCGCGATCAGCCAGCGCACGGCGCGATCCAGGGCGCCGTCGAACGCCGGATCGGCCAGGCCCAGGCCGTAATAGGGCGAGGCGAAGGCGCCGAGGTTGACGATCAGGATGCCGAACAGGGCGAAACCGCGCAGCGCGTCGAGACGTTCGATGCGGGTCGGATCGGCGGAAGCGGGGGAGGGCATGGCGGCGTCGCAGCAGGAGAGGACGGCGGCGATCGTGCGCGTCGTGGCCGCCGGCGCACATCGGGCCCGGGCCGGTGCCGACCCGGGACGTTTGGCGGATTCGCCGGGCGCGGAACCTGAAATACTGAACGCATGAGCGAAACCGCCGCACCCCCGCCGCCGGCCGTCCGCACGCCGGCGCGCGGCTGGTGGAGCGGACTGTTCTGGAAATGCCTGCTGTGGATGCTGGTCGCCTCGTGGATCAGCACCGCGCTGCTGTCGGGCTTCGGTCTGTACCTGGCCCGTGCCGAACTGCGCCGGGACATGGCGCCGCCGGCGCTGGAGGGCGCGATGCGGCGCGAACTGCAGCGCTTCGGCTCGGTTCCGGCCACCGGGGCGATGTCCGACGAGCAATGCGAAGCGGTGCTGCAAGCGCTGTTGGTGCGCATCGTCGGCATGGATACGCCGGAGTGGATGGCGTTCTACAGTTTCGCCGGCGGCACTCACGACGGCCGCATCGCGATCCGCTATCGCGACCGCAACGGCCGCCGCTGCGCGTTTCCGGCCCAGGTCGATCCGCCGCTGGCGCAGGCCTTGAACGAGGTCGAGCGCGACGCGGTGGCGACCCGCGAGTCCGTCCCGCGCCGGCACGACCGCCAGGGCGACTGGATCACCGCGGTGGCCGTGCCGGTGGGCATGGACGCCGCCGCGACCCTCACCGTCGGCCAGCACGTCGGCGGTTCCTTGGCCAGTTTCATCCGCATGGACTCGGGCGACTTCGAAGGCATCGCCCTGTATCTGGCGGTGATCAGCGCGATGTCCGCGGTCGCGGTGGCGACCTTGCTGACCCGTCGCTTCCGCCACGCCGAACGGGCCGCCGACGCCTGGGCCGCGGGCCAGCTCGATGCGCGCATCGAAGACCCGGGCCGCGACGAGTTCGGCCGGTTGTCGCAACGCTTCGACCGCATGGCCGACGCGCTCGGCGAACTGATCCAGGTGCGCCAGGCGCTGGCGGTGTCCGAGGAGCGCAATCGCCTGGCGCGCGACCTGCACGACACCGCCAAGCAACGCAGCTTCGCCCTCGGCCTGCAGCTGAGCGTGCTGGATCACCTGGCCGGCCGCGACGGCGAGCGCGACCCGCGCCAGGACACCTTGATCAAGGCCGCTCTGGGCTTGACCGGGCAGCTGCAGCGCGACCTGGCCGATGTGATCCAGCGTTTCTCCGCGCCGACGGTGGCCGAGCAGGGCCTGCGCAAGGCCCTGGAGGACACCTGCGAGCACCTGCTTGCCGGCAGCGAGATCGAATGGCGGCTGTTGCTGGACGCCGAGGCCGAGCGCGGCCTGGCCGGTTGGCCGCAGTACGCCGGACAATTGCTGCTGATCGCCACCGAGGCGGTGTCCAACAGCCTGCGCCACAGCGCGCGCGCCGGATCGAGATCGTGCTCAACCGCGCCGGTTCGCGCTACGGCTGGACCGTGCAGGACGACGGCTGCGGCTTCGTCGCCGACGAGCACGACCGCGGCATGGGTTTGGCCAACATGCGCCTGCGCGCGCGCGGCCTGCCGGGCGGGCGTTTCCGCCTGGCCAGTTCTTCCAGCGGCACGGTGGTGACCGTGTCCTTCAACCTGGATACGCAAGGAGTTCCGGCATGAGCACGACCGTATTGTTGGTCGACGATCACGAGGTGGTGCGCAAGGGCATCGGCAGCCTGTTGACGCTCACCGACGATTTCGAGGTGATCGGCGAGGCCGGCGGCGGCGCCGAGGCGATCGAGCTGGCGCGCGAGTTGGCGCCGGATCTGATCGTCATCGACTTGATGATGCCCGATGTGGACGGGGTCGAGGCGATCCGCGCGATCAAGGTGTTGAGCCCGCGCAGCGCGATCGCGGTGCTGACCTCGACCGATCAGGACGACCTGGCCTTCGCCGCGATCGAGGCCGGCGCCCAATCGCTGTTGTTCAAGAGCATGCTCGGCGACGAGCTGCTGGCGACCCTGCGCCGGATCGCCGCCGGCGAGGCGGTGATCCATCCTTTCGTCGCCCAGCGCATTCTCAAGGCGGTGCGGCGCAAGCGCGAGCCGCGCGAAGATCCGTTCGCCTGCCTGACCGAGCGCGAACTGGACGTGCTGCGCAAGCTGGCCGAGGGCGGCAGCAACGCGCGCATCGCCGCCGCGCTCAACATCGGCGAGAAGACGGTGAAGTCGCATCTGGGCAACGTGCTGGCCAAGCTGCACCTGGCCGATCGCACCGAAGCGGTGGCGTTCGCCTGGCGGCGCGGGCTGATGCACGCCGAGTACGACGGCGACTGAGCGCCGGAACTCAGCCCGCGCGCCCGCGCGAAGCGGGCGCGACCGTCGCGTGGGTGACGAAAGTCATGTGCGCTCCGCGGTCATGTGACGGTAGGGTGATGAGCGCATCTGCACGTTAGTGGAGATGCCGGTCGCCCTGCGCGACTTCGAACGGAGCGGCGCGCCGGACGCGCCGATACCGACTACCAGGACGAGGCGCTTGCGCGCCGGTACGACAGCGGGCGCCGCCCGGCGACGCCCATTCGACACGATAGGAGATCACTGCAAGATGCAAGGCGATATTCGCAATACCCGCGCCACGGACGGGCGCTCCTCGCGCGGCGCGCATCCGCGCTCGCTGCTGTCCCTCGCCATCGTCGGCGGCCTGCTGGCCGCCGCCGCACCGGCCGCCGCGCAGAGCGCGATGGGCCAGATCGGCAATCCCGATAGCTGGCGCAGCGCCGAATTCGAGGCCGACTGGGGCCTGGCGGCGATCAACGCCCAGTACGCATATGCGCGTGGCCTGACCGGCAAGGGCATCCGCTTGGGCGTGTACGACAGCGGCACGGTCTTCGCCCATCCCGAGTTCGCCGGCAAGGATCACCGTGCGGTGCTGATGGCGGACCGTCTCGCCGACGGCAGCCTGTGCACCAACACCAGCCTGGTCACGGGACCCAACGCCTGCTTCACCTCGCGCGGCGACCAGGCCCAGATCACCTACGTCGGCTTCAACGCCAACGTGCCGCAGCAGATCCGCGACATCATCATGGCCGGCCCCTATGTGCAGCCGGGTTGGGAGTTCAACACCCACGGCACCCACGTCGGCGGCACCATCGCCGCCAATCGCGACGGCAAGGGCATGCACGGCGTCGCGTTCGGCGCCGACCTGACCGCCGCCAAGTGGTCGTTCAACAGCGCGCGCGAATGGCAGCGCACCGCGACCGGTTACAGCGTGGTCAGCCTGACCCGGGTAGGCCCGGAGGACGACACCGTCGCCGGCATGTACCGCGACATGAACGATCAGGGCGTGCGCGCGCTGAACCACAGCTGGGGCCTGGCCACCGAGCCGAACACCCTGGCCCAGCTCGACGGCTATCTGTTCGATCCCGACAACGCCTCCTACTTCGACGTCTTCGCCCGCGGCTCGCTGGACAAAGGCATGCTGCAGGTGTGGGCGGCCGGCAACCATGGCGTCGCCGGCGTGACCCCGCAGACCGCGCCGCAGGCCGGCCTTTACGCCAGCCTCCCGCGCGGCCGGCCCGAGCTGGAGCCGTACTGGCTGACCGTGGTCAACGTCAACAAGGACCTGGTGCTGAGCGCCTCGTCGATGCGCTGCGCGCAGGCGGCGAACTGGTGCGTGGCCGCGCCGGGCTCGGTCATCAACTCCACCGTGCTCGGCGGCGACGACTCCCTCGCCGGCGGCCTGGTGCGCAATCCGGACGGCACGATTTCGTTCAACGTCACCGCCGGCACCCCGACCCACGAATACGGCAATCTCAGCGGCACCTCGATGGCGACCCCGCACGTGGTCGGTTCCCTGGGCCTGCTGATGGAGCGCTTCCCCTACCTGGCCAACACCCAGGTGCGCGACGTGCTGCTGACCACCGCCACCGACCTCGGCGCGCCCGGCATCGACGATGTCTACGGCTGGGGCCTGGTCAATCTGAAGAAAGCCATCGACGGTCCGGGCCAGTTGCGCGTCGACACCGACGTGGTGATGGACCGCCCGGGCGGCGGCGCCAAGGTCTGGGAAGGCAAGGCCTGGGACGATTGGCGCAACGACATCGGCGGCAGCGGCAAGCTGACCAAGTCCGGCATCGGCTGGCTGCGCCTCAGCGGCAACAACAGCTTCGGCGGCCTCAACGTCAAGCAGGGCGTGCTCGAACTGACCGGCGCCAACACCTACGCGGCCCAGGTCGAGAGCGGCACCCTGGTGGTCAACGGCAGCCTGACCACGGCCGAACTGCCGGTGCTGGCCAAGGGCGGCCTCGGCGGCAGCGGCCGCATCGTCGGCAACGTGCGCGTCGACGGCGCGCTGTCGCCGGGCAATTCGATCGGCACTCTGACCGTGCAGGGCAACTACGTGCAGGGCGCCGGCGGCAGCTACGTCGCCGAGCTCTCGGCCGGCGGCCAGTCCGACCGTCTCGACGTGACCGGCCGCGCCAGCCTCGACGGCAAGCTGATCGTGCTGCATGCGCCGGGCCAGTACCTGCTCGGCCAGAACTTCAACATCCTCAATGCGGCCGGCGGCGTCAGCGGCCAGTTCGCTTCGGTCGATCAGACCGCGTTCTCGCCGTTCCTGAAGTTCGGGCTCAGCTACGCCGCCAACGCGGTGTCGGTCGACGTGACCCGCGGCGCTTCGCTCGCGACCGCAGCGCAGACCGAGAACCAGCGTGCGGCCGCGGCCGCCGCCGATCGCCTCGCGGTCGGGCAGGGCATTCCGCAGCCGCTGACTCAGCTGTTCCCGGCGCAGGCGCTGGTCGCCCTGGACTCGCTCAGCGGCGAAAGCCACGCCAGCTTGCGTTCGATCCTGGTCGACGACGGCCGCCATGTGCGCGATGCGGCGCTGAACCGCGCCCGCGCCGGTCGCGGCGCGTTCGCCGCCGACAACGCCGAAGGCGGTGCGCAGGGCGCCTGGGTCGAATTGCTGAAGTTCGGCGGTACCCTCGACGGCGACGGCAATGCCGCGCGCAACGAGTACAATGGTTCGGCGACCCTGGTCGGCTACGACTACCGCTTCGACGGCGGCTGGCGCATCGGCGTGCTCGCCGGCAGCGGCCGCACCGACAGCGATTCGGGCCGCAACGACAAGGGCCGTGTCGACACCCGTCACCTGGGCCTGTACGCGGGCCAGAACTGGGGCGCGTTCGGCCTCAGCGCCGGCCTCGGCTTCGCCCGCCACGACATCGATCTGGACCGCCGCATCGGCTTCAACGGCTTCGTCGACCGCACCCGCGCCTCGTACGACGCCGACAGCCGGCAGGCCTTCGTCGAAGGCGGCTACCGCCTGACGCGCGGCGCATGGGAGTTCGAGCCCTACGCCCAGTTCGCCCAGGTGCGGGTCGACAGCGACCGCTTCCAGGAAGAGGGCGGGGCGGCGGCGCTGAGCGGCCGCAGCGCGGAAAGCCGGGTCAACCTGTCGACGCTGGGCGTGCGCTTCAACGTCAACCTCAAGGGGTCGCAGCAGGAGGACAGCTGGCTGAGCCTGCGCGGCGGCATCGGCCGTCGCCACGCCAGCGGCGACCTGCGTCCGGAGGTCGACGTGGCCTGGCGCGGCGGCGAGGCGTTCCGCATCCACGGCGCCCCGCTGGCCGACAACGCGACCCTGGTCGAGACCGGCGTCGCCGCGCGCCTGAGCGCCAACAGCCTGCTCGAGCTGCACTACGCCGGCCAGTTCGCCGACGAGGCGCGCGATCACGGCATCAACGCGCGCTACTCGTTGCGCTTCTGAGGCGAGGTACGCAGGGGGCGGGTTCGCCCGCTCCCTCCCTGCCGGCTCACGCAATCGATATCGGGACCAAACGCACCGGCCCTCGGGTCGGTGCGTTTCGTTTTGGGGGGGCGAGGTCGGGGCGACGTAAGGCCAAAGCCAGAGCAAATCCCCCAAGCCCTCCTTCTGTAAGTGGGGCTGGTGGCGTTCGCCGCGTTCCCCATTGCGCGTCGGCGATTGCCTTCCCTTTCCAAGAAAGGGGGGAGACGGCCCATGACGTTCCGCGCGCCCCAGCGGCTTATCGGCGGCGGCTGTTCCCTCCTTTGAAAAAGCGGCGGAAGATTCGACTTTGCCTGCTTCGAAGCCGTCCAGCGCGCGCCGGCGCACTCGCTCCGCATGCCCGCATCGGCGATGATGGACACCCGGCACGGCGCGCATGGCGCGGCAGGGCCGACGACCCCGATCGCACCCGGAGACGTTCATGTTCGAGCTGTCGTCGTTGCTGGCATTCGCCGGCCTGGCCTTGGTGATGGTGCTGACGCCGGGGCCGAACATGGTCTACCTGGTGTCGCGCTCGATCTGCCAGGGGCGCCAGGCCGGGCTGGTCTCGCTGGCCGGCGTCGCGGTCGGTTTCTTCTTCTACCTGTTCGCCGCTGCGTTCGGCATCACCGCGTTGCTGTTCGCCGTGCCCTACGCCTACGACGCGCTGCGCATCGGCGGCGCCCTGTACCTGCTGTGGATGGCCTGGCAGGCGCTGCGGCCGGGCGGGCGCTCGCCGTTCCAGGTCCGCGACCTGCCGCCGGACAGCACCCGCCGGTTGTTCGTGATGGGCCTGCTGACCAGCCTGCTCAATCCCAAGGTGGCGATGTTCTATCTCGCCCTGCTGCCGCAATTCATCGATCCGCAGCGCAACGTGATGCTGCAGTCCCTGGTGCTGGGCAGCGTGCAGATCGCGATCAGCGTCAGCGTCAACGCGCTGATCGTCGCCGGCGCCGGCGCCATCGCCGCGTTCCTGGCCGGACGGCCGCGCTGGATCGCGGCGCAGCGTTGGGTGATGGGCGGGGTGCTGTCGGCGTTGGCGCTGCGCATGGCCGTCGACGCTCGCCGCTGAGCCGCTGTGGGCCGCGCATCGCGCCGGCCTGCGTTCGAACCTGTGCGGCACCGATAGCGACGGCGCGCGATGGCCCCCCGGGCCGGCGCTCTTGCGGGCCGTTGCGCCTCAGGGCGCGCGACCGGCGGCCTGGTCGCGCGCGCGCTGGATGATCGCCCGCACTTGGGCCCGGTCGCGGTGGCGCGAGATCGCGACCGCGCCCAGCGCCAGCGCTCGCTCGCGCATCTGCGCGTTGACGTCGTAGTGGCAGCCGCTGGCCTTGTTCTGGAACGACACCCGCGGCTTGCCCAGGCGCTGGGCGAAGGCGTGCAGTTCGTCGAGGGTATCGGCCATCAAATGCGCCCAGCGCTCGCCACGCCAGGGCCACACGGCATCGTCGACGTACACGGCCACCCGGCGCTCCCTGGGATGCAGACGTCGCGCGATGGCGACAGGATGCGCCCAGTATCCGACAATCGGCCGATCGCGAGCGACCCCCGCCGCTCGCCGGAGTCGTCATGCAGCTGTCGGCCATCCACCATGTCGCCCTGATCTGCTCGGACTACGAGCGCTCCAAGCGCTTCTACACCCAGGTGCTGGGCCTGCGTCCGCTGGCCGAGGTCTATCGCCAGGCGCGGCGCTCCTACAAGCTCGATCTGGCCTTGCCCGACGGCGGCCAGATCGAACTGTTCTCGTTCCCCGATCCGCCGCCGCGGCCGTCCTATCCGGAAGCCTGCGGCCTGCGCCACCTGGCCTTCGCGGTCGCCGATCTGGACGCCTGCGTGGCCGAGCTGCAGGCGCATGCGGTCGCGGTCGAGCCGGTGCGGATCGACGAGTACACCGGTCGCCGTTTCACCTTCTGCGCCGACCCGGACGGTCTGCCGATCGAGTTCTACGAACGCTGAACCGAACCGCGCCTAGCCGCGCGCGACCGCATGGCCCTGCGCGCGCCAGGCCTCGAAGCCGCCGGCCAGCGGCCGCACCCGCTTGAAGCCGCGGCGGCGCAGCTCGCGCGCCAGCGTCGCGGCCGAAGCCTCGTTGGGACAGTCGCAGTACACCACGACCTCGTCGCGCGGCGCTATGCCGACGTCGTCGAGCGAGGCGACGAACACCGCACCGGGGATCCAGCCGGCGGCATCGCGTTGCTGGTGCGAGCGCACGTCGAGGATCAGCGGGCCGGCCCCGTCTTCGAGCAACCGGTACAGCTCCCCGGCCGAGATCCGCGCCATGCGCAGCTCGCGCAGGAACCACTGGCGCTTCAGCAGCTTGTAGCCGACGAAGGCGGCGATCGCGGCGAGAATCGCCAGCAGGCCATAGCGCCCCGCCGTTTCCAGGCCTTCCAGCACCTGGTTGACGGCGCGATGGAACACCGCGCCGATCGCCACCGCCACGCCGGCCCACAGCAGCGCGCCCAGGCCGTCGTAGAAGGCGAAGCGGCGCGCGCCGGTGCCGGTTTCGCCCGCCAGGGTGGTGGCGACCGCGGCGAAGCCGGGCACGAACTTGGCCACGATCAACGACGGCGCGCCCCAGCGCGCGTACACGCCGCGGGTCATCAGGATGCACGAGTCCGGCGACAGCGAGACCTTGCACATCAGCCGCAGCAGCGCTGCGCCGAGGCGGCGCCCACCGAGATACCAAAGCCCGTCGGCGAGCAGGGCGGCGAACGCGGCGACCAGCACGATCGGCCAGAGCGGTTGATGCTGGTCGACCGCGATCGCAGCGGCGACGATGATCGGCGGATAGGCCGGCACCGGCAGCCCGCCCTGATCGAGCAGCACGCTGACGAAGACCACGAGCAGGCCGTAGGTCTGGATCAGATGCAGCAGGGCGTCCATCGGGCGGTTCCGGGCGAGTCGGGCCGCTGGCGCGGCAGAGGCGCCAAGTCTCGGCCCGTGCCGGCGCGCACGCAATCTCGCCGCGGCGACGCAGCGTTGCGGCGGCGGCGTCCCGCGGCCCGCTCACGTCGCGCGGCCGTCGACGTCCGCGCTTGCGCTCACGGCGCCGCGCCGCCCGCCGTCCCTGCCTGCGACCGGCGTCGCATTGTGCGGTCTACGCGGCTGCGTAACATCGCCGGCCGCACAATGACCGGGTTCGCCCGATCCGTGGGCGGTCCGCGCGGAGCCGCCGATGCGCCTGGAAGGCAGCCAGGAAACCTTGCTGATCACGCTGTACGCCAAGGCGATGGACAACCGCGCCACGCCTTCGATCCTGCGCGACGGTCTGGCCGACGATCTGATCCGCCGCGTCGACTACGATTTCGCCCGCTTCCGCCTGCGTCCGGTCGACATCCGCGGCATCGCCCTGCGCGCGCGGGTGATCGACGATTGGACCCGCGCCGCACTGCAGGCGCGCGCCGACACGCTGGTGCTGCATCTGGCCTGTGGCCTGGATTCGCGGGTGTTCCGGGTCGAGCCGGGCGTGGAAGTCGACTGGATCGACCTGGATTTCCCCGAGGTGATCGGCTTGCGCCAGGAACTGTTGCCGCAACGCGCCGGCCGTTACCGCACGTTGCCGACCAACGTCATGGAGCCGGATTGGATCGCGCGCCTGGATCACGATCGCCCCGTGCTGGTGATCGCCGAGGGCCTGTTTCCTTATCTCGACGAATATCGTGCGCGCGAGCTGATTCGGCGGCTGATCGAGGCGTTTCCGCAGGGCGGCCAGTTGCTGTGCGACGTGTACAGTCCGCTGGCCCTGCGCCTGTTGCGCAAGGCGCCGATGATCCGCGCCACCCAGGCGCGGATCGGCGACTGGGACCAGACCGACCTCAGTCGCTGGCATCCGCGCCTGCAATTCGTCGACGAACCGCAGGTGTCGCAACTGCCCGAAGTCGCCGCATTGCCGCCGGCACAGCGCTGGCCGTTCGCGCTGTACGACCGCTGGGTCTGGCTGCGCCGACTCGGCCGGGTGGTGCGCTACCGATTTTGAGCGCGCGCTTGGGCGCTTTGGGGTAGCGCGGCGCAAGCCGCGACCGCGCAGTGGCAGGGGCCGGCGCGGAAAGGTCGCGGTGGCGACTTGCGTCGATCCCCTTGGACCGGCGTTTACCCGGCCAAGGCCGGATCGGGCTTGCGGAAGGCGATGGCGAGCCGGTTCCAAGCGTTCATCGCGATCGCCGCGTAGGTCAACGCGACCAGATCCTGGTCGTCGAACTGCGCGCGCGCTTCGGCGTAGGCATCGTCCGACGGATGCGCGTGGTTGACGGCGGTGACCGCCTCGGCCCATCGCAACGCGGCGCGCTCGCGCGCGCTGAACGGGCCTTCCGCCCAGACCCGCAGCAGATGCAGACGGCGGTGGCTTTCGCCGCGCGCGACCGCTTCTTCGGTGTGCAGGCGGATGCAGTAGGCGCAGCCGTTGATCTGCGAGACGCGGACATTGACCAGGTCGATCAATGAGCGTTCCAGACCGCTGTGGTCGACGTATTGCTGCAGACCGGCGAGGGCGCGGGTGCCCTGCGGGTTGACGGCGTTGTAATCCAGGCGGGCGGACATGGGCTTCCTCGGGAGTTGCGTCGGACGACGCGACCCGATCAGGCTAGGATGTTCGCGGATGAAAGGCATTCCACCAGAAATGCAAGCCGAGTTTGCATGAACGAACAATCGCTGGCCTGGGACGATTACCGTTTCCTGCTCGCCATCGGTCGCGCCGGTTCCCTCAACGGCGCCGCCAAGCGTCTGGGCGTGAGCCATCCCACGGTGTTCCGCCGGATCAACGCGATCGAGCGCAGCCTCGGCGCGCGCCTGTTCGAGCGCGCCCGCGACGGCTATACGCCGACCACGACCGGCGAGGAAGTGATCGCCGTCGCGGCCGAAATCGAAGCCCGCATCGGCGAGACCGAGCGCCGCCTCGCCGGCCTCGACGCTCGGCCCAGCGGGCGGGTCCGGGTGACCACGGTCGAACCTCTGCTGCATGGCCTGTTGCCGCCGCTGCTGGCGCAGTTCCGCCGCGACCATCCCGGCATCGTCGTCGAGCTGTATGCGGACAATGCCGTGCGCGATCTCGGCCGGCGCGAGGCCGACGTCGCCCTGCGTCCGGGCGGGGAGCCGCCGGAGGGGCTCATCGGCCGGCGCCTGGCGCGCATCGCCGTCGCCGTGTACCGGGCGCGCGGCTTGCGCCTGCGTGGCGGCGTCGAGGCCTGGGACGCGCACGACTGGGTGGTGCCGGACGGCACCCTGGCGCATATCGCGATGGCGCAATGGCTGCGCCGGCAGGGTTACGACCGTCGCGCCAGTTTGCGCGCCGACAGCCTGCTCGGTTTGCGCGAAGCGGCCGCCGCCGGCATCGGCCTGACCGTGCTGCCGTGCTACCTCGGCGACGCCGACCGGCGCTTGGCGCGAGTCGGCGCTCCGTTGGAGGGGCTGAGTTCCGACCTGTGGCTGTTGAGCCACCCGGACCTGCGCCGCAACGCCCGCATTCGTGTCTTCGTCCAGGCGATGCGCGAGGGGTTCGCCGGTTTGCAGCCGAGGCTGGCCGGAGCGTCGCGGACGGAGGGGGGCAAGCTCGCCTGAGCCGCTCCCTGCCTGGGGCGTTCCCGCGCCGACTCGTCTCGACGAAGAACGAGTGAGCGGTGCACAACAAGCGGATCAAGCGCATTCGAGACGCACTGCGACGAAGTCCGGCCTTCGCGGCTGCGAACGGCGGATCGTGACGGCCGGTGCCGCGCTCCCTATCCGTTTACTCACGGAAGTCCACAGTTTCTTTTGAAACTTGTGACTTGTAGCACACATGATTCGGAAAATTCCTACACGCTTAGGAGGACTCCGACGACGGTTTCCTGTTCACGCACGACGCATCTTTTGATTGCACGACGGCACCCGGATCCAGACCCGCTCCCCAGCGGGCAATCCCCCAGACCGAGCCGGTCGCTTTTCACAAGGATGAGCCATGTTTCGCGTCGAACTGAAGCAACGTGATGGCAGCGACGATCAAGCGCTGGCGGTAGCGGTGTCCGAGATCGCGCAGGAATACCGCAGCCCGGAAGCGGCGTTGCGCGCGGTGCTGCCGCAGGCGAGGAAATACGCCGCGCATGCGCCGCAGGGCTTGTGGCTGCATGTCGTCGACGACGAGTCGCGACCCGTGTTTGGCACGCTGGTTCCCTAGGGCCGGCGTGCGGTTTGCGCCGCCCGGCTGACAGGGAGTCCGGCCGGGCGGCGCGGGCCTCCTGTTGTCGGGATTCGGGAATGGGATTCCACAGTGGCGATTCGGGATTGGATGGCCGAAGCACGGTGCCGTGCGCGCGACATCGTCCCAGGGCCAGCAGCGACGGGTAGGTGCGCCAGGTAGGCGCGACGCAAGTCGCGACCGCGAACCCCATCCACCCGCGCGCCGTTCCTGAGGCGTCGCAATCGCAGCCCGCGCGACTCTAGGCGACGGTATCGCTTCCGTCGGGGAGCGTCCCGCGGGGGATTTCCTTCGGCCATAAGCCGCGACCGCAATTCGACGCAATCCCACGACCGACGGCGGCGCCGCAATCGAACGCACGCGGCCGCGGCTTGCGCCGCTCCTATCCCCAAACGGCGGTGTCGCTCCTGTAGAAGCGGCGCGAGCCGCGACCGCAATCCGACGAAACCTCCCGACCGGCGACGGCGCCGCAATCGAACGCACGCGATCGCGGTTTGCGCGGCCTCTGCCCCAAAATCGGCGGTGTTGCTCTTGTAGGAGCGGCGTGAGCCGCGACCGCAATCCGACGAAACCTCCCGACCGGCGACGGCGCCGCAATCGAACGCACGCGATCGCGGTTTGCGCGGCCCCTGCCCCAAAATCGGCGGTGTTGCTCTTGTAGGAGCGGCGTGAGCCGCGACCGCAATCCGACGAAACCTCCCGACCGGCGACGGCGCCGCAATCGAACGCACGCGATCGCGGTTTGCGCGGCCCCTGCTCCAAAATCGGCGGTGTTGCTCTTGTAGGAGCGGCGTGAGCCGCGACCGCAATCCGACGAAACCTCCCGACCGGCGACGGCGCCGCAATCGAACGCACGGGATCGCGGTTTGCGCGGCTCCTGCCCTCCCCGAGCAACGCCGCCACTCGGTTCACGCCATCGGCGCATCGATCCAACCGCGCGCAGTCGCCAGCGCCAGATCGTCGGGCGTATCCAGATCGTGTTGCAGTTCCGGTGCCTGCAATCGCCACACCGAGCCGGCGGGCAAGCGGCGCAGGGCGCCGCCGAAGCCGCGGTCGCCGTGCAAATGCGCGGCCTCGCGCCACAGCGCCGGCGACAGCACCGCCGGCATGCCCAGGACGGCGGCGATCGGCGGCGGCGTGACGGTCGTCCCCGGCCTCTTCGGCGCGGCCACTGTCGCCATCCCCGCCGCGATTGCCTGCGCCGTCGTCGCCAACGCTGCGCCGGGGTCGGCGCCGTCGCCGTGTACGGTGGCGGCGCAGCCGCTGGCGGCTGTTGCCGCACCCTGCAGCAAACGCCGCAGATGGTCCGAGGCCAAGGCCGGCTGATCGCAGCCGAGCACCAGCACCGAGGCCGCGTGCACGCCCAGCGCCCGCGCGGCACAGCGCAGGCTGCCGGCGAGGCCGTCTTGCCAGTCGGGATTCAGTACGCGCTCCACGTCCAATCCGGACAGCGCCACCGTCATCAGCTCGTGCGCGGCGCCTAGCACGACCACGGTTCGCGCCGCGCCGCTGGCCAGGCCCAGCCGTGCGGCGCGACGCAACAACGGCTCGCCGGCGCGGGTCAGCAACTGTTTGGGCCGGCCCAGCCGCCGGCTGCCGCCGGCGCCGAGCACCACCGCGACATGCGGCATGGCTCAGTCTCCGCCGTGGCGATGGCGCTGCAGTTGCGCGACCACGCTCAGCGCGATCGCCTCCGGTCCGTGGCCGCCCAGCGGCAGGCCGATCGGCGCATGCAGGCGCGGGCTCAGCGAATCGCGCGCCGAAGCCGGCAGCACCCGGAACAGGTCGTCGCGGCGCGCGAGCGGGCCGAGCAGGCCGACGAAACCGATCGCCTGTCCGCTCGGGCTGCCGCCAAGTTGCTCCAGCGCTTCGCGATCGAGTTCGAAATGATGGTGCATGACCACCGCCGCGTCGTGCGGCCGGGCCAGCGCCAGGGCCTGCGCCGGACCGCGTTCGACCGCGTGGTCGGCCAGGGCGGCCAGGCCCGTCCAGCGCGGCCGGCGTTCGACCAGGGTGGTCATCCAGCCCAGGGTGCGCAGCAGCGGCAGCAGGGCCGGCGTTTCCGGCCCGGCGCCGAGCACCAGCACCGACGGCGGCGCGGCGACCTCGAGCGACCAGGCCGCGGTCGCGGCGCCCGGCCACGGTGGCGTGTTGACCGGCAGGGTCCAGCGCAGGCGTTCGTCGCCGACTGCGGCGCGCAGCGCGCCGTCGCCGCGGATCTCCAGGCGCAGGTCGCCGTGACCGCGACGCCATTCGTCGACCAGCACCGGCCAGTCGCGCAGCGCCGCCAGCGGCAGCAGGGCCAAACGCAGTCGGCCGCGGCAGCCGACCGCGGAGCCGGCGAACAGATCCTCGTCGTGGCGGGTGTCGATTTCCAGCCAATCGATGCCCTGGCTGTGCGCGACCTCCTGCGCGCGCAGCTCGATCTCCGGTTCGATGCAGCCGCCGCTGAGCCAGCCGACCTGGCCGCCGCGGGCGCCGAACAAGGCCATCGCCGCCGGCCGTACATAGGTCGAGCCCTGGGTTTCCAGCACCACCGCGAGCGCTGCGGGATCGCCGCGCGCGGCCGCGGCAGCGCTGGCTTCGAGCACCGCGCGCGCGCCACCGGGCGCGCTGCGCTGCGGGATGGTCGGGTCCGGCGAATCGGCCATGCGGGGCTCGCGCAGGCGAAGTTGGCCGAGTCTAGAACGATCTGTGCGCCGGCCGCACGCGGCGCGGCGATGCTGCGCCGCGGCAGGCAGTTTTGGGCAAGCGCCGCCCGCGCGCGCGAGGCCTGCGCCCAAGCGCGTTCGGCCGCGCCGCCGTCGGCCGCGCACGGCCTGCGCGGCGTTCGCACGCGCAGAATCCGGCAAGCGCCCGCGCGACGCCGGTGCGCCGGCGCATCGTCCTTTGGTCGCAGGACGCGCGCGCCGATATGGCGGCTGCGATGTTTGCGGAGTAGGCTCGGGCGACCCCAGCCGCCGCGAGGGATTCCGATGAAGCTCAACGTCAACGGCCGCGAGCACGAGATCGACGCGCCGCCGGACATGCCCCTGCTGTGGGCGCTGCGCGACCTGATGCACCTCACCGGCACCAAGTTCGGCTGCGGCATCGCCCAGTGCGGCGCCTGCACCGTGCACGTCGACGGCGCTCCGCGCCGCGCCTGCGTGACGCCGGTGTCCAGCGTCGAAGGCAAGACCATCGTCACCATCGAGGGACTGTCGCCCGACGGCAGCCACCCGGTGCAACGCGCCTGGGCCGAGGTCGACGTGGTCCAGTGCGGCTATTGCCAGTCCGGCCAGATCATGTCCGCCGCGGCCTTGCTGGCGAAGATTCCCGCGCCCAGCGATGCCGACATCGATCAGGCGCTGTCCGGCAACCTGTGCCGTTGCGGCACCTACCCGCGCATCCGCGCGGCGGTGAAGCGTGCGGCCGAGATCGGCAAGGCCTGACGCACAGCCCATTCCGCCGTCCCGCAGCAAGCAGCCATTACGCAGCCGATCCGCCGGCCGCTGCGCCGCAGCGATGCCGCCAGGCCGATCCGCCACGTTCAGGAGGTCGATGTGAGCACCGTTCCCGCGCCGTCGCGGCGCCAATTCCTCAAGGCCGGCGCGCTGATCGGCGGCGGCCTGGTGGTCGGTTTCGTGGTGCCCGGCGCGCGCCGATTCGCTGATGCCGCGCCGGCGCAGGCCGCGGCGGTGTCGGGCGGTTTCGCGCCCAACGCATTCCTGCGCGTCGGCGAGGACGACACCGTCACCGTGCTGCTGTCGCATTCGGAGATGGGCCAGGGCATCTGGACCGGGCTGGCGATGTTGATCGCCGAAGAACTCGACGCCGATTGGTCCAAGATCCGGGTCGAGCACGCGCCGGCGGCGCAGGCCTATGCGCATACCGCGTTCGGCATGCAGATGACCGGCGGCTCGACCAGCACCTGGTCGGAGTTCGACCGCTACCGCCAGGCCGGCGCCACCGCGCGCGCGCTGCTGGTCGCGGCCGCAGCGCAGCGTTTCGGCGTGCCGGTCGAGCAGGTGCGCACCGAGAACGGTATCGCCCTCGCCGGCGAGCGCCGCGTGCGCTACGGCGAACTCGCCGCCGACGCGGCCAAGCGGCCGGCGCCGGCGCAGCCGCCTGCGCTCAAGGACGCGAAAGACTGGAAGATCATCGGCAAGCCGACCAAGCGCCTGGACGGCCCGGAGAAGATCGATGGCCGGGCCAAGTTCGGCATGGACGTGCACTTCGACGGCCTGCTGACCGCACTGGTCGCGCGCGCGCCGGTGTTCGGCGGCACGGTCAAATCCTTCGACGCCACCGCGGCCAAGGCGGTGCCGGGCGTGCGCGACGTGGTCCAGGTGCCCAGCGGCGTGGCGGTGGTCGCCGATCATTATTGGGCGGCCAAGCTCGGCCGCGATGCGCTCCGGATCGATTGGGACCTCGGTCCGCACGCCGGCCTGGATACCGGCCGGTTGCGCGAACAGTTCCGCCAGCTCGCCGCCACGCCCGGCGCGGTCGCGGCCCAGGCCGGCGACGTCGATGCGGCGCTGGCCAGGGCCGCGCGCACGGTCGAAGCCGAGTACCACGTGCCGTACCTGGCGCATTCGCCGATGGAGCCGTTGAACTGCACGGTCAAGATCGCCGACGGCCAGTGCGAGATCTGGACCGGCACCCAATTCCAGACCCTGGACCAACAGGTCGCGGCCAAGATCGCCGGACTCAAGCCCGAGCAGGTCAAGATCCACACCCTGTTCCTGGGCGGTGGCTTCGGCCGGCGCGCGACGCCGACCTCGGACTTCGTCGCCGAAGCGGTGCAGGTGGCCAAGGCCGCGGGCAAGCCGGTCAAGACGGTGTGGTCGCGCGAAGACGATGTGCGCGGCGGCTACTACCGGCCGATGTACCTGCAGCAGGCCAAGATCGGCCTGGACGGGCAGGGCCGCCCGATGGCCTGGAAGCACGTCCTGGTCGGCCAGTCGATCGCCGCCGGGTCGCCGTTCGAAGCGGTGATGGTCAAGAACGGGGTCGATGCGACCTCGGTCGAGGGCGTGGCCGATTCGCCCTATCTCAAGGCCATCGCCGATCATCGCGTCGACCTGCATTCGCCGACGACCGGCATCCCGGTGCTGTGGTGGCGTTCGGTCGGCCACAGCTACAACGGCTTCATCATGGAAAGCCTGATCGACGAACTGGCGCATGCGGCGGGCCAGGATCCGGTCGCGTACCGGCGCAGCCTGCTGAAGGATCATCCGCGCCATCTCGCCGCGCTGAACCTGGCCGCCGAAAAAGCCGGCTGGGGCGGCAAGCCGGCCGAGGGCCGCGCGCGCGGCGTGGCCGTGCACGAATCCTTCGGCAGCTACATCGCCCAGGTCGCCGAGGTTTCGCTGCAGGACGCGCCCGGCGGCGGCCAGACGATCCGCGTGCACCGCTTCGTCTGCGCGATCGATTGCGGGCTGGCGGTCAATCCCGACGGGGTCCGGGCGCAGATGGAATCGGGCATCAACTTCGGCCTCGGCGCGGCGCTGTACAGCGCGCTGAGCTTCAAGGACGGGCGGGTGCAGGAGTCGAACTTCCACGACTACCGCGTGCTGCGCCTGGACGAGTCGCCGCAGATCGAGGTGCACATCGTGCCCAGCAGCGAAAAGATGGGCGGCGCCGGCGAACCCGGCACCGCGCCGGTGGCGGCGGCGGTGGCCAATGCCGTGTTCGCCCTGACCCAAAAGCGGCTGCGCGAGCTGCCGCTGCGCCTGGCCTGAGGGAGACCGACGCATGCGTACCCTAGCGATCGCCGCGACCGCCGCCTTGGCGCTGAGCGCCTGCGGCCAGAAGATTTCGCCGGAACAGCGCACCCAGGCGGTGGCCGCGTTCGCCACTGTGCAAAAGGTGTTCCAGCATCCGCGTTGCCAGAACTGCCACATCCCCGGCGACCAGCCTTTGCAGTTCGACGCCGGCCTGCCGCATGCGATGGGCGTGGTGCGCGGGCCGGAGGGCAAGGGCGCGGCCGGCCTGCCGTGTTCGACCTGCCACGGCGAAGCCAATCTGCCGGCCAGCTACGGTCCGAACGCGCCGCCGGGCGCGCCGCATTGGCAGCTGCCGCCACCGGACCACAAGATGGCCTGGATCGGTCTGCCGGCGCCGGAGCTGTGCGCGATGATCCAGGACAAGAAGCAAAACGGCGGCCGCGACTTCGCCGCGCTGGTCAAGCACGTCAGCGAAGACAAGCTGGTGTTGTGGGGCTGGGCGCCCGGCGGCGATCGCGCGCCGGTGCCGGTGCCGCATCCGGAGTTCGTCGCCGCGTTCAAGACCTGGGCCGATGCGGGCGGTCCCTGCCCGGAGAGCTGAGTACCGCCGCGTCGCAACCAACCGCAGCGATGTACGCAAGCGTTGCGGCCGCAGCCCGGACGATCGGCTCTTTGGGGCTTGGGGCCGCCCGGCTTCGGCAGACGGCGTGGTATCGCATCGCTTCGGTTGGTCGCGGCTTGCGCGCTCCTGCCGCTGGGGCACGACGCTTGCTCAGGCATGCGCGCTGTCGCAGCGTTCGTGCTCGATCTGCAAAGTGTTGTGATCGATGCCGTGGCTTTCGCGCAACCGCGCGTTCGCCGCGCGGCGCAGGGCCTCGATGTCGGTGCCGGCGGCGACGATGAGATGCGCGCTCAGCGCAGGCGCGTTCGAAGCCAGCGACCAGACGTGCAGCTCGTGCACCTCGAGTACGCCGGCGAGGCCGGCCAGGTCGCGCCGAACCGCGTCCAGGTCGATGCCGGCCGGTACCCCTTCCATCAGCACGTTGCCGGCTTCGCGCAGCAAGCTCCAGGTGCGCGGCAGCACCCACAGGCCGATCGCCACCGCCAGGGCCGGGTCGATCCAGCTCCAACCGGTGAAGCCGATCGCGATCGCCGCGGCGATCACCGCGACCGATCCGAGCATGTCGCTCCACACTTCCAGATACGCCCCCTTGAGATTGAGGCTTTCGCCGCTGCCGGCGCGCAACAGCCGCATCGCGATCAGGTTCACGATCAGGCCCAACGCGGCGACCACCCACATGCCGGTGGTGGCGATCTCGGTCGGCTGGCGGAAGCGGCCGACCGCTTCCCACAAAATGTAGCCGGCGACGGCGAACAGCAGCAGGCCGTTGACCATCGCGCCCATCGCCTCCATGCGTGCGTAGCCGTAGCTGCGCTTGGCGTCGGGCGGGCGGCGCGCTAGCCGTACCGCGACCAGGGCGATGCTCAGGGCCAGGGTATCGGTGCCCATGTGCGCGGCGTCCGACAACAAGGCCAGGCTGCCGGTGAGGAAGGCGCCGACGACTTCGGCGATCAGGAAGCCGCCGGTCAGGCCCAGCGCCCACCACAGCGGGCGTTCGTGGCGGATCGTGCCGTTGCCGTGTTCGTGTCCGTTGCCCATGTCGATGCTCCGCGGGTCGATGGTGCGAACGCCGGGCCGTCGCGACGGCGGCCGCCCATTGAAGCCGGCCGCGCGTGAGCGGCCGGCGAGGACGCGGATCGCGCGATCGCCGCGATCCGCGCTGTTGCGGTTCAAACCGCCGGCGAGGGCGCGGCCATCGTGGCGGTGGCGCCGTCGTCGCGCGCATCCCGGCGCGCATCGCCGCGGTGCAGCCAGCGATACAACACCGGCAGCACCAGCAGGGTCAGCAGGGTCGAGGAGACGATGCCGCCGATCACCACCGTCGCCAGCGGCCGCTGCACTTCCGAGCCGGCGCCGACGTTGAAGGCCATCGGCAGGAAGCCCAGCGAGGCCACCAGCGCGGTCATCAGCACCGGGCGCAGGCGGCCGAGCGCTCCGTCGACCACGGCGTGATCGAGCGGGTCGCCCTGTTCGCGCAGCTTGCGGATGAAGGCGATCATCACCAGACCGTTGAGCACCGCCACGCCGGACAGGGCGATGAAGCCGACCCCGGCCGAGATCGACAGCGGAATCCCGCGCAAGGCCAGCGCGATCACGCCGCCGGTCAGGGCCAGCGGCACGCCGCTGAACACGATCGCGGCGTCCTTGGCCGAACCGAAGGCCATGAACAACAGGGCGAAGATCAGCACCAGGGTCACCGGCACCACCACCGCCAGGCGTTGGCTGGCCGAGATCAGCTGCTCGAAGGTGCCGCCGTAGCCGATCCAGTAGCCTTCCGGCACCTTCACTTCGGCGTCGATGCGCTGGCGCAGCTCGGCGACGAAGCCGCCGAGGTCGCGGTCGCGCACGTTCGCGGTCACCACGATGCGGCGCTTGCCGTTCTCGCGGTTGATCTGGTTCGGGCCCAGCACGCTCTGGATCCGCGCCACTTCGCGCAGCGGCACCGTGCGCGGCGCACCGCCGCTCCAGGTCGCCTCGCGACTGGACTCGTCGCGGGTCTCGCCCTGCGGCGGCAACGGGATCGGCAGATCGGCCAGCGCCGCGGTGTCCTGGCGCTGGCGTTCGGGCAGGCGCACCACCAGATCGAAACGGCGGTCGCCTTCGAACAACTGCCCGGCGACCTCGCCGCCGACCGCGGTGGCGACCGTCTCCTGCACCGCCGCCGGGTTGAGGCCGTACACCGCCAGCGCGCGCCGGTCGGGCTCGATGCTCAGCATCGGCAGGCCGGTGGCCTGTTCGGTCTTGACGTCGGCCGCGCCCGGCACCTGCTTGGCCACCGCCTCGATCCGCTGCGCGACCTTGAGCAGTTGCGCCAGATCGTCGCCGTAGACCTTGATCGCGACATCGGCGCGCACCCCTGAGATCAACTCGTTCATGCGCATCTGGATCGGCTGGGTGAACTCGAAGTTGTTGCCGGGCAGGGTGCCGGCGATGGACTCGATCTCGGCCATCAGCGCCGGCTTGGACTTGCCCGGGTGGGGCCACTGCTCGCGCGGCTTGAGCATCAGGAAGGTGTCGGCCACCGACGGCGGCATCGGGTCGCTGGCGACTTCGGCGGTGCCGATCTTGCTGAACACCCGCTGCACCTCGGGCAGGGCCAGGAAGGCCTGCTCCATGTGCTTCTGCATGGTCACCGACTGGCTCAGGCTGGTGCCGGGAATGCGCATCGCCTGCACCGCGACGTCGCCCTCGTCCAGGCTCGGCACGAACTCGGTGCCCATGCGCAGCGCCAGCGCGCCGCTGAGGATGACCAGCGCGGCGGTACCGGCCATCACCCACGCCCGGCTGCGCAGCGCCCAGGCCAGGGCTGGCGCGTAGCCGCGCTTGAGCCAGGCCATGGCCCGGTTCTCTTTCTCGGCGACCTTGCCGCCGAGGAAGATCGCCACCGCCGCCGGCACGAAGGTCAGCGACAGCAGCATCGCGCCGGTGAGCGCCAGCACCACGGTGATCGCCATCGGGTGGAACATCTTTCCCTCGATTCCGCTGAGGGCGAAGATCGGCAGATACACCGCGGTGATGATGCCCAGGCCGAACAGGCTGGGGCGAATGACTTCGGCGGTGGCCGCGGCGGTGAGGTCGTGGCGCTCCTCGTCGTTCATCTCCCGGCCCAGCGCGTGCTGGGCTTCGCCGAAGCGGCGCAGGCAGTTCTCGATGATGATCACCGCGCCGTCGACGATCAGGCCGAAGTCGAGCGCGCCCAGGCTCATCAGATTGCCGGACACGCCGCCGCGGACCATGCCGGTGATGGTGAACAGCATCGCCAGCGGAATCACCAGCGCGGTGATCAGCGCGGCGCGGATGTTGCCCAGCAGCAGGAACAGCACCACCACCACCAGCAAGGCGCCTTCGACCAGGTTCTTCGACACCGTGGCGATGGTGCGGTCGACCAGCGAGGTGCGGTCGTAGACCGGATTGGCGCTGACTCCCTTGGGCAGGCTGGCGTTGGCTGCGTCGAGCTTGGCCGCGGCGGCCTGCGAGACTTCGCGGCTGTTGGAGCCGACCAGCATGAACACCGTGCCGAGCACGACTTCGTGGCCGTTCTGGGTCGCCGCGCCGCTGCGCAGCTCCGGGCCTTCGCCGACCGCGGCGACGTCGCGGACCCGGATCGGCACGCCGTCGCGGCGGTCGAGCACGATCTCGCCGATCGCGTCCAGGTCGGGAATCTGGCCGGGCACCCGGACCAGGAACTGTTCGCCGTTGCGTTCGATGTAGCCCGCGCCGACGTTCTGATTGTTGGCCGCGAGCGCGGCGACCAGGTCGCGCTGGCTCAGGTTCAGGGCCATCAGCCGCGCCGGATCGGGAGTGATGTGGATCTGCCGCGCGAAGCCGCCGATGGTGTTGACCTCGGTGACGCCGGGCGTGTTGCGCAGTTGCGGCCGGATCACCCAGTCCTGCAGGGTGCGCAGGTCGGTGGCGCTGTAGGGGCTGCCGTCGGGCTTGCGCGCCTTGGGGTCGGCATCGACGGTGTACATGAAGATCTCGCCCAGGCCGGTCGCGGTCGGGCCGAGCTCGGGTTCCAGCCCGTCGGGGATCTGCGACTTCACCTGCTGCAACCGCTCGGCGACCTGCTGGCGGGCGAAATACAGGTCGGTGCCGTCCTTGAACACCACCGTCACCTGCGACAGACCGTAGCGCGACAGCGAACGGGTGTAGTCGAGCTTGGGCAGACCGGCCAGCGCGGTTTCGATCGGGAAGGTGACGCGCTGCTCGGCCTCCAGCGGCGAGTAGCCCGGCGCGCGGGTGTTGATCTGCACCTGCACGTTGGTGATGTCGGGCGTGGCGTCGATCGGCAGCTTGCCGAAGCTCCACACGCCGATGCCGATCAGCGCCAGGGTCAGCGCCAGCATCAGCCAGCGCTGGCGGATGGCGAAGCGCAGGATGCGTTCGAGCAGGCCGGGCGGAGCGGCGGACAGGGGCTCAGTGGTCATGCGAGGCTCCCGATTTTTCGATATCGGCCTTGATCAGGAAGCTCTGTTCGACCACCACCTGCTCGCCGGGCTTGAGCCCTTCCAGCACCTCCATGCGCGCCGCGTCGCGGCGGCCGATGCGTACCGGGCGCGCCAGGTAGCGCTCGCCCTGGCGCACGAACACCACATCGCGTTCGTCCATGCGCTGCAGCGCGGTCAGCGGCACGGCCAGGGCGACCGGCTGCTGTTCGACCGTGACCCGCGCGCGCACCGCCGAACCCGGGCGCCACAGACCGTCGGCATTGGCGATCGAGGCGCGGGCGACGGTGCTCTGGCTGGCGGTCGCGGTACCGGGCAGGATCCGGTCGAGCGTGGTCTCCACGCCGCGCTCGTCACCCATGCGCATCACCGTGACCGGCAGGCCCGGGCGCAGATGAGTGGCGTCGGCGCCGAACACGTGCAGGTCGACCCACAGCGTCGACAGGTCGGCGACTTCGAACAGCGCGGTGCCTTCGACCGCGACTTCGCCGACCGAAGCGTTGCGCGCCAGCACCACGCCGGCGATAGGCGTAGCGACCGCATAGGTGGTCAGGCTGAGGTTGCTGTCGATGGTGGCCAGCGTTTGTCCGGCGCGGACGCGGTCGCCGACGTTGGCGCGCAGCGAGCGCACCGGACCCGGATAGCGCGCGGTGATGCGGGCCACGCGGCCCTCCAGCGGCGTGACCAGGCCCTGCACTTCGTGCTCGTCGGCGATGGTGCCGGGGCCGGCGGCGGCGACCGCGATGCCGGAGCGGCGGGCGATTTCCGCGGCGATGACGGTCGACTCGGGCCGTTCCTCGGCGTCGGCTTCTTCGCCGTGGCCGGCCTTGCCTTGGCCGTGCTCGTGGCCGGCGTCGTTCTCGTCGGCGTGGTTGTCGGCGCGATTCCCGCCTGCGCCGGCGGCCGGTTTCGACGGCGCGCAAGCGCTCAGCGACAGGGCCAGCACGCCGGCGATCAACAGTTCGTACTTCATCGGGCGGCTCCTGCGGGGTCGGAGGAAGAGGCGGCGAGGAAGCCCTCGCCGGTCAGGCGCTGGATTTCGATCAGCGCCAGTTGCGCGGCGACCGCCGCATCCAGGCGCTGTCTGCGCACCGCCACGCTTTCGGCCTGCAACAGGGCCAGTTCCAGATAGCCGATCGCGCCGGCGCGGTAGGCGTACTCGGCGGCGGCTTCGGCCCGGGTCAGGCGCGGCAACACTTCCTCCTCCAGGCGCGCGACTTCCAGCGCGCCGAGCCGGTAGCGGCCGTGCGCTTCGACCAGGGTCGAGTACAGCGACAGGCCTTTGGCCTCGCGTTCGGTTTCCAACAGGGCCAGCTCGGCCTGGGCGCCGCGGATGCCCGGCTCGGCGCGGCTGCGCGCGCCCAGCGGCAGCGACACGCTGCCGATCAGGCCGAAGTCGCTGCCGTCCTGCAGCCGGCGCACGCCGACCTGCCAGGACAGGTCGGGCACGGCCTCGCTGCGGGCCAGGCGCAGGCGCGCTTCGGCGATGCGGGTCTGGTCGGCGAAACGGGCCAGCTCTGGGGTGCGGTCGAGCAGGCCGGCCAGCGCGGTGGCGTCCTGGATCGCCGGCAAGGCGTACAGGTCGCCGGCCGCCGCGGCGAAGCCGGGGTCGCGCTCGCCCCACAGCGCGGCCAGATGCTGGCGCGCGCTGAGCAGGCTTTGTTCGCTGCGGCGGCGATCCAGCTCGGCCCGGGCCAGCGCGGCCTGTGCGGTCAGCAGGCCCGATTCGGGCGAGGCGCCGGCCTGCAGGCGCTGGCGCGCGGCGGCGACGCTGCGCTGGCGTTGGCCGATGTCGAACCCGGCCAGCTCGATGCCACGCTGCGCGGCGACGATGGCCAGGTAACGCCGTGCGGCTTCGGCCAACAAATCCAGGCGCCGGCTTTCGCGTTCCACCGCGAGCGCGTCGATGCGGCTTTGCGCCAGGGTGCGACGGGCGTCGAGTTTGCCGCCGCGTTCGAACACCGAGGCCAGGCTGAGCGTGACCTCGGCGGCCTTGACCCCGGCGACGGCGCCGCTGCCGAGGACATTGTCGACGCCGACGCCGAGCATCCACGGCGGCGCTTGCGCGGCCTGGTCGCGTTCGGCCTGCAGCACGGCGCGCTGGCCGCCGAACAGGCGCAGGTCCGGGTGGGCCTCGCCGATGCGGGCGAGGGCGTCGTCGAGGGTGAACACCGAGCCGGCGCGCGCGGCGGCCGCAACGGCGGGGGTGGGGGCCGCGGGCGCGGCAGGGCGCGGCTGCGCCGGTGCCGGCAGGCACAGCGCAGCCGTCAGGACGGCCAAGGCCGCCGGACGTAACCACATGGGAGCGATCTCCGAGAATCTCTGGGGGTGCCGCAGCGGCGGACAGCCGCGCGCGGCCGGCATGGGCCGGGTCGGCCAGTGCCGTGCGGAAGCGAGTTCGGGATCAGGCCCGGATCGGCGGGCGGAACGGGGTCGCGGTGGGGCGGATCGCGTCGACGCCGGCGCTGGCCGGCAAGGGGGCGGTGCTGCGCTCGACGGACAGGCCGAGCTGGATTCGCGGCAACAGCGCCGCCTGCATGGCGCAGCAATGGCTCAGGTGCCAGCGGGTATCGCCGCAACCGTCTTCGTCGTGCGGCGCCGCGGGCGCGGCGTCGGCCGGCTGGCCCGGGTGGGCGCTGGCTACCGCGGCGGCGACCGGTTCGCCGGCCTCGCTGGCGAAGGCCAGCGCCGGCTTGACCAGCATCACCGCGATCAGCACGCCGAACGCGAGGCAGCGCAGGATAGCGGCGAGGGCGGGGACGGCGGGCATGGAACAGAGGATAGGCGGCGGCCTTGGCGCAATACAATTTCACCGGTGGGGCGACCATACGGCGGCTGCCGCGGCCCGGTCAGCTTCCGGAGCGCAAGCTGACCGTATGGCCCGATTGAGCATCGCGTCACGTTCCGGCTGGCCGCATAATCCGCGGTTCGCGGCAGGGAGCTCGGCACCGGAGAACGTCATGCGTTCACCAGGATTGGCAAGGGCGATGCAGTACCGCCGTCACATCCTGGGCCTAGTCTGCGCGCGATTTCTGCAGTGGGCGGTACAGGGGATTTGTGCAGTGAAGCTTGTTGCCACAGCGGCGCGCGTTCGCGCCGCCGGAATGCGCCGCGGCGCCGTATTCGGCGCCGCCTTGGGCCTGGCCGCCTTGCTGGGCGGATGCGGCTCGGGCGAACGCAACGGGAAGGCGCAGACCGGCGCCGAACTCGACGCGGCCGTGGCCCTGCCGGCGCCCCTGGTCGAGCTGGATTCCGAAGGCCTGCGCGCGCGCGCCTCGCAGGCGCTGCGCGAGCAGCGCATCCACACCCCGGCCGGCGACAGCGCGGTCGATTACTACCTGGCTCTGCGCGATCGCGAGGCCGGTCAGATCGACGTGATCGGCGCGCTCAGCGAATTGCAGCCTTACGTGGTCATCGCCGGCGAACAGGCCCTGCTGGACGACGATCTGGCCGAGACCCAGCGCCTGCTCGAACTGCTGGCGCGCATGGACCCGCAGGCGCCGGCCTTGCCGCGCCTGCGCGAAGGACTGCGCCGGGCCGAACTGGCGCGCCGGCAGCAGGATCGCGACGAAACCCAGCGCCTGATCGCCGAACGCGTGCAGACCGCGCCGGCTCGGCGCGACGCTGCGCTGTTGTCGACCGCCGCGCTCAAGGCCGAGGCCGCCGCCAGCGCCAGCGCCGCCGACGCGGCCGCCCAGCGCGCGAGCGCGATCGCCGCGACCGCGGCGCCGGCCGTTGCGCCGCCGGCGTCGGCGTCGACTCCGGCCGCGGTGCCGGCGACCGCGCCGCTGGCGGCACGGGTCAGCCGCGCCGCGCCGCGTCTGCTCGCCGACGCCAGCCCGCGCTATCCGCTCTCGGCGCTCAACCGCAAGATCGAAGGCAGCGTCGAGGTCAGCTTCACCATCCTTCCCGACGGCCGCGTCGGTGCGCCGCGGCTGGTCTCGGCGCAGCCGGCCGGGGTGTTCGACGAGGCCGCGCTGGCGGCGGTGTCGCGTCTGCGCTTCGAGGCCACCGGCGAGGCGCACAGCGCCCGCCGCACCCTCAATTTCAAGCTGCCCACGCGCTGAGGCCCGGCGCGGGCGATTGCGACGGCGGACACGCCGCCGGCGCCCGCGCTTGGCGCGGCGCGCGCGCAACCGCCACAATGCGGCCGATGACTACGTCCGCCCCCGAACTGCTCGAAACCGTCGAACACGAAACCGGCCCGGCGCCGGCCTGGAGCGTGCTGTGGCTGCACGGCCTGGGCGCCGACGGCCACGACTTCGCCCCGATCGTGCCCGAACTGGTGCGCCGCGACTGGCCGGCGCTGCGCTTCGTGTTCCCGCATGCGCCGGTGCGTCCGGTGACGATCAACAACGGCCTGCGCATGCGCGCCTGGTACGACATCCGCGACTTCAACGACCTGGCCAACCGCGCCGACGAGACCGGGGTCGAGGAATCGATCGGCCAGGTCGAGGCGCTGATCGCGCGCGAACACGAGCGCGGCGTGCCGGCGTCGCGGGTGTTGCTGGCCGGCTTCTCGCAGGGCGGTGCGGTCACCCTGGCCGCCGGCCTGCGCCGCGGCGAGCCGTTGGGCGGGCTGGTCGGACTGTCGACCTATCTGCCGATGGCCGACCGGCTGATCCGTGAAGCCACCCCGGCCGCCCGCGCCCAGCCGGTCTTCATGGCCCACGGCACGCACGACCCGGTGGTGCCCTACCGCGGCGGCGAGCTGGCCGCGGCGCGGTTGCGCACGCTCGGCGCCCAGGTCGACTGGCACGCCTACCCGATGGCGCACCAGGTCTGCGCCGAGGAAATCGCGGCGCTCGGCGACTGGATGTCGCTACGTTTCGCCGCCGGCTGAGCGGCCCGGGCCATGAACGAGCCGGTCGGCGAGCGCGAATCCTGGCTGCCGGACCTGTGCCGGCTGCCGCGCCTGCTGGTCATGCTGAGCATGGCCGAGCTGATCGTGATCGTGCTCGCCCTGGTGCCCGACGGCAGCCAGTGGAACTACGGCCGCTTCGTTTCCTCCAGCGCCTTCGCGCTGTGGCTGGCGCTGGCGATCTCGGTGCTGTTGTGCGGCTCGCGGCGCCTGCTGGCGCAGCTGCCGCCGGCGCTCGGCGGTTTCCTCGCCACCGTCACCGCGGCCGCGATCGCCGCCGCGCTGGCGGCGATCACCCACCGGATCGACGACGCCACCTCGGTCGCCCTGGTGCCGGAAGGGATCAGCTTCGCCCGCTTCGTCGGCGGCACCACCGCGGTGGCCGCGCTCGCGGTCGGCGTGGTCCTGCGCTACCTCTACGTCAACGACAGCTGGAAAGCGCAGGTGCGCGCCAATGCCCGCGCCGAGGTCGAGGCCCTGCAGGCGCGGATCAAGCCGCACTTCCTTTTCAACAGCATGAACACCATCGCCGGCCTGGTCCGCAGCGACCCGGTGGTGGCCGAGCGCGCGGTGCTGGACCTGTCCGACCTGTTCCGCGCCGCGCTGGGCGCCTCGCAAGGCGATTCCAGCCTGGCCGAGGAGGTCGAACTGGCCGAGCGCTATCTGGCGATCGAGCAGTTGCGGCTGGCCGATCGCCTGCGGGTGGTGTGGCGCAAGCGCGAACCCCTGCCCTGGGAGATGCCGCTGCCGCGGCTGATCCTGCAGCCCCTGGTCGAGAACGCGGTGCTGCATGGGGTCTCGCGCCTGCCCGCCGGCGGCGAGGTCGAGATCGAGCTGACCCAGCTCGCCGACCGGCTGCTGTTGCGTATACGCAACCCGGCGCCGGCACCGGCCGAGGGCCGGGCCAGCGGCTCGCGCCACGCCCAGCACAGCATCGGCCAGCGGCTGCGTTACGCCTACGGCCCCACGGCACGGATGACCGCAGGCTGGGACGAGGGCTACTATCTGTGCGAACTGCACGTGCCGACCGGGGTGGAGGCGCAGCGCCGATGAAGGTTCCGATGAGGCAGTCCATGAGAGTGGTGATCGCTGACGACGAACCGTTGGCGCGCGAGCGCCTGCGCGGCCTGCTGAGCGAACGCGACGACGTCGAGATCGTCGCCGAAGCCGCCGACGGCCAACACGCCTTGCATGCTTGCGCCGAGCACCGGCCCGACCTGGTCCTGCTCGACATCGCCATGCCCGGCATCGACGGGCTGGAGGCGGCGCGTCACCTGGCCGCGTTCGATCCGCGCCCGGCGGTGGTGTTCTGCACCGCCTACGACGCGCACGCGCTGTCGGCGTTCGAGGCCGAGGCGATCGACTACCTGGTCAAACCGGTGCGCGCCGAGCGCCTGGACGCGGCGCTGGAGCGAGTGCGCACCTTCGCCGCCGGCCGCGAGCGCAACAGCGAGACCGGCGCCGCGCCGGGGCAGAGCCGCAGCCATCTGTGCGCGCGCCTGCGCGGCAGCCTGCGCCTGATCCCGATCGAGGACGTGCATTATCTGCACGCCGAAGAGAAGTACGTGATCGTGCATCACGCGCGCGGCGAGGATCTGATCGAGGAGTCGCTGAAGTCGCTGGAGGACGAGTTCGGCGAGCGTTTCGTGCGCATCCACCGCAATTGCCTGGTGGCGCGGCACGAAATCGTCGAGCTCAAGCGCGATTCGGAAGGCCATGTCCAGGCGGTGTTGCGCCACGGCAAGCAGCCGTTGGAGGTCAGCCGCCGCTGCGTGGCGGCGCTGCGCGAGACGCTCAAGCATCTTTGAGCGGTGGGGCGGGAATGGGGATTCGGGACGGGGCGTCGGCAGAGCAGCCGCCAGGAACGCCGCGCCGGTTTTTGTAGCAGCGGCGCAAGCCGCGACCCCGGGACGCGCAGAAGCTCCAACGCCAGCGTCATGGATCGAAGCCTGAAACCGTCGTGGGGTGTGTAGGAGCGGCGCAAGCCGCGACCGCGTCCTTGCGATCTCGCCGCGTTTGTCGTTCGAAGGCATTTGAAACTTCGAAGCACAAAACCCAAGGCACCAAACAAAGCCTCCGTCCGCAGGCGGCCGGGTCACTTTCTTTGTCCAAGGCGACAACGTCCGACGGGTTTTCCTTCAGTCAAAAGTAACCAAAGAAAACGCCATGGCGGTTTCGTATCGAGGGCCGCTATGGGACGTAGCCTGCGCAGGGCCGCTCCGCACAGGCCCTCCCTGGCCTGGCTGTGCGCGGCCCGCCTCCCGGCCGGCCGCCCTTCGGGGCTTCGATTTGTCTTCGCGAGTTCGAGGCGGCGCCAAGCGCTTCACGGCAACAACCGCAACCTCGCTGCCAGACACGTTGTCCGGTTCCCTCCTTCCCCGGTGATTCCGGCCCTTGGGCCAAACCCCGTCCAGCGGCGATAATGCCGGCATGAAGACCCTGCGCATCGCCACCCGCAAAAGCCCGCTCGCCCTGTGGCAGAGCGAGCACGTCGCCGACCGTCTGCGTGCGATCCACCCCGGACTCGCGGTCGAGTTGGTGCCGATGAGCACGCGCGGCGACGAGGTGCTGGACCGCTCGCTGGCGGCGATCGGCGGCAAGGGGCTGTTCCTCAAGGAGCTGGAGCTGGCGATGCTGCGCGGTGAAGCCGATTGCGCGGTGCATTCGCTCAAGGACGTGCCGATGGCGCTGGAGCCGGGCTTCGCCCTGCCGGCGATCCTGGAGCGCGCCGATTACGCCGATGCCTTCGTCAGCAACGGCTTCGACGGCATCGACGCGCTGCCGCCGGGCGCGCGGGTCGGTACGTCGTCGCTGCGCCGGCAGGCACAGTTGCGCGCGCTGCGCCCGGACCTGCAGTTGCTGGACCTGCGCGGCAACGTCAACACCCGCTTGGCGCGGCTGGACAGCGGCGACTACGACGCGATCGTGCTGGCCTGCGCCGGGTTGCAGCGGCTGGGGCTGGACGCGCGCATCCGCCGCCGCCTGGAGTCGCCGTATTGGTTGCCGGCGCCGGCGCAGGGCGCGATCGCGATCGAATGCCGCGAGGACGATGTGGTCGCGCGGGAATTGTGTGCTGCGCTCGATCATGCCGACACCCGCACCTGTGTGGAGGCCGAGCGGGCGATGAACCGCGCCCTGCACGGCAGCTGCCACGTGCCGGTGGCGGCGCATGCGCACCTGGACGGCGCGCATTTGCGCCTGCAAGGGCTGGTCGGTTCGGCCAGCGACGGGCGTGCGGTGCGCGCACACGGCGAGGGCCGCGGCGATGCGCCGCAATGCCTGGGCATCGAGATCGCACAGCGGCTGCTGGAACAGGGCGCGGCCGATTTCATCGCCCAGTCCTTGCCGACGATCTCCGGGGACGCCGACTGAGGCGCGTCGCTTCGCGGTAGGCACGGCGTAAGCCGCGGCCGTCGAAGCGAGGGCGAAGGGGGCGTTTCATCGCCCAGCCAGGCGTCGGGCGGCGACGTGGTGTCCCGCCGCTGCGGCGCCGCTCCGGCAGGGAGCGGGGCTTAGAACCGCCGGATCAGCTCGATCGAACTTTCCGCGCTTTCGCTACCGCCGCCGCCGTTGGAGTCGTGGCGGATGGCGAAGTCGGTTTCCAGCTTCCAGTTGCGCCACACATCGACGTCCAGGCGCACGCTCTGCTTGACGAAGGTGTCGCCGTGGCCGCTCTCGACCTGCACCCGCTGGCTCCAGCGCGCGCGGTCGCCGAGCTTCTGGCCGAGGTTGAGTTCGCCGCGGAACACCGCGCCGGGGCGGTTGATGCCGTCGTCGTGCAGCGGCGCCAGGCGATAGCCGGCGCCGAAGGTCAGGCCGAGTTGGGTCGGGCCGTCGCGCAATGCCTGCACGCCGTAGCGGGTGCCGATGCGGTAGTCGTTGGAGTACATGGCGCGGCTTTCGCGCGAGGTGGCCGGCGCGCGGATGCCGCCGACCCGGCGCTGCGAGCCGGGCAGTTGCACGTTGCGCAACGGCGGCAGGTCGAGCGGATCGATGTCGGGGGCCTTGGCCGGCGGCGGCGCCAACGCCAGGCGCCATTCCTCGTCGCCGCAGCGGGTCGAGAGGCAATACAAGCGCATGCGCGCCGGATCGCTGGCGATGGCGATCAGGGTCGGGTCGCCGCCGAAGGCGGGCGTCGGCAATGTGACCAGGGGCGCGCCGAGCAGGGCGAGCCCGATTGCACCGAGCATCGTCTGAAGGGTTCAGCAAGAAACGGCCGCCATCATGCCATGAAAGCGATTACAGGCCTGCGACGGCGGTTGCCCGCGGATAGGCGGCGTTCAAGCGGTCGGGCCGGGTGCAGGCGCGGTCGCCGTTGCCGCCGGGGTTCCGCGCCGCTGCGCCGGCGTTCAGTAATACAGGGTCACCACGTGGCGGGCCTGGGCGAAGAACAGCCAGCGCTCGACCAGGGTGCCCGTCAGCACCGCCAGCGCGCCGGCGGCGGCCACCGCCGGCGCCGGTCCCGGCGGCAGCCAGAAGGCCAGCGCCGCCGCCAGCCAAGGCGCCAGCGCGAACAGGATCACGGCGATCCGGCGCAGCCTGGCCGCGTGCTTGCGCGCCAGCACGTAGCCCATCTCGCGGGTGAGGTAGTTGGCCTCGGTATGCGGTCGTTCGAACACCGTCGCCTCGCGTCCGGGCAGGCCGAGCGCGTCGCCGCGGTCCACCGGCAGCGGTTGGCGATCGATCGCGCGCCAATAGGCCAGCTTCAGCGCCGCGGCCAGCGGCGCGAGCAGGAGCGGCGCGGCCCAGGCCCAGCGCGCTTCGGTCGCCATGCCGGGCAGCAGCGGCAGCAGGGCGCCGCCGCCGAGCAGGGCGAACAGCAGATAACCCGGCACCACCAGGCGATGGCGCCAGGCGGGGATCGGCGGCAGCGAGGCATAGATCATCGCGGTGCACGCCACGGTGAGCAGGGCGCAGGCCGCCGTCGCCGCGGCCAGCGCTGCCGGTAGCCACGTGCCGGCGCCGCGCAGCGGGCCGGCGAGCCACAGGCCCAGCCCCACGGCCGGCAGGTAGGTCGCCAGCGCCAGCACGCCTTCGCGTGACAGCCAGGAGCTGCGCCATTGCGAGAACGCGCGCCAGGCCCGCTGCGGCTTGCCCAGGTGCAGGGTCGAGCTGAGCAGGCCGACGCTGACCAGCAGCAGCGCCAGCGCCAGGCCCCAGCCCAGGCTGCGCTCCGGCAACGCGGCGGCGTGGGCGCCGTATGCATGGCGCCAGAACGCGAACACGCTGAGCCAGGTCAGCAGGCCATAGCCCGCGCCCGACAAGGTGGTGAAGAAAATGACCGAGAACGCCGGGTGCATGTCAGCCTGCGGAGGAGCGAAAAACAGAAAACGGCGCGACCGGACGGGCCGCGGTTGCAGCTGCGGCGCGAGGCCGCAGGGCGCAAGCGTTTGCGTTCACCGCGACAACACCTTGTCGAGCCATCGCAGCACGCCCGGCAAGGCGCCGGTGTCCAAGGTTTCGGCCGGGGCCGGCGGGCTGTCGTCGCCGCCGCGGCGCGGGCGCGGCGGCAGGTATTTGTTGGTCGGCCGATAGCCCAGCGAAGCCATCAGGTCGACGCCGCCGCGTTCGGCGACCAGCCTGGACACCTCGGACTCGGGATCGCCGAGGTCGCCGAAATGCCGCGCCCGGGTCGGGCAGGCCTGCACGCAGGCCGGCTGGCGTTCGGCTTCGCTGAGGTTTTCGTTGTAGATGCGGTCGATGCACAAGGTGCATTTCTTCATCACCCCTTCGACCGGACTGTACTCGCGCGCGCCGTAGGGGCAGGCCCAAGAGCACAGCTTGCAGCCGATGCACTTGTCTTCGTCGACCAGGACGATGCCGTCCTCGGCGCGCTTGTAGCTGGCGCCGGTCGGGCACACGGTGACGCAGGCCGGCTGCTCGCAGTGCAGGCACGAGCGCGGGAAGTGCAGGGTCATCGCCGGCTGCGCGGAGCTGGCGCAGGGGCTGCGCGGCGCCGGCGTGCCGGCCGACGGCGTCTGCGAGGGCGCGGCGCGCACCGGATCGGCCAAGGCCATCGGCGCGATCTCGTAGCTGTGCACGCGGTTGAACCACACGCCCGAGGGCTCGCGACCGTAGGGCTGCTCGTCGGTCAGGGGCGCGGCGAATCCGCCGGCGTTCCATTCCTTGCAGCTGACCGCGCAGGCGTGGCAGCCGACGCAGGTGTCCAGGTCGATCACCAGGCCGAGCTTCTTCTTGGACGGCGGCGGCAGGCCGGTCATCGCCGCCTCCCGGTCGCCAGCAGCCACAGGCCCAGCGCGAACACGGTCACGCCGATCGCCACGCTCGGCATCAGCGCGACCAGCGCCGGCGAGCCGCCGACGCCCGCCGCCGGCCCGAGCAGTCCCAGGCCGAGCAGCAGCATCAGGGCCAGGCCGAGCAGCAGGCACAGCACGCCGGCGAACAGGCGCACCGGCCGCAGGCGCCGGCTGGGTTCGCGCTCAGGCGGCGTCATCGTCGCGGCCCTCGTGTCTCTCGCGTACGGCGCGGAAGCCGGCGCCGTAACGCAGCGGCGCGGCTTCGGCTTCGGCATACGGCAGCGGCGCGAACTGCGGCCGGGTCGCCTCGCCGGCCTCGGCCTTGCGGATCGCCACGCGCAGATCGAACCAGGCCGCCTGGCCGGTGACCGGGTCGGCGTTGGCGTAATCGCCGCGCGGGGTCAGGTCGGAAATCAGATGGTTCATCAGAAAGCCCTTGCGCCCCTCCGGCGCGTCCTTGCTCAGGCGCCACGCGCCGCGTCGCTTGCCGATCGCGTTCCAGGTCCAGACCGTATCGGGCTGGACGTTGGCGGCGAACTTGGCCTGCACGACGATGCGGCCGTGGTGCGATTCGACTTCGATCCAATCCTCGTCGGCGAGGCCGTAGCGCGCGCCGGTGGCCGGATGCAGATACAGGTAGTTGCGTGCGGCGATCTGCCGCAGCCAGGCGTTCTGCGAGCCCCAGGCGTGATACATGAACATCGGCCGCTGGGTCACCGCGCTGAGCGGGAAGCGCTCCGCGTCGGCGAGCTGGGCGCCTTCGAAAGGCTCGTACCAGATCGGCAGCGGGTCGAAGTAGGTCGCCACGCGCTGGCGTTGCGCCGGCGGCGGCCGGTGTTCGCCGAAACCCTGTGCGGCGAGCCGGAACTTCTGCAGCGTCTCCGAGTACAGCTGCAGCACGATCGGCTCGGCATGGCCGAGGAAGCCCATTTTCTGCGCCCAGTCCAGATAGGCGCGGTTGGCCATCTTGTAGTAGCGCGCCGACTCCGGCACCGGGCTGCTCCAGAATCCGCCGTGCTCGATGTAACGCTGCAACTGTTCGGGGTTGGGCGGCCCCTTGGCCTCCAGCTCGCCGCGTTCGCCGCGCCAGCCGGCGAGCAGGCCGACCCCGGGCGCGCGCTCGTGGCGGACGATGTAGTCGGCGTAGTCGCGATAGCGCGGGCTGCCGTCGTCGTGGACCATGCCGGGCAGGCCGAGCCGCGCGCCGAGGTCGAGGAGGACCGATTGGAATCCGCGCACGTCGCGTTCGGGCTCGTTCGGGTCCAGGCGCTGGCTCGCGGCGTCCACCACCGGATGGCGGATCGCGTCGCAGGCCGCGTCGGCGTCGGAGATCGGCCGGTCGAGCAGGCTGATCGCGTCGAAACGCTCCAGGTAGGTGGTGTCGGGCAACACCAGGTCGGCGTAGGCGGTCATCTCCGAGGCGTAGGCGTCGGCATAGATGATGTGCGGGATCCGGTACTCGCCGTCGTCGCCGCGGTCGGTCAGCCAGGCGATGGTCTGGCCGGTGTTCATCGCCGAATTCCAGCTCATGTTGGCCATGAACATCATCAGCGTGTCGATCTTGTACGGATCGCCGGCCCAGGCGTTGCGGATCACGGTATGCATCATGCCGTGCGCCGACAACGGATAGGCCCAGGAGTAGGCGTGGTCGATCCGGCGCGGCGCGCCGTTCTCGTCGACCACCAGGTCCTCCGGGCCGTGCACGAAACCCAACGGCGCGGCGTCCAGCGCGCCGTTGCCCTGGCGCTTCCGGCCCGGCCGGTTCGGCGGCGGCAGCGGCTTGGGGAACGGCGGCTGATAGCGGAACGAACCCGGCGTGTCGACCGCGCCGAGCAGCAACTGCAGCAGATGCAGGGCGCGGCAGGTGTGGAAGCCGTTGCTGTGCGCGCTGATGCCGCGCATCGCGTGCATCGCCACCGGGCGGCCGAGCATGTCGGCGTGTTCGCGGCCGTGCGCGTCGGTCCAGGGGATCGGCAGGCGCAGCGGATCGTCGAACGCGGCCTGGGCCAGTTCGCGGGCGATGCGGCGGATGGTGTCGGCGGGGATGCCGCAGCGTTCGGCCACGGCCTCGGGCGCGTACTGCGGATCGAGGTAGCGCTCGGCCACCAGGTGGAAGGCGGGCGTCGCGCGGCGGCCGTCGGGAAGCCGGTATTCGCCGACCACGGCGGGCGCGATGCCGATGCTGTCGGCCGGCACCGCGCGGCCCTCGCCCCGGCCCGCTCCCGCAGGCGGGAGCGGGGATTCTTCGGGTAGGCGCTGCCGCGGCGCTTCCGGGCCCGCTTGCGGCGAGAGGCGTTCTCCGTGCGACTGACTCGGCTGCTCTCCCTCTCCCTCTCCCGCTTGCGGGAGCGGACCGGGGTGAGGACCGCTCGCCCAGCACAGCGCGCGCCCTTGTTCGTCGCGCGCGAACAGACCGTCGTCGGCGCCGCCCGGATTGCGGATCACCAGCCAGTGCGCGTTGGCGTAGCGCACCAGGTACTCCAGGTCGATCCGGTCGGCCTTGAGCAACTCGTGGATCAGCGCGAACGCGAACAGGCCGTCGGTGCCCGGGCGGATGCCGATCCACTCGTCGGCGATCGCGCCGTAGCCGCTGCGCACCGGATTGACCGCGACGATCTTGGCACCGCGCGCCTTGAGTTTGCCCAGGCCGAGCTTGATCGGGTTGGAATCGTGGTCTTCGGCCACGCCCCACAGCATCAGATAGCGCGTGTGCTCCCAGTCGGGCTCGCCGAACTCCCAGAACGAGCCGCCGAGCGTGTACAGCCCGCCGGCGGCCATGTTGACCGAGCAGAAACCGCCGTGTGCGGCGTAGTTGACCGTGCCGAACTGCTGCGCCCACCAGCCGGTCAGCGCCTGCGACTGGTCGCGGCCGGTGAAGAAGGCCAGTTGGTCGGGATCGCGCGCGCGGATCGGCGCCAGCCAGTCGACGGCGATCTGCAGCGCCTGCTCCCATTCGATCTCGCGGAACTCGCCGCTGCCGCGTTCGCCGACCCGCAGCAGCGGCTTGCGCAGCCGCGCCGGCGAATAGTGCTGCATGATCCCGGCCGAGCCCTTGGCGCACAGCGCGCCTCGGTTGACCGGATGCTCGGGGTTGCCCTGGATGTAGCGGATCGCCTTGCCCTGGGGACCCGCGTCGGCCAGCCAGACTTTGATGCCGCACCGGCAGGCGCACATGTAGCAGGTCGTGGTCTTGACCTCGTCGCCGGGCGAGGGCGACAGATCGATGGCTGGCTCTTGGGGGCCCGGCCCAGGGGGAGCGCGCTCTCGCATACGGGCATTGTGCACACCCGGATCGGGCCCGGCGAGCTTGCGCGCGCGGCGCGCTTGTGCCAGCGTCGGATGCAGTCTTTATCGCATTGCAGCACGAAAATGCGCGGCGAGGTCGCAACCGGTGCGACCGCGCCGGTGTCTACTATCGCTTCGGCGCCGGCATCGCCGGCGGGTCGATCCGCAGCCCTGGATCGTTGTGGCGCGAGTAGCGCACGGTCGAGGTGTAGCTCTTGTTCTTGGCCGTGGTCAGCGTCGTCTTGACCTGCAGGGGGTAGCCGTGGGCGCCGATCCAGAACGTCGACGACATCCGCGGCTGGCTGTTGTCGGCGCGATACACGCGGATCGGTTGGCCGGCCACGGTCTGTTCGCCGAGCAAGGCCACGCTGAGGGTCTGTTCGCTGCCCAGCTGCTTGACGCGGCTGTGCATGGCCGATGCCCAGTTGCCGGGCATCGGCGTTTTTCGCGTATTGCCTGCATAGGTTTCGTACATGGTGGTGCCGACGACGACCCGTTCGCCGAGCTGTCCCATGCGCACGCGCATGCGATCGGGAGCGACGAATTCGGTTTCCACCGTCAGTCCGGTGTCTGCGCTCATGACCGAGCGGTAGCTGCGGGCGGCATTGAGCCGGTCCACCGCCGCGATCAGCTCTTCCTTGGGGCCGGCCGCGGCCGGCGCCGAGGCGAGCAGGGCGATCAGCACTGCCGCCCGAGCCGGCGTTGCGGATAATGCGGGCTTGATCACGTACGATCCTTCAGTTCGATGGTGGCGGCCGGACAGCGGCCGATGCCATGCTAATTGCGACCCCACCGCCTCCTCCAGACCCTGCCGACATGGAACGTATCGAACGCATCCACGCGTTGCATAGGATTCTCACCGCGGCCCGGTACCCGGTCACGGTTCAGCGACTCCAGGAAGACCTGGAGTGTTCGCGCGCGACCGTGTACCGCGACCTGGCCTACCTGCGCGACTACCTGATGGCGCCGGTGGTCGGCAACGGCGAGGCCGGTTTCCGCTACGACACCAGCGAAGGCGACCGCTTCGAGCTGCCCGGGCTGTGGTTGAGTTCGGAAGAGCTGCACTCGCTGCTCGCCGCCCAGCAGTTGCTGATGCGCAGCGGCGGCGGGGTGCTGTCGAACGCGCTGGCGCCGTTGCAGCAGCGGATCGAGAAGCTGCTCGACGAACACGCCGGCGGCCGCCGCCTGCCGGTGGAACGGGTGCGGGTGATCCCGCACCGCACCCGCCGGCTCGACGAGACCGCGTTCCGCACCGTCGCCACCGCGGTGCTGGACCGCAAGCAGCTGACGTTCGAATACCGCGCCCGCTCCACCGACGAGCGCACCCGCCGCAGCGTCTCGCCGCAGCGCCTGACCCACTACCGCGAAAACTGGTATCTCGACGCCTGGGATCACGAGCGCGATGCGCTGCGCAGCTTCTCGGTCGACCGGATCAGCGCGGCCAAGGTCGGCGAAGCGGCGGCGCGCGATGTCGCCGACGAGGAACTCGACCGCCACCTGGCGTCCAGCTACGGCATCTTCTCCGGCGCGCCCAAGGGCTGGGCGACGATCGTGTTCAGCGCCAAGGCCGCGCGCTGGGTCGCCGACGAGCATTGGCATTCGCAGCAGCAGGGCCGTTTCCTGCCCGACGGGCGCTACGAGCTCAAGGTGCCCTACAGCGCCGGCCGCGAGCTGCTGATGGATGTCATGCACTACGGCAGCGACGCCGAGATCGTCGAGCCGGTGGTGCTGCGCGAACAGGCCAAGTCGATGCTGGAACTGGCGCTGAGCAACTACGAACGCTGATGCCCGGCGCCGACGCCCCGCGCATCGCCGCCGGCGAACCCGTCGCCCTGGTACTGGGCGCGGGCGGGGCGCGCGGCCTAGCCCAGATCGGCGTCATCGAAGCCTTGCAGGCGCGCGGCCTGCGCATCGTCGCGGTCGCCGGCTCGTCCAGCGGCGCCCTGGTCGGCGGCCTGTTCGCCGCCGGCAAGCTCGAGGTCTACCGCGACTGGCTGTTTCGCATGAGCCGCACCGACATGCTGCGCCTGCTCGATCCCTGGATCGGCCAGCCGGCGTTGTTCCGCGGCGAAAAACTCATGCGCGCGCTGCGCGAGCTGACCGGCGAGCCGCGCATCGAAGACCTGCCGGTGCCGTTCACCGCGGTCGCGGTCGACTTGATCCGGCAGCGCGAGGTGTGGCTGCGCGAAGGCGATCTATGGGATGCGGTGCGCGCCTCGATCGCGATTCCGGGCGTGTTTCCGCCTTATGAGTTGCATGGGCGCGAGTTGGTCGACGGCGGCTTGCTGGCGCCGCTGCCGATCGCCGCCACCCGCCTCAGCGATGCGCACCGGCTGATCGCGGTGGACATGCACGGCTGGCCGGAGCGGCCGCCCGGCGCGTTGGCCTTGCCGAACGGCGCCGCCGAACCGGCCCAGGCGTCGCCCTCGCTGTTGATGCGCTGGTTGCGCCGCGATGCGATCGCCAGCGACCCCACCGGCGAGGAGGAGCGGCCCAACGAATTGGGCTTCAGCGAACTGATGGCGCGTTCGCTGGACATGATGCAGGCGCAGATCGCGCGCGTGCAGCTGGCCTTGGACCCGCCCGAGCTGGTGATCCGGATTCCGCGCGACGCTTGCCAGTTCTACGAGTTCTGGCGCGCCAAGGAGCTGATCGAGCTGGGCCGGGCCGAGGCCGACAAGGCGTTGGACAAGGCCGGCTACTGAGCCGCCCGGCCGGCGCGCCGACGAACGGCGCGGGGCATCGCAGCTTCTGAGACGTGGCGCGGCGATGGTGGCTTCAACGCCCTTGAGCCGCCACCGGAGCCCGCCATGACCGCCGCCGACCGTACCGCCGATGCCGTCCGTGCCGAATTGGAGACCGTCCTGCGCTACGCGGTCGCGATCGGCGCCTTGCTGGTGCTGATGCTGCCGGCCGCGCGCGGCCATCACGGCACACTGGGCTGGCTGCCGCTGTGGCTGGTGGCGATGCCGGCGGTGGCCTGGTGGGCCCTGCACCGCTTCGCCCTGCCGTTGCGCCGCCGCCGTGCCGCCGACCCGGTCGCGGCCGGGTTGCGCCGGCGCCGCCGCGGCGCAGTCCCGGCCCGCCGCCGCGCCCGCGGGCCGGCCGGGGTCCGGGCCTGGCCGCGGGTCGCCTGAATCGCCGATTCCGGGCCGGTTCGCCCGGATGGGCCCGCCCGCGCGGCCTGACGCACCCGTCTTCCTCCTCCTCGCTCTCTTGTTCGAGCCCTTACGGCCCGCGTCTGCGGGCCGTTTTTTTGCCCGCGATCCGGCCCCGGCGCAGCGTCGGCCGCGGCCCGGCAACGCGCCAGACTGGGCAAGTCCCTACGTGACCTTGGACAGGGCAGAGGCCCGGGGGGCCTGTGCTAGCGTGGCGGCCTTCCTTTGTCCGGAGCCGTCATGTCCACGATGTCGCAGACCTGCCAGTCGTTGTTGTTCGCAGCGGGTCTCGCCGCCGCAACGGCCTCCGGCGCCGCCCACGCCAAGGAGTCCGCCGTGACCAGCCCCACCGCCGCCGATCCCCACGCCTGGCTCGAAGACGTCGACGGCCAGCGCTCGCTCGACTGGGTGCGCGCCCGCAACGCCAAGACCGAAGGCGAACTGGCCGCAAGCCCGCAGTTCAAGCAGCTCGAAGGGCAGATCCGCGCGATCCTCGACTCCGACGCCAAGATTCCCGGCGTGCAGAAGATCGGCGAGCACTACTACAACTTCTGGAAGGACGCGCAGCACCAGCGCGGCCTGTGGCGCCGCACCACCCTGGCCGAGTACCGCAAGGACAAGCCGCAGTGGGAGACGGTGATCGATCTGGACGCGCTCAACCGCGAAGAGGGCGAGCAGTGGGTCTGGCACGGCGCCGAATGCCTGCGGCCGGACTACCGCCGCTGCCTGATCGCGCTGTCGCGCGGCGGCTCCGACGCCGACGTCACCCGCGAGTTCGACCTGGTCGACAAGGCCTGGGTCAAGGACGGTTTCTACCGTCCCGAGGCCAAGGGCAGCCTGAGCTGGATCGACCAGGATCATGTCTACGTCGCCACCGATTTCGGCCCCGGCTCGATGACCACCTCCGGCTATGCGCGCACGGTCAAGCTGTGGAAGCGCGGCACGCCCATGGCCTCGGCCGCGCTGGTGTACGAAGGCCGCGACAGCGACATGATGATCGGCGCCTACCGCGACCACACCCCGGGCTTCGAACGCGACTTCGTCCAACGCACGCTGGCGTTCTACAACGATGAGCTGTACCTGCGCGGCGCCGACGGCAAGCTCAGCAAGATCGATCTGCCGAACTCGGCCAACAAGTACGCGCACCGCGAGTGGCTGATCGCCGAGCTGCGCGAGCCCTACGAAGCCGGCGGCAAGCGCTACAAGGCCGGCAGCCTGATCGCCGCGCGCTTCGACGACTTCCAGGCCGGCAAGCGCGAGTTCGTCAGCCTGTTCGAGCCGACCGACGCCACTTCGCTGGCCGGCGCGACCTGGACCCGCAACCACCTGGTGCTCAACGTCCTCGACGACGTCAAATACAAGCTCAGCGTGCTGACGCCGGGCGCGGGCGAGTGGAAGCGCAGCGAGTTCGTCGGCGCGCCGGCGTTCGGCACGATCATGGTCGGCGCGGTCGACGCCGACGAAAGCGACGCGGTCTGGCTCAGCGCCAGCGACTACCTGACCCCGAGCACCCTGGCCTTGGCCGACTACGGCAAGCAGCCGGAAACGCTCAAGACCATGCCGGCCTTCTTCGACGCGTCCAAGAGCGTGATCGAGCAGCACTTCGCCAAGAGCGAGGACGGCACCCGCGTGCCGTACTTCCTGGTCCGGCCGAAGGACCTGGCCTACGACGGCAAGGCGCCGACCATCCTGTACGGCTACGGCGGCTTCGAGATCTCGCTGACCCCGAACTACTCCGGCAGCATCGGCAAGGGCTGGCTGGAGAAGGGCGGCGTGTACGCGGTCGCCAACATCCGCGGCGGCGGCGAGTACGGCCCGCGCTGGCACCAGGCCGCGCTCAAGGCCAACCGGCACAAGGCCTACGAGGACTTCGCCGCGGTCGGCCGCGACCTGATCGCGCGCAAGATCACCAGCACTCCGCACCTGGGCGTGCAGGGCGGCAGCAACGGCGGCCTGCTCACCGGCAACATGCTGACCCAGTACCCGGACCTGTTCGGCGCGGTGGTGATCCAGGTGCCGCTGCTGGACATGAAGCGCTACAGCCACCTGCTGGCCGGCGCCTCGTGGATGGCCGAGTACGGCGACCCGGACAGCGCCGACTGGTCGTTCATCCGTACCTTCTCGCCCTACCACCTGTTCGACCCCAAGCGCAGCTACCCGCCGGTGCTGTTCACCACCTCGACCAAGGACGACCGCGTGCATCCGGGCCATGCCCGCAAGATGGCGGCGAAGATGCTCGAGGCCGGCAAGGACGTGCGCTACTACGAGAACATCGAAGGCGGCCACGGCGGCGCGGCCAACAACGCCCAGGCCGCGCACATGAACGCGCTGGCCTACACCTTCCTGTGGGAGCAGCTGTCGCAGAAGTGACCGCAGTCGCCGCCGCGGCGCGCGCCGCGGCGGCGCGGCGACTCGCGCCATTGCGTCTTTCGCGCCCGGACCCCATATGAAACCGACCCTGTTCACGCTTGCGGCCACGCTCCTGATGACCACCACCCTTTCCGCCACCGCCGCCGGTCTGCCGGCCCCGCCCGATGCGGCCAAGAAGCCGTTCACGGTCAAGGCGCCGCACGGCGCCCAGCGCGGCGACGAGTACTACTGGCTGCGCGACGACAAGCGCAAGAACCCGGAGATGCTGGCCTATCTCAATGCCGAGAACGCCTACGTCGACGCTTACATGAAGCCGCTCAAGCCGGTCGAGGACGCGCTGTACGGCGAGATCGTCGGCCGGATCAAGCAGGACGACAGCTCGGTGCCGTACCGCGAACGCGGCTACTGGTACTACAGCCGCTTCGAGACCGGCCAGGACTATCCGATCCACGCCCGCCGCAAGGGCAGCATGGAGGCCGCCGAGGAGATCCTGCTCGACGTCAACCTGATGGCCAAGGACAAGGGCTACTTCAGCGTCGGCGACTACGCGGTGACCCAGGACAACCAGATCCTGGCCTGGGCCGACGACGCGGTCGGCCGCCGCCAGTACACCGTGCGCTTCAAGAACCTCGCCACCGGCGAGGTCTACCCCGACGTCATCGAAGGCGTATCGCCGAACCTGGTTTGGGCCGACGACAACAAGACCCTGTTCTACGTCGAGAACGACCCCGAGACCCTGCTCACCGTACGGGTCAAGAAGCACGTGCTCGGCACCCCGGCGACCAGCGACATCGTGGTCTACGAGGAAAAGGACGACAGCTTCTACATGGGCATCGACCGCAGCCGCGACGACGCCTACATCTGCATCAGCGTGCACAGCACGGTGTCCAGCGAGTTCCGCTGCGCGCCGGCGGCCGACCCGAAGGAATTCTTCGTCCTGGCCCCGCGCGAGCGCGACGTCGAGTACGACGCCGATCATCTGGGCGGCCGCTGGGTGATCCGCACCAATGCGCCCGGCGCCGACGGCAAGCCGGCGCCGAACTTCAAGCTGGTCACTGCCGCCGACGGCGCACGTTCGCGCAAGGAGTGGCAGGACTGGGTCGCGCACCGCGACGACGTGTTCATCGAAGGCTTCGAACTGTTCGACGGCTTCACCGCGATCGCCGAGCGCTCCAACGCGCTCGAGCGCCTGCGCCTGCTCGACCGCGACGGCAAGGAGGAGTTCGTCAAGGCCGACGAGCCGGCGTTCTCGATGGGCCTGTCGACCAACTCCGAGCACGATACGGAGTGGCTGCGCTACACCTACACCTCGATGACCACGCCGGCCACGACCTACGAGCTCAACACCCGCACCGGCGAGCGCAAGCTGCTCAAGCGCCAGCCGGTGATCGGCTACGATCCCGAGCAGTACGTCACCGAGCGCTTCTGGGCGACCGCCCGCGACGGGGTCAAGATCCCGGTGTCGCTGGTGTATAAGAAGGGCTTCGAGAAGAACGGCCGGGCGGCGATGCTGCAGTACGCCTACGGCAGCTACGGCTCCTCGACCGATCCGGGCTTCAACAACGCGGTGGTCAGCCTGCTCGACCGCGGCATGGTCTACGCCATCGCCCACATCCGCGGAGGCCAGGAGCTGGGCCGCAAGTGGTACGACGACGGCAAGCTGTTCCGCAAGAAGAACACCTTCACCGACTTCGTCGACGTCACCGAGCAACTGGTCGAGGCCGGCTACGCCGCGCCGGACCGGGTCGCGGCCTACGGCGGCAGCGCCGGCGGCCTGCTGATGGGCGCGATCGCCAACATGGCGCCGGACCGCTACCGCGCGATCCTGTCGCAGGTGCCGTTCGTCGACGTGGTCACCACCATGCTCGACCCGAGCATTCCGCTGACCACCAACGAATACGACGAGTGGGGCAACCCGGAAAAGAAGGACTACTACGACTACATGCTGTCGTACTCGCCCTACGACAACCTGAAGGCGCAGGACTACCCGGCGATGTTCGTCGGCACCGGCCTATGGGACTCGCAGGTGCAGTACTGGGAACCGGCCAAGTACGTGGCGCGCCTGCGCGACCTGGACACCGGCAAGCAGCCGGTGCTGTTCCGCACCAACATGGAAGCCGGCCACGGCGGCAAGTCGGGCCGTTTCCGCCGCTTCCGCGAGCAGGCCGAGATGTACGCCTTCATGCTCGACCAACTGCAGGTCGGCGGCCCGGCGGCGCGTTGAGCGCCGCTCCGGCGATGCCACGACGCCCGGCCCTGCGGCCGGGCGTCGGCGTTTACGGGCCGCGCCGCCGTAGCGCAAGGCTTGAAACCGCGCCGCATCCGCGCCATGTGATCCGCTCCCGTCGCCGACCGCATACTGTCCGCATGCCCTTGCCGCCGCCCTCCGCTGAGCCCAAGCCCGAGTCCGGGGCCGGCCGGGCGCGCGACGGGCACGTCGCGCCGGCGCGGCGGCGCTGGCGCTGGGCCTGGTGGCTGCTGGCCTACGCGAGCCTGGGCCTGGGCATCGTCGGCATCGTCGTGCCGGGCTTGCCGACCGTGCCCTTCGTGCTGCTGTCCGCGTTCGCCGCCGCGCGCGGCTCGCAGCGGCTGCACGCGCGGCTGCACGCCGACCCGCGCTTCGGGCCGATGATCCGCGACTGGGAGGCCTATGGCGCGGTCGGCCGCCGGGCCAAGCGGCTGGCGACGACGATGATGGCGGCGTGCGCGGTCATCATGTTCCTGACCGCGCCCCAATGGTGGATGGCCGCGACCGGCACGGCAATCATGACCGTCGTCGCGATCTGGCTGTGGCGGCGCCCGGAGCCGCCCCCGCGTTGAGTCGCCCAGCGCTGCAGGCAGCGACATGGGTCACGGTGCGCCGCGGCCGCCGCAGCTGAACCCGCGCAACCGGCTGGTCCTGCAGCCGGAGCGGATGGGTTCGTTTCCGTCGTTTCTGCGGGCTACACTTCGGCTCATGAATGCACGCCTCGCTACGCCGTTCCTCCTGTCCGCGCTGACCCTGTCCCTGACCGCCTGCGGCAACAAGGGCCCGCTGGTCCTGCCGACCCAGCCCGCGCCGCAGGAAGCGCCGCCGACCAAGCCCGGCGAAGTGCCGGTGACGATTTCCAACGCCAACGACCCGCCGGTCGCGACCGATTCCAAGGCGCGCAGCTCGGTGCCGTCGCTGCCGCCGATCGATCAGGCCTTGCCGCCGCCGAAGACCGATGCCGACAAGGCCGACGCCGACCCGGCGCCGACTTCCGACAAGCCGGCCGAGCCGGTGCCCGGCGACGGACAAGGCGATGGCTAAGCCGACCGCGACCGCGAGCGGGCCGTTGCGCTTCAGCAAGATGCACGGCGCCGGCAACGATTTCGTCGTGCTCGACCTGCGCGGCGGCGAGCCCGCTCCGGACGCGGACCTGTGCCGCGCCCTGGCCGACCGCCACTTCGGCATCGGCTGCGACCAGATCCTGACCGTCGAAGCGCCGCTCAGCGAGGGCGCGGTGGCGTCCTATCGGATCTGGAACGCCGACGGCTCCGGCTCGCAGCAATGCGGCAACGGCGCGCGCTGCATCGCCGCCTGGCTGGTCCGCGACGGCGCCGCCGGCAGCGGCGCGTTCGCCGTCGACAGCCCGTCCGGCCGCCATGCGGTGGAGCCGCTCGGCGAGGGCCGCTTCCGCATCGACATGGGTTACCCCGATTTCGAGCCCGCGCGGATCCCGCTGCGCGGCTACGACGCGCCGCTGGACCAATACGTGGTCGACATCCACGACACCGTGATCGGCTTCGGCGCGGTGTCGATGGGCAATCCGCACGCGGTGATCGAGATCGACGATGTCGACGCCGCGCCGGTGGAAAGCATCGGGCCGCTGCTGCAATCGACCTCGGCCTTGCCGGAGTCGGCCAACGTTGGCTTCGCCCAGGTGGTCGCGCGCGACCGCATCCGCCTGCGCGTGTACGAGCGCGGCGTCGGCGAGACCCTGGCCTGCGGCAGCGGCGCCTGCGCCGCGGCCGCGGTGCTGATGCGGCGCGGCCGCGTCGACCGCGACGTCGCGGTGGAACTGCCCGGCGGCGAATTGCGCATCGCCTGGAGCGGCGACGATACGCCGCTGTCGATGGCCGGCCCGGCGGCATTCGTGTTCGAAGGAGAGTGGAATCGATGAGCGACAGGTTCGCCGACAAGCCCGCCGACGCGCTCGGCGCGCACGAAGTGGCCAACTGGCTGCGCCGGCACCCGCGTTTCCTGCAGCAGTTTCCCGATCTGGCGATGAGCCTGGTGGTGCCGCGCGAAGAAGGTTCGGCCTCGTCGCTGGCGAGCTACCAACTGGAAGTGTTGCGCGACAAGAACCGCGAGCTGTCGCGGCGCCTGCAGGAGCTGTTCGGCAACGCCCAGGAGAACGAACGCCTGGCGGTGCGCACCCACCAGCTGACCCTGGCCCTGCTGCGCCAGGACAGCGCCGCCGATACGCTGCGGGCGATGGCCGCCAGCCTGGCGGAGGACTTCAACGGCGACTTGGTGCGGCTGGTGATCTTCAAGCCGGTCGAGGGCTTGAGCGACAGCGATTGGCTGCAACAGGTCGACGAAACCGACCCGCGCCTGCAGCCGTTCCGCGACGCCCTGGCCAGCGGCGAGCCGCTGTGCGGCCGGTTGCAGCCGGAGAAGCATGCGCTGCTGTACGGCGACCGCGCCGGCGACGTGCAATCCACCGCGCTGCTGCCGTTGCCCGGCACCGGCCTGATCGCGGTCGGCAGCCGCGACGCCAACCGCTTCTTCCCCGGCATGGGCACGTTGTTCCTGCGCATGATGGGTGAGTCGTTGGCGGTGGCGCTGAAGCGCTTCGGGTGAACCCCGGCGGCGACCGGTCGCGCTGACGGACGAGGGGTTCGGACCCTGTCATCAGACCCGGCCCAGCGAGCGGCATCGTACTGGGAGCAGCGCAAGCGCGAGATGCGTGCGTTCTGGGACGAGCGCCGGATCGAAGCGGCGCAGCGCTGCGATCGCCTGGTCGAAGAGTACGAGCGCGCCGTGGCGGCCGGGGACGAGGAACGGGCAGAGCTGCTGATCGACGTCGCCCTGTGGGAGGAATCCTCGCCGGGACGGGCGGCCTTGCAACGCCTGTTGGTATCGTCCGGACAGACGCGGCACCAGGCCATCGTGCGCAGCCTGCAGCTCGACGCCCACGCGTCCAGCGTGCCGTTCCTGCGCCGCGCGTTCGACGAAGGCCTGCCGCGCATGCGGGAGTGCAGCTGCTCCGAGCCCGGCGCGATCGCCAAGTGGTTCGGTCATGCCTTCGCCGATATCGGCACGCCCGAGGCGATCGCCGCATTGCGGCACTACGCGCTTTCGCATCCGGAGCCGGACGTGCGCGAGGAGATGCGCTATCGGCTGGGCAAGCTGAATCGCGAGCCCGATCGCTGACGGCGCGGCGCCGGCTGCGCTCGACATCGGCCGGGTCCGGTCGCAAGATGCGGCCGACGACGGCGTCCGCCGTCGTGGAGCGCCCGCCAACGTGTCCGTCGCCGCCGTCGAAGCCTTTCTCGCCCATCTGCAAGTCGAGAAGCGCATGTCCGCGCACACCCTGGACGCCTACCGCCGCGACCTGGACGCGCTGAGCCAGTGGAGCGAACGCCAGCGCGGCGATGGCGACGTGCTGGCGCTGCAGGCCGAGGACTTGCGCGGCTTCATCGCCGCCGAGCATCGCCGCGGCCTGACTCCGAAAAGCCTGCAACGGCGCCTGTCGGCCTGCCGCAGTTTCTACGGCTGGCAAGTCAAGCAAGGCGCGCTGGCGGCCAGCCCGGCGGCGGCGATACGCGCGCCCAAGGCGCCGCGCAAACTGCCGCAGGTGCTGGACCCGGACGAAGCCAAGGCCCTGGTCGAAGTGCCGACCGATGCGCCGCTGGGTTTGCGCGACCGCGCCTTGCTGGAGCTGTTCTATTCCTCGGGCATCCGGCTCAGCGAGTTGTGCGCGCTGCGTTGGCGCGACCTCGATCTCGGCGACGGTTTGGTCACGGTGCTGGGCAAGGGCAGCAAGCAGCGCAGCGTGCCGCTGGGCTCGTACGCTGCGGCCGCGCTGCGCGAATGGCGCGCCTCGACCGGCGCCGGCAACGAAGCGCCGGTGTTTCCCGGCCGCGGCGGCGGCCCGATCACGCCGCGCGCGATCCAGTTGCGGATCCGTCAATTGGCGCAACGCCAGGGCTTGTTCAAGCGCGTGCATCCGCACTTGCTGCGGCATTCCTTCGCCAGCCACATCCTCGAATCTTCCGGCGACCTGCGCGGCGTGCAGGAATTGCTGGGCCATGCCGACATCGCCACCACCCAGATCTACACCCATCTGGACTACCAGCATCTGGCCAAGGTCTACGACGCGGCGCATCCGCGGGCCAAGCGCAAGAGCGACGACTGAGCGCAGGGGCGTGGGAGGCCGCCGGGCAAGGCTCGGCTTTCGTTCGCTACGCGTTCCTGCGCGCTGTTTTTCGCAGCAACTGTGCAAGCGTGATCGCGTCGTCACTATCGGCGAGCGGGACGCGGGCGGCGGGAACTAATATCTCGCACCTCTCGGGCAAACCAAGGAACGGTGCGATGCAAACGATATTGGCGGTAGTGCTGGCGATGGGTGCGGCGGCGAACGCACCGGCGACGAGCGCGCCGGCGGCGAAGCAGACGCCAGCGCGGGAAAGCTACGGCCTGGCCGGCGGCCGGGACCGGGTCGGCTGCGTCATGACCCACCGCAAGATCAAACGGTTCCCCGTGGCGGTGAGCATCCTCAGCCCGGGGCCGGCGTACGAAGAGTCGCCGCCGCTGCGCGGACAGGTCGTGTCGGCGCTGTCCAAGCCGTGCAAACAGCTGGAGAACGCCAGCGTGGAGCCCGACGAGCCGGCGGCGAAAGCCTATGCCGTGCGCCTGGACAAGACGCCGTCCGAAGAGGACAGCTACTGGACGGGCATGATCGCGTTCGACGGCGCGGCGCCTGCGTCCCTGCGCACGTGCGGCAGCCGCGAAGGCATTCATTTCACCGCCTGGAAGGGCAAGCCGCTGCGCAGCGCGCGCCTGTGGCACGCCTACTACTACCTCGATTACGAAGCCGAACCCGACGCCGAAACCCGGTGCCGTCAGCGCGACTACGCCGAGTGAACGCGGTCCGGGAGCGGCGCGGCCGCTCCCGGCTCGGGGCTTGAACCGGCCGGGGCCAGCCCCACTTCGGGAGAGTTATCCCGGAGCCCGCCATGGACCCCAGCCAAAATCCCCACGTTTTCCACGCCACCACGATTGTGTCGGTCCGTCGCGACGGCCATGTCGCCGTCGCCGGCGACGGCCAGGTCACGCTCGGCCACACGGTGATGAAGGGCAATGCGCGCAAAGTGCGCCGCCTCGGCCGCGACGGCCAGGTCCTCGCCGGTTTCGCCGGTGCCGCCGCCGACGCTTTCACCCTGTTCGAACTGTTCGAAGCCAAGCTCGAGAAGCACGGCCAACTGACCCGCGCCGCGGTCGAGCTGGCCAAGGATTGGCGCACCGAGCGCCGCCTGGGCAAGCTCGAAGCCCTGCTCGCGGTCGCCGACAAGGAAACTTCGCTGATCATCAGCGGCACCGGCGACGTGATCGAGCCTGAAGACGGCATCATCGCGATCGGCTCCGGCGGCATGTACGCCCTGTCCGCCGCCCGCGCGCTGCTCGCCCACACCCGGCTCGACGCCCGCACCATCGCCACCGAAGCCATCGGCATCGCCGGCGACGTGTGCATTTATACGAATCGCAACGTGGTGGTCGAGGAGCTTTGAGCCGGGATCGGGCATTCGGGATTCGGGATTCGCAAAGCGTCTTCCGCCCAATGCCGTCCGCTCGCTCCTCCAATCCCGAATCCCCAATCCCGAATCCCGCACAAAAATGAAACCCGACAACTCCCACGCCACCATGACCCCGCGCGAGATCGTGCAGGAGCTGGATCGTCATATCGTCGGCCAGCATTCGGCCAAGCGCGCGGTCGCGATCGCGCTGCGCAACCGTTGGCGCCGCATGCAGCTCGCCGACGACCTGCGCAACGAGGTCATGCCCAAGAACATCCTCATGATCGGTCCGACCGGCGTGGGCAAGACCGAGATCGCGCGGCGTCTGGCGACGTTGGCCAACGCGCCGTTCGTCAAGGTCGAAGCCACCCGTTTCACCGAAGTCGGTTACGTCGGCAAGGACGTCGAGCAGATCGTGCGCGACCTCGCCGATACGGCGGTGAAGCTGTATCGCGAGCAGGCCAAGGCGCGCATGCGCACCCAGGCCGAGGACCGCTCCGAGGACCGCATCCTCGACGCGCTGCTGCCCAAGCGCGTGCCGGGCGGCTTCGGCTTCGGTTCGGAAACTCCCGCGCAGGACACCAGCGCGCCGGACAGCGACACCCGCGCCAAACTGCGCAAGCAGCTGCGCGCCGGCGAGCTGGACCATCGCGAGATCGAGATCGAAACCGCGGTCAATGTCGGTGTCGACATCATGGCGCCGCCGGGCATGGAGGAAATGGGCCAGCAGCTGCGCCAGATGTTCTCCCAGGTCGCCGGCGGCAAGACCCACAAGAAGCATTTGACGATCAAGGCCGCGCGTCCGCAGTTGATCGAAGAGGAAGCGGCCAAGCTGGTCAACGAAGACGAGATCCGCCAGGCCGCGATCGAGGCCTGCGAGCAGCACGGCATCGTGTTCATCGACGAGATCGACAAGGTCGCCAAGCGCAGCGAAGCCGGCGCGGTCGGCGGCGACGTCAGCCGCGAAGGCGTGCAGCGCGACTTGCTGCCGCTGGTGGAAGGCTCCACCGTCAGCACCAAGTACGGTCCGGTCAAGACCGATCACATCCTGTTCATCGCGTCCGGCGCGTTCCATCTGGCCAAGCCCAGCGACCTGATTCCGGAGTTGCAGGGCCGCTTTCCGATCCGGGTCGAACTGGGCGCGTTGAGCAAGGACGATTTCGTCCGCATCCTGACCGAGCCCAAGGCGGCGCTGACCACGCAATACGTGGAGCTGCTGAAGACCGAGGGCGTCGAGCTGAAGTTCAGCGCCGAGGCGGTGGACCGTCTCGCCGAGATCGCCGCGCAGGTCAACGAGCGCCAGGAAAACATCGGCGCGCGCCGTTTGCACACCGTGCTGGAGCGGCTGCTCGATACGTTGAGCTATGAGGCGCCGGACCGCGACGGCCAGGCGGTGACGATCGACCGCGCCTATGTCGACCTGCACCTGGGCGAGTTGGTGCAGGATCCGGATCTGAGCCGCTACATCCTGTAAGGCGGGCGGCGGCCCTCACCCCGACCCCTCTCCCGCCAGCGGGAGAGGGGGTTAGCGCGTGGTCTCACCACCGCAACCGCTCCCTCTCCCGCTGGCGGGAGAGGGCTGGGGTGAGGCCAAGCGAGAGGTCTTTCCGACCGTCCCCGCGACCCGAGCGCTCTGCTACCGTGTCGCCCCATGGACGAACCCGCTTCCGACCGCGCGCCACGGACCGACGCGACTGCGCCGAAAACCGTACTCGTTATCGGCGCCAACGGCTTTCTCGCCGGCTATCTGATCGCCGCCCTGCGCCGCCACGGCTGGCGGGTGCTGCGCGGCATCCGCGATACGCCCCGCGCGCTGCGCGAGGACGAACGTCGCGCCGACCTGGCGCGCATGACCTCGCCGCAGGACTGGCGCGAGACCTTGCGCGGCGTCGATGCGGTGGTCAACGCCGCCGGCATCTTGCGCGAAACCGGCGCCCAGACCTTCCAGGCCATCCACGTCGACGGCCCGCTCGCGGCGGCCCAGGCCTGCGTCGACCTGAGGGTGCCGCGCTTCGTCCAACTGTCCGCGCTCGGCGAGCCGGCCGACGGGGAATTTATCGCTTCCAAGCACCGTTTCGACGATGCGCTGCTGCGACTGCCCTTGACTGCGGTGGCGTTGCGTCCGTCGGTGGTCTATGCCGCGTCCGGCTCGTATGGCGGCACGTCGCTGTTGCGCGCGCTGGCCGCGTTTCCCGGCCGGCAACTGCTGCCCGGCGACGGGCGCTGGCCCTTGCAGCCGGTCGCGGCCGAGGACCTGGGCGAAATCGCCGCGCGCGCCGCCGGGGGAACCCAGCACGGCGTTTACGACGTCGGCGGGCCACAGCCCTTGAGCCTGCGCGAGTACCAGGCGACCTGGCGACGCTGGCTGCGCATCGAAGGCCACGGCGCAGTCGCTTTCCCCGAGTCGCTGGTGAGCCTGCAGGTCGCGATCGGCGAACGGCTGGGCCGTGGCCCGGTCGGCGAAACCATGTGGCGCATGCTCCGTCGCGGCAACGTCGCCCGGCCGGACGCGCACGCACGCTTGCAGGCCGACTTCGGCCATGCGCCGGCGGCCCTGGCCGAAGCGCTGGCGACAACGCCGAGCCAGGTCCAGGATCGTTGGCAGGCGCAGCTGTATTTTCTCGCCCCGATGCTGCGCGTCGCCGTCGTCGCGTTGTGGCTGATCTCGGCCGCCGCCGGCTGGCTGACGCCGGCGGCGACGATCGAGGCCATGGTCGCCGACTCGCCCTTGCAGCATTGGCAGCCGGTGGCGCTGGCGCGGGTCGCCGCCGGCCTGGACGCGATCCTGGGGCTGGCGTTGTTGCTGGGCTGGCGGCCGCGACTGGTGTTGGGATTGATGGGGCTCAGCGTGCTCGCCTACACCGCGGCGTTCGGCGCGCTGTTGCCGGGGCAATGGCTGGATCCGCTGGGCGGCCTGGCCAAGAATCTGGTGCTGCTGCCGGCGCTGGCGGTGGCCTGGGTGTTGGCGGACCGGAGATAGACGATGGCGTACCTGTGGGTGAAGTGGATTCACATCCTGTCCTCGACGCTGTTGTTCGGCACCGGCCTGGGCATCGCCTTCTTTTTCTGGATCGCGCACCGCCGCGGCGATCCCAAGGTCATCGCCGAGACCGCGCGCACCGTGGTCATCGCCGACGCCTGCTTCACCGCGCCGGCGGTGCTGGTGCAGTTCGGCACCGGCGTGTGGCTGGCGCTGCACCTGGGCATTCCGTGGTCGCTGTTCTGGCTCAAGACCGCGCTGATCCTGTTCTTCGTGGTCGGCGCCTGCTGGCTGCCGGTGCTGTGGCTGCAGGCCCGCGCGCGCCGGCTGGCGGCGCAGGCCGCGGCCGCGAACGCGCCGCTGCCGGCGAGCTATCGCCGCACGATGGTCTGGTGGTTCTGGCTGGGCTGGCCGGCGTTCCTGAGCGTGATCGCGATCTTCTGGCTGATGGTGGTCAAGCCAACCGCAGCGATGTAGCTCCGCCGGTCTAGCCGAAGTCAGGAACCTCAAGCGCTAAAGCGCAGAACATCGCACTCGCCGCGCCATCGGTCGTACCCGCGCAGCCCTCCCGCATCTGAGTCGGCGCCAAGCGCCTCACCCTCTACCGCTCACCCCCGAGCCCGCCGCTGCAAAATCACCCCTACCGCCGGAAACTCGTCGCTCCCCGCCAAGCGCCCGGGTCGCCGCTCGATCTCTACGAAGCCTTCCGAGCGGTACAGCGCGATCGCCGGCTCGTTGCCTTGCAAGGCCTGGGTCGAGATCACCGGGCCGGAGCAGGCGATGGCGTGACGCAGCAGTGCGCGGCCCACGCCCTGGCGGTAGCTGTCGGGGTCCACGTACAGCCAGTTGAGCGACTTGGGCTGGAAAGCGACGAAGCCGCGCACCACGCCTTCGACTTCGGCCACGTCGAGGCGGCCGTCGAACAGGCCCTCGCTGTGCGCGGTGCGGGCCAGGCTGCGGAACGCCGCGACGTCGGCGCAGCGTTGCAGTTCGTCGAGCCGGGCGCGGTCGTGGATGTGGCACAGGCGCGGCCAGTCGCTGAGCTGGTAGGCGCGGATCGACAACGGGACGGGAACGGCGACCATGTGTTGCGATTCTGCGCTTGCGCACCGGGCTTGCCCAGTGACGCAAGCGAGCGCGCGGACCGGCCAGCGTCCGCGCCCGGCGCGGTTCACATGTTCGCCGGTACGCGGCGGATCAGGCATACGGCTTCGCGCGCGCCGCCGGGGCGGGGACGGTAGATGCCGACGTAATCGCGCGATGGCGTGCCTGCGCTCGCCAGCGCGACATAGGTCGTCCCGTCGTAGCGGAACGGCAGTGCGGTGGTGTAGCGGGTGCGGAAGAACTCGTCGCCACCGGCGATGCCGGGCAGCGGCGCCGGCACCGATTGCGTCGGGGGACGGCGATCGCTCCACTCCGGATGGCGCAGATCGTCGCACTGCGACAAGGCCGGGCGCGCGGCGTCCCACTGGCAGGGAACCGCGTGGATCGCATCCGTGCCGTCGGCGGCAACGAAGCTCTCGGCCGAGGCGCCGGACAGCACCAGCATCGGCGCGTAGTACCAGCCGCCCTGGCCGTCGCTGGCGCTGGAATAGACGCGGTCGATGCGACCGTCGTTGTCGAAATCGAATTCGTCCACGCGGGCGCCGCCGTAGGCGAAGCCCAGCCCGCCGGGCAGAACGGCGTTGGCCTGGCGGTCGCCGGCGTTAAGCCGCTGGATCGGGCCGGGCGACGGTCGCCGGACGAAGGCGTCGAACGCCGACCACGAGGCCGCCAGTTCGCGCTCGACTTCGGCGCAGACCGGGCCGCGGTCGAGCAGCCGTTCCAGGCGGCCCGGCGCCGGGCCGGGTGCGTCCGGCGGATACTCGATCGTATCGACCGGCAGCGAGCTCAGCGTCTGGTCGGGGCCGGACCAGCCCGCGCAACCGTCCGGCTTGCTGCAGTCGTAGACGATCTCGCCTTCGAGCCGATAGCTCCACGGCGCCGATGCGGTCTCGCAGCGTTCGCGCACGCTGTGCCCGCCGATCAGCTTGCGCCCGTCTACCCACATCGAAAAACGCGTGGCGGCGTCGGCGTTGCACGATCCGAGCAGCGGTCCGGATTCCTGCTGCAGGCGCACGCGCAGCGTGCGTCCGCTGGCGAAGCGGCATTCGCCGGTCTGGCCCGCAGCCAGGGCCAGGCTGCGCGGCCGGTCGAGGTCGCCGGCGGCGAAGCGTTCCACCTGCGCTTGCGCGCAGCCGCCGCGGGCGGGCAGTTCGGTGCGGACCAGAGTGGCCTTGGCGCCGTCGTCGGCCTGAAGGCAGATCAGCGCGACTTCGGCGGTGCGGCCGCAGGCCGGGGCCTGCGCGGCGGCCGGCGCGGCGGCCAGCGCCAGCAGGGGCCATAGAGCGGTGGGATGCATGGAAACTCCTTTTCCGTTGCGGACGGCGAGGGCTCAGTCCTCGCCGATGTCCTCGTTCCAGACCTCGGGGTTCGCGGCGATGTAGCCGCCGAGCAGATCGATGCATTCCGGGTCGGCCAGATCGATCACGTTGACGCCGGCTTCGCGCAGCCAGTCGACGCCGCCCTGGAAGTTGACCGATTCGCCGACCACCACGGTGCCGATGTTGAACTGCCGCACCAGGCCGCTGCAGTACCAGCACGGCGCCAGGGTGGTAACCATGATGGTGTCGCGGTAGCGGCGTTGGCGGCCGGCCTTGCGGAAGGCGTCGGTCTCGCCGTGCACCGAGGGGTCGCCTTCCTGGATGCGGCGGTTGTGGCCGCAGCCGAGCAGGCGGCCGTCGTTGTGGTACAGCGCCGCGCCGATCGGAATGCCGCCCTCGGCCAGGCCTTGGCGGGCTTCGGCGACGGCGGTGGCGAGCAGAGCGCGGTAGTCGGGGGTGGCGATCATGCGGAACTCCTGTGCGTATCGCTGCGCAGTCTGGCGCGCCGCCGCGCCCGGGTCGAGGGCCGGCGAACCCTTTTGCGCCATAGCGGCCTCTTTACCGGGGTGCGCGCCATTTGCGCGGCGCGGAGCGGAGCGAAACGACGATGCAGTGTGCGATTCAACGCGCGCCGGCGGCGCGCGTGTGGGGACTGTCGGCCCGGGCCCTGGGCCTGACGATGCTGTGGTTCGGCGCGATGGGCGCTTTCGATTTCGACGTCCGTGCGCTGGCCGGCCGCTTGAGCGGCGCGGGCCTGCCGGCGTTGGCCGACGATGCCGCGTGGCTGAGCCCGGCGCTGGGCGCGCTGCAGGCGATGATCGGCGCGGTCTTGCTGATCGCACGGCCGGGCCGTTGGCGTCGCGACGCAGCGCTTGCGGCGAGCGCGTTCTGGGCCGCCGGCCTGCTCGGGCTGGCGAGCCCGGCGGCCTGGATCCACGAGCCGCCGTACGCCGGCTTCCCGGTGATCGGTTCGGGCCAGACCTTGCTCAAGCACGTGGGGCTCGCCGGCCTCGCCCTGGGCGTGTTCGCGCACGAGCGCGGCTGCGCGCACGGCCGCAGCCGCGCGCTGTGGCTGCTGTGGGCCGGGCAGTTGCTGGTGCTGGTCTGGATCGGGCTGATGAAGTTCACCCAGGTCGAGGCCGAAGGCGTGGCCGGGCTGATGCGCAGCAGCCCCTTGTTCGCCTGGCTGTACGGGCCGTTGAGCGTGCAGGGCGCGTCGAACCTGATCGGCGCGATCGAGCTGCTGATCGCGGCGGCCATCGCCGCATGGCCGTGGTGGCCGCGGGTGGCGGACTGGGGCCTGCGGGCCGCGATCGCGACGTATCTGCTGACCCTGAGCTTCCTGTTCACCTTGCCGGGCTGGCAGCCCGGCTACGGTTTTCCCTTCGTCGGCGGCACCGGCCAGTTCCTGCTCAAGGATCTGCTGCTGTTGCTGGGCGCCGCGGCGTTGCTGCGCGCTGCGGCCGATCGGCGTCGCGCCTAGGCCGCACCGCGGCCGCGGCGCAGCAGGTCGATGTGCGCGATGCCGTCCTCGACATAAGGCTCCGACGCAGGCTCGAAGCCATAGCGGCCGTAGTAGGCCTGCAAATGCGCCTGTGCGCCGATCTGGATGTCGGCGCCGGGCCAGCGGCGTTCGATTTCGATCAGCGCCGCTTCCAGCATCGGCCCGCCCAGGCCCAGGCCGCGGAAGTCCGCCGCGGTCAGCACCCGGCCGAAGCTGACCTGGGGATAGCTGAGTCCGGCCGGAAGGATCCGCAGGTACGCGGCCAGGCGGCCGTCGGCCGCGCGCCCCATCAGGTGCAAGGCTTCGGGATGGCGGTCCTTGCCGTCGGGGTCGAGGTAGACGCAGTTCTGCTCGATCACGAACACCTGCGCGCGCAGGTTCAGCAACTCGTAGAGTTCGTCCAGGCTCAGGTCGGCATAGCGCTTGGCTTGCCAGGTCACGGTGGCGATCATGACCGCATCATGCCAAAGCCGGGGCGCACCGGAGCGGAGCGGGGCGGTTCGTTCGGGAATGGGACGGTTTCGCCCCGTGGGCCACGGCGCCGATGGCGCCCGCGGCTGCGACGATGCGCGCCAGGGCGCCGGCCCGGACCCGCCCGCCGCCGCCAGGCCCCGGCGCGGCCAGCGTGCGATAATCGCCGCCATGAACGAATCCAAGCCCCAGCCCGACACCACCCACTTCGGCTTCCGCGACGTGCCGCGCGAGCAGAAGCGCAAGCTGGTGGGGGAAGTGTTCTCCTCGGTCGCCGGCAGCTACGACCTGATGAACGACCTGATGAGCCTCGGCATCCATCGGGTCTGGAAGCGCTATTTCACAGCCACCGCGCAGGTGCGCCGCGGCGACCGCGTGCTCGATCTGGCCGGCGGCACCGGCGACATCGCCGCCCTGCTGCGCGACCGGGTCGGCGACCGCGGCATGATCGTGCTCGGCGACATCAACCAGGACATGCTGCGGGTCGGCCGCGACCGCATGACCGACCGCGGCCGCGTGTCCGGTTTCGAGTACGTGCAATGCAACGCCGAATCGCTGCCGTTCCCGGACGCCAGCTTCGACCTGGTCACCATCGCCTTCGGCCTGCGCAATGTCACCGACAAGGACGCGGCGCTGCGCGAGATGCTGCGCGTGCTCAAGGTCGGCGGCCAGGCGCGGGTGCTGGAGTTTTCGGAAGTGACCGCGCAGTGGTTCAAGCCGATCTACGACTTCCACTCCTTCAACGTGCTGCCGCGCCTGGGCAAGCTGTTCGCCAACGACAGCGAGAGCTACCGCTATCTGGCCGAGAGCATCCGCAAGCACCCGCCGCAGGGCGAGCTGAAGCGGATGATGAGCGAGGCCGGTTTCGCCCGGGTCGACTACAAGAACCTGTCGGCCGGGATCTGCGCGATCCACACCGGCTACAAGGCCTGAGGCCCGCCGGCGCGGTCTGCGCCGTACGCCGGAACGAAGAACGCCGGGACGCTCGTCCCGGCGTTCTTCGTTGTACGGCCGCAGGTGCGTTGCCAGGACGCGGGCATGGCACAGGTCGCTCCCTGCGCCCGTTGAGTGTTCGCCGCGACGCAGGCTCCGAGCCTCAGGCCGAGAATCCGCCGTCGACCGACAACTGCGTGCCGGTCACGAACGCACCGCCCGGGCCGGCCAAGTAGGCCACCGCCGCGGCGATGTCGTCGGCCTGGCCGTACTCGCCCAGCGGCAGGCCGGCGCGCTGGTGGTCGGCGCCTTCGCCGTCGGCGGGGTTCATGTCGGTGTCGATCGGGCCCGGCTGCACGGTGTTGACGGTGATGCCGCGCTTGCCCAGGTCCTGCGCCAGGCCCTTGCTCAGGCCGACCACCGCGGCCTTGCTCAGCGAGTACAGGGCCATGCCCGGCGCGCCGACGCGCTCGCCCAGGCAGCTGCCGATGGTGATGATGCGGCCGCCGCGCGGCAAATGCTTGGAGGCGGCCTGCGCGGCCACGAACGGCGCGCGCACGTGGATCGCCATGACCCGCTCGTAGTTTTCCAGCGATTCCGCTTCGAACGGCCCGTAGGCGAACACACCTGCGTTGTTGACCACGATGTCGAGCCGGCCCAGCTCGGCCACGGTGCGCTCGACCGCGGCGGTCACCGCCGCCGCATCGGCGCTGTCGGCGGCGATGACCACGGCGCGGCGGCCGCCGGCGCGGATCTGCGCGGCCACGTCCTCGGCGCGCTGGGCCGAGCTGACGTAGGTCAGCGCCACGTCGGCGCCGTCGGCGGCCAGGCGGCGCGCGATCGCCGCGCCGATGCCGCGGCTGGCGCCGGTGACCAGGGCTACTTTGCCTGCAAGGGGAAGGCTCATGTCTGAAGTTCCGAATAATGGAAGTAGGGCGTCCAGGCTAGCGGCATCGCCGCGGCTTGGGCAGACGGGAATTTTGGGACGATGCGTACCGCGCAGCCGCACGACCGCTTCGGCCCTCGTCGTAGCGCGACCGGCATCGCGATTCGGCGCCGCCGGCCGGGAGCCGCCCGCGTGTCGGCCGTCAGCCCCTCGGCTGCCGTGGCCGGCAGCGTGCGGCCGCGGCGGACGGCCGCGTTCGGCCATCCGATCCTACGTCCGGCCCGGACTCCATCCGCACCCCGCGCAGCGGCCAACATGCACAAGCCCCGCTCCGGGGCGAGGCGCTACACTCGGCGCTTCACCCGCAGCCGTGGTCCGTTCATGCGTTCTTCGATCCTCACCGTCTGTCTCGTCGCGGCCCTCAGCGCCGCCGCCGGTTGTTCGCGCGAAAGCGCGGCGCCCGCCACCGATCCGTCCCAGACCGCCGCACCGGAGGCCAAAGTGAGCGACACCGCCGTTGCCGCGGCCGACCGCGACGAGCATTCCTACGCCCAGCCCGACCTGGTCCGCATCGACGACCTCGCCTTGTCGCTGGCGGTGGATTTCGCCGCCAAGACCCTGACCGGCAGCGCCACCTACACCCTCGACTGGACCGATCCGAAGGCCAAGCAGCTGGTGCTCGACACCCGCGATCTGAAGATCGCGAAAGTGGTCGGCGAGCGCGCCGACGGCCAGTGGGGCGATCTGAGCTTCAGTCTGGCCCCGACCGACAAGACCCTGGGCAGCAAGCTCACCATCGAAGCGCCGGAGCGCAACAAGCGCATCCGGGTCAGCTACGCGACCTCGCCGAACGCCTCCGGCCTGCAGTGGCTGGAGCCGTCGATGACCGAGGGCAAGAAGACGCCCTTCATGTTCAGCCAGTCGCAGCAGATCCATGCGCGCTCGTGGGTGCCGCTGCAGGACACGCCGAGCGTGCGCTTCACCTACACCGCCCAGGTCACCGCGCCCAAGGACGCGATGGTGCTGATGAGCGCCGACAACGACCCCAAGGCGGCGCGCGACGGCGACTACAGCTTCAAGATGCCGCAGAAGATCCCGTCCTATCTGCTCGCCATCGCGGCCGGCGACCTGGTGTTCCAGCCGATCTCCGCGCGCGCCGGCGTGTGGGCCGAGCCGGCGATGGTCGGCAAGGCCGCGACCGAGTTCGCCGACACCGAAAAGATGATGGAGACCACCGAGAAGCTGTACGGTCCCTATCGATGGGAGCGTTACGACATCCTGGTCCTACCGCCCTCGTTCCCGTACGGCGGCATGGAAAACCCGCGCCTGACCTTCGCCACCCCGACCGTGATCGTCGGCGACAAGTCGCTGGTGTCGCTGGTCGCGCACGAGTTGGCGCACAGCTGGTCGGGCAACCTGGTCACCTTCTCCAGCAGCAAGGACGGCTGGCTCAACGAAGGCTTCACCAGCTACGTCGAGAACCGCATCGTCGAAGCGCTGTACGGCAAGGAGCGTTCCGACATGGAGAACGTGATCGGCCGCAACGAACTGGCCGCCGAGTTCAAGGCCATCGATCCCAAGCTGCAGGCGCTGGCGCTCAAGCCCGGCACCCTGAAGGACCCGGACGAGGCCAGCAGCGCCACCGTCTACACCAAGGGCGCCTGGTTCCTGCAGTTCCTCGAGCAGCGTTACGGCCGCGAGGTGTTCGACCCGTTCCTGCGCGGTTACTTCGACCACTTCGCGTTCCAGAGCATCCCGACCACCCAGTTCGTCGAGTACGCCAAGGCCAACCTGCTCGCCAAGCACCCGGGCAAGGTCAGCGAGGCCGAGCTGGAGGAGTGGATCTACGGCCCGGGTATCCCGAAGTCGGCGCCGGCCACGGCGTCGCCGCGTTTCGACGCGGTCGATGCCGCGCGCAAGAGCTGGCTCGACGCCGGCAAGCTGCCCGACGCCGCGCTGACGGCGAAGTGGAGCACCCAGGAATGGGTGCACTTCATCGAAGGCATGCCGGAAAAGCTCAGCGTCGATCAGCTCAAGGCGCTGGACGCGGCCTACGCGTTCACCGGTACGCCGAACGGCGAAATCGCCCAGCGCTGGTACCCGTTGGCGGTGCGCAGCGGCTACCACGAGGCCGATCCGGCGATCTCCGCCTTCCTGCAGAAGATCGGCCGGCGCAAGCTGATCATGCCGACCTACGGCGAACTGGTGAAAACCCCGGAAGGCCTGAAGCTGGCCGAAGAGACCTTCGCCAAGGCCAGGCCGGGCTATCATCCGATCACCACCGGTTCGGTCGAGGCGACCATCGCCAAGGCCAAGAACCCGGCCGCGGCGCAGTAAGCCGCGCACGCCCATGCGCCTGCGTCGCTCGCTCAAGACGGCCGCCCTGCTGGCGGCCGTTTTGCTGGGCGCGCTGGCGTGGTGGCTGTGGCGCGATCCCTATCGAGTCGTGCTGGCCGACTACGCGCGCCAGCGCGCCGTCGCCGGCCTGACCCGCAACGCCGCCCAGGTCGGCGATCATCGCTGGGTCTACGCCTATAACGACGAGGCGCCGCCGGGCGCGCCGACCGTGGTCATGGTCCACGGCTTCACCGGCAGCAAGGAAAACTGGTATCCGCTGGCGCAGCGCCTGCGCGGCCGCTACCGGCTGTTCGCGCCGGACCTGCCGGGCTGGGGCGAAAGCGAGCGCAAGGCCGGCGCCGACTACGGCTTCCTGGCCCAGAGCGAACGCGTCGCACGCTTCATCCAACAGGTCGCGCACCAGCCCGGCAGCGAGCTCGTGCTGCTCGGCCATTCGATGGGCGGCGGCATCGTCGCACTGAGCGCGGCGCGGCATCCGCAGGACGTGGACCGGGTCGGCCTGTTCGACGCCGCCGGGGTGCGTTTCCAGGACAACGCCTTCGGCCTGGCGGTGCTGCGCGGGCGCAATCCGTTCGCGGTCTTCGATGCGGCCTCGCTGCGGCGCTACCTCGACATCGTGTTCTACGACGATGCCGCCAAGCCCTACATTCCCTGGCCGGCGAGCCGGATCTACATCGACCGGCGCAAGCGCGACGCGGCGTTCGAGCAAGCGGTGCTGGACAAGATCGGCCGCGGCGAGGAACGCTTCCTGCCCGGCAGCCAGGCCGCACGCATCCGCCAGCCGGTCTTGCTGCTATGGTGCCGGCAGGATGCGGTGATCGACCCCAGCGCGCTGGAGCTGTACGCGGCGCAGCTGCCGCAGGCGCAGCGGGCGTTGCTGGACGGCTGCGGGCACATGTCGATCGTCGAGCGTCCCGCCGCCGCCGCCGATGCCGTCAACCGATTGATAGCCAAGGGTCAAGCACGATGACACCGCGCCACGCCACGTTCCTGCTCGCCGCCGCGATGCTGCTCGCCGGCTGCGAGAAACCCGATCCGAAGATCGCCGAAGCGGCCAAGGCCGCGCAGCGCGAACAGGAGGCCGCGGTCGAAGCCAAGAACTTCGACGCCGCCTACGGCCAGCAGAACTGGGAAATGGCTTCGGCCTACGGCGAGATCGTCACCTCGCGTTATGCCGGTACGCCGACCGCCGACCGCATCGCCGCGCAGTACGAGGAGGCCAAGACCAAGGCCAAGCAGATGCGCGAACAGCGTCGGGTCGAGTCGCTGTGGTCGTACATGAGCACGCCGGTGAAGACCGCCAAGGGCAAGGCCGGCACCCAGCTCTCGGCGTCGATCTACGCCAAGGCGAACGTGGAGACCGACGGCGGCGTGCCGCGCCCGGTGCAGCTGATCTTCCGCGATCACCCCGATTGGGGCCGCAGCGCCTACCTGGTGCTGCAGACCGGTGACTTCAATTGCTACGGCGGCTGCAAGCTGAAGGTCGTCGCCGACGACAAGCCCAAGACCCTGCCCGGCAGCCGGCCCAAGACCGACGAGGCCATCGCCATGTTCGTCGAGGACGAACGCGGCTTGTGGCGCATCGCCGGCGCCGCCAAGGAACTGAGCATCGAGTTCCCGGTCAAGGCCGGCGGTACGCGCACGGCGAGCTTCGAAGTCGGCGGTTTGAAGCCGGAGAAGATGCCGGGTTGGAAGTGAGGGCGTAACGACCGTCGATTCGTTTCGACGCTATTGCCAGGGATGAGCGAATGGTTTTCGCATCGAAAGCTTGCGACCGTAACGGTCGCTCCATTGGTTGCGGCGTTGGCATTGCGTTGGCGGCGAAACCGGGCTGATGCATGGCCAGTCTTCGTGCCGTGCCGATAGCGGCGAGCGCGGACGCGCGAATCCAGGCGGCGAAGCCGCCTGTGGGTTGCGGGCCGCCCGATGAATAATGCCCGGAGGTGGCTGGTCGGGACGGCCGCAATCGGGCTGCTGATCGGTGCCGTTTTCGTTTCGGCGCGGTGGTGGTTCCTGCATTGGCAGCCCGATCGAATGCGTTACCCGCTGCGCGGCCTCGATGTCTCGCATCATCAGGGCATCGTCGATTGGCCGGCCGTGGCGCGGGACGATGTCGCTTTCGTATATCTGAAGGCCAGCGAAGGCGGCGATCATCGCGACCGTCGCTACGCCGACAACGAACGCGGCGCGCGGGCGGCCGGGATCGCGGTCGGCGCCTATCACTTCTTCACCTTCTGTCGCAGCGGCGCCCAGCAGGCGGCGAATTTCCTCGCCGCGGCGCCGGCGCGCGGCGATGCGCTGGCGCCGGCGGTGGACCTGGAGTTCGGCGGCAACTGCGGCCGGCGGCCCGACGCGGCGGCGATGCGCGCCGAGCTGGACGCGTTCCTGGCGCCGGTCGAAGCGGCGTACGCCAAGCCCGCCTTGCTGTACGTGACGCCGGAGTTCTTCGAGGCTTATCGCGCCGCGCTGCCGGCGCGGCCGTTGTGGCGGCGTTCGATCCTGAGCGCGCCGGAGGCGTCGGCGGCGTGGACGTTGTGGCAGTACCACAACCGGGGCCGGGTCGCAGGCATCGACGGACCGGTGGATCTGAACGTGCACGTCGGCGATGCCGCGGCGTTCGCCGCCTGGCGCGCGCAATCGGGCGTCGCGCGCTGAGCGAACTGTGACCGGCGCGCGGGAGCGGGGCAGGGCGGTCGTTATGATCGAAGCCATGAACGCCGTTTCCGATTCGAAGATTGCGTTGCGCTCGCGTCGCGCCGATGCGGAGCGCGCATGAGCCGCGGCGGGGTGCCGGTACAGGTCGAGCTGCTGGCCGCGCATCGCTCGGCGGTCCCGGTCTTGCAGCGCATGTTCGAAAGCGAATGGCCGGACTATTACGGCGGCGACGGTCCGGGCGACGCGGCCGCGGACTTGGCCTCGTTCTGCCGCGACGATGCGCTGCCGCTGGGCGTGGTGGCCTTGCTCGGCGGCGAGGCGGTCGGCGTGGCCGCACTCAAGGACGCTTCGATCGATGCCTATCCGCAATTCTCGCCCTGGGCGGCGGCGGCTTGCGTTGCCTCGGGCTGGCGCGGCCGCGGCATCGGTGCGCAGCTGATCGTCGCCCTGGAAGCGCAGGCGATGCGCCTGGGGCATCGCGCGATCTACACCGGCACCGCGACCGCCGGCAGCCTGATGCGGCGCCTGGGCTGGGAGTATCTGGACACCACTCCGCAGCACGGCGTGCCGGTGGCGGTGTTCCGCAAACGCCTGTAGCGCAGGTGGCGAACCCCGGGGCGTTGCTTCGGTTGAGGGCTTCCTGGCCGGGGTTCTACGCGGTTTCGTCGCGGCTACCAGGGCCCGCGACGACCTCCGGGGTAGGCGCGACGCGAGTCGCGGCCGTGATGCCGCAGATGGCGTCGTTGTTGCGGGGCGTGGTCGCGACTTGCGTCGCACCTGCCCTCAAAGCGGGGGGGGCGCTTCGGCGAGGGCGTTGTAGCCGCAGGTTCTGCGCGGTCTCTGTCGCGGCTTACGCCGCTCCTACAATGGGGCGTTAGTCGCGGCGAGAATGCAGGCGAAAAAAATCCCGGCCGGGGCCGGGATTTTTCGATCGACGTGCGATGCGGGTGGGGCAGCGGAACGCGGATTCAGTCCGCCGGCATCCGCCTCAAACCAATCCCCAATCGCGAATTTCCCATCCCGGCTTAAAGCGCATACCCGAACTGTTGCTTGAACTGTTCGGCGAATTCTTCGTAGTCGAAGCGCTGGTTCTGGGTGCCGGGGTGTTCGACCTTCAACGCGCCCATCAGATTGCCCATGCGGCCGACGGTCATCCAGTCGTAGCCCTTCTCGATGCCGAAGATCAGGCCGGCGCGGAAGGCGTCGCCGCAGCCGGTCGGATCGGTCACGCGGCGCTCGTGCGCCGGCGGGATGTCGTAGGTCTTGCCGAGCGTGTGGATCTGCGAGCCGTGCGGGCCGCGGGTGGTGATGTAGGCCTTGACCCGCTGGACGATGTCGTTCTCGCTCCAGCCGGTGCGCTCCTGCAGCAGGTTGGACTCGTAGTCGTTGACGGTGACGTAGTCGGCCTGCTCGATGAAGGCGCGCAGCTCTTCGCCGTTGAACAACGGCATGGCCTGGCCCGGATCGAAGATGAAGGGAATGCCGGCGTCGGCGAACTCCACCGCGTTCTGCAACATGCCTTCGCGGCCGTCGGGGCTGACGATGCCGAAGCTCACGCCCTTCACGTCGCGCACGTGGTTTTCGTAGGAGCGCATCATCGCGCCCGGATGGAAGGCGGTGATCTGGTTGTTGTCGTGGTCGGTGGTGATGAACGCCTGCGGCGTGAACAGCTCCGGGATCTCCTTGACGTGGTCGAGGCGGATCTTCTGTTCGTCGAACCACTCGCGGTACGGGCCGAAGTCCTGGCCGACGGTGGCCATCGGGATCGGATCGCCGCCGAGCAGCTTGAGGTTGTAGGCGATGTTGCCGGCGCAGCCGCCGAACTCGCGGCGCATGCGCGGGACCAGGAACGAGACGTTCAGGATGTGGACCTTGTCCGGCAGGATGTGGTTCTTGAACTGGTCCGGAAACACCATGATGGTGTCGTAGGCCAGCGAGCCGCAGATCAGCGCAGACATGTTCACCCCGAAAATTTTTTGAAGTCGCGACGCAAAAGCGGGCGGTCGATAGACCGCCCGGCGGCGTAGGGTAGCGGCTGAAGCGGCGCGCGGCCAGTTTTTGCGTACGCGGGGGGATGGTCGCGGGCGGCCGGGCGGTTTTCCGGCCTCCGGCGCGGAGACCGCCGGGGCCGGGTCGGCCGGGCCGGAACCGGGTGGGCGGCGACCCGGCGAGGGGGCGATTCCGGACCCGCCGACCCAGGGTTATCCCCAGGGGGCGGGCGCCGCTCCTGAACAGCCGGGCAGCCGTGAAACCGTTGATTTTCCTTGCTCGCAGGGGGGGCGATTGCTAGGCTAACGGCCCCGCTTCGCCCATACTTTTGACGGCCCAATCCCCCGATGTTCAAGAAGTTTCGCGGCATGTTTTCCAATGACCTGTCCATCGACCTGGGCACGGCCAACACCCTCATTTACGTCCGCGGCCAGGGGATCGTGCTGAATGAGCCGTCCGTGGTCGCGGTGCGCCAGGACCGGATGATCGGCGGCAACCGTACGGTGGCGGCGGTCGGCGGCGAGGCCAAGCAGATGCTCGGCCGGACTCCGGGCCACATCACCACGATCCGGCCGATGAAGGACGGCGTCATCGCCGACTTCACCTACACCGAGGAAATGCTCAAGCATTTCATCCGCAAGGTGCACAAGTCGCGCTTCCTGCGCCCCAGCCCGCGGGTGCTGGTGTGCGTGCCCTGCGGCTCGACCCAGGTCGAGCGCCGCGCGATCAAGGAATCGGCCGAGGAGGCCGGCGCGCGCGAGGTCTACCTGATCGAGGAACCGATGGCCGCGGCGATCGGCGCCGGCATGCCGGTGACCGAGGCGCGCGGCTCGATGGTGGTCGACGTCGGCGGCGGCACCACCGAGGTGGCGGTGATCGCGCTCAACGGCATCGTCTACTCGGCTTCGGTGCGCATCGGCGGCGACCGCTTCGACGAGTCGATCATCAACTACGTGCGCCGCACCTACGGCACCCTGATCGGCGAAGCCACCGCCGAGCGGATCAAGCTCGAGATCGGCTGCGCCTACCCGCAGGAGCGCGCCAGCACCATCGAAATCTCCGGCCGCAACCTCGCCGAAGGCGTGCCGAAGATGGTCACGATCAACTCCAACGAGGTGCTCGAAGCCCTGCGCGAGCCGCTGTCGGGCATCGTCTCGGCGATCAAGCTGGCGCTGGAGCAGACCCCGCCGGAACTGTGCGCCGACGTCGCCGAGCGCGGCATCGTCCTGACCGGCGGCGGCGCCCTGCTGCGCGACCTGGACCGCCTGATCAGCGAGGAAACCGGCCTGCACGTGCAGGTCGCCGACGACCCGCTGACCTGCGTCGCCCGCGGCGGCGGCCGCGCGCTGGAGCTGGTCGACATGCACGGCAACGAGTTTTTCGCTCCGGAATAAGCCGGGATTTGGGGTTCGGGATTCGGGATCGGAACAGCGCCCGGCTCTCGCCTCCCGCGTCTTCGACGCGCCCGCCTAGCGTCACCCGCAGTCCGGCAAGCGCGCGCAGCGGTCACTCGCTGCGTTCGCGCTTTTCCAATCCCCAATTTCGAATCACGACTCCCGGCCTCAATGCCCCCCTACGCCGGTCCCTCCACCGCAGCCCGTAGCGGCGAAGTCGCCGACACGCTGCGCCTGCTGGCGTATCTGGCGTTGGCGCTGGTGCTGATCGTGCTCGACCATCGCGGCGGCTGGCTCAGCCAGGCGCGCAAGCAGGTCGCCACCGCGGTGGCGCCGTTGTGGGCGGTGGCCGGCATGCCCGGACGCCTGATCGAACGGGTCAGCGACGACGCCGGCACCCTGAGCCGGCTGACCGAAGAGAACCGCCGCCTGCGCAACGAGGCCTTGGTCAACCAGGCGCGGATGGCGCGGCTGCAGTCGGTCGCCGCCGACAACCAGCGCCTGCGCGGCCTGCTGGAAGCGGCCGAGCGCGGCAACCTGGACGTGGTGCTGGCGCCGATCCTCGACATCGATCTCGACCCGAGCAAGCAACGGCTGGTGCTCGACGCCGGCAGCCGCGACCGCATCCGGGTCGGCCAGAGCGTGATCGACGCCGGCGGCCTGCTCGGCCAGATCACCGGCATCACCGCGATGCACGCCAGCGTGCTGCTGATCACCGACCCGTCGCACGCGGTGCCGGTGGCGGTGGCGCGCAACGGCGTGCGCCTGGTGGTGTACGGCGAAGGCCGCAGCGACCACCTGACCCTGCGCAGCGTGCCGCTGTCCAGCGACGTGCGCGAGGGCGACGTGCTGGTGACCTCGGGCCTGGGCGGGCGATTCCCGCCGGGTTTTCCGGTCGGCACCATCACCGCGCTCAAGCCCGACGACAGCCGCGCCTTCCTGGTCGGCGAAGTGCGGCCGGCCGCGCAGCTGGACCGTGGCCGCGAAGTGCTGGTGCTGCTGTCGTTGCCGCCCGCGCCGGCGCCGAGCGAGCCCTTCGACACCCAGCCGGCGATGGCGCAGGCCGCAGGCGCGGCGCCCGCCGCGAACCACCCAGCGGCCGGCGCCGCGGGCAACGCAGCGAATGCCGCGGCCAGGCCCGGCGCCGCTCCGGCACCGGCGGGCACCGCCGCGAGCCGCCCGGCGACGGTTGCGCCGCCCGCGTCGCCGTCCACCGCGCCGCGCCGCCCGGCTTCGCCCGCGACCGGCCCGGCCGCGCCCGCCGCCAGCGAGGACACGCCGTGACCCGCGCCCGCCACCATTGGGTGCTGCCGACCAGCCTGGTCGTCGCGCTCGCGCTGAGCCTGTTGCCGCTGCCGCAGTTGCTGCAGCCGCTGCGGCCGTTCTGGCTCGGCCTGGTGCTGGCCTACTGGGTGATCGAGGACCCCGAGCGGGTCGGACTGGGCTTCTCGTTCCTGGTCGGCCTGGCCGGCGATCTGGTCTCCGACGGCCTGCTCGGCGAGCAGGCGCTGCGGCTGGTCATCATGGCCTTCATCCTGCAGCGCTTCCGCGCCCGGTTGCGCTTCTTCCCTTTGTCGCAGCAGGCGCTGGCGATCGGCGGGCTGATGCTCAACGACCGCATCGTCACCTTCGCCATCCACACCGTGCTGCGCGAGCCGACCCTGCCGGCGGCGTTCTGGCTGGCGCCGCTGGCCGGCATGCTGCTGTGGCCGCCGATCTTCCTGCTGCTGGACGCGCTGCGCCTGGGCAGCTGGCGGAGACGCTGAGATGCGGCCGCGCCGACGGGTGCTGAAAAACAACGCGGCCGAGGCCGACCAGTTCCGCGCCCGCGCCGCGATCGCCTTCGCCTGCGTGCTGGCGGGCGTGATCGGCCTGGGCTTCTGGTATTTCCGCCTGCAGGTCTGGCAGCACGCCGACTACGCGATGCGCTCGGAAGCCAACCGGGTCAAGCTGCGCCCGGTGGTGCCGGGACGCGGGCTGATCTACGACCGCCAGGGCCGCATCCTCGCCGACAACGTGCCCGCGTTCCGGATCGAGGTCACCCCGATGGAGGCCGGCGACAGCGACAAGTGGCTGCCGCAGTTGGCGTCGGTGGTGAACCTGTCGCCGGAGGACATCAAGCGCTACGAGAACGAGCGCAAGGCCACCCGCGGCTTCAAGCCGATCGTGCTGAAGATGCGGGTCAGCGACGAAGAGGTCGCCGCGTTCGCGGTCGACCGCTGGCGCTTCCCCGGCGTCGAGCTGGTGTCCTACCTCAACCGCCGTTATCCCTACGGCGACCTGTTCGCGCACGTGATCGGCTATGTCGGCCGGGTCGACACCAAGGACCAGGAGTCGATGGGCGCCAACGCCGGCGTGCTGACCCACACCGGCAAGACCGGCCTGGAACGCTTCTACGAATCGCAGTTGCGCGGCCAGATCGGCTACGAGCAGATCGAGACCAACGTCGACGGCCGCCCGATCCGCCAGGTCGGCCATGTCCCGGCCAAGCCCGGCGCCGACCTGCGTTTGAGCATCGACATGGACCTGCAGCGCGCCATGGTGGCCGCGTTCGGCGAAATGGACGGCTCGGCGGTCGCGGTCGACCCGCGCACCGGCGAAGTGCTGGGCATGGTCAGCCTGCCCAGCTACGACACCAACCTGTTCGTCAACGGCATCTCCAGCGCCGACTACAAGCGCCTCAACGAAGACCCCTCGCGGCCGCAGTTCAACCGCAACGTGCTCGGCGGCGGCCCGCCGGGTTCGACCATGAAGCCGTTCGTGGCCCTGGCCGGCCTCGACAGCGGCTTGCGCCGGCCCGAGGACCGCACTCTGTCGACCGGCGAGTTCCACATTCCCGGGCAGAAGCGCGGCTACCGCGACTCGCACGGCGGCGGCCACGGCTGGGTCGACCTGCGCGAGTCGATCGCGCAATCGGTCAACACCTACTACTACAAGCTGGCGCTGGAGATGGGCATCGCCCGCTTCGACCAGTACATGCTGCGCTACGGCTTCGGCCAGCAGACCGGCATCGACCTGGCCGGCGAGAACACCGGCATCCTGCCGTCGCCGGAGTGGAAGGCCAAGCGCAACAAGAAGGAAGGCTGGTATCCGGGCGAAACCGTCATCGCCGGCATCGGCCAGGGCTATTGGGTGGTGACCGCGCTGCAACTGGCGCGCGGCACCGCCGCGATCGCCAACGGCGGCCACCTGCAGCAACTGCACCTGGTGCGCGAAATCCGCACCGGCTACGAGGCGCCGTGGGTGCCGAACGTGGTCAAGCCGCCGAGCCTGATCACCGACCATCCGCAGCACCTGCGCGCGGTGCGCGAAGGCATGGAGGCGACCATCCACGGCGGCCGCGGCACCGCGCGGATCATGGCCCGCGGCGCGCCCTACCGCATGGCCGGCAAGACCGGCACCGCGCAGAAGGTCAGCCGCAAGGGCAACGTCAGCATGAATCCGCATTCGCTGCCGTACCACCTGCGCCACCAGGCGCTGTTCGTCGGTTACGCGCCGGCCGAGAACCCGACCATCGCGGTCGCGGTGGTGGTCGAGCACGGCGGCTACGGCGGCAGCACCGCCGCGCCGATCGCGCGCAAGATCTTCGACGCGTGGCTGCTCGGCAAGATGCCGGAGACCGAACCGTCCAAGGACGCGCCGGCGGTGCCCAGCTTCGCCGACGTCTCGGTCGAGTCCGGCACGGTCGCGGGCGCGGAGCCGGCGGTGGTGCCGGTGGCGGTCAACGGCGCCTGGGCCGCGGCGGTCGCGCAGGCCAACGCGCGCGTGGCCGCGCAGCCGGGGCGCGCGCCGCAGGCGCTGGCGCGGCCCGCCTTGCCGGGACTGCCGGCGCCTGGCGAACGCGATGCGGGCGCCGGCGCGGCAGGCGACGCCAGCCGGGCCGATGCCGCCGCCGAAGCGCCGGCCGAGCCCGCCGCCGACACCGGTGCGGCGCCGGCGACGGAGCCGCAACGATGAGAGTGATCCTGCGCTACCTGTGGGACCTGGCCCAACGCTTCGCCCGCACCCTCGACCTGCCGCTGCTGGGCGCCTTGCTGGCGCTGATGGCGATCGGCCTGGCGGTGCTGTACAGCGCCGGCGAACATTCCACCCGCATGGTCTTCGCCCAGGGCTCGCGCTTCGCCGTCGGCCTGGGAGCGATGTGGGGCCTGTCGCGGCTGCCGCCGTCGCAACTGCGCAACTGGACGCCGCTGGCCTATGCGTTCTCGATGGTGCCGCTGCTGCTGGTGCTGCTGATCGGCACCGGCAAGCACGGCCGCCATTGGATCGACCTGAAGGTGTTCTATTTCCAGCCGGCCGAACTGCTCAAGCTCAGCCTGCCGATGATGGTGGCCTGGTTCCTCAATCGCCAGGCGCTGCCGCCGAAGGTCGGCACGGTGCTGATCGCCGGCCTGCTGATCGGCGCGCCGACCGGACTGATCCTGCTCCAGCCCGACTTCGGCACCGCGATGCTGGTCGGCATCAGCGGCGCGTTCGCGCTGTACCTGGCGGGCCTGCCGTGGTGGTGGTTCGGCGCCGCCTTCAGCGCGGTCGCCGCGATCGCGCCGGTGGCCTGGTTCTGGCTGCTGCGGCCGTACCAGAAAGACCGCATCCTGACCTTCCTCAACCCGGAAACCGACCCGCTCGGCACCGGCTGGAACATCATCCAGTCCAAGATCGCGATCGGCGCCGGCGGCATGACCGGCAAGGGCTGGCTGCAGGGCTCGCAGTCGCACTTGAACTACCTGCCCGAACACACCACCGACTTCATCTTCGCCGTGCTCAGCGAAGAGTTCGGCTGGGTCGGCGTGGCCACGGTGCTGGCCTTGTATCTGTTCGTGGTCGGCCGCTGCCTGTGGATCGCCGCCGAGGCGCGCGACGGCTACTCGCGCCTGATCGCCGGCGCCCTGGGACTGGCCTTCTTCGTCTACGTGATCGTCAACGGCGGCATGATCTCGGGCCTGCTGCCGGTGGTCGGCGTGCCGATGCCCCTGCTCAGCTACGGCGGCACCTCGGCGGTGTCGTTGCTCGCCGGCCTCGGCGTGGTGATGGCGGTCAAGGCGCATCGGCCGGTGCATAGCGGCCGCTGAGCCGGCTGCAGCGCCGGGCTCCGGGCTCTCCGGGGTAGGAGCGGCGTGAGCCGCGACCGCGAACCATCACGCATGCCAGCACAAACACAGGCTGCCGTAAATTCGACTACGGTTTCATTGTGCGCGGTGCCCATTCGACTACAGCCACGCGGCATTCGCGTAGGTAGACTCAACGATAGGCCGTCCACTGAACACAACCGTCGCGCGGCCGCCAGGACCTGGGACGAAGGACGCTGCCATGCCCCCTGCTCGATGGCTCCACCCCACCGCTGCGCTGATCGCCGGTCTGGCCTTGCTCGGTTGCGCACGCCAGCCGGCGCAAGCCGCCGCCGATACGGAAAAGGACTCCGCCGTGACTCAAACACAAGCCCCGCAGGGCGGTGAGGCCTCCGCCGATGCCGTCGCCGCACAGTTGGATCGCATCGCCGAGCAGTCCGTTTCGCCGTCCACGCCTTCCATCGCGCCTGTGCCTTTGCCGCCGGTGCCCCCCGGGCCTGAACTGACCGCAGAAGCCTGGCGTACGCGCATCCTGCGGCTCATCGACGGCCTGAAGACCCCGCTGGACACCCGGCCGGAACGCGTCGCCGAATGGCTAGGGCTGACCTTGGTGGATAGAAACGGCAGCCACGAGGCGACCGGCCTATTGCCGGGCGGAGCCACGTACAAGGTCTGGGTGGACGCGCTGTATCGCGAATCGCCGGACAAATGGACGGTGGGTTTGTCGCAGACAGTGTACGAAGGACCGGTTGCCTGCCTGTTCGAACTGGACAGCCTGCGTCGCCACGTTCAACCGCTGGGCTACGCAGGCAAGGAGGGCTGGCGCGACCGCGCTGGCGACGAACATGCCTCGTACTCCAAACGCACCGCCGAAGGCACCGTGATCGCACTGCTGGCGGACGTGATTACGGTGTCGGGCCAGTCTTGCGTGCGCAGCCTGCGCATCGACGCCTTCAAGGACGAGGCGCATGGCTGAAATACACGGCGATATCCGCCTCTTGATCGATGAGCTGTCCCATCAACCGGGATTGCCTCCGGGGGCCGTGAAGGATCTGGAAACGGCCATCGCGAGCTCGCCATATTTGGCTAACGTCTTGGCGTCGTCGATCCAAAGCGGCGACCTCAAGCATCTGGCGATCTCGAATCATCCCAACGAAGCAGGGCGCTACGACAGCAAGACGGGCACCATTTCCCTGGTTGCCGAAAATTTCGACCGCCAGCGCTGGCACGACCCGCAATTGCGCCAGGACAACATCGCGGTGGTGCTGGGCCATGAAGCCGGCCACGCGTTGCTGGCGGAGGCCGAGCGGCGCGAGCGCTATCTGCTCAACTACAACGCGACCGAAGCGGTGCGCCAAGCGTCGCATGAGGGAACGTCTGCAGACGTAACCGCCCCGGTCGAGCGCTATCTCAAGTTCACGCGACGCAACGAGGCGATGGCCGAGTTGGTGGGCATGAACGCATTGGCCAGCCGTACCAGCGGCGGACAAGCAGCCGAGTTCAATCGGGAGGAATTTCTGCGGCGGGCAGACCCTTCCACGCCGTGTGTGGAGAACGGCGTATTGGCGTCCGGGGTTCGCCTCTCCCCCGATGGGATCCAGCGAACCGGCAACAAGCTGGTCAGCCCGGCGGTGGAAGCCGTGGCGCAGTGCTATACCGATCGGGCGTCACGCCTGGGCCTGCATGGCGATTCCGGCTACGCGGCCTATTACGGCGCCTACGCCATGGAAACCTTGCACGAGGCGAGGCGCAACTATGCCCGGGGGACGACGATGCATGTGCCGGACATCGAACTCGATTTGGCCGCCCTGAAGCTCGACCCACGCAAGATCGAGCGGGCCGGTGTCGACCTGGGTGGGGAGGGGCAGTCGTTCGCCTATGTCGATATCAGCCACGGGCAGCGCAACTATGAGGCCATATCGCACACCCACTCGCGCGTCGCGCCGGGGTCGCGCAAAGACGTGGCCGAGGTCGCGCAACCGGCAGTGCCGAGCCAACCGCGTGCGGACCATCCATCGCATCCGGACTTCGCGGCCTACAATTTGATCCGGCAAGCCGTCCGTAGCGACGGGCGATGGAGCGAACAGCAATCCGACAACATCGCGGCTGCGTTGCTGCGTGAACACAAGGCCGATCCGCTGAGCAAACGGCTGGATGAGGTGGTGGTCGGCCGCCCTACCGAACAGGGTGAGGTGAACGTCTTCGCGGTCTATGCGCCATTCGGCAAGCAAGGGCCGTTCTTCACCACCCACGTGGATACTCATGCCGCATCGCAGGTTCCTGCTGAGCGGAGCCTCGCCAAGGTAGAGCAGATCAACCAGCAGCGGGCGCAAGAACCCGCCCAGGCGCAGTTGCTAGAGCCAGCGCCGGCGCAGGGCGGACCGCGGCTAGCGCTGTAATCGAACTGCGGTTGGCTTCCGGGCTGCCTACTTGTCTCAGCTCAGCTATGCCAGCAGCTCGGTGGTGCCATGCTCGCTGAACTCGTCCTGATAATCGCGATCAAGACCTTCGCCCCATGCACAGCGGCCACTCTGCTTGCCCACTCAGAGAGGCAGGGGCGGCGCCAGCCGCGATCACGACGTCCGCGCGCCGGCGCAAACCGCACCCAGGGGGCGCACCGGCCGTCTGCGTGACAGGTCGCTATCCCGATTTGCGAACCGCTCTGGCGCGCCTGCCTTGCCGCGACTTGCAAGCTGTGTCGGGGCACACATCCCGCGAAGGCGACGCCGGGGCTTCGCCATCTGCCAACCGCCGCGCCAAATCGGGATGCTCTCGGCAGAACCGCGCGTTAGCTGCCAATCCGCCCCAGTGCTGCGCGTAGGCCAGAGCATCGTCCGCTCGCTCCACAAAACGACGTTGTCGCTCAGGAGAAAGATCTGCCTCCATCGACTCAAGGGCTACTTCCAGGAACTCTCTTGCCTCGGTCACTGCCCGGTGATGCAGGTCCGATGCTTTGGTGTGCAGATAGTCGAGCACAGCCATGTCTAGGCGTGCGAGCTGCAGGGGCAGAGTTACGGCGTCTGGAGTCGATTCAAGTAGCTGGAGCAGGAGTGATGTTCCTTGCGGCGAGGTTGGGGCTTCAGACATAGCGGCTCTCCATGCGTTCGAAGTCTTCGGCGGATGCGACTGCCGCAGGGCGGTGTCCTACGGCTGTCGCATTGGCGTAGTTATATCTGTTTTTCCGATATCTGAAAAGTAGATATAGCGTTCTTGTGGACCGTGTCACGACAAGGCCACAGAGATGCCGAAGAAGTCAGTCCATCAGGAAGAACATGCAGTGCTTGTCAGGCTACTCAAGGAGGTACGGTTGGCATCGGGAGTCACTCAAGTAGGACTAGCGGAGGCTTTGGGCCGTTCGCAATCTCACATTAGTGATATAGAAAACGGTACGCGTAGATTGGATCTAATTCAGCTCCGCGAATACTGCCTGGCTTGCGGCGTATCGCTCGTTTCATTCGTTAAAAGGTTTGAATCCGAAGTGACATAGTATTTATATATTCGAGAAGGGGTGGGGAATGGTTGCAATATCGGACAAGTTAGCACTCGAAATCATCAGGAAGGCTTTCCTTCCCCTTCACTGTGGAGCGGAGGTTTATGATTACGAAGAAAAAATTAGGTTTCGTGTGGTCAATGGCCAGGGCGAGACGATCCTGGATATCACTAACTTGCGGCGTTCAGAGTTTTCGGATAGCGATCAGCTTGAAAGGATTTTGAATGGCTTCAGGGAGGATCTTGCCGATCATAGAGGTATATTTCTAGATCCCTGGGCTATGCAGATTCGGTTGATTTAAGGCTCTTGCTCGATGTGGTGGTGGCCGAAAATCTACCTTTTCTGTTCGGGCTGAAAGTGGGAGCAGATTAACTCGGGAAGGGGCAGCGCTCCGGCGTGAACTGTTAGGGCTTAAAAATGGACTTCATGCAGATAATGCAAGGGCTTCCTGCTCCAGTGTGGGGATTGGCTGGAGCAGTCGTTGGCGTTGTTGGAACACTTGGCGCTAACTTCTTGTCGAATAGAAGTAATGACCGACGCTTTGATCGACAGCTGGTGCATGACGCTACACAAAAGGCCAAGGATCGAGCATCTCAGCTTCGACGTGACGTTTACCTTACGGCGATGGATGAGGCTGTAGCGATTAGCGAGTTCATTGGGTTGCTCGCTAGTCTTGATCCTACTGATAGAGCCGCGCTTGCGAGTGGATTCAGCAATTTTCAGCGGGCCTGCGCGCGGGTGCAACTGGTAGCTAGTGAAACCACTCGGGTGAAAGTGTCTGAGTTGTCGAATGCTTACGGAAAGCTATTTGTTGATCTGATGGGGGAGGCAAGCATCGCTCATAATTTGAAGATTGCTTTGAATGTCAATCGCGAAAGCTATGAGGGCTTGATGGCTGAACGCGTCAGATTGACTTCGGCAATGCGGATGGCTCGAGAAGAAATGGATTCGAAGTATCAACTGGGCGCCCTTCTGGCTTCTTTTGAGCTTACTGTAAAGTCGTTCGATGAGCTGGTGCTGGAGTACTCTGAACTGTCTGATCAGTACAATCAGGCGCTGATGAACTACGGGGCGGAGGTCGCGAGGAGAGTTGCCGATCTCGCAGTTTTGCAGGCAGAGGTGTCTGCATCGCTTCGTTCAGAGTTTGATCTGGATGTTGATGTGGAGAGCATGAGGCGTCAAGCTCGCGATCATGCTTCTCAGGCTGCGAATTCTATGGATGGTTTCTTTAGAAAGCTAAAGGAAAGTGGTGATGAGTGAAGATTCTCAGCTAAGAATTCGAAAGCTTACTCCAAGCGTATTTGGTATGACTCTTGGCTTTCTTGCTTAGGCCATGTTTCTTCTTTCTTCATGCGCATGGATCGAGACCCCGCCGCCCTAGACCGTTCGCAACACCCTCTCATTCGCCAAGGCGACCTCTTCTGGATCGAAGCCGACCCCTCGCGCGGTTCGGTGCCCGGGGTGCCGCATCCGCACGTGGTCGTGCAGGACGATCTGTTCAACGCTTCGCGGATTTCGACCGTGGTGGTGTGCGCGCTGAGTTCGAACCTGGGCCGGGCCAGCGAGCCGGGCAATGTGTTGCTGGAGCCGGGCGAGGGCGGGTTGCCGCGGCAGAGCGTGGTGGTGGTGTCGCAGGTGTCGTCGCTGTACAAGGCGCGGCTGGGCGAGCGCATCGGCGCGCTGTCGTCGCAGCGGGTGGCGCAGATCCTGGCCGGGCTGGGGTTCGTGCAGGCGGCGTTCCAGCGTGTCTGACGCGTGGCCATGACGTCCGTCTGGCTTCCCTCCACCGGCACTCTGCGCTACAGCCCGCAACTGGGCCGCGGCGGTCATCGGCGCCGCGACGGCGGCAGTACCGTGTGGTGGCTGATCGTGGATTGCGACCCCGAACTCGGCCGCTATCTGCGCCATCAATACCTGCTCGGCCATCGGCGCACGCGCAGCCTGCAGGCGCCGTTGTGGGGCCCGCATATCTCGGTGGTCCGGGGCGAAACGCCGCCGCGGCCGGCGACGTGGAAGCGCCTGGACGGAGCGACGGTCGGTTTCGACTACGACCCGCAGGTGCGCGAGGCGCAGGGCTATGTCTGGTGTCCGGTGCGTTGCCCGGCCCTGCTCGGTCTGCGCGAGGAGCTGGGCCTGCCGCGCGAGCCGCAGCCGGCGCTGCACCTGACCATCGGCAACGCCAACGGCTAGCCGGCACCGCGCGCTCTGGCGCCGATTCGCAATCGCGGGCCAAGGCGGCGGCCGGCGCGGGCGCTATCGTGCGTTCTCGCCAGGGGTGCGCGCCGCCGTGGCGCGAGACCGCCGACGGATCGCCCGCGATGCCTCGATCGTCCTTGCTCGTGCGCCTGTTCGAACGTTGCGGCCATCCTTTGCTGATCGCCGCCGGCCTGGCGCTGTGGTGGGCGCTGGGCGGCGGCGAGGGCGCCATGCTGGCGACCGCGGCCGCCTTGTTGCTGGCGATGGAAGGCCTGGAGCGATGGCGGCCGGCGATGCCGCAGTGGCGGCTCAGCGGCGTCGCCAAGCTCAAGCCGGTCGGGGTGTATCTGTTCGGCGTCGTGGTCGCCGCGCTGCTGGTCGGGCTGTACGAGGCCTGGCTGCCGCGGCTGCTGGCCGGCGCGCGCGGGCCGGTGGGCGCGGCCCTGTGGCCGCACCATTGGCCGTGGCCGCTGCAGGCGCTGCTGCTGTTCTTCGTCGGCGACCTGATCTATTACTGGGTCCACCGCGCGATCCACCGCTGGGCCTGGCTGTGGCGGCTGACCGGGCACGGTTTCCACCACGGCTTCCACAACCTGCACGCGCTCAACGTCGGCAGCAACCATCCCTTCGAAGCGGTGTTCCTGGCCCTGCCGCTGACCCTGGTCGCGGCGCTGACCGGGATCTCGGCGCAGATCGTCGCGGCGGCGGCGATGCTGTCGCTGCTCAACACGACCCTGGCCCACGCCAACCTGCGCCTGCACACGCCGCTGTGGAACCTGTTCTTCACCGCCGGCCATCACCACCGCCGCCACCACTCACAGGTGTTCGAGCACAGCAACAGCAACTACGCCTGCAACGCCATCGTCTGGGATCGCGTGTTCGGCACCTTCGGCCGCGGCGCGGTCGAACAGACCGGGATCGGTCCGGAGCAGCCGTCGATCTGGCGCATGTACCTGCTGCCGTTCCGCGAGCCGGCCAGCGCCGACACGGTGGCGACGCGGGCCAAGGCGCGGCACTGACGGAGCGCTCCAGAGCCGGCGCGCGCTGCGCACGGCTGCATCGGGGCTTCGGGTCCGGCCTCTGCGTCGGCGAATCGAACGCCGCGAACGTGCGCGTCCGCGCCGTGTGGACGGATCGGCGAGGTTCGCAACATCTGCAGCCGGCGGGCCAGCGTCCGACCGCTTCGACCGCGCTACCGCTTGCATCGTCGTCGGCGGGGTCTGCGAGTCTGCTGCGCTCGACGGCGGCAACGCAAGCGCTGGGCGATCGCCGGTCTCTGCGCAGGGGGCCTAGGAAGATTCTTATAGGAGTATTCCGTATACGACTTTCCGCGCGTGCGTGCCTAAATGTTCGCGGGTTATGGCGCAGCAGGGTTTAGCGGGTGCCGGAACACGACTCAGGCACCGCCGTCGCGACGATGGCGAACCGCTCGACCGAGCTTGCCGTAGCCGCACGCGGGCGGTGATCGATCACTGCCTCCAATCGCAACGTTCAGGCCGTATCTGCCGTGCGCCTCGATCAGCATCGGTGGCAGCCAGCATCGCCTGATCCTGAACAGGAGGGTTACGATGTTGCACTCGAAGAAGAAAAACGTCGGCTTCATGGCGGTCGGCGCGGCATTGCTGAGTTTCGTCCTGGTCGGGGTGTCCACCGAGGGCGACGGGAGCGCGGTGTCGGATGCTCGCGATCGCGCGCCCGGTCCGGTGGCCGTGGCCGATGCCTGGCTGGCGAAGATGTTCGGCGCGGAAAAGCCGGGGCGGTTGTCGGCGCAGGATGGGAACTACGCGCTGCTCGGTCCCGGCGGTACTCCGTTACCTTCGCGCGATGCCTACGCGATGGGCGGGGAGGACCACAGCCATTCTCGTTCGGGGCGCCCACACTCTCCGGCCGGCGCGTATTCGCGCCCGGGGCCTGCGGCCTCGATGAGCGAAGCGATGTTCGGCGGCGCGCATGTCCAGGCGCGGCCGCTGGAACCGGCGCTGGTGCCGCCGAGCCGTGACCCGCAGGCCTATCGGGTCAAGATCGGCGAGGAGCAAGCCGCGATCGAAGCATTCGACCGCAAGCGTCCGTCGCAGAAAGCGCAAGCCAAGCGTGCGAACCCGGGGCAGGACGCGTTGCACGCAGCCACGGGCGCCGGCAGCCGCGCGCTGCTGGGTGCCGCCGGAGATGAGGGTTGCGCGTTCGCGGATGCGGCCGGCGCGGATCTGCTGGGAAGGCTCAAGCATGCCGATACGGCCTGCGTGAACTCCCTGTTCGGTCTGTCCCGGGACGACGCGCTGCGGACCTTCACCAACGAGAAGATGGCCGCCGTTGCCGACGAAATCGCCCGGCTCGCGCCGGGCTACGATGGCGACAACGACCAGGATATCCTGCAGCTGATCATCTTCGTTCGCGCCGGTTACTACAATCAGTTTAAGTACCGTGACCAGGGGCTGGGGGCATTCAACACGGCCGTCGCCCAGTCCGTGCGCGCCGCGCTCGATGCGTTCTTCGCAAACAACGTGGCCCTGGCTTTGGAGAACGACGCGCACGGCGAAATCCTGGCCGAAGCCGTGATCATGATCGACTCGGCCCGTGAGAACGCCCGGTTCCTGCCGCAGGTCCGCACCCTGCTCGCAAACTACGACGATGCCTACGGCTACTTCATGGAGCGGGCGCTCAACAACTGCTTCTTCGTCTTGTTCAACCAAGGCGTCGAGCTGCCCGGCCTGACCGAGCAGGCCGCTTCCGGCTTGGCCGATACGCTGTCGAGCTTCATTCGCAGCAACCTCGGCAAGCTCGGCGGCGGCAAGGAGTATCTGGTGCTCAACGCCGCACGCGAGCTGTCGCGGCAGATGCGGTACCCGGGCGGCATCAAGGACTACGCCGCCGCCAAGGTCGACCAGCTGGTGGAGCTGACGGCGTTCAACAATGCGACGGCGCCGTTGCGCACCATCTTCGGCCAATACGTCGAAACCTACGATCGCGATAATTGCCAGAGGTACGGCCTGTGCAACTACAGGGACGATCTGCGCGCGGCGGTGTTGCCGGTTCAGCACGCCTGCAGCCCGACCATCAGCATCCGCGCGCAGAGCATTTCGGCCGATGAACTGCGCAGCGCCTGCGATTCCGTCGCCGGCGAACAGGCCTACTTCCATCGCGCCCTGGCCACTAGGAACCTGCCGGTCGGCAACGACAACAACACCGCGCTGGAAATGGTGATCTTCAACAGTTCGTCCGACTACGCAAGGTATTCCAGCGCGATCTACGGCAACGATTCCAACAACGGCGGCGTCTATCTGGAAGGCAATCCCGCGGTGGCCGGCAATCAGCCCCGCTTCATCGCCTACGAGGCCGAATGGGTCCGGCCGACGTTCCAGATCTGGAATCTGGAGCACGAGTTTGTGCACTACCTCGACGGCCGCTACAACCTGTACGGCGACTTCATGACGGGCTACAGCCAGGGCACGGTGTGGTGGACGGAAGGGCTGGCGGAATACATTTCATGGTCCTATCTGAATCAGGAAAACACCCGCGCCCGCGAACAAGCAGCGCGCAAACCCTGGACGCTCAGCCAGTTGTTCCAGAACGGCTACGGCGACCAAGCGCGGGTCTACCAGGGCGGGTATCTGGCCGTGCGCTACATGTTCGAGAAGCGCAGCGGCGATGTGAGCACCATCCTGTCCTATCTGCGGCCCGGACAGTACGATCGCTACAAGCAGCACATCGCGGCGATCGGGACCGGCTACGACGCGGACTTCGGCAACTGGCTGGACTGCGTGGCCGGCAGCGCCAGTTGCCAGTCCGCCGGTAACAGCGGCTGGTACGTCTATCGCAACACCGTCGTGGCGCTGGACGCCGCCAGCGGCCGCGCGAAGTGCATCACTCCGCGCGGCAACCCGACCGGCTGCTACCAGTTGCCGCGAACCGATCGCGAGTACCTTTTGCAGCTCATCGGCGAGGCGGTGCCGGCTGGCGATGTGCTGACGTGCGGTAGCCCGACCTACGTGGCGGCCTGGGGGCCGGTGCCGAACGATTGGTCTCATTGGTGCAATGCCTTCCCTAACGATCGGACGGGGTTGCCGCAGATCTAGCGTCGCAAGAGGTGCAGCAGCGGGGCATGTTTCCGGCACAAAGGGACGCAGGGGGTTAAGCTCGCTCAACCCCCTCGTCCCGGCCACTGCATGAGCCGCAACTACCGCGTATTCCAAGTCGACGCTTTCACCCGCCGGCGCTTCGCCGGCAACCCGGCCGGGGTGGTGCTCGACGCCGACGGCCTGAGCGAGGCGCAGATGCTGGCGATCGCGCGCGAGCTCAACAACTCCGAAACCGCCTTCGTGCTGGCGCCGCGCGACGACAGCCACGAGGTGTGGATCCGCTACTTCACCCCGACCGTGGAGGTGCCGGTGTGCGGCCACGCCACCGTCGCCGCGCACTACGTGCGCGCGCAGGTCCTGGGCGCGCGCGGCCGGCTGCGCCAGCTGACCGGCGCCGGGGTGATGCAGATCGATATCGAGCCGGCCGAAGCGGGCGAGGTGCGGGTGTGGATGCGGCAGAACCCGCCCTCGTTCGAGCATGCATTCGACGCTGCGCAACGGCAGGCGCTGGCGGACGCGCTCGGCATCGCAGCGGCGGAGTTCGGCGAGGGCCCGATCCAGGTCGTGTCCACCGGCCACTCCAAGGTGATGGTGCCGCTGCGTTCGCGCCGGCGCATGGACGCGCTGACGCCGGACGGCCCCCGGCTGGCGGCGATCAGCCGCGCCATCGGCTGCAACGGGTTTCACGTGTTCGCGCTCGACGCGCCCGAACCCGGCGTGCTCGCGCACGGACGCATGTTCGCGCCGGCGATCGGCATCGCCGAAGACCCGGTCACCGGCAACGCCAACGGCCCGCTCGGCGCCTACCTGGTGCGCTACGGCCTGATCGAGCGCGCGCGGTACCGCGACGGCCTGTCGGCGACGATGGGGCAGGGCGAGGCGATAGGCCGGCCCGGGCGGGTGCGGGTCGAAGTCGCGGTCGAAGGCGACGTGCCGGTGTCGGTGCGGATCGGGGGCGACGCGGTGATCGTGTTCGAGACCGCGATGGTGCTCTGAGCGCGCGCTCAGGCGATCGGCGCCGCGCCCAGTTCGGCCAGTAATGCGCGCAGCTTCGGCGAGGCGACCAGGGCCGGGCGGGTCGCGGCCTGCACGCGGCGGCTCAACGCCGCGCCGGCGGCCGTGCGCACCGCCACGCCGTCGATGCGCGAGGGTTCCAGCGCCAGTTGCGGCACGAAGCCGACCCCGAGACCGGCCGCGACCATGCGCAGCATCAGGTCGTAGTCGTCGACGGTGTGGCTGATCCGCGGCGCGAAGCCGGCGGCGGCGCAGGCGCGCTCGGCGAGCAGGCCGTCGTCGGTCTGGCGCGAGCCGACGATCCATTCGGCCTCGGCCAGCGCCCGCAGTTCGACCGCGCCGCGTCTGCGTCGCCACGACGGCGGCAAGGCCAGTCGGACCGGCTCTTCGAATACCGTGCGCGAGGCGAGGTCGGCGGCGACGGGGCGCGGCACCAGGCTGTAAGCGAAGCTGAAGGCGAGATCGCAGCGACCGTCGCGCACGGCATCCAGCGCATCGGGCGGTTCGAGTTCGCGCACCACCACGCGCAGCGCCGGATGACGCTCGCGCAGGCGCAGGATGGCCGGCAATAGATGGCGCTTGGCGTAGCTGGCGAAGCAGGCGACCTGCAGTTCGCCCTGCGGCGACTGCGCGGCGCCGCGCAGGTCCAGCGCCGCGGCTTCGACCGCCTGCAGGATGCGTTCGGCGTGCGCGGCCAGGCGCTCGCCCTCGGCGGTCAGGCGCACGCGGCGGCCGACCTGCTCGAACAGCGGTGCGCGCGCCTCGCGCTGCAGGGTCGCCAGCTGCTGCGATACCGCCGACGAGGTCAGCCGATGCGCCTGCGCCACCGCGGTCATGGTGCCGAGGCGGGCGAGGTCGCGCAGCAGGCGCAGGCGGGCCAGATCGAACATCAAGAAAATCTAACCGTATCGATCAGTTTTGCGAAGTAGACCTGCGCAAAGGCCGGGGGCTAAGGTCGCCGCCGGTGCTTCGACCGCCTTGCGAGACCCTCCGCCATGACCGCGCTATCGCTGCTGGGCATTCCCAACGACGACAACTCCTCGTACCTGAAAGGCAGCGCGTTGGCGCCGCCGCTGATCCGGCGCGAGCTGCACTGCGACGCCTACAGCATCCGCAGCGAAAGCGGGATCGATTTCGGCGCGCCCGGACGCCTGCTCGATCACGGCGACCTGCGCTTCGACGACGGCGTCGACCCGTGGCAGACGATCGAGCGCGGGGTGGAGCGCGCGCTGGCCGCGGGCGGGCCGTTGCTGTGTCTGGGCGGCGATCACGCCGTCACCCATCCGATCCTGCGCGCGGTGCGCCGCCATCAGCCGCGCCTGACCATCGTCCATATCGATGCGCATGCCGATTTGTACGACGCCTATCAGGGCAATCCGCATTCGCACGCCTCGCCGTTCGCGCGGATCATGGAAGAAGGTTTGGCCGACCGCTTGATCCAGATCGGGCTGCGCACGATCAACGACGAACATCGCGCGCAGTTCGAACGCTTCGGGGTCGAGGTGATCGAGGCGGCGGCCTGGCGCGAGGGCTTGCGCCTGCAACTGGACACGCCGGTCTACGTGTCGCTGGACCTGGACGGACTCGACCCGGCCTATGCGCCGGGCGTGTCGCACCGCGAACCCGGCGGCGCCTCGCCGCGGCAGGTGATCGATCTGCTGCAGGGCATCGCCCAGCCGATCGTCGCCGGCGACATCGTCGAGTACAACCCGAGCTGCGATATCGCCAACCTGGCCGCGGCGGTGGCGGCGAAGCTGGTCAAGGAACTGGGCGGGCGGATGATCGAGACCGCGCCGCACCGCGACGGAGGGGATTAGTCGCGGACGCTTAATCCCTTCCGCCCCCTTCAGCCCTCTTCAGCCTGTTCATGTTTGCCGGGTCGCGAGCGGGCCGCCGCGGCCGTCGCGTCCGCGGGTTCCGCTTCGACAACCTCACATGAATAAAATCGGTTAAGTCCCGAAGTCCCAAGGTTTTTTTCGGTCGCGGTCGCATGCTAACCTCGCCCCGATGACCCGACGTCCCTACGCCCGTTGCGCCCTGCTCGGCGCCCTCACCTTGGCGTTGGCCGCCTGCGCTACGCAGGCGCCGACGGCGCCGATCGCTTCCACCCCCGTCCAGCAGAAAGCCCCGGCTCCGGCCGCGGCGCCGCCTCCGGCGGTCGGCACGCCGGCCTTGCCCGACCCGGTGGTGCCGATGCCGATCGAGCAGGCGCGCGCGCAGTTCGTGCGCGATACCGCGGCCAAGTACGCGATCGACCCGGCCTACATCGAATCGGTGCTGGCCAAGGCGCAGATCCGCGACAGCATCGTCGCGGCGATGTCGCGGCCGGCCGAGGCCAAGCCGTGGCGCGATTACCGGCCGATCTTCATCACCCAGGCGCGCATCGACGGCGGCAAGGCCTTCCTCGCCGAGCATCGCGCGCAACTGGCGCGGGTCGAGGCCGCGACCGGCGTGCCGGGCGAAGTGATCGTGGCGATCGTCGGCGTGGAAACCAGCTTCGGCAAGAACACCGGCAAGTACAGCGTGGTCGATGCGCTGTACACCCTGGCGTTCGCTTATCCGCGCAGCGGCGACCCGGCCAAGGCCGATCGCGAGAACCGCCGCGAGGCTTTCTTCCGCGGCGAGCTCGCGCAGCTGTTCGCGCTCGGCAAGGAAGAGAAGATCGACATCGCCACCCTCACCGGCAGCTACGCCGGGGCGATGGGCTGGGGCCAGTTCATGCCCTCGAGCTACCGCGAATTCGCGGTGGACGGCGACGGCGACGGCAAGCGCGATCTGTTCACCGATCTCGACGACGTGTTCGCCTCGGTCGCCAATTACTTCGTCAAGAAGGGCGGCTGGGTGCGCGGCGGCCCGGTGGTGGCGCGCGCCAACCGCGACGCGACCGCGCAGGACTTCGTACCGGACAACCTGGACCCGGTGTACTCGCTCAGCGATCTGGCCGCGCGCGGCTATCGTCCGCTGACGCCGGTGGCGTCGACCGAGACCGCGACGCTGCTGAACCTGGACGGCGTCAACGGTCCCGAATACTGGCTCGGTTTCCGCAATTTCTACGCGATCACCCGCTACAACATCTCCAAGCACTACGGCATGGCGGTGTACCAGTTGGCGGAAGCGATCGCCGGACGGGAGAATCCCTTGGCCACCGATACCGCATCCAACGCCGTTCCCGCCGCGCCGGCCCGCCCCGCGCCCGCCAAGGCGCCGCAGGCATGAGCGGCCACGGCACGAAGCGGCCGCCGATCGCGACGATCGGGCGGCTCGCCGCCGCCGTGCTGCCGCTGGCCCTCGCCGCCTGCGCCAGCGCCCCCAAGAAATCCAATTCCGAAGCCCTGGCCCTGCCGGACCGCGATCGCGTCCACAGCAGCGGCCTGCCGGCGCACGCGCCGGGACGCGGCAAGAAATCGCCTTACGCGCCGGCCCAGGAAGACCTGAGCAAGCGCGGCAACTACAAGGCCGGCGGCCTGTACGCACCGGGGGTCAAGGACTCCACGCCGGACTACATCCCCGACGTCGATGCGATTCCCGAGCCGGAGGTCGTCGCCGAGGCGCGCTCGCAGTTCGGCAACCGTTCGCCGTACAAGGTGCTGGGCAAGAGCTACAAGGTGTTGGACTCGCACGAGGACTACGTCGAGACCGGCACGGCGTCCTACTACGGCCAGAAATTCCACGGCCGCCGCACCTCCAACCTGGAGGTGTACGACATGTACGCCTTCACCGCCGCGCACAAGTCGCTGCCGCTGCCGAGCTTCGCCCGGGTCACCAACCTGGACAACGGCAAGGCGGTGACGGTGCGGGTCAACGACCGCGGCCCGTTCCACGACGGGCGCGTGATCGATCTCAGCTACGCCGCCGCGGTCAAGCTCGGCATCACCCAGCGCGGCACCGGCCGGGTCGAAGTGCGCGCCCTGCATCCGGGCGAGGCGCCGCCGCCGGTCTACGCCCGCGCCGCCAACAACCCGCCGCCGGGCAGCGAGAAACCGGTCAAGCCGAGCGCGATCGACCGTCTGGTGTCGGCCATGCCGATCGCCAGCGCCAACGCCGGCGAACTGCCGCCGGGCGTGCGCATCGCCACCGGCAAGCCGGCGCCGGTCGCCGCGGCCGCTCCGGTCAAGACCACGGTCGCCACCGGCAAGCCGGCCGCCGCGGCCGCGACGGCCGCCACCGCCACCGCGAGCGCGGCCAAGCCCGCCGGCGGTGCGTACGACTACCGCTTCGACATGATGCAGAACGGCAAGTCGATGACGGCGGACGAATTCGACGCCTGGATGAAGTCGCGCCAGGTGCGCGTCGCCACCGGCAAGGGCGTGCAGCTTGCGCCGCCGAAACCGCTGACCCGGGCCGAGCAGCGCGCCCTGGCCAGGCAGCAGAAGGAACAGGCGCGCGCGCTGGCCGCGGCCGAAAAGGCCGCGCGCAAGGCCGGCAAGGCCGCTCCGGCGACCGCCGTGGCCGCGACCGCGGCATCGTCCGCGGCCCTGCCGGCACCGCCTGCCGCGCCGCCGCCGCCGAGCCCGGCCAAGGCCGCCGCGGTGGTCGCCGCCGCGGCGCCGCGCGACGGCGACGTGACCTTGCAGGTCGCCAGCTTCTCCGCCCGCAGCAACGCCGATCGCGCCCTGTCGATGCTGCGCGGCGCCGGCATCGACGAGGCCCGGTTGCTCGACGGCAACGCCGCCAACGGCCAGAAGATCTGGCGCCTGCGGGTCGGTCCACTGCAGGCCGCGGCCGCGCCGGAACTTGCCGCGCGCATCGTCGGTCTGGGGTTCGGCCAGCCCCAGCGCGTGCGCGAGTGAGCGCGCGCGGCGGGCGTCAACGGCCTTTTGGGCTGCAAGCTCGGTCGATCTGAGGCAGGATGCACGGTTTCGCGGACCGGGTAGGAGCGCCCGGTCCGGCCCGATCCGCAGCGTGCGCCAGGACGGCGGCGCCGGACCCTTCCCGTCCCCGGCCGTTCCGGTAGCGGCCTCCGGAGTAGTTCAACGATGAAATTCCGCTTCACCCCGCGCGCGGCCGCCCTCGCGCTGTCCTCGGCCTTCCTGGTCACCACCGCCGCCGGCCTGGCCGCCGCGCAGGCGCCTGCGGGGGCGACCGCCGCGCCGGCCGCCGCGCAACCGCCGGCCAGCGACGCGTTGCCGGTGCCGCCGCCGCCGGCGATCCAGGGCACCGCCTGGGTGCTGATGGACGCGGCCAGCGGCAACGTCCTGGCCAGCCACAACCCCGACCTGCGGGTCGAGCCGGCCAGCATCACCAAGGTCATGACCAGCTACGTGATCGCCGCCGAAATGGCCGGCGGCAAGGTCAAGGACACCGACCAGGTGATGATGACCGAGAACGCCTGGCGCAAGGGCGGCGCGGGCACCGACGGCAGCTACTCGGGCTTCGAGGTCAACAAGAGCGCGCCGCTGGTCGAGATGGAAAAGGGCATGGTGGTGCAATCCGGCAACGACGCCGCGATCGCCCTGGCCGAACACGTCGCCGGCAGCGAGGACGCGTTCGCCGCGTTGATGAACCAGTACGCCGCGCGCATCGGTCTGAAGAACTCGCACTTCGTCAATCCGCACGGCCTGTCCGACCCGAACCATTACTCGACCGCGCGCGACCTGGCCCTGCTCGGCCGCGCGATGGTGCGCGACTTCCCGGTCGCCTACTCGTACAACAAGATCAAGGAACTGACGGTCGGGCCGATCACCCAGCCCAACCGCAACCTGCTGCTGTGGCGCGATTCTTCGGTCGACGGCATCAAGACCGGCCACCACTCCAAGGCCGGCTACTGCCTGATGGCCTCGGCCAAGCGCGGCGACCAGCGCCTGATCTCGGTGGTGATGGGTTCGACCTCCGAGGCGCAGCGCGCCACCGACAGCCAGGCGCTGCTGAACTGGGGCTTCCGTTTCTACGAAACCCACAAGCTCTACGACGCCGGCAAGTCCATCGCCAAGCAGAAGGTGTGGAAGGGCGCGTCCGACGAGATCCAGCTCGGCGTCGCCGAGCCGCTGCTGGTGACCGTGCCGCGCGGCAAGTACCCGCTGCTGAAGCCGAGCATGGACGTGCCCAAGACCCTGGTCGCGCCGATCAAGAAGGGGCAGGCCATCGGTTCGGTCAAGGTCATGCTCGGCGGCAAGGTGGTCGCGCAGCGCCCGCTGGTGGCATTGGCCGCGGTCGAAGAGGGCGGTTTCTTCAAGCGCCTGTGGGACGAGTTCTGGATGTGGTGGGAGTCGTGAGGCTGGTGCGCTGAGGTAGCGCAAGCGCGATCCCCGCCCGGCCCCCTTTTCCGACGGGGGGCGAACGACGACGAGCCGGCATTGCCGGCTCGTCGTCGTTTGGGGCGGCGCGCATATCGCCGCGCGGCGTGCGTTAGTCGATGCCGTTCATGCTCATCGCCACGTCGGTGGCGCGGGCGTACTCGACGTAGTCGACGTAGAGCAGGTTGATCACCCGGTCGTGCTCGTTCTCGCGCGGGGTGGCGGCCATCCACGCGCCGAGCTGGCGGTTGGCCTCCTTGGACACCGGCCAGACGCCGGTGAACGGGGTCAGGGTCCAGGACAACAGGAACTGGTCGCAGGGCAGCGCTTCGTCGCCGACGCACATGCCGTTGTAGTCGGCGAACTTCTGCAACTGGTCGGCGCTCATGCGTTCGAAACTGGTGGTGTTGGAGTAGCGGTCGAACACGCGCAGATCGCCTTGCTCGACCGTCGCCGACTCGGAATCGCGATAGACCCAGATTCCGGCCGCCGGTATCCGCACCGGATAGTCCTCGTCGCAGACCGCCAGCACCACGCCGCTGTGTTGGACGAAGTCGCGCAGCGGGATCTCGGCCAGGCGCCGGCCGCGCGGCAGGCCGCGGTACAGCCAAGCGCCGAGCCTGCTTTGCAGCAGTTCGACCAGGTACTCGTACACCGGATTGTCGAAGCCGGCGTAGTGGGAGAACTTGAGGGTCACCAACTCGCGATGGCCTTCGGCCATGAATCGCGCGATGTCGTCGACGATCTGGGTCAGCGAGGGGCCGGTGATCGGGCCGTGGGCGACGTACAGCCGGCCGTCGCTCCACTTCGGCCGCAGGTCGAAATAGCGGATGCCGTTGCTGAGCTGCTGATAGAGGTTCAGGTCCTGAGTCTTGCCCAGGGTCATCAGCGTGCCGTGCTGGTACATGCCGGCATCGTGCGAGGCGCCGGTGGTCAACTGCGGCAACGTGCGCGCGCCGATCCGGTCCAGGTGGTCCTGCATCCAGCGCGAGCGATCGACGATGCGCGAGCTGGACGCCCACAGGGTGTAGAAGTTCTCCGATTGATGCACCTGCACCGCCTTGTTGCCGCGGCACGCCACCGCCGGCCGCTGGCCGTCGTCGAATGGCTGCGGTTCGTCGGCGAACACGACCTTGCCCTCGACGATGCTGCCGAACATCTGCATCAGCGCCGTTCCGTCGCCGGCTTCGTGCACCGCGATCACGTCGCCGTCGTGATTGAGCGCTACGCACGGACGCGCGCCGGCGGCGTAGCGTTGCGGCGCGTCCCAGACGATTTGCGGGTCCTGGCCGTGCTCGGCGTCGAGCGCCTCGATCCGGCCGACCCGCAGATACAGATCGCCGTCGTCGGATTCGTGCGCGATCACAATCTGTCCGGCCTGGTTGATCGCGACGCTGGGGCGGTTGCCGTCGCCCAGGTACAGATTGCCGTTCCAGTCGATCTCGTCGCGGTCCAGCACGAAGCGGCCGATGTTGCACCAGATCGTCCGATTCCAGGACGACTCGTGCACTTCGATCACCCATTCGCGGTTCATCGCCACGCTGGGCTTGGTGCCGCTGGCGTAGCGGCGGGCCTGGCCGAAGGCCACGCCGTCCCGGTTCCACACGCCGATGCGGCTGTACAGGCCGTCGCGGTCTTCGCCGCGATGGACTTCGACCAGGTAGTCGCCCTGCATGGCGATCGCCGGGCGCTGGCCGCGGCCGTAGTCGGCGCCGTCGCCCCAGACGATGGCCATCTGGTCGAGCCGGCCGGTGCGGTAGCTGAGGGTGATGCCCTGGTCCTGGCACACGGCGAGTACACGGCCGTCGTCGCCCAGCGCGACGTGCGGATGGGTGCCGGCATCGGCGTATTTCAGGCCGAGGCCGAAGAACACGTTCTTCATGATGGGATTCCCGCGTGATGGCGACGCGCGTCCCTCCGTCGCCGGGCGCGCATGGCGCCGCGAACGCGCGGCGTATCAGCAGGAGCGCGCGAGCGTCGCGCCTGTGAAGCGCGACGTGCCCGGCATGGCGCGGTCAGCGCTTGGACGCGGGCAGGGCGGCGATGATGCGAGCGCGGAAACGGACCGCCAGGTCGTGGAAACCGGCCTCGGTGGGATGCATCTCGTCGAACCAGTCGCTGTCGTCGGCCAGCACGCCGCGCAGGTCGACATAGTCGAAGGTGGCGGCGAAGCGCGGATCGGCCTTGAGCGCGCGCAGGACGTGGCGTTCGAAGCCGTCGATCAGCAGGCGTGCGAAGCGGCGGCGCTCGGCCGCGGTGTCGGCGGGATTGCCGCGCGAGATCGCGCCCAGGTGCGGGCCGATCCACGGCCCGACGCTTTTCTTCAGGGCTGCGGCGACGCCGATGTTGCCCAGGGTCAGCGGGCCGGAGCGGCCGATCAGGCGAGGGTAGTCGTAAGTATGCGCCAGCACCGGCACCCGCGGCCGCGCCGCGATCGCGGCCTGCAGGAACAGCGCATAGGCCTCGCGCACGCGCGCGTACTGGCCGCTGTCGAGCACGCGCTGGAAGGCCGCGTCGGCATCCAGACTGCTGTGGCCGGCGAAGGTGCGGGCCAGGAAAGGACCGACGAAATCGTTGCCGCCCGCACTGAGCAGGATCAGGTCGAACTCGAAGCGGGAATACCAGGCCATCAGATCGTCGATGTGCTCGCGCACGAACATCGAGCGCTTGGGCGCCTCGGGATTGCGCGCGGCGTGGTCGCCGCTGCGTTCGACCCGGAAAAACAGCCCGCCCTGGCCGAACAGCGGTACCCCGCGTTCCTCCTCGTCCGGCGCCGGCGAGACAATCCAGTCGAGCAGGTTCATCGCCAAGGGAGTGGAAAACCAGGAGTCGCCCTCGCAGAACACCACCGGCGTGCGCTGCAGCAGGCCGGTGCGCTTGAGCGAGGTGTACAGGCTGCGGAACTGGCCGCGCAGCGACAGGGCGGTGGATTGGCTGACAGGCATGGCGCTGATGTCCCACGGCGCGGGGGCGCCGCTCTGCGGTCCGAGGTCCACAGTGATAACAGATGGGAATTGCAGGCGTTGAGAAACGCGCGGCGGATAATGAGAAGCGGGTCGCGAACGCGGCCGATTCAGCGAGCGACGCTCCCGCCGCCACCTTCGCGAAAGCGGGGCGCCGGAGACTTCAGAGCCGTGCGTCGGCGAAGCCCTGGGGGTTCGGCTGCGCGAAGCGGCGTGCAGCCTGCGTTCGCGGAACCGACGTCAGGGGGGCGAATCGTCCGCTCGTCACCCTCGCCAGCGCCGCTTCTCGATCCGGCGCACGTTCGGCTCGTCGGCGAGCCGGTCCAGGTAATCGGTCAGCCGCAGCAACTCGTCGTCGTCCTCGTCCTCGCCGAGGTACTCGCGCACGCACACCAGGTTGCCGTAGTTGTCGGCGTGCTTGAACGGACTGTCGTCGACCGCCAGCACCCGCTCCAGCCGGTAGCCATGGCGCTTGAGCTTGCGCAGTTGCTTGCGGCCCTCGTACTCGCCGGTGTTCCAGTCGCGGCGCAGGGTCAGGCGCGGCGACGCCCACAGGAAGCGCAGCGCACCGTGCGGAAACAGCATCGCTGCCACCGCCGCCGCATAGACCTCGCCCGACGAGGTCCATACGCCGACGTGGTAGCGCGCCAGGACGTGGTCGAGGAAGCGCTGCAGATGCGGCCGGCGATAGACGTGGTAGTGCAGGGCGAAGAAGTCCGCGGGCCGGTCGAGTTCGACTTCGCTGGCATGGATCAGCGTCTCGTCGAGATCGAGCACCAGCAGCAAGCGGTCGTGGACGGCGGCAGTCATGGCCGGAGTCTGGCACGACCCGGTCCTGTGCCGATCCTGGCGCTCCGTCCCGGCGATCCACGCCCCGCCCCCCGCCGTTCCAGCGCCGGCACGCCGCCGTCCCACCGCTGCGCTTGGGTTGCCCCGGCGGCGGACCCATAATGGCCGCCATGGACCTTCATTCCGACAATCCCGACCACGGCTTCCAGTTTCCCGGTGTGTTCGAGCTCAGCGCGATGGGCTCGGCGGAGGCCGGGCTGGAGCGCGAGCTGCCGCAGCGGCTGCTGCAGGCCGGGCTCGACGTGCTGACCGAAACCATCCAGTGGAAGCATTCCTCGACCGGCAAATACGTGTCGGTACGGATCAGCTTCCGCGCCCAGGACCGCGCCCAGTACGATCTGGCCCACCAGGTGCTGCGTGACCATCCGGAAGTGAAGTGGACGCTCTGATCGACACCGTCGCCGAAGTGTTGGGCGCCGGCGCCGCGGCGCCGCCGCCGGCGCAGTTGCGCGACCTCGGCCGCCAGCCCTACGAGCCGGTGTGGCGGGCGATGCAGGCTTTCACCGACGCCCGCGACGGCGGCACCGCCGACGAGCTGTGGCTGGTCGAGCACGATCCGGTGTTCACCCTCGGCCAGGCCGGCAAGGACGAGCATGTGCTGATGCCGGGCGACATCCCGGTGATCCACGTCGACCGCGGCGGCCAGGTGACCTACCACGGCCCCGGCCAGATCGTGCTGTATCCGCTGCTGGACCTGCGTCGGCTCAGGGTCGGGGTGCGCGAGTACGTCGACCGGATCGAGCAGGCGGTGATCGACACCCTGGCCGAATGGAACATCGAAGGCGCGCGCCGCGACGGCGCCCCGGGCGTGTACGTGGCCGGGGCCAAGGTCATGGCCCTGGGCATCCGGGTCCGCCGCGGCTGCACCTTCCACGGCCTGGCGTTCAACATCGCCATGGACCTGGAGCCCTACCGCCGGATCAACCCCTGCGGCTACCAGGGGCTGCAGGTGACCTCGGTGGTAGACTTGGGCGGCCCCTCGGGCATGGACCAGGTCAAGCCGATGCTGGTGGCGCAGATCGCGCGCCAGTTCGGGCTGACCGTCGAGGACGCGGCGCCGCCGAGCTTCGCCTAGGCCGCCGGTTTTTCCCTGCTCCGCTTTGCGGGAGAAGGTGCCCGCAGAGCGGATGAGGGCAAGCGTATCCGCCCGCTGCCGCGATGACACCGGCCGCCGATGCCCTCACCCCAGCCCTCTCCCGCCCGCGGGAGAGGGGGTTCAACGAATCAGAGTCGAATGCCCAGATGAGCGACACCGCGACCAAGACCATCCCGCTCACCGTCGTCGGCGCGGCCGACCCGGTCGCGGCCCCGGCGGTGTTGCAGTCCACCACCCTGGCTCCCGGCGCCAAGCAGCTCGGCGGCGACAAGATCAACCGTTCGCCGGTGCAGTTCGCCGAGGCGCCGGTGCTGCGCAAGCCGTCGTGGATCCGGGTGCGGATTCCGTCCGGCAACTCGGTCCAGCAGCTCAAGGCCAAGCTGCGCGAGAACCGGCTGGTCACGGTGTGCGAGGAAGCCAGCTGCCCGAACATCCACGAGTGCTTCAGCCACGGCACCGCGACCTTCATGATCCTCGGCGAGGTCTGCACCCGCCGCTGCTCGTTCTGCGACGTCGCCCACGGCCGGCCCAAGCCGCCGGACCCGAGCGAACCGGCCAACCTGGCGCGGACCGTCGCCGACATGGGCCTGAAGTACGTGGTCATCACCAGCGTCGACCGCGACGACCTGCGCGACGGCGGCGCCCAGCACTTCGTCGACTGCATCGCCGCGGTGCGCAACGAAAGCCCGCGCACCAAGATCGAGATCCTCACTCCCGATTTCCGCGGCAAGGGCCGCATGGAACGGGCGCTGGAGATCCTGGCCCACAACCCGCCGGACGTGTTCAACCACAACGTCGAGACGGTGCCGGACCTGTACGCCAACGTCCGACCGGGCGCCGATTACCAGTGGTCGCTGACCCTGCTGCAGAAGTTCAAGGCCCAGCACCCGCAGGTCGCGACCAAGTCCGGGATCATGCTCGGCCTGGGCGAGACCATGGAGCAGGTGCAGGCGACCCTGCGCGACCTGCGCGCCCACGACGTCGACATGATCACCATCGGCCAGTACCTGCAGCCGACCGCGCACCACCACCCGGTGCTGCGCTACTGGACCCCGGACGAGTTCAAGCAGCTCGAGGTCTACGGCCTGTCGCTGGGCTTCACCCACGTCGCCTCCGGCCCGCTGGTTCGCTCGTCCTACCACGCCGATCGCCAGGCGATCGAAGCCGGCTTCGCCGACACCGCCAATCACTGAGCCGGCGGGTCCGCCAGGCGCAGTTCGATCGTGCCGCCGCCTGGGCGGCGGCGCAGCTGCAGGCGCGCGTCCGGGGGCAGGCAGCGCCCGGCCGGCGAGCCGGCGACGTAGGGCTCGGCGACGTAGTAGCCGGCATCCAGCGCGATCAGGCGTTCGCCGCCGTCGATCCGGAAGCGCAACTGCGGCGGCGTGTCCTCGCCGAAGCAGAGCTGCCGCCAGCGGAAGCCGGTCAGGACGGCGGCCGACACCAGCGCGCGCTCCCGCGTCCGCAGCAGGGCCTGGATTCGCGCCTGGACCTCGTCGCGGAGCGGATCGCCCGCGCAGGCGCCGAGCAGGACCGGCAGCGTCGCGAGCGCGACGGAGCGGACGGCGCGCCGGGGGCGCCAGGGTAGAGCGGTCATTTCCGGGTCCTTGGAATGCGGCCGGGCCGCGACCGCGCGATTGGCGCACGCCCGGCGCCGCCGCCGCAAGCCCGGCCGGAGCGGCCGGCCGCTGCCGTTGGCCTTAATACGGCACCGGGGCAGGGGCGGGACAGGCCCGCAAATGGCCGTCTAACCGTTCGCTAACGCTTCGGCCGGCCAAACTGAACCGCTTTCACGGCTGCAACACGCAATCGCGCCGGACGGGCGTGACAGCGCCGGCAACTTTCGGCACTGTGGGCTTGTCCAAGGCCGGACCATGCTTTCGACGCCGGCCCACGCCGAGAAGATTCCGCGATGACCCCCAAGAACACGCGTGCCCTTACCCTGTTCGCAGGGCTGCTGCTGACCGCCCCGCTGGCCCTGCTGGCGCGTCCGGAAGCGGTGGCGCCGACCGCCGGTTCGGCGGCGTTGCCGACCGCTCCGACCGCGGACCAGACCACCGCCGCCAAGCTGGTCTACGGCCTGTTGTCCGACAGCCGCTACGCCTACCGGCCGCGCGCGCTCGACGACGCGCTCTCGGCCGACATGTACAAGCGCTACCTGGAAGCGCTCGACGCCGGCAAGCAATTCTTCACCGCCGCCGACATCGCCCGTTTCGACGCCTACAAGACCAAGCTCGACGACGCGATCAAGAGCGGCGACCTGAGCCCGGCGTATGCGATGTTCTCCACCTACAAGCAGCGCGTCGATCAGCGCGTCGCCTACGCGCGCGGCCTGCTCAAGCAGCCGGGCAATTTCGAATTCGACGGCAGCGACCGCTACGAGTACGACCGCAAGGACGCGCCGTGGGTCGCCGACGCCGCCGCGCTCGACGCGCTGTGGAAGCAGTCGGTGCGCAACGACTGGTTGCGCCTGAAGCTGGCCGGCAAGAAGAGCGAAGACATCGCCAAGACCCTGGACAAGCGTTACGCCAACCTGAGCAAGGGCATCGCCGAGCTCAAGGGCGAAGACGTGTTCCAGACCTTCGTCAACAGCTACGCCAACGCGATCGATCCGCATACCGACTATCTGACTCCGAAGTCGGCCGACAACTTCAACATGACCATGTCGCTGTCGCTGGACGGCATCGGCGCGCAGCTGCAGAAGCAGGACGACGTGGTCGCGATCCGCGAGATCATCCCGGGCGGCCCGGCCTCGCGCAGCAACCTGCTCAAGGCCGGCGACCGCATCGTCGGCGTCGGCCAGGGCGAAAGCGGGGCGATGGAGGACGTGATCGGCTGGCGCATCGACGACGTGGTCGCCAAGATCCGCGGCGCCAAGGGCACCAAGGTGCGCCTGGACGTGGTTCCGGCCGAGGCCGGCCTGGACAGCAAGCCCAACCGGATCGTGCTGGTGCGCGACAAGGTGCGCCTGGAAGATCAGGCCGCCAAGTCGGAGATCATCGACATCCCGGCGGCCGGCGACGCGCCGGCCAAGCGCATCGGCGTGATCAAGCTGCCGGGCTTCTACCAGGACTTCGAAGGCCGGCGCAAGAACGCCAACGACTACGCCTCGGCGACTCGCGACGTGGCCAAGCTGCTGACCAAGCTGCGCGGCGACAAGGTCGACGGCGTGGTGCTGGACCTGCGCAACAACGGCGGCGGCTCGCTCAACGAAGCCATCGAGCTCACCGGTCTGTTCATCGACCGCGGCCCGGTGGTGCAGGTGCGCGAATCCGGCGGCCGGGTCAGCGTCGAAGGCGACAGCGACACCGGCATCGCCTGGGAAGGCCCGCTGGCGGTGCTGATCAACCGCGGTTCGGCCTCGGCCTCGGAGATCTTCGCCGGCGCGATCCAGGACTACGGCCGCGGCCTGGTCATCGGCGAGACCAGCTTCGGCAAGGGCACGGTGCAGAACCTGGTCGACCTCGACCGCTGGCCGGCCAACGAGAGCGCGCGCTTCGGCCAGGTCAAGCTGACCATCGCCCAGTTCTTCCGCGTCAGCGGCGGCTCGACTCAGAACAAGGGCGTGGTGCCGGACATCGCCTTCCCGGTGTCGGTCGACGCCACCGAGTACGGCGAAAGCACCTACGACAACGCGCTGCCGTGGACCAAGATCGCCGCGGTCGACCACACCAGCTACGGCAATTTCGCGCCGCTGCTGCCGAAGCTGGAGGGCCTGCACAGCGCCCGCATCGGCTCCGACAAGGAGTTCCAGTGGTGGTCGCAGGACGTGGCCGAATTCCGCGCCGAGCGGGCCAAGAAGTCGGTCTCGCTCAACGAGGCCGAGCGCCGCGCCGAGCGCGACCGCGACGACGCCAAGCGCAAGCTGCGCCAGGCCGAGCGCAAGCAACTGGGCCTGGCCCTGGACCCGCTGGCCGACGACGCCAACGACGACGGCCTGTCCGGCAACGAGCGCGACATCGTCAAGGACGCGGCACGCGAGAAGCTGGCCGAGAAGCGTCCCGACCCGCTGCTGCGCGAATCGGCCTCGATCCTGGCCGACGCGGTGCGCTTGCTCAACAACGACCGCCAGCTGTCGGCGCAAGTGCTGCCGACCGCGACCCGCCCGGGGCATTGGGCCGACTGAGGCCGTCGCATCGACCGAACACGTCCGCGCCGAGCGTGGGCATCGCACCAGCGAAACGCGCCCGCCGGGCGCGTTTCGTTTTGTCCGACGCATCCGCATCGCGGCGGTTGTTGCGGTGCCATCGGCCGTTCCGGTGGTCGCGGCTCACGCCGCTCCGACAGGGAGAGGCGCCGCCGGCTCTTGTAGGAGCGGCGTCAGCCGCGACAAACGCAGCGGTGTGCGCGAGCGTTTGCTGCGAAGCACCGTCCCGCGAGTGCTTGTTGCCCGGTCGTCATCGTTTCTGCCGGCGGCGTGGTATTTCGTCCTCTTCGGCTGTCGCGGCTTACGCCGCTCCTACAGGGGAGGGATGCCGCCGCCCTGGTAGGAGCGGCGTGAGCCGCGACGACCGCAGCGGTGTTCGTCAGCGCCGAGGCCCAGGCCCGCGAAATACGCTCGAACTGAACGCCCGCGACGGCGCGCAAGAAGCGGATAGCCGCGGCCGCCGGGCAGGCCTAGTCTGGACGCCATGAACGCCAAATCCGCACTGCGCCCGGCCCCGGCCGGCACGTCTTCCGCCGACAAGCTCGAACGCGCCCGCGCCCTGCTCGATGCGGGCGAGCCCAGCCTGCACGAGCTGGCCGCCGCGGTCGGCCTCAGCGCCTCGCACCTGCAGCGTCGCTTCAGCGCGCGCTACGGACTGAGCCCGGCCGAGTACCTGGCCCAGCGCAAGCTCGGCAGCCTGCGCTCGGCGCTGCGCGACGGTCAGGAGGTCAGCGCGGCGCTGTACGACGCCGGCTACGGCTCGCCGTCGCGGGTCTACGAGGCCGGCGCCGCCAAGCTCGGTATGACCCCGGCGCGTTACCGCGCCGGCGGCGCCGGCGAGCAGATCCGCTGGAGCCTGGCGCCGACCGCGATCGGCATCGCCCTGGTCGCGACCACAGTGCGCGGCATCTGCATGGTCGAGCTCGGCGACGATCCGGCGGCGCTGGAAACCAAACTGCGGCGCGAGTTCCCGCAGGCGCAGCTGGAGCGGGTCGATGCCGGTCGCGACGAATTCCTCGCCCCGCGCCTGCGCGCGGTCGCCGACACCCTCGGCGGCCGGCGCGAGGAGGTGCCGCTGGACCTGATCGGCACGGCTTTCCAGAAGAAAGTCTGGGACGCGCTGATGAAGATCCCGCCCGGCCAGACCCGCAGCTACGCCGCCATCGCCGAACAGATCGGCGCCCCGCGCGGCGCGCGCGCGGTGGCCCAGGCCTGCGCCAACAACCGCGTCGCGGTCGTCGTGCCCTGCCACCGCGTGGTCCGCGGCGACGGCTCGCTCGGCGGTTATCGCTGGGGCTTGCCCTTGAAGGAACGGCTGCTGGAGCGGGAGAGGGCTTAGAGCCGGGATGGGGGATTCGGGATCAGGGATTCGGCAAAAAGCCGCGGCTTTCGCTCTTGCTGTTACCAATCCCTAATCCCTAATCCCTAATCCCGAATCCCCGCCTCACCGGCTTACCGCCTCTTGCGCGCCGCCCGCGGCGCGTCCCGGGTCGGCAGCTCCAGGCCGTGCTTGACCACGTCGAACACCAGGTGGGTGTCGTAGCGCTTGACGTTGCCTTCGTCGAGGAACAGGCGGTCGACCACTTGGCGGCAGTGGGCGACGCCGGTGGTGGCCAGGATCACCAGGTAGTCCCATTCGCCGGCCAGGGTGTAGCACTGCTGCACCTCCGGGGCGGCGCGCACGCGGGCGTGGAAGGCGGCGTGGCGCTCGGCCGACTCGCGCTCCATCGTCACCCAGACCGCGGCCAGCGTGCTGCCCAGGGCCATCGGGTCGAGCACCGCGACCTGACGCATCAGGCCCTCCTGGCGGTAGCGGGTCATGCGGCGCTGCACCGCGCTCGGCGACAGGCCGACGGCGTCGCCGAGCTCGCTGAGCGTGGCCGAGGCATCGCGCTGCAGCAGTTCCAGCAGTTTGTGGTCGAACTCGTCGAGAGCCAGGGGTGCGGTCATGCAAGATTTTTGCGTTCCTGCGGGCAAATTTTCAACCGCAAATTGACTGACATCGATACGCTATTCGTGATCTCATCGCATGAAGAATTTTTATGTGATGGTTCGCTCCCACCCCCAAGACGGACGCCCCCGGGATGTCCCGGTACGTGACGCAAGCTGCCGTGCCCGAGCAGATCGGCGAGATCCTCGCCCTGATCCGCGAGCACGGGCCCAACCCCTGGAATTTCCTGCCCGAGTTGGAGCTGGCCGAGCACTTGGCGGCGATCCGGCGTGGGCGTACCCAGGCCGTGGTGGCTGTACAGGAGTGTGCGATCGTGGCCGTGGTCACATTCGAGCCGAGCGATGCGTTCCATCGTTATCAGCCGGCCGGGCGCGAAGTCGAATGGCAGGGGCATGTCCGCGAGGCCGTGGTCCACCGCGCGCATCGCGGCCGGGGCCTGGGCTCGCAGTTGCTGACCGCCGCGGTCGCGCGCCTGCAGCGGATGGGATTGAGCGAGATCTACGTCGAGCGCCACGAGGAGAACGAGGGTTCGGCGGGGATGATGCGCAAGGCCGGCTTCGTGGTCATCGACGTGTTCGACGACCCGCGGCGCCGCGACGTAGGCAGCCGCCGGACCGCGGTATCGCGCTACGAATCACGACCCTGATCGGCCGTCGCCGGACGCGCGCCAGCGCAGCCGACGGCGTGGAGTTACCGCTGCACTGCGTCGCGCGGCCGCTGCCGCTGCGACACGACTTCGCCCAATGCTTATCGGCCGATTCCGTCGGCCGGCTTCTCCCGCCGTTCCCCGACCTCGGAAATTCGCGTCATGAGCGCCGCCGCCCCCTCCGCCGAACGCCTCGCTCCCGGCCCCCTCGCCGTCGCCTTCGCCCTGGCCTCGGTCTACATCCTGTGGGGCTCGACCTATCTGGCGATCCGCTTCGCCCTGGCCAGCTATCCGCCGTTCCTGCTCGGCGCCGGACGCATGGCCCTGGCCGGCGCGATCATGTACGCGGTGCTGCGCTGGCGCGGCGTCGCGCCGCCGACGCGCAAGCAGTGGCGCACCCTGTGGGTGCTGTCGATCTGGATGGTGCTGCTGTCGAACGGTCTGGTGAACCTGGCCGAGACCGAGGTCGATTCCGGCCTGGCCGCGATCGCAGTGGCGTCGATGCCGCTGTTCGCCGGCGTGTTCGCGATGCTGCGCGGGCGCCATCCGTCGAAGATCGAATGGGTCGGCCTGACGATCGGCTTCTTCGGCGTGGTCTGGCTCAATGCCGGCGGCAAACTGTCGGCCTCGACCCTGGGCCTGGTCTGCCTGATCGTGGCGCCGATCGCCTGGGCCTGGGGCTCGATCTGGAGCCGCGACCAGGACCTGCCGTCGCCGTTCATGGCCGCCAGCGCGCAGATGCTGACCGGCAGCGTGTGGATGCTCGGCGCCGCGGCGCTGACCGGCGAGCGCATCGTCGCGGTGCCGACCGCGGGCGCCACCGCGGCGCTGCTGTACCTGGTCGTGGCCGGTTCGATCTTCGGCTTCACCGCCTACATCTGGCTGCTGCACCACGTGCGCCCGGCGCTGGCGACCAGCTACGCCTACGTCAACCCGCCGATCGCGGTGCTGTTCGGCGCGCTGCTGGCCGGCGAACGCTTCACTTCGCACGACCTGGGCGCGATGGCGGTGATCCTGGTCGGCGTGGTCATCATCACCCTGGCCCGCGCGCGCGCGGCCAAGCCGGCGGCGCCGCTGCCGGCGCCGCAAGAAAAGGAAGGCTCATGAATCTCGTCGCCGATCGCCGCGGGCTGTGGATCGCGATCGCTTCGTTCGCGCTGTGGGGCGTGATGCCCTTGTACTGGCACCTGCTCAAGTCGGTGCCGTCGTTGCAGATCGTCGCCCATCGCATCGTCTGGAGCACCCTGCTGGTCGCCGCCTGGCTGTGCTGGAAGGTCGGCCGGCACTGGCTGCGCGAAGTGCTGGCGCAGCCGCGCAAGGCGGCGATGCTGGCGCTGAGCGGCGTGCTGATCGCGTTCAACTGGGGCCTGTACATCTGGGCGGTCAACGCCGGCCACGTGCTCGAAGGCAGCCTGGGTTACTTCATCGGCCCGCTGGTCAGCGTGATGCTGGGCGTGCTGTTCCTCGGCGAACGCCTACGCGCGGTGCAGTGGGTCGCGATCGCGCTGGCCTTCGCCGGGGTGCTGTGGCTGACCCTGCGCTACGGCCAGCCGCCGCTGATCGCGCTCGGCCTGGCGGTGTCGTTCGCGATCTACGGCCTGGTGCGCAAGCTGGTCGCGGTCGAGGCGGTGACCGGCCTGGGAGTCGAGAACGTGTACCTGTTCCTGCCCGCGCTGGGCCTGATGCTGTGGGGCGAAAGCCACGGCCAGGGCGGCTTCTTCGGCGAATGGGGCTTGGGCACCGACCTGCTGCTGGTGATCGCCGGCGCGCTGACCGCGCTGCCGCTGATCGGTTTCGCCTATGCGGTGCGGCGGGTCTCGCTGACCGCGATCGGCCTGCTGCAGTACCTGGCGCCGTCGCTGCAGTTCCTGATCGGCGTGTGGGTATTGCGCGAGCCGTTCGACGACACCCGCGCGATTGGGTTTGCGATCATCTGGTTGGGCCTGATCGTGTTCGTCGGCGAAGGCATGCTGCGCTCGCGCCGGCTCGCGGCGGCGGCGCAGGCGGCCTGAGCCGCGCGGCTCGTTCGGCTCAGCCGAGCAGGCCTTCGAAGCCGGCGCGCGCCAGGACCTGGGCGGCCAGCAGCGCGGCAACGATCCCCCGCTGCAACCCGTCCTGCAGTAACAGCCGCTTCCGCTGGAAAAACGAGGCAGGGGATCGGGTTTGGCTTCCGCCCCGCGTTTCGTCGCCGCCGGTCGGCCGATGCCTGTGCGCAAACAACAAGGCCCTCTTCCGGCGAAGAGGGCCCCGATGCCGAACCGCTGCGGCGCGGTAGCTTACAGCGCGCGCAGGGCGGTGGTGACCGGCAGGGTCGCCGCGCGCAGGGCCGGGAACAGGCCGCCGACGAAGCCGATCGCCAGCGCCCACTTCAGCCCGCTCCACAGCAGCGCGCCGGTGACCCGGAAGTCGAAGGTCAGCTGGCCGACGCCGCCGGCGATGGTCGAGGCGGTGTAGCCGTTGAACACCAGCCAGGCCAGGGCGCCGCCGATCAGGCCGCCGAGCAGCGCCAGCAGCATGGTCTCCAGCATCACCGCCACCACCACCGGCACGCCGCGGAAGCCGATCGCGCGTAGGGTGGCGATCTCGCGGGCGCGGGTGGCGACCGTGGCGAACATGGTGTTGAGCGCGCCGAACACCGCGCCGATGGCCATGATCGAACCGACCACGATGCCGATGATGCGGATCACCTTGGTCATCGCCTCGCTCTGCTTGGCGAAGTACTCGGCGGTCGTGGTGGTGTCGACCTGCAGCCGCGGGTCGCCGGCCAGCGCGGCCTTGAACGCCTTGAACTGCTTGGCGTCGGACAGCTTGGCCACGACCGAGTTGCGCGAAGCGCCGCGGCCGTAGGTGGCCGCGACCATCTGCGCGTCGGCCCACACTTCCGAGTCCATCGCGTCGCCGGACTTGAACACGCCGACCACGGTCCAGCGTTCGTTGCCGAGGCGGATCTGCTTGCCGACCTCCAGGCCGGCGAACTGGCGCTGGGCGCCGCTGCCGACCACCACTTCGCGCTTGCCGGTTTCGAAGCGTCGGCCCTGCACGATCTTGACCTGCGGCCGCACCTGCCAGGCACGGTCGCCGACGCCGCGCAACTGCACGCTGCCGTCTTCGTCGGGGGCGCCGCCCTTGATCGGCAGGTTGGCCGCGACCACGGTTTCCGGCGAGGCCAGCGGCCGCCCGTCGGCGCCGCGGGCGATGCCCGGGGCCTGTTCGATCACGTTGATGCTGGCCAGGTCCAGGGTCGACATCACCTCGGCCGCGGACGCGCCGCGCAACACCATCACGCTGTCGTCGCTGCCGGTGCGGCGCAGGGTTTCCTGGTAGCCCTCGGCCATCGACAGCATCGCCACCAGCACCGCGACCACGCCGGCGATGCCGATCACCACCACCGACGACGAACCCAGGCGCTGGCTCAGCGTGCTGATGCCGACGCCGGCGACCGAGGCCGCCTGGCGGCCGCTGCGGGTCAGCAGCATCCACAGCGCGAAGGCGACGGCCAGGCCGAGCAGGGCCGGCCAGGGCAGCAGCGACCAGGCGACCAGGGCGATCGCCAGGATCAGGCCGGTCAGGGCGCCGCGGAGCAGGGATTTGAGCTTCTTCATGAGTGCGTTCTCCTCAGCGTCCGGCCAGCGCGTCGACGATGTTCAGGCGCATCGCGCGGATCGCCGGCAACAGCCCGACCAGCACGCCGATGCCGAGCATCAGACCCAGGCCCAGGGTCCAGCTGCCCAGGCCGATCGGCGGCACGTTGATCGCGCCGCCGCTGATCGTGGCGACGATCGGCCCGAGCGCGCCGGCGATGGCCACGCCGATCACGCCGCCGATCAGCATCAGCAGCACCGACTCGGCCAGCACCAGCAGCAGCACGCTGCGGTCGGGGAAGCCCATGGTCTTGAGCACCGCCAGCTCGGAGGTGCGTTCGCGCACCGCCTGGGCCATGGTGTTGCCGGTCAGCAGCACCAGGGTGAAGAACACCGCGCCCATGATCGAGCCGACGATCAGGCCGATGTCGGCCATCTGCTTCATCCACGAGGCGGTCGCGGCCTGCTCGGTCTGGGTCTTGGTCTCGTGGTCGGAGTTGGCCGACAGCGCGTCGATCGCCTTGGCCACGCGGTCGGCGCGGTTGACGTCGGCGACTTCGCTGACGTACCAGCCGACCGTGCCGCGGTTGTAGGGCGTGGACTCGTCGAAGTACTTCCAGTGCATCAGCAGCATCTGGTCGTACCAGCCGCCGGACTTCTTGTCGGTGACGGCGAGCGTGCCGACGATGTCGAAGCTCCAGTTCTTGCTGCCGTCGCGGTTGGGGAAGATGGTCGACTGCAGCGGAATCTTCTGCCCCACCTTCCAGCCGAAGCGCTTCATCAGCCCCTCGCCGACCAGGATGCCGGTGCGGGTCTGGGCGAAGGCCGCGCGCTGCGCCTTGGACACGCTCATCTCCGGGTACAGGTCCAGGTAGTTGTCGGCCACGGCGAAGCTGAAGATCTGGTTGTGCGGGTCTTGGTAGGCGCCGCCGAACCAGTTGGCGTAGGTGACCTGCTTGACGCCGTCGACCTGGCCGATGCGGCCGTGCAGGGCCTGCGGCAGGGTCTGGATGAAGGACAGCCGCGAGCCGGTCTGCAGGCGCTTGGCGCCGTTGGCGCTCTGGCCGGCCTGTTCGAAGCTTTCGCGCACGCCGTCGAGCAGGCCGAACAGCAGGAACGCGGCGATGATGGACATCAGGGTCAGCGCGGTGCGGGTCTTGCGCCGCATCAGCTCCGCCCAGATCAGATGGAAGTATTTCATCTCGGACGCTCCTGCCTCAGGCCGCGTGCGCCTGCTGCTCGACCAGGGTGCCCTTGTCGAGGTGCAGGGTGTGGGTGGCGTACTCGGCGGCCTTCGGGTCGTGGGTGACCATGACGATGGTTTTGCCGTGTTCGCGATTGAGCAGCTGCAGCAGGTTGAGGATTTCCTCGGCCGAATGACGGTCGAGGTCGCCGGTGGGTTCGTCGCAGATCAGCAGGGTCGGGTCGGAGACGATCGCGCGGGCGATCGCCACGCGCTGCTGCTGGCCGCCGGACAGTTCGTTCGGGCGGTGCTTGCCGCGTTCGGCCAGGCCCACCAGCTGCAGCGCGATCTCGGCGTTGCGGCGGCGCTGGGCGGCGCCGAGGTGGGTCAGCAGCAGCGGCAGTTCGACGTTCTTCTGCGCGTTCAGCGCCGGCATCAGGTTGTAGAACTGGAACACGAAGCCGACGTGGCGGCTGCGCCACTGCGATAGCTGGCCGGCGCTCATGCGGTCGATGCGCTCGCCTTCGACGGTGATCTCGCCGCTGCTGGGCGTGTCCAGGCCGCCGATCAGGTTGAGCAGGGTGGTCTTGCCCGAGCCGGACGGCCCCATCAGGGCGACGAAATCGCCCTTGGCGATGTCCAGATCGATGCCGTGCAGGACTTCGACCTTTTCCGGCCCGCGCTGGTAGGTCTTGGTGAGGTTTTGGATCGAAACCAAGGTGTCGGCCATCGTCGAAGTCCTCGTGCATGTTGCGGAGAAGGAAGCGGGGCGCGCTTGCCGCGCCGTCCGCGTGAATCGATTGCGATCAGTCGCTGTTGTCCGACGAACCGGAGTCGGCGTTTTCGACACGCACCGCAGCGCCGTCGCTCAAACGGTCGGGCGGCGTCAGTACCACGGTCTCGCCGCCGCTCAGACCCTGGGTCACCTCGCGGTCCTCGCCGAGCTTGCGGCCCAGGGTCACCGCGGTCTGGCGGGCTTTTTCGCCCTCGACCACGAACACGACGTCGCGGCCGTCGCGCTGGGCCAGCGCCGCGGCCGGCACCATCGCGCTGGGCTTGGCCTGCACCGCCTGGACCGGCTTGGCCGCTTCCAGGAAGCTGACCCGCACGCCCATGTCGGGGACGATGCGCGCGTCGCGCAGCTTGATCGCGATGCGCACCTTGACCGTGGCCTTGCCGCGGTCGGCGGCGGGGATGATGGCGATGACCTCGGCCGGGATCTTCCAGTCCGGGTAGGCGTTGAGCACCGCTTCGACCGGCATCTTCGGCTTCACCCGGCCGATGTAGGCCTCGCCGACGTCGACTTCGATCTCCAGCGAGTCCATGTCGACGATGGTGCCGATGCCGGTGCGGGTGAAGCCGCCGCCGGCCGACAGCGGCGAGACGATCTCGCCCGGCTGCGCCGCCTTGGCGGTGACCACGCCGGCGAACGGCGCGCGCACCACGGTGTTGTCGACGCCGATGTCGGCGATGCGCAGGCTGTCGCCGGACACCTCGACGTTGCGCTGCGCGGTCAGCAGCTGCGCGCGCAGCGCGTCGCGCGTGGCCACCGCCTGGTCGTACTGGGCCTTGGACACCAACTGCTGCTTGGCCAGGGTGGCCAGGCGGTTGGCGTTGGCTTCGGCCTCCTTGAGCTGGGCCTGCACGCGCGCGGTTTCGCTCTGCGCGGCACCGAGCTGGGCGGCGCTGAGTTCGCGCTGGGCGTTGGCGTCGATCGGGTCCAGGGTGGCCATGACCTGGCCTTCCTCGACCCGCTGGCCTTCCTCGATCAGCACTTCGCGCACCTTGCCGGTGATCTTGGCCGAGACCGTGGCCATGCGCCGCGCGACCACGTAGCCGGTGGCGTCGAGCACCGAGGCGCCGGCCCCGCCGCCGCCACCGATCGCGGTGACCGTGGCGGTGTCCACCGGGGTCGCGGCATTGCGCCCGAACAGCGCCCAGGCGGCGACGCCCAGCACCAGCACGACCAGGCCGATCAGGCCGATGACCAGGCCGCGTCCCGGGCCGGATCGCTCCGGCGGACGGTTGCGGTCGATGCGAAGTTCTTTCAGCAGATCAGCCGATGCACTCATGATCTCAACCAAGACGCCAGAACCGGCTTAGTGTGACCGCGGCGCGGTGACCCGCCAACCTGTGAAAAGTCAGGTTCTGTCAGTCCTGCAGTCGTCGGTTTTTCATGACATCTGTCACGCAACGGGCTCGGTCAGAAGCCAAACTTCTCCGGCCCCCTTCCAAGGAGGAACGGCGGAAGCCGGGTGGGTCGCGTTGCGTGCGCGAAACCCCGTCTCGTTGGGACGAGGGAGCGGTGCGCGGCCCCAGTGTGCTTCCGAGGGGGAGGACGCGAGGGAGATTCGCTTGCCGCGGGAGGGGCGGAAAGCGAATCCTCCCTGGCCCCCTCTTTCAAGGGGGAACAGCAAAAGAGGAACAGCAAGAGCGGAACAGCAAGAGCGGGGGCGGTTCCCGGCGGTTGCGACCGGTGACCGCGGCCCGCGGCTTAGACCGCCGCGCGCGCCTTGAGCATCGCGTACGCGGCGCGCAGGCCCTGCGCTTCGCCGCCGGCGGGACGGCCCGGGCGGTCGGCGTCGTTCCAGCTGTACACGTCCAGATGCGCCCACGGCAGTTCGGCCGGGACGAAACGCTCCAGATACAGCGCTGCGGTCACCGAGCCGGCCATCTTCGACGGGCCGCCGTTGGCGAGGTCGGCGATGTGGCTGGTCAGGTAACGCAGGTAGGGACGCCACAGCGGCATCCGCCACAGCGGGTCGCGCTGGGTCTGGCCGGCTTGCAGCCAGGCTTCGGCGACTTCGTCGCGGTTGGCGTACAGCGCCGGCAGGTCCGGACCCAGGGCGATGCGCGCCGCGCCGGTCAGGGTGGCGAAGTCGAGCAGCAGCTCCGGCGCCTGTTCGGCGGCGTAGGTCAGGGCGTCGCACAGGATGACCCGGCCCTCGGCGTCGGTGTTGTCGATCTCGACGCTGACGCCCTGGCGGGTGGCGATGACTTCGCCGGGGCGGAACGCGTTCGGGCCGACCGCGTTCTCCACCGCCGGCACCAGCAGGGTCAGGCGCAGCGGCAGCTTGCGCGCCATGATCAGCTCGGCCAGGGCGATCGCGTGCGCGGCGCCGCCCATGTCCTTCTTCATCCAGCGCATGCCGTCGGCCGGCTTGAGGTCCAGGCCGCCGGTGTCGAAGCACACGCCCTTGCCGACCAGGGTGATGTGCGGATGGCGTTCGTCGCCCCAGCGCAGCGCGATCAGGCGCGGCGCGCGGTGCGAGGCGCGGCCGACCGCGTGGATCGCGGGGAAATTGCGCTTCAGCAGCTCGTCGCCGGCGAACACTTCGACCGCGGCGCCGTGGCGCTGGCCGATCTCGCGCGCGATCGCTTCCAGCTCGTCCGGGCCCATGTGCTCGGTCGGGGTATTGACCAGGTCGCGCACGCGCAGGCTGGCGGCGATGAGGGCGAAGCTTTCGCCGTGGTCGGCGCCGGCTTCGACCAGCAATTGCGCCGGCGCGCGCGGCGCCGCCTTGTAGCGGTCGAAACGGTAGCTGCCCAGGCCCCAGCCGATGCGCAGCGCATCCAGAGTGGCGGCGTCGTACTGGCCTTCGGCGCGCCAGCGCCGCGCCGGCAGCGCGAACGGGGCGTGGCCGTAGGAATACGGGTCCAGCGGGTCGCCGATGCCGAGCACGCCGGCGACGATGCGGCCGTCGCTGCCGGGCAGGGTGGCGGCGGTGCCGGGCGAGCCGTCGAAGCCCTGGCCGTCGAGCCAGGCGGCGGCGGTATCGGCCAGCGATTCGCGCCAGGCCTTGAGGCTGTTGCGGCTGACCAGGACCAGCGGCAGGGCGTCGCTGGCGTCGTCGGTGAAACCCAGGGGCAGAGTCATGCGGCAGCGGTATCCGTGCGGTGGCCCGCGTCGAGCCAATCGGCCAACGCGGCGAGGGTGGTGAATTCCAGGTCCGGGCGCAGCCCGGCGTGGGGCCAGTGGCGGCCTTCGCGGTTGATCCAGCAAGTACGCAGCCCGGCGCGTGCGCCGCCGACGATGTCCAGCTCGATGTCGTCGCCGACGTGCAGCACTTGCGCCGGCTCGACCCCGAGGCGTTCGCAGGCGGCCAGGAAGATGCTCGGGTCGGGCTTGGCCCGGCCGTGCTCGCGCGCGCCGAGCTGGAAGCGGAATAACGGCATCAACCCGATCCGTTGCAGGTCGGCGTTGCCGTTGCTGAGCGCGGCCAGCGGCACCCGCCCGGCCAGGCGCGCCAGCGCGGCCTCACTGTCGGGGTAGTGTTCGACCTCGCAGCGCGCGGCGAAGAACGCGTCGAAGGCGGCGTCGACCAGGGCGACGTCGTCGCCGGATTCGCGCAGCACGTGTTCCAGGGTCAGCCGGCGCTGCTGGGTGAAATCGTGGGCCAGGTCCGGGCGTTCGGCGGCGATGCGATCGCGCAGCGCGCGCATGGCGTGGACCGGGAAACGCTCCGCGGTGGCCGGCGCGTGCCGGCGCAGCCAGTCGTCGAGGGCCGCCTCGGCGCGCACCATCACCGGCGCGATCGGCCAGATGGTGTCGTCGAGGTCCAAAGTGATGGCGCGGACGGGAAAGCTCATGCCGGCAGTTTAACGCGCCCGGCCGCGGCGGCCGGCACCGCGGTCGCGGACCGGCGCGGTCGCGGCCTCAGGCGCCCGTGCGGGCCAGCCGGCCGGCCCGCTTCGGCAAGTCCGGCGCCGCATTCATTCCAGCAGCCGCGACCAGCCCTCCAGGCCGTCGATCCGCGCCAGCACCAGCTTCACGCAGACCAGCAGCGGCACCGCCAGCAACAGGCCGACGATGCCCCACAGCCAGCCGAACAGCATCAGCGCCAGGATCAGCACCAACGGCGACAGGCGCATGCGCCGCCCGAGCACGATCGGCGTCACCGCCTGCGACTCGATCGTGTGCAGCAGCAGGTAGACGCCGGCCGGCAGCAGCGAGGGCCACAGCTCGTCGAAGGCGACGAAGCCCATCAACAACATGATGACGATGCCGATCAGCGGGCCGACGAAGGGCGCGAAGTTGAGGGTCGCCGCCATCGTGCCCCACAGCAGCGACTCCGGCAGCGGCACGCCGAGCGCGTACAGGGCGCCGGCCAGGGCCAGGCCCAGGCCGGTGTTGATCAGGCTGATGGTCAGCACGTAACGCGAGATCTCGCGCTCGATCGAATGCAGGATGTCGATGGTCAGCTTCTTCTGCTGCGGCCCGGGCAGCAGCGCGATCGCGTTGCGCTGCAGTGTTTCGCCGTACACCATGAAGAAAAAGGTCAGCAGGATCACCGCCAGCACCTGCGCCAGGTACTTCGGCGTCGCGGTCAGCGAGCGATAGGGGTCGTTGAGTTCGGTCTTGACCACCTGCACCGGCTTGGCGGTGCTCTCGCCGCCGGCGGCGCGGGCGATGTTCTGCGCGGCGCGGTTGGCGTCCTGCATCGGCTTGGTCATCTGCCGCAGCTTGGGCGCGAGCTGCTTCATCTCGCGCGGCACCTGCCGCACCCATTCGCCGGCCGGCTCGGCCAACTGCAGGGCCAGCACGCCGGACACCGCCAGGCCGCCGGCCAGCACCAGCACCGCGCCGACGAAGCGCGGCAGGTACAGCTTCTGCAGCAGGCGCAGGATCGGATTGCCGACCAGGGCGAAGAAGGCGGCGAGCAGGATCGGCAGGATCAGCTCCTGCGCCGCCCACAAGGTGAAGCCGACCGCGAGCGCGGCGAGGATGCGCAAGGACAGCGGCGCGCGCGGGCGCGGCAGCGCCGGTTCGGGCGAGGCGGCGGGCGCGGGTTCGTCGGCGGCCGGCGGCGCCGGCGCGTCGGCGGCCGGCGGCGGGTTGGGGGTGCTCAAGGCGGAACCGTCAGGCCTGTTCGGTGGTGGAACTGTGCGCCTTGCCGCGTTTGGACGCCACTGCCGTGTAGCCCGGCGCGACGGTCGCTTCGGCCGCGGCCTGGGCGCTGTCGGCCGCCTGTCCGGCCTCGCCGGCGGCGCGATCGGCCTGGTCGGCCGCCTGCTGCGCGCTGCTGCCGGCGAACAGGCCCGACAGCAGGGTGAGCAGTTGCATCAGGTGGCCGCTCTTCGCCGCCAGCTTGACCGGCTCGGCGCGGCCCACGACGAAGCCGGCGGCCAGGCCGGCGACCACGATCCGGCCCGGCGTCCAGGCTTCCTGCCAGCGCGCCTTGAGTGTGTTCTTGCGTTCCAGCGCCTGCTCGTAGCGGCCCTCGAGCAGTTGCTCGCGCTTGGCGACGCGGCGTTGCAGGCGTTCGAACCGGCTCATGCGCGCTCCTGGCGACGCGCGGCGTCGGCGGCGAGGTGGGCCTGCAACTGGTCTTCGTCGAGGTCGCCCAGGCCGAGCCGGCGCAGCTGCCGCCGGGTGGCGTGCAGGCGGGTGTATTCGAAGTAATGGATCGCCCGCCAGACGCCGACCGCGGCGACCGCCAGGCTGAGCCCGGCGGCGGCCGACATCGAACCCAGCCAGGACCAGCCCAGCACGCCCTGCAGCAGCGCGATCAGCGCCGCCATCAGCAACAGCCAGGACGAGGCGCCGAACACGATCGCCACGCTGACCCACAACAGGGCGCGGCCGAGCGCACTGCGGGCCAGGGCGAAGTCGGCGATCAACAGTCCGCGCAGCGCGCGGCCGGTGTCGATCGCCGCTTCCAGGCCCTCGCGGCCGGCGTCGCGGATTTCGCGGTAGGCCTCTTCGATCGACGGCGAGCGCGGACCCGGCGCGGCCGGGTCGGGCGCCGCGCCGTCGTCGGGGGCGGGGTCGTCCGCGGGGCGATGCGGATCGCTCACGCTTACTTGTCGCTGCCGCGGGCCAGCTTGGCGATGATGAAGCCGGCGGCGAAGGCGATGCCGAACGAGGCCAGCGGACGCTCGCGGACCAGGTCGGCGGCGCTTTCGATCAGGTCGCGGCCCTTGTCCATCAGCGCGTCGACTTGCTCGCGCGCGGCGCCGCCGGCGTGCTCGGCGGCGGCGATCCCGGCCAGGGCGCCGTCGGCCAGGTCGGACTTGACGTTGGCCTTGCCGATCTTGAGTTCGTCGCCGGCCACGCTGGCGGCGCTGCGGATCGCGTCGCCGGCGTCGACCGCGGCCTGCTTGAGGTGGGAACCGGCCTGGCCGAGGTTGCTCTTGATCGCGTCGGTCGAGGTGGGGGTCATCGGGGTCTTCCTCCGTGCAAGGGACGAACCGCGGAACGAATCCAGGGTTCTGGCGGACCGCGGTCGGGCGCGGGCCGGAGCCCGGTTCCTAGGCGGCGAGGGGCGCCGCATCGTGCGGCGCGCGTTCATGCCGTTCGCGGCGGCGTGGCGCCCCGCGACGTTACTGCATTTGCAGGTCGCCGCGGCGGTTGCCGCGCACGATACGCAATACCAACTGTGCCGGGGTGCGCGTGAAGCTGGCGCGGAAACCCGGCAGATCGTCGAATTCGCCGCTGGTCGCGGCGACGATGATGTCGTCCTTGCGCAACTGATTGGCCTCGGCGCGGCTGCCGCGGGCGACGCTTTCGACCAGCACGCCGGCGTAGCCGGACTGGCGCAGGCGCTCGGGCATCTCGGCGAAGGTCGCGCCGGTCAGGCGCGGGTCGAGCTCGCCGCCGGCGATCGCCTTGGGTTGCTCGCGCAGGCTGGCGTTGAGCTGCAGCGACTGGCCGTCGCGGCGTACCTCCAGGACGATCTTGCTGCCGATCGCCTGCAGGCCTTCGAAGTTGCGCAGCGCATCGCGGTTGTCGATGCGCTGGCCGTTGGCGCTGAGGATCACGTCGCCCGGCTTGAGCCCGGCCGCAGCCGCGGCGCTGCCGCCGAACACGCGCGAGACCAGCGCGCCGCGCGGTTCGTCGAGCTTGAGCGCGGCCGCCAACTGCGCGGTCACGTCCTGCGATTCCAGCCCCAGGGTGCCGCGCCGGACCACGCCGTTGTTGGCGATCAGCTGGTCCTTGATGCTGCGCGCCAGGTTGACCGGAATCGCGAAGCCCAGGCCGATGTTGCCGGCCATGCTGCCTTGCGGGTTGAAGCTGGCGGTGTTGATGCCGATCAGCTCGCCGTTGAGATTGACCAGGGCGCCGCCGGAATTGCCCGGATTGATCGAGGCGTCGGTCTGGATGAAGTTCTGGTAGCCCAGGCCGCGCAGGCCGCTGCGGCCGACCGCCGAGACGATGCCCGAGGTCACCGTCTGGCCGATGCCGAACGGGTTGCCGACCGCGACCACGAAATCGCCGACCTTGAGCGCGTCGGAATCGGCCAGCTGGATGGCGCTGAGGTTCTGCGCCGGAATCCGCATCACCGCCACGTCGGTGTCCGGGTCGGAGCCGAGGAACTCGGCCTTGACCGTGCGCCCGTCGGACAGGGTCACCGAGACCTCGTCGGCGCCTTCGATGACGTGGTGGTTGGTCAGCACGTAGCCGTTCTTGGCGTCGATGATGACGCCCGAGCCCAGCGACTCGTTGATCCGCTCCTGCGGGATGTTGGGGAACATGCGGCGGAAGAACGGATCGTTGGCGAACGGGTTGCGGATGCGCACGGTCTGCTTGGTGTGCACGCTGACCACCGCCGGGGTCACCCGCTGCAGCATCGGCGCCAGCGAGGGCAGGACCTGGCCGCCGACCGAGGCCGGCAGGGCGGCGGCGGTCGGCAGCGGCATCGCCGCGGCCGCCGGCGATGCGTGCGCCGGCGCCTGCAGGCCGTCGCGGATCGCGGTGGCGGCGAAACCGCCGAAGGCGGCGGCGAGGGCGAGGGTGAGCAGGGTCGGCAAGGGGCGCATCGTGTAGCGATTCCGGTCGGCGTGGTCGGGATGGGCGGTCGATACGGTCGAGATCGTGGCGGCGGCGCGGCCGATCAAGCCTCGCCGGCGGATCGCGCCGCCGGCTTGGACCGCGCCGGCCCGATCTGGTTCAGTCTTCGCGCCAGTGTCGGAGAGCGGCAATAAATAGCCGATGAAGTGGCTGCCGCGAACCCGGTTCGGCGCGGCCCGGCGGGCGTCGCCAGCAGCCTTCGCCGGCGCCGCGCCGGAACTGCGATGCGTGCCCGCGCGGACACTGATAAAGCGTGATAGCCATCAAAAAGGCGTTGACTTCCCGAAAGGGCGGGCGTAGTTTGAAGTCCCTGCGGGGCCACAACATCTAGTGGTCGGCCCTGCGGAGGGAGCCCAAGCTTAGGGGTTCGGCTTGGGTCGGTTGGGCGTCGCCTTGACAGCGAGCGGGCGCATGACAGCTACGGGCGCGAACCTCGAAACACCACCATAAACAGCCGCACGCGGCGCGTAACCACGCGCTCGCGCGCATTGCCGTCGGCGGGGGGCTGGCGGCGAACCGGTGTCCGGGAGGCGCCTCCGGAGGCCGGTCGCAAGACCGCTACACGACCTAGACGAAACAAGCGTTACACAAGACGTTCCGGTACCGACGTTCGACCCCCTCGCCGCCGCGCGCGCCGAGCCCCGACCCGGTTGCCACGTATAAGAAACCACCGATGGCGGGCGCAACCCAACGGCCCGTCGTCAAGATTGAGGAGACGAAACAGGCATGAGCACGGTGCGCCTCGAGGCGGTCAAGAACGCGGCGGTGGAACGAGACATCGCCCTGCAACCCGCGTCCCAGGACATCTGGGACAAGAAATACCGCCTCAAGACCAAGAGCGGGGAGGCCGTCGATGCCGACATCGACGGGACCTACCAACGCGTGGCCCGCGCCCTGGCCGATGCCGAGCCGAGCGCCGAGAAGCAGCAGTACTGGTACGAGCGCTTCGTCTGGGCGCTGCGCCGCGGCGCGATCCCGGCCGGCCGCATCACCTCCAACGCCGGCGCGCTGGAGCACAAGCCGGCCACCTCGACCATCAACTGCACCGTGTCCGGCACCATCGAAGACTCGATGGACGGCATCCTGGAGAAGGTCCACGAGGCCGGCCTGACCCTCAAGGCCGGCTGCGGCATCGGCTACGAGTTCAGCACCCTGCGCCCGCGCGGCGCCTTCGTCGCCGGCGCCGGCGCCTACACCTCCGGTCCGATGTCCTTCATGGATATCTACGACAAGATGTGCTTCACCGTGTCCTCGGCCGGCGGCCGCCGCGGCGCCCAGATGGGCACCTTCGACGTCAGCCACCCGGACGTGAAGGACTTCATCCGCGCCAAGCGCGAAGACGGCCGCCTGCGCCAGTTCAACCTGTCGCTGCTGATCACCGACGGTTTCATGGACGCGGTCAAGACCGATGCCGACTGGCCGCTGGTGTTCCCGGTCAACATCAAGGAACAGGGCGACCTGAACCTGGACGACGCCGAACAGGTGGTCTGGCGCGACTGGCCGACCCACCGCAACTACATCGTCCGCGACGACGGCCTGGTGGCGTGCAAGATCTACGGCCACATCCGCGCCCGCCATCTGTGGGACATGATCATGGTCTCGACGTACGACTACGCCGAGCCGGGCTTCATCCTGATCGACCGCGTCAACGAGATGAACAACAACTGGTGGTGCGAGACCATCCGCGCCACCAACCCCTGCGGCGAGCAGCCGCTGCCGCCGTACGGCGCCTGCCTGCTGGGCTCGGTGAACCTGACCAAGTTCGTGCGCAACGCCTTCACCGACCGGGCCGAGTTCGACTGGGAGGAGTACAAGGAAGTCGTGCGCGTGTTCACCCGCATGCTCGACAACGTGGTCGAGGTCAACGGCCTGCCGCTGGAACAGCAGCGCGCCGAGATCATGCGCAAGCGCCGCCACGGCATGGGCTTCCTCGGCCTGGGCAGCACCGTGACCATGCTCAAGATGAAGTACGGCTCCAAGGAGTCGTGCGAGTTCACCGAGCGCATCGCCCGCGAAATGGCCGTGGCCGGCTGGGAAATGGGCCTGGCCCTGGCCAAGGAGAAGGGCGCGGCGCCGATCATGGACGAGATCTTCGCCGTCACCGCCGAGATGCTGCGCAAGCGGCCGGAGATGAAGGCCGACGGCTGGAAGGTCGGCCAGGAGATCCCGGGCAAGGTGCTGCACGCCAAGTACTCGCGCTACATGCAGCGGGTGGCCGAGGTCGCCCCGGAACTGGTCGAGGAGCTGGCCGACGTCGGCGCCCGCTTCACTCACCACAGTTCGATCGCCCCGACCGGCACCATCTCGCTGTCGCTGGCCAACAACGCCTCCAACGGCATCGAGCCGTCGTTCGCGCACCACTACAGCCGCAACGTGATCCGCGAAGGCAAGAAATCCAAGGAAAAGGTCGACGTTTACTCGTTCGAGCTGCTGGCCTACCGCGAGCTGATCAATCCCAAGGCGATGCCGTTCAGCGACGAAGCCGAGGCCAAGCTGCCCGACTACTTCATCGCTGCCGACGACATCACCCCGAAGGAGCACGTCGACGTCCAGGCCGCCGCGCAGAAGTGGGTCGACAGCTCGATCTCCAAGACCGCGAACGTCCCGACCGACTACCCCTACGAGGACTTCAAAGACATCTACCGCTACGCCCACGAGCAGGGCCTCAAGGGCTGCACGACCTTCCGCTTCAACCCGGCCGCCTTCCAGGGCGTGCTGGTCAAGGAAGCCGACCTGGAGAACACCACCTACCGCTTCGAGCTCGAAGACGGCAGCGTGCTCGAGGTCAAGGGCAACGAACAGATCGAATACGACGGCGAGCTGCACACCGCCGCCAATCTGTTCGACGCGCTCAAGGAAGGGTATTACGGCAAGTTCTGACGGCGACCGCCGCCGCCCCGCCCGCTGCGCCGGGCGGGCGCGCGACGGCTCCGTCCGGTCGGCGGCCGCACCGCCCGCACGCGGACCCCGGGCCGGTCCGCGGGCAACTTCCAGCCAGGCCCTGGCGTGTGGAACCGGCCACTGTTCCGCGCGCGCGAAGCAGGTATAGCATCGTCACGGCAACACCCCGATTGCAGTAACCGCATTCATCGCCCAGAGCAGTTTGCCCACCAGGAGGGCATCATGAGCAACGGTAATGGAGTGACGGCGACGCTGACCCAGGCCGCCGAGAACGTGAAGGAAACCGCGTCCCACATCGGCAGCGCGATCGCCTCGCGCGCCGAGGAGGCCGTGGCGTCGGTCAAGAAGACCGCCACCAAGGCGCGCAAGGCGGCCAAGAAGGCGGTGGGCACGGCCAAGAAGAAGCTTGCCAAGGCCAGCGCCAAGGCCAAGAAGGAAGTGTCCGAGCTGACCGGCAAGAAGACCGCGAAGAAGGCCACCAAGAAGACCGCGAAGAAAGCCGCCAAGAAGACCGCCGCCAAGAAAGCGGTGAAGAAGGCGGCGAAGAAGGCCCCGGCCAAGAAGGCGGCCGCCAAGAAGGCTCCGGCGAAGAAAGCCGCCGCCAAGAAGGCGCCGGCCAAGAAGGCCGCGTCCAAGAAGACCGTAAAGAAGGCGGCCAAGAAGGCGCCGGCGAAGAAGGCCGCCAAGAAGGCCGCCAAGCGCTGATCCGTCCCCTCCCTCTCCCGCGGCTGCGGGAGGGGGCTAGGGCGGGGCCGCTCCGGAGCCGCCGGCGGCCGCCGCCGCAACACCCACAAGAACAAGCAATACAGCACCAGGAGTCGGGCCCATGGCCGTCAAGATCGAGAAGAAAATCAAGGGCTACAGCGTCGTCACCCCGGAAGACAAGGCGAAGGAGGCCGCCGCCAAGTCGGCCGCCGCCAGCGCCGCGTCGGCCAAGGCCGAGGAATCGCCGGCCGACAACGTCATCCAGATGCACGAGCGCATCGAGCGCCCCGAGATCCTGATCGGCTCGACCTACAAGATCAAATCGCCGCTGTTCGAGCACGCCCTGTATGTCACCATCAACGACATCGTGCTCAACGCCGGCACCGAGCACGAATCGCGCCGTCCGTTCGAGATCTTCATCAACTCGAAGAACATGGACCACTTCCAATGGATCGTGGCCCTGACCCGGATCATGTCCGCGGTGTTTCGCAAGGGTGGCGACGTGACCTTCCTGGTCGACGAGATGAAGGCCGTGTTCGACCCGCGCGGCGGCTACTTCAAGGCCGGCGGCGTGTACATGCCGTCGCTGGTCGCCGAGATGGGCGCCATCGTCGAAGACCACCTCAAGTCGATCGGCATGCTGCACGACCCGGAGATGAGCGACGCCCAGCGCGCGCTGATCGCCGAAAAGCGCCGCGCCTACGAAGACCGCGCAAAAAAAAACTCTGACGTAAGCCAGACGGCCCCGCTCGCCGACGACGCCCGCAACGAAGACGTCGCCGTCACCGGCGAAGGCGCTTCGTTCCCGCCCACCGCGACCATGTGCCACAAGTGCAGCACCAAGGCGGTGGTGATCATGGACGGCTGCGCGACCTGTTTGAACTGCGGGTACAGTAAGTGCGGTTGATGCGCGGCGGGTGAGGCGGGCGCTGCGGCCTTTTACGCGGGCGCCTAAAAGTCGCTAGTACTCCATGGGGCTCTCCGGGGCCCCATTTCTTTTCCGACGAATTCCTTCTGCCAGATAAGGCGGTCGCGCTGGCTGCGACAGGTCGCGATGCGAAGTTCGTTTCCCTGTCCGCGGATCGTCTCAACGACGGAGATTTGCCTGGCGCATACTTACCGAGGGGACGTTGAATGTTCGCGCGAATTCGGGGTCTGCTCGCCGTCGCGCACCTAGGCAGGGTCCGGGCCGAGAAGCAGGGCCACGGGTGAGGCAGGTCCAGTGCATGCGGTGAGTGCGGCTGCCAGGAATGGTTCGTCGGTGCGATGGGCCAGGCTACGCCGCGTCGCACGGCCGCTTGCGCGATGTCTGTCATCAAGCACGGATACCTTTGGCGGACGATGCTGCCGTCGCAGCCGCTTTCATGATATTGCGCGCTCGGCGCGCCGCCGCCGCACAACGCAAGCGGCGGCGGTGGGCCGAACCAAGAACGGACTCAATCACATCAACAGGGAGAAAACGCAGTGATCAACAATACGATGAAGGTATCGTTTGGCATGGCCCTCGGCGCCATCGGCGCATTCGCAATGCAGGCACAGGCCGCATCGCTGGACCCGACGTTCGGTACGGGAGGCATCACCTCCACTGCGTTCGGCAACTACGGCGCCGCCGCCCGGGTGGCGATCCAGCCGGACGGGCGGATCGTGGTCGCCGGCCAGACGGCGCTCGGCGAATTCGCGCTGGCGCGTTATACCGCCAATGGCGTACTGGATACGAGCTTCAACGGCACCGGCAAAGTCGCTACCGCGCCCTCCGGCAGCTGCTCGGGGCAGGCGCGCGCGCTCGCCCTGCAGGCGGACGGCAAGATCGTCGTGGCCGGCACCTCGTGTCCGAACTTCACCTCCACCCGCAACTTCACGGTTTATCGCTACAACGCGGACGGTTCGCTGGATGCCAGCTTCGGCAGCTCGGGCAAGGCGACGGTCAACTTCTACGCCGGCGCTTCGGAGGCCTATGCCGTCGCCGTGCAGGGAACCTCCATCTGGGTCGCGGGTTATGCCGGCTCCGGCTTTGCGTTGGCGCGCCTCACCAGCGGCGGCACCTTGGACTACAGCTTCGGCGGCGGCACCGGCACCGTCACCTCGGCGGTCGGCACCGGCTCCGCGTTCGCCAACAGCCTGGTCATCCAGGCGGACGGCAAACCCGTGCTGGCCGGCTACGCGTCGAGCGGCGGCACCGTGTTCGCGTTGACGCGTTACACCACGAAGGGCGTGCTGGACACCACGTTCGGCACTGGAGGCAAAGTCCTGACCCATGTCGGCGGCACCTCCGCCGGCAACGCCGCCATCGCCACCTCGCTGGCGATCCAAAGCGACGGCAACCTCGTCGCCGCCGGCTACGCGAAGGGTGCGAGCGTCGACACCTACCGATTCGCCGTGGTCCGTTACACCAGCGCCGGCGCGCTGGACAGCTACTTCGGCTCCGGCACCGGCAAGGTGCTGACCGCCATCGGCAGCGGCGATGCGGTCGGCAGCGATGTCGCCATCGACGCCAACGGCGGAATCGTCGTCGGCGGCTACTCCCAAGCGGGCATCTACCGTCAGTTGACCTTGCATCGCTACGATTCGTTCGGCAATCCGGACGCCAGCTTCGGCCCGGTCGTCACCGCCGTCGGCAGCGCGAATGCCGCGGTTCAAGGGCTCGCCATGCAAAGCGACGGCAAGATCGTCGTAGCGGGCTACGGCAACTCGCCGGCGGCTTTCGTGGTGGCGCGTTACCAGTAGGCCGACGCTCGCAATCGCAGACCCAATGGCTGCATCGGGAAAGCCCCTTCTCGCCCCCCTCCCGCACGCCGCGGAGGGGGCGGGTTCGTGGCCCGGCTGATTCCGAGCCGACCGCGCGGGCCAGCGAATGCGCCGGCCCGCGCCAATCAATCGGGACGGAGGGATCTGTCGATTCCCTTCGCCCCTGCAGTCCGCAACGTCGGCTACCGCTTCGACGTGGTTCCTGCCGATTGCAGGCTATGCCCCCGGCGATGGCGCTGCACGTCTCCGTCCGAGTGGCGCACTTCCAGCGCTTCCACCCGGCCGTTGGCATTGCGCTGGAACACCACGCGCTGGCTCGGGTTCTCCAGCACGGCGAAGCTGTCGTTGCCCAGCGGCAGCAGCGTGCGCACGGGCCGACGTCCCTGCTGCAATACCAGGCGATCCTGGGCGGTGCCGACGGTCATCATCCCGTAGGTGCCGGCATAGTCGTCGGCTGGTACAGGCGGCGATGCCCCGGCTTCGGCGCGCAACGCGTCCAGGGCCCAGCGGGTGTCGATGGCCGACTCCGGCGGCAGGCCTTTGCCGAGCGCCGCCTCCAGCGCCAGGCGACGCGCCGTGACCAGGGCGGCCGCCGGCTCCGCCACGACGTCCGGCGTCACGCCGCGACCCTCCCAGTTGGTCTTGGTGATCGGATTGATCGGCGTGGCAAAGGACACGAACACCGAGAACCCACGCCCCGCATCGACGTCGCCGCCCGGATTGGCGGCGCCCATGCTCGCTTCGCCGACGACGGTGGCGCGCTTGGCGCTCTGCAGCGTGTACGCGAACGCCTCCGCAGCCGACGCGGTGCGCGCGCTGGTCAGTACGAACAGCGGCGTATCCAGGCGCGGCTGCGGATACCAGTCGAGCGGCGCTTCGCTCATCGTGCGATCGCGGCCATGGAAGGTATTGAAGATGTCCGCGTCCTTCCTGACGAAGGCGCTGCTGAGGTAGCCGACCATCTGCGGGGCGCCGCCGCCGTTGTCGCGCAGATCGATGATCAGCGCATCGGTACCGGCGAGCAGCTGCAATGCCGCTTCGATGGCCTGGCGCTCGGGCTGCCCGGCGACGCCGAATTCGAACGGTGCGAACCCGCGCAGATCGATATAGCCGACGTTGCCAGGCAGCACCTCCGCGCGACGCACCCCGTAGTTGCCGCGACGGTGCTTGGCCTGCGGCTGCGTCGGCGACATCACCGGGCTATCCGCGGTCGCCTGCGCACGCGGTGCGTCCGTCCAGCCCACGCGGAAGTGCCGGTCGAACGGCTGCAGTTTGACGGTCAATGCGGACGCGAGTTCGCGTTTTTCGGTGAGCGTGTCGAACTCGCCCTTCGCCGCTGCGCCGCGCAGGTCGGCCGCGATCCGCCTGGCCCGCGCTTCGTCGAAGTAGTTCTGCTCGATCGCGCGCGCCACGTCTTCCACGTGCGAGCGAGGCGACTCGCGTGCCAGGCCGGGAAAGGCGTATGACAGAAGGGCAAGTGCAAGCCCGGCAAAGGCGGGAGTATTGCGCATGAGGTTCTCCTTGGTCGCTGGTGAGCGGTGCGATCAGGGAGATACCGGGACGTGTCGCCCGGTTGCAGCTCGAGGCGGCGGCGGTGAGGGTTTGGGACGAACCGTCGTTTCCGAGGGCCGAACGGCCATCTTTGGGAAGAAGGGAGTTGCCGTTTCGGCATCGGTGCGCACAGCGCGGAGGGCGCCGGTCGGGCTGTAGGCGTTGGGGCCGCCAGGGCGGGCGGCACAGGGCCGCCGCCTTGTTCGGAATGAGCGTGTCGCTCGAAGTCATCGGCGAAACCATCGGCCGCGCGCTCGGCCCGTCCGTTGAATCGCGTGGGCGCGATCGACTCGGTTGATTCGCCGATTTCGCTGGCGCGAGTACGGCGGCTTCCAGCGCGCGCTTGCGAGTCACTGGCTGTCGATGCGGCCGGACCTGCTCGCCGATCTCGAGCGGCCCGACTGTTACCTCGCCCGATCGCAGCGCGTACCGAGGCGGGCTCGCCTGCGGCGCAGGGATCGGGACCTTCGCGTATCGGAAGCCCTCGCGCATGCGCCGTCGGACGGCCGTCCTGTGTAGAGTGAGTGCCTCTCCGGCGATGCGTCCTTACGCGGCGGGCCTCGGGCAGCGGTTCCCGGCTTGTGCGAGGCGAGCGTCGGCCCGGCCCCAGCATTCGGACCAGGACGTCGACCCGTGCGAGCCAAGATCGCCTTCTTCTCCGGTTTCCTCGTTGCCGCCGCCGTCGCGGTTGCGGTCAACGCGCTGCCGTACTGGCGCACCCGCCAGGCCTATCGCTACGACGGGCAGGAAGTGGCCGGATTTCCGTTCGTGTTCCGCCGGATCGGCGGCGACTGCGCTGCCGGGGCCTGCGAGAACTACGGCTTGCACCTGGGCTATTTCGCCGCCGATCTGGCCTTGGGACTGGCGTTCGCGGTGCTGGCCGGCGTCATCGCTACGGCGATAGCGCGCAGGCCGCGCGCCGCCTGAAGGCGGATTCCGGCCGCATCGCGGCTCTGTGCCGGCTGCGACGCACACAGCGACGTGTATCGACAGGTCTCGTGCCGGGAACCCGCTCGTCGAGGCGGGCCCTGCGCCGTCGGACTGTCCCGCAGCGCAGGCCAAGGCCATGACGATGGGACTGGGGTCCGCTCGAGCCTGCGCCGCGCGGTGCCGCGTCGTTGCGCTCGCCCGATGCGCGGGTCTGCTTGTCCGCCGCGGCGGCGGCACGCTTCACGCTCATCGCGTCGGGGCGTTGTTACCGACGAGTTCGTGCCGCCGCCGGCCGCAACCGCCGCCGCAGCGCGGCTGTCGCCGACGACCGCGGCCACGGCTTCGGACCGCTGCGCACGGTAGAAGGGTCGTGTCTTGCGCGTCATCCGGCCATCCCGCCGCCCACGACCCGACAGGACACTGCCATGAGCCGCATCATCTATTCCGGGTCACCGAACAACCCGCGCTGGAGCACCGATCAGGTCATCTTCACGATGACGCAATACCAGACCGGCGGTCTGGCGCCGCGGCAGCAGATCAATTTCGGCGCGGCCAGCGCCGCGGCGATCCTCGGCCCCGACCTGTGCATGCCCGGGGTGCAGGGCAACAACGTGCCGACCGCCGTGGGCGCGCCATGGGATGCGCAACTGCCCGCCGGACCGGCCGAAACGTTCACCACCGACGGCAATAACAACTGGGTGCGCGCGCATCTGATCAACGGCCGCTGGGGCGGGCCGGGCAATACCTGGCAGAACCTGACCCCGCTGACCGCGACCGGCAACGCCAACCACGCGACGGTCGAGGGTTATATCGATGCCTATCTCGCCGCCTGTCGGCAATTCGAGACCTCAGGCCAAGGCCAGCAGCCGGTCTGGTACGGCGTGTACTACTGCGTCCAGGCTTCGCAGGACCCGTGGTCGGACGCGAACACTACCGCCGATACCAACCTGTACTCCTATGCGCCGGCGTTCATCAAGATTTCCTGGCGCGCCGTCACGATCACCAAGCCGGTCAATGTCTCGCCCCAGGCCGCAGCGGCCAACATCGACAACTACCCCATGGCGGGCGTGGTGAATTTCCCGCAGGGCTTCCAGCTGCCGCAGTTGCCGGCGGTCATGAACGGCGCGGCGACGCTGCCGGCGGCCGGCAACGTCGCCGGCGGGGCGGTGCTGGGCGCATTGCCGGCCAACTTCCCGGTCGCGCAGGCCAACGGTTTCGACGGTTGGATCGAGGTCCATCAGGACTGAACCACCGCGACGAGGCGGGCCGGGCACTCAGCGCTCGGCCTGCCTGGTCGGGCCCGGCGCCGCGGCTTCGGCCGCGACCGGCATCGCCGCATCGCGATGGGCGAAGAAACGCCAGTGCACGGCGACGAACGCCGCCGTCACGATCAGGTACGTTCCGAGGCCCTTGGAACCGCCGGGCAACAGGCTGCCGTCGACCGACGGGAACAGCGCGCCGAGCACGTTGGCGTGCACATTGGCCGCCCAGTGCAAGGCGACCGCCGGCCACACCGAGCCACCGCCGCGCTCGACCAGGTAGACCAGGAACACCGACCAGACGGCCAGATAGCCGACGTAGCGCAGCGACGATTCGACGCTGCCGAACACCGCCGCGCCGAACAGCGGCACATGCCACAGCGACCATGCCGCAGCGATCAACAGCGCGGTGGCCAGCGGGCTCAGGCGCTGCAGCAGGGCGGGTTGCAGATAGCCGCGCCAGCCGAACTCTTCGGCCAGCGGCCCGGTCACGATCGCCGCAGCCAGCGTCGTCGCCAGCCCGATATCGAACGCCGGCCGCAGCGCGTTCAACGGTATGCCCTGTATGAGCAGATAGCCCGCGCCCAGTGCCGGCGGGATCAGCGCGGCCGCCAAGATCCAACGCAGCGTGCCGCGCAGGCGCAGGGTCCGCCGGCACAGCGCGGCCAGGCCTGCGCGGCCGCCTTCGGCCCAGGCGGCGGCGAAGCCGGCCAGGCTGACGAACAGCGGGAACAGCCACAAACTCAACGCGGCGTGGTCCAGCAGGGACCAGCCCAGCCAGGGAACGGCGAAGGCGACAGCGAAGAACACGGATACACCGACGAGCTGGCGACGCGGCATGAAGTCCCCGTAAGACGATGCGCCCGGCGACGCCCGAGCGAACGACGATGGTCGGCAACTGCGCCGGCAAGGTCAATCTGTTCCGTCGCCGCAGTCCGGGTTTCGTCGCCAGCGGCGCAGGCACGTCGTGGCCGACCTCGCGACGGCGCTTGCTATGATCCGCAGCGCCGGCGCGCCGACCCCGGGTGCGCCGTCTCCATCCCCTCCAATGACGAAGGAACGTTATGAGCAGGAAGCGGTTTTTCGGTTCGATCTGGCTGGCCGCGGCGTTGTGTTCGTCGAACGCATCGGCCGAGGACACGCCGGCGCCCGCGATGGAGCCCGCCGTCGCCGCGCCGACGGACCCGCGCCACGTGCCGAAGTTGAACATCCGCTGGGATTGCGGCGAATGCGAGCGCAACGACAAAGTGCCGCCGCTGATCGAACAGGCCTACGCCGAGGAAGCGGCGGAGAACCAGGCCCGCGTATCCGACAGCGACGTCGCCGAGGTCGCCATCGTCGACATCCGCCAGCGACCGCCCGGCGTGCGGGTGATGTTCGGCGTCATGGCCGGCCGCGATCGCCTCGGCTTGCGCGTCAAATACCGCGACCGCGTTTTCGAAGTGTCCGACACCTCGGCCAATATCGTCATGGGCCTCAACCACTTGTCGGCCTCGGTGGGCAAGAGCGTGTTCGAGGAATTGAGTACGAACGCGAGTCGTTGACCTGCGTCAGGCAATGAATCGAAACGCATGTGTCGCGATATTCGTGACACATGCCTTTGGCCAGCACACACCGAACATCCGATAAGTCGCGCCATATGGCCGGTTGCGCTGTGCACTACCGATGCGGCAACCGGTCGGTACCCTGTTGCGGCGCCGGCCGCGGATCAGTCGGGTCGGCGCAGCCTGCAAGCGATGCGGAATCGAACAGGCTGGATGCGATGTCGCGTCCAGCGTTGTGCCGCGTTGCATCGGCGTACGTCGTGTCGCTGAGCCCTGGGATAAAGAGCGCTATGCCAGCAGTTGCTGGTGTCTTGAAGCTCGCGCCTTGCGGCTGTGCCGGGCGGCCATCGTATCGATCGCGTCGCGGCGGGTGGGCGCTGCCGCGCGAGGTCGGTAAACGGTGTGGTCGGCGAAGGAACGGCGCAATCTTGGCGCTGCCCACGGTACAGGCAAGGCGAGTGTGGGTGGCCGCCATCGGCGCGAAAGTGCGTTGGGTGCCGATCGCCGCCGGAAGGCAGTCTTCTCCTCGGCGACGCGCAGCGCTTGAACCTGCGACCGCGGTATCAATTTTACGGAGATGGCGAAGCTTGACGCACTATGTAGTTCGCCGTTTTTCCGCTGAGTAGACTCGTTTGCACAGGCGAGGGGATTCGATGGAATACCTGAAAGCACTGGCGGAGTTCGGCATATGGACGGCCATTTACCCGTCGGGGCTGGGAGTCATCGCTCTTGGCGGCGAGAAGATTCGCGTTCTAGCTCGCAATGCTTTGGTCACTCTATGCGTTGGCAGCGCGGCATGGACCGTATTGCTGATCGCGTTGGCGCTGTCCGGGCTGTTCTTCCCGGTAGCGATCGGCATTCTGGGGTGGGGGGTGACGATAGTCTTTCTCGTCGATCCGCATCGCCGTCGCGCGATGCGCGACGCGCTTCCGGATTGGCGGTGGTCGCTCGTACCGGTTGCGCTGATCGTTGTGGTCGCGGGGTTCCTGTATGCAGGCTTCCCCAAACAGAGTCTGCTCGGGGAGCGCGACGAAGGCATCTACGCCCAGCACGCGCTGCACTTGCTGCGTGCCGGAACATCCAGGATCGACCTGCAGCGGCTCGGGATCGCAACCGATCCGGCGGTGGAAGCGATCGAACAAGGGCGATCGCCGGAACTACCCGGTATCTACCCCACCGGCACGGCTTGGACTTACCAGTTCTCGGCGGCGACGCCGGTCTGGATGGCGATGCTTGGTGCGCTGCTGGGGCCGTTGGCCATCTTCCGTCTCAACGCGGTGATCGGCGTGCTCAATTGCCTGGCTTTCTATGCCTTGGCGGTACGCTGCCTCCCCCCGGGACGGCGACATTGGGCGGTGGCGGCCTTGGCCGCGTTCGCATTCCAGCCGGCGCAGGTCTGGATATCGCGTAACAGTTTGAGCGAGCCGTTCTGCGCTTGGTTCGTTCTAAATGGATTGTGGATCGCTGCGTTCGCGATTTCGCGACGGTCGGCTGCGCTGGGTTGGTTCGGCGGCGCCATGCTGGGCATGTCGACGCTGGTGCGCATCGATGCGGTCGTATTCTCGCTGACGGCATCTTTGGCTGCGGTGTGCTTCGTCGCGATCGACCGGACGCGCGGTCGAAGCCTGGCCTCGGTCGCCATTTGCATCGCAGCGGGATGTTCGTTATCGACCGTTCTGGCCTTGCTCTATTTCGCCGTCTTCGTGCGTCCCTATCTGATTGGGTTGGCCGATCTCGTATTGCCGGCATTGTCGGCGTCGCTGTCCTGCTTACTCGGCGCCTGGTTGTGTTCGCGAATGCGGTTTCAACCGCTGTCGCTGCGCGCGTCGAACGCGATGGCGTGGTGGGCCGCTGCCGGATTTCTCGCGGTGTTCGTCTATGCGATGTGGATTCGGCCGTCGGTGCAACCCTACGCGCTGATCGAATCCAAGCTGGTTCCGCATCTGAACGGAACCCGAGACTATCGAGAGATCAGCCTGGGCAATCTTTCGGCCTATCTGGGCACCTGGGTGGTTCTTGCCGCAGCTTTAGGGGCGGGGGTTGGGTTGTGGCGGGTGCTGAGACGGCCGACCGCGATCGCAGCGGACTGGATGATGCTGTTCTTGTTCGTCCCGATGACGATCTATCTTTGGCGGCCGATGATTTCGCCGGATCACGTCTGGGCTGCGCGCCGCTGGGTGCCGACGGTTTTTCCCGCGATTCTGGTGTTCGCGGCGATCGGGGCGGCGTTGGTCGGCTCGCTGGCGCCTCGTCGGGTGCGGACCGTCGCGATCGCTGCGGTGTCGCTGGCGCTGAGCGCGCATTTGCTGTGGCAGCAACGTGAGTACCTGTTCTTGCGCGAAGACCGCGATATGGTGGCGCAGATCGAGGCGATCGCCGGTTTCCTTCCGGTCGACAGCGTGAGCTATGTCGCCGGCTCCGGTCCTCTGGCCAGCGCCTTGCTCAGCGGCTTCGGCCGGCCGGTAGCGATGTTGCCGGCACAGCCGCAACCGCTGAGTGCCGAGCGTTTGGCGCGCTACGGAGGTTGCGCCGGTAGGCCCTGCGTCATCGTGCATCCCAGCAACCAGGCGATTGCGGGTTCCGGCGCGAGAACGCTGGCCGAGCTTCCGATCGTCCGTGTCCGTCGCAATACCGCTTTCCATGCTCCTGCACGCGGCGTTCACCAGGAGCGAAGTGATTGGCGCATCACCCGGATTGAACCGTAGGCGGGACCGCGCTCGGCGCGGCTCCGGCTTGCCATGGACTCTGCGAGGTAGTCGCTATGAACGTGCATCGCTTCGTTCGTTTCGAGAGCGTCGCGGGACCGCTCACGCCGGCCGCTCAGGCAGCGGAAGCCGCCGCCGCCGCGCGCAAGCCGATCAAGCTCGTGATTCAGATTCCATGCCGAAACGAAGCCAGTCAATTGCCGGCGACGCTGGCCGCGCTGCCTCGAATACTGCCCGGCGTCAACGAGGTGGAATGGCTGGTGATCGACGACGGTTCCGACGACGGTACCGCAGCCGTTGCGGTCGAGCATGGCGCGCATGTGGTGCTGCGCCTGAGCGAGCATCATGGCCTTGCGCGAGCGTTCGCGGCCGGATTGGAGGTCGCCTGTCGACGCGGGGCCGACATCGTCGTCAACCTCGACGGCGACAACCAGTACGATGCCCGGGCGATGCCGGCGCTGGTCGCCGAAATCCTCGAGGGGCGTGCCGACATCGTGATCGGCTGCCGGCCCATCGATCGCATCGCGCATTTCTCCTGGGCCAAGAAGCGCTTGCAAAACATCGGCAGCAGCGTGGTCCGGGCCGTGGCCGGCGTGCGAGTCGACGATGCTACCAGCGGTTTCCGCGCGTACAGCCGCGAGGCGGCGCTTCGGCTCAATGTGTACTCGCGCTACACCTATACGTTAGAGACGCTGATTCAGGCCGGGCAGACCGGGTTGCGGGTCGGTTCGGTGCCGGTCGGGGTCAACCCGCCGACCCGTCCGTCGCGTCTCATCCGCAGCATTCCTGTATATGTCGGTCGTTCGGGGCTCGCCATTCTGCGTGCTTTTCTGACCTATCGGCCGCTGGAGTTCTTCCTGTTGCCTGCAGCCTTCAGCGGTCTGGCCGGCGTGGGAATCGGCGCGGGGTTCCTGTTCGAGTATGCGCGCGGCGACGGGCAGGGCCATGTGCAGTCGCTGATACTCGCGGCGGTGCTGATCCTGTGCGCTGGCGCAGCGACGACGATCGGCTTGTTGGCGCACCAGTTGGCGGTCAATCGGCGGTTGCTCGAGGAGCTGCAGCAGGATCGGAGGCGAAAGGAGTGGCGGGCGGCTCCATGAAGTCGGTTTGGTACCTGTCGCGGAAATTTCCGCCCAGTCAGGGCGGCATGCAGCGGCTCAGTTTCCATATCGCCGATCAGCTGCGCGCGCGCTCGCCGGTCACGGTAGTGAAGTGGGGGCGGGGGCAATGGGGCGTGCCTTGGTTCGTGCTGTGGGCCTCGATGCGGCTGGTTTGGGGATTGGGGCGCGGTGAGGTGCGGCTGCTGCTGCTCGGCGATCCCGCGTTGAGTGCGTTGGCCTGGCCGGCGCGCTGGATGGGCGTACCGACCGCGGTCGTGGTGCACGGTCTGGACATCGCGTTCCCGGCGGGCTGGTATCAGAGCTATCTGCGGCGACACTTCGATCGTCGCTTCGACCGCTACATCTGCATCAGCCGCCATGTCGGGGGGATGTTGCGGGAACGCGGCGTCGCGTCCGACCGGCACACCCTGATCCATCCGGGCGTAGATACCCTGCCGCCGTCCGGAACCGAGCGCGATCCCCAGTCGCCGGTGCGATTGTTGATCCTGGGGCGTTTGGTGCGCCGCAAGGGCGCTCTATGGTTCCTGCGCGAAGTGATGCCACGTCTGCTTGAGCGCGCGCTGCCGGTCACGCTGGACATCGTAGGCGACGGGCCCGACCGAGCGGCGTTGGCGACGGCGATCTCGGAACTGGACTTGCGTGCCACGGTGAGTCTGCACGGGGCGGTCGACGAATCCGTCAAACTGGGCTTGTTGGCGCGCTGCGATCTGGTGCTGATGCCGAACATCCGCGCTCCCGGCGATCCGGAGGGCTTCGGCCTGGTGGCACTGGAGGCGGGCGTCAGCGAACGCTACGTCCTGGCCGCGGACCTGGAGGGGTTGCGCGATGCGATCAGCGAACCCCACAACGGCCGTCTGTTGCCCAGCCAGGACGGTGCCGAGTGGTGCGCGACAATTGCGAAACTGTGCGCGGATCGCGATGCTCTGCGAGCGTTAGGCCGCCAAGCGCGCGAGTTCGTCGGCTTACATCATTCCTGGAGCGAGATGGGTCGGCGTTACCACGAGTGCCTGAATGAGCTGCTCTGAAGCCCGGCGCAGCCGCTTGCGCGGGTTCGGCCTGTTCCTCGGCCTGGCGGCGCTGGTCTGGGTGGTGACAGAAGCGTCCGGACGCAGTCGCGAGTTGGCCTGGCTGCTGCAGGATCTGGCCGCCGGTCGCTTTGCGGCATCCGTCGCCTGCTGCCTGGCGAGCCAGATTTTGTTCGCGGCCGCATGGCACGTGCTCGCCCGCAACGGCTGGATCGGAGCTCGCGCCATCGGCGATATGTCTCGCTGGGCGCAAAGCCTGCCGGGGAAATATCTGCCCGGCAAGATCTGGCAAGGCGTAGCGCGCGGAGCGCTGTACGCCGACGGCGATACCGCTCCGCGCGGCGTGCTGTTGTTGTTCCTGCGCGAACAGTGCCTGTCGCTGGGATTGTGCGCGGCGATCGCGGCGACATACGCGCCTGCGGCTCTCCCGCCGAGAGCGGGCGCATGGTTGCAAGTGGGGCTGGCATGCGGCGCGGTCGCGTTGACCTGGGCGGGCATCTGGCGCCGATGGCCGATAGCGATATCGCCGCGTTCGTCGCGATTGTGGAGCGGACGGTCCCGCGTCGGCCCGTCCTATCGCGCGTCGGCGCTGGCCTGGTTGTTGCAAGCCGGAGCGTACTCGGCCATGAGTGCGGGGTTCGTCGTGCTCGCCGGCGGTGGGGACATGCCGCTTGCTGGTTCGCAGGCGGCCGCTGCGATGTGCCTGTCGGGTCTGATCGGCGTCGCCGCCCTGTTCGTGCCGGCCGGTATAGGCGTGCGGGAGGCCGGTCTGGTATGGGGGCTGGCGCCATGGGTCGGTACGGCCGAGGCGGCCGGCCTAGCCCTGATGTGGCGTCTGGCGATTACCGGTGCCGAAGTGATGTTCTCCGGCGCCGGTTTTCTGCTGCCGCTGGTCCGGCCCTTGCGAGCCGCGGGTCCCGGACCGGGCCGGGACCTGCGGACCGATCAGAACTCTTCGACGCCCGAGTGACCGACGAAAAGAGGCGGGTTGGAGCCGTTTCCGCTTTCGCAGGTCAGCGAGTACGACAACAGCAGCGCCAACAAGCCTCGCGACTCGACCTTCAGTACCCACAAGCCGTTAGCGCCGTCGTTGCGGGTACTGCGTTCGCCCAGATATACCTTCTGGAACGAGCTGATGTCGTTGCCGCCGGCTACGACGTTGCCTTGCGGATCTTCCAAGCGCATTTCCAGCTGCGAGGCGTTGGCGCCGTTGATCCGGCATTGCACCCAGTCGGGATGCTGTAGGTACAGGCCGTACCGGTCCTGGCCGCTGATCAGGCCGAGCACCGAGCCTAGCGCGCTGGTCGTGGACAGGCCGACTTTCTTGCTCCTCAGGTCGTCCGGATCACTTTCCTTGGCGATGCGGAAGTCGCCGTCGAAGCGCTGATTTTCCTGCAATGTGCAGTATGCGACGAAGCCCGGGTTGGAGCCGGCCGTGGTCTCATTGAACACCGCCTGCACGTTCTCGTAGTCGCCGGCCGGCGCGCCGACGTGGCTGTGCACGTCGAGGAAGCGCAAGGTCTCGTTGGCGCTCAGGCTGGTGACCTGCTGATTGCCGAGCTGCGCGCCGCTGGCCGTGCGCAGCGACCAGGTGACCTCGACCGGTTCGCCGAGAGAACCGACGAAACAGTTCGACTGGTAGCCCGGGGCCGCCGCCTGGCGACGCAATCCGGCGACGATCGACGAACTCGCGCCGCCGCCGGTCAGCGAACCGATCTTGAACCCTTCCACCGAATAGCCGGCGCCGGTGAACGATTGCACGCGCGCATAAGCCGAAATCGGAACCGTGGTGGCGCTCTGTTCTGTCAGCGAAAGCTGGCCGTAATTGCTGGTGGAGCTCGGCGTGATGCCGCACAGCGATGCCAGCGATCCTTCGACGACGGCGCCAGGGGCGACGCTGAGCGTGGTGCAAAGGCGCGGACCCGGAAGAGGGGTTCCGGTCGCGCCGTAGTACTCGACGCGCACGCTCGCGTTGGTGGTTCCGGCATTTCGGACATAGATCGTCGATACATAGCTGGTGCTGCTGACGACTAGCGGCATGCGCACGGTGGTTCCGTAGCCGTCGCTGCTTTGCGCGAACGCATTGCCGGCCAAGAGCGCGCCGACCAGCAGGCAGTGCTTGTAGGCTTTCATTCGCATCCTCTCCTGTACTTCATCCTGTCCATTCGTGGCCGTGGGCCTCGCCCACGGGTCGTTGCTCCACCGAGGCGCCTGTTGTCGGTCGCCCGGTCTTGCCCGCATCGCCGCCGGACCGGAGGCGTCACTGATTCAACAGCGATTCGGGGAAGGGCTTGGTACCGTCGAGTACGGCGGCGATGTCGGCGCGGCTGACGCCGTAGATCTGAGACACGGCCTCCGGGTGGGCGCGCATCTCGGCCAGCAATTGTTGTTTGAGCTGATCGCGTGCGCCCGGGGAAAGGGCAAGCCCTTGGTTGTAGACGATTTCCTGCGGTTTTCCGTCCGGGCCGATGAACGTCCGCGGCGGTTGAGCCTGCGGCGCAGCGCTGCGGACACGCTCTTCCAATGCGGCCTGAGCCGGCGCCACCGCGGAGCCTATGGGCTCGTCAGCGTGGCGCGCGTCCGCGAGGTCGCGTTGGGCGTCGTGCGCAGTCGGCTGGATGGCGGACGCGGAATCTGTCGTCGAACGGTCGCTGTAGAACGGAATCCGGACGGTACTGGTTAAGAGAAACAAGGCAGCCAATGCGATGGTTGCGGCCAACAGTGCGCGTATCCGCGTCGATGCCATGAGTTGCTCCTGTCTTGGGCGGCGATGGCCGGTCGCGACGCGATACGCGTCGGCGTTCCAATACTGATCCGCAGGCTTGCGTACGTTTCCGGTTTTATCTTTTCGGTAAAACGAAGAACGTGACCAGGCCGGGCAAAGCGGTCCGAGCCCGAACGGTCGTACCGAAGACTGGAGACGCGAGCCAATGTGAACTGAGCTTCGTGTCGCGCGCCGGTCCGCGGCGGGATGAGACCGGTGCGTGGCGCTTCATCGATGGAAATCGTCTGCGATCCGAAGGGTCGGATAGGAACGGTGAGCGAGCGTGAGCTGAGCCCTTGCCGGTGCGAAACCCGTCGACTCGCTCGTAGCTGAGCGCGATGCGGGGCAGTCCGTGCGCCGATGCATCGATGAACGGCGGGACGGACGAGATGAGATCCATCGTCGACCGCATTGGATAGCGACACCAGGGTCTTTGACGAATGTGTCGCATAGCCACACACACTAAACGCCGGCTATACGACGGCGACGAATCAATGTGACTTCACTTGGTCTGGACCGACGCTGCCGTTGCGGCTGCTAGATTCGATTCGACGTGACCTTCGTAACGAAGCGAGATGAATGTGCTTCGGCGAAGGCGGGTAAGTCGTTGCAGGCAGTCGAGTCGGTTGCGTCATTGCCTGGCTCGCCGTTGCTGAGCCAACGGCTCGAACGGAATCGGGCTACAGGAGCGATCGAGTGAAGCAGGGGGCGCGGGGCAACCACGACCGCCGTTGGCGGCGGTGCTGGGCCGGATGTGTACTTGGTGGGGTCGTGGCGACGGCCGGCGCGCAGACGATCGATCCGGGCGAACGCGAGTTGACGCGGCAACGCGAGCGCGAGCGCGCCTTGCGCGAACAACAGGAGCGGCGGCCGGACGTGCGCCTGGAATCGGGCGCGGGCCGTGAGCAGGAGCGATTGCCCGATAACGAAACGCCGTGCTTTCCGATTCGCGAACTGCGTCTGTCCGGCGACATGGCCCACGAGTTCGCGTGGGCCGTGCGCGCGGCCGAGTTGCCGGCGGCCGGCCCTTGCCTGGGCGCCGGCGGCATCGATGTGCTGATGAAGCGGGTCCAGAACGCGATCATCGCCCGCGGCTACATCACCACCCGCGTGCTGGCGCCGCCGCAGGATCTCAACAATGGCGTGCTGACCCTTGCCGTGGTCCCGGGGCGGATCGAACAAGTGCGCTATGCCGAGGGCGCGGATGCGCGTGCCCACTGGTCGAATGCCTTGCCGGTACGCTCGGGCGAACTGCTCAACCTGCGCGACATCGAGCAAGGGCTGGAGAATCTGCAGCGCGTTCCTACCGCGACCGCCGACATCCGCATCGCGCCCGCCGACGGCGAGGGCGCGGCGCCGGGCGAAAGCGATCTGATCGTCGCCTGGCAGCAGCGCTCGCCGCTGCGCGTCAATCTCGGCCTGGACGATGCCGGAAGCGAAGCGACCGGCCGCTTGCAGGCCAATGCGACGCTGTCGGTCGACCACGGATTGGCCCGCAACGACCTGTTCTACCTCAATCTCGGCCACGACGCGTTCAACGGTCGCGGCCGCGGCACCTCCAGTTGGACCGCGCATTACGACGTCCCGTACGGCTATTGGTTGCTCGGCGCGACCGCCAGCGGCTACGAGTATCACCAGACCGTCGCGGGCGACCGTCAGGACTATCGCTACAGCGGGTCGAGCCGGAACGCCGAACTGCGCCTGGCGCGACTGCTGTTCCGCGACGCCCGCAGCAAGTTCGGCGCCTACGCGCGCGGCTGGTGGCGCGAGTCGGACAACTTCATCGACGACACCGAGATCGAGGTGCAGCGCCGGCGCAACGCCGGCTGGGAAGCGGGGCTGACCTACAAGCGCTTCATCGGCCGCGCCATCGTCGACGCCAATCTTTCCTATCGTCGCGGTACCGGTGCCTTCGGCGCCCTGCCGGCGCCGGAGCAGGCGTTCGGCGAGGGGACCTCGCGCATGAAGTTGATCGCCGCGGAGTTGCAGTTGACGGCACCGTTCCAGGTCGGCGCGCAGTCGCTGCGTTACACCGGAAGCTGGCGCGGGCAGTGGAATCGCACGCCGTTGGTCCCGCAGGACCGCTTCGCGATCGGCGGCCGTTACACCGTGCGCGGTTTCGACGGCGAAGCCGCGCTCAGCGGCGAACGCGGCTGGCTGTGGCGCAACGAGCTGGCGCTGTCCCTGGGCGGGCCGCACGAACTGTATCTGGGCGCCGACGTCGGCCATGTCGGCGGGCCGTCCGTGGCATGGCAGTCGGGCGACCGCCTCGTCGGCGGCGTGATCGGTCTGCGCGGGCGCTGGCGCCGTTTGAGTTGGGACGGTTTCGTCGGCGCACCGATCTCAGCGCCGCGCGGTTTCCCAGGCGCCTACACCGTCACCGGCTTCAACCTCGCCTGGTCGTACTGAGCGGCAACGTCCGCTCACGGATTTTCCCTCGGATTTCAGCTGTATTCGCAGTCAAGGAAGCACGTCATGAACCGCATCTACCGCCTGGTCTTCAATTGCGCCCTGGGCGTCTGGCAGGTCGCCTCGGAACTGGTGAGCGCGCCGCGCGGCGGCCGCAGCGGCGGCGGACGCGCAACGGCCCCGAGGCTGCGAGCGATGACCGGCGCGCTGTGGATCGTCTTGGGGGCCGCGACGACGTTGCCGGCCTGGGCGCAGATCGTGGCCGACCCGAACGCGCCGGGTAGCCAGCGGCCGACCGTGCTGCAGGCGCCCAACGGCGTGCCGCTGGTGAATATCCAGACCCCGAGCGCGGCCGGCGTATCGCGCAATACCTACCGCCAGTTCGATGTCGACCGCGAAGGCGCGATCCTCAACAACGCGCGCGGCAGCGCGCAGACCCAGCTCGGCGGTTGGGTGCAGGGCAATCCCTGGCTCGCAGGCGGCGGCGCCAGGGTGATTCTCAACGAGATCAACAGCGCCAACCCGACCCGTCTGAACGGTTATGTCGAAGTCGCCGGGCCGCGCGCGGAGGTGGTGATCGCCAACCCGGCCGGCATCCAGGTCGACGGCGGCGGCTTCATCAACACGCGCCGCGCCACCCTGACCACCGGCGCGCCGATCCTCACCGGCGGCAGCCTCGACGGCTATCGGGTCGAAGGCGGGGCGATCGGCATCGGCGGCGCCGGGTTGGATGCCGGAACGACGGACTACACCGACCTGATCGCGCGCTCGCTGCGGATCAACGCCGGAGTGTGGGCGCAGCAGCTGCAAGTTACCGCGGGCGCCAACACGGTCAGCGCCGATCACCGCAGCGTCGTCGCGACCGCCGGCAGCGGCGCCGCTCCGGCGTACGCGCTCGACGTCGGCGCCCTGGGGGGCATGTACGCCGGCAAGATCGTCCTGCTCGGCACCGAACACGGGCTCGGGGTGCGCAATGCCGGCGCGATCGGGGCGCAGGCCGGCGAACTGAGCCTGAGCGCCGATGGTCGGCTCAGCAACAGCGGCCGGATCCAGGCGCAAAGCGATGCGGCGCTCGATCTGAGCGGCGGGGTGAGCAACGCCGGCACCGTCAGCGCTGGCCAACAGCTGCGCATCGCCACTCCGGCCGATCTGGACAACAGCGGCGGCACGCTCAACGCGCGTCGCCTGGAGCTGAGCGCACAAAGCCTGAGCAATCGCGCGGGCGCGATCGAACAGACCGCGCTGCAGGCGCTGCGGCTGGAGGCGGGTGCGCTGAGCAATCGCGAAGGCGGACGGATCGGTCTGGCCGCGTTGTCTTCGGGAGGCGGAACCGGCGGGGCCGGCGGTACCGCCGGCGGCGACAGCGGCAGCGGTACCGCCGCCGGCAGCGATCCCAGCGCACCGGCGGTGGCGCCGCCGCCGATCGTGCCGCTGGCCGATGGCGTGCTGCGCATCGGCGGGTTGCTGAACAACGATGCCGGTTCGATCCAGGCCGGCAGCGGCATCGTCCTGAACAGCGGCAGCGGTTTGAACAACGACGGCGGCGAACTCGGCTTGGCCTCGTTGACGGTGACCGCAGGCGATGTGAGCAATCGCGGCGGCACGCTGGCGGTGCAGGGCGAGGCGCAGCTGCAGCTCGGCAACCTGATCAACGACGCCGGCCGGCTCAGCGTCGGCGGCGCGCTTGGACTGAACTCGCAAAGCTTCAGCAACCGCGGCGGCGAGCTGCTGCACGGCGGCGGCGCGGCGAGCCAGTGGCGGGTCGCCGGCACGCTGGACAACCGCGGCGGCCGGGTGGCGAGCAACGCCGACCAGCTCCAGCTCGATGCCGGCCGTTTGCTCAACGAGCAGGGGCGGATCGAACACGCCGGCAGCGGCGGGACGATTCTGAACCTCGGCGACTTGAACGGCGCTGGGGGTCGCATCGCCGGCGCGGGCGCGTTGCGACTGCGCGCCGGCGTCGTCGATCACCGTGGCGCGACTCTGAGCGGCAACGCCGTCGACGTCGCGGCCATGCACTTCGACAACCGCGGCGGCACGGTGCAATCCGGCGGCGCAGCGATGTTCGCAGTCGACGGGCGGTTCGACAACGACGCTGGGACCGTCGCGGCGACGAACGACCTGAGTTTGCGCGCCGCAAGTCTCGGCAACGCCGGCGGCAGCCTGCAATCGGCCGGCAATGCCGCGATCGAAGCCGCCACCGTGCAAGGCGCCGGCGGCACGATCGGCAGCAACGGCGCACTGTCGCTGCGTGGCGGCGACGTCGATCTCAGCGCCGGCACCACCTTCGCCCGCAACATCGATGTCGCCGTCGACACCTTGTCGACCGCAGGCGGCACGCTGCAGTCGGCCGGCGAGCTGACCATCGCCGCGGCCACGGCGATGGACAACGCCGGCGGCCGCATCGTCGGCGCCGGCGACATGGCGCTCGCCAGCGCCGCCTTGAACAATCGGGCCGGCACCATCGAGCACGCCGGCGCCGGCACCCTGGCGATCCAGGCCACGAACCTCACCGGCGCCGGCGGGACGATCGGCAGCAACGGCGCGCTCGACCTGCGCGGAGGAACCCTCGATCTCAGCGGCGGCCAAACCTATGCGCGCACGATCGCGCTGCAGGCCGATGCGCTGAACCATGTCGGCGCCACACTGCAGGCCGGCGACACCGCGTCGCTGGCCGTTCGCGACACCCTCGACAACAGCCAAGGCCGGATCGCGGCCAGCGGCGATACCCGGGTGCAGGCCGGCACCCTGGTCAACCGCGGTGGCGCCATCGAGCACGCCGGTACCGGCACGCTCGATCTGCAGGCGATCGTCGTCGACGGCGCGGGCGGCCGCATCGCCGGCAATGGTCAACTCAATCTCTCCGCGCAGTCCGTCGACTTGCGCGCCGGCGACACCTACGCCCAGCGCATCGACCTGCGCGCCGTCGACCTGGTCACCGCCGGCGGCCAGCTCAGCGCCGGCCAGGACGCGTTGCTCGCGATCCAAGGCCGCCACGACAACACCAGCGGCCGCATCGCCAGCGGCGGCGAACTGCAACTGCAATCGAGCGCGCTGATCAACCAGGCCGGCCTGATCGCGGGCGCGGCGACGGTGCGGCTCGACACCGGCACGCTCGACAACCGCCAGGGGCAGATCCAGAGCGGCGGCGCCGCCGCGGTGACGGTCGCGGGCGCGTTCGACAACAGCGCCGGCAGCGTGATCGCCCAGGACGACCTTAGCGTCGCCGCGGCCAGCCTGGACAACGACGGCGGTACCCTGGCTTCGGTTGCCGGAGCGGTCGCGCTCGATATCGGAGATGCGTTCTCCAACGTCGGCGGCCGGGTTCAATCCGCCGGCGTGCTGTCGCTGCAGTCGCAAGGCCTGGACAACCGCGGCGGCGACATCGCCGGCGGTGCGGTTACGCTCGACGCCGGCAACGGCGCGTTGCTCAACGACGGCGGGCGTATCGCCGGCGCGCAGAGCCTGCGCATCGACAGCGGCGCGCTCAGCAACGACGCCGGCCTGATCCAGGCGGGCACGGCGCTGGCGATCGACACCCACGGCCAGGCCCTGAGCAACGCCAACAGCGGCAGCGACAAGGGCATCAGCAGCGGCGGCACCTTGCAGGTAAGCGCGGGCGCGCTCAGCAACAGCGCCGGCACCGTTTATGCCGGCGGCGCCGCGACGTTGCAGGCCGTGAGTATCGTCAACAACGGCCAGATCGGCGGCCGCGACACGCTGGCGCTCACCGCCGGCGGCATCGACAATCGCGGCGGGCAGATTCAGGCCCTGGGCGATACCCGGCTCGATGCCGGCGCCGGCGTCGTCGACAACCAGGCGGGCCTGATCGGTTCCGCGACGAATCTGAGCCTCAGCGCGGCGAGCCTGATCAACCGCAACACGCTCGGCGCCAACCAGGGCGTGGTCGGCGGCAGCGTCACGGTCGTCGCGGATACGCTCGACAACGCGAGCGGCCTGCTCAGCGCCGACCGCGATCTGCTCCTGCGCGGCGGCGGCACGATCGACAACCGCGGCGGCCAGGTCGCCGCCGGCGGCACGCTCGATGTCCGCGATCCCGGCTTCACCCGCACCCTCGACAACGACAGCGGCCGCCTTGCCGCCGGCGACCTGCTGACCCTGCAGCTCAAGCGCCTCAGCGGCAACGGCAGCCTGGAATCGGGGCTCGACGCGACCATCGCGCTTGCCGACAGCTACGACCACCAGGGCAGCCTGCTCGCCAACCGCGACCTGTCGTTGTCCACCCAGGGCGACCTGCGCAACGCCGGCCGGATCGCCGCCGGCGGCAACCTGAACCTGAGCGCGAACGCACTCGACAACGCCGCCAGCGGCGAAATCACCGCCGCCAACGGCAGCGCGCGGATCGTCGTCGCCGGCAGGGCGACCAATCGCGGTGTGATCGACGGCGCCGATACCCGCATCGACGCCGCGCGCATCGACAACCTCGGCAGCGGCCGGCTGTACGGCGACCATCTCGCGCTGGGCGCGGCCGAGATCAACAATCTCGAGGAAACCGTCGCCGGTACCACCCGCGCCGGCACCATCGCTGCGCGCCAGCGCCTGGACATCGGTGCCGGCACGCTCAACAACCGTCGCGAAAGTTTGATCTACAGCGGCGGAGACGCGGCCATCGGCGGCGCGCTCGACGCCGCCGGCCTGGCCGCCGGCACCGCCGGCGCGGTCAACAACACCAGCGCGCTCATCGACGTCGCCGGCGATCTGAGCATCGATGCCAGCGCGATCGTCAACCTGCGCGAGAACGTGTCGATCGCCCAGTCCACCACCACCCGTGCGCCGACCCGCCTGGACCAGCCGTACTGGCGCAACAACGGCAGCAACGCCACCACCAACATCCGCAGCAGCAGCAACTACACCGCCTACGAGGTCTACTACCTCGACCCGGCGGATATCCTCGAAGACACGCCGCACATCACTCCCGATGGCGTGCAGCTGCGCAAGGCAGTGGTGCGGCTGAATCCGCAGACCAGCGCCTACTACTTCGCTCGCGGCGGCATGTACGCCGCGCTGGGCGAGCGCTCGCGCCTGAGTGCGGTCGACGGCACGGTGACGATCTACTACACCGGCCGTCAGGAGGCGCAGTCCAACCCCGACCAGGGCGGCAGCGACGATCCCTTCGCCGAACTGGCTCAGCCGCAGCCAGGATCGCCGGCCTTCGTCTACCAGAGCGACAGCCTCAGCTACTCCAGCGCCTACGGCACGTGCAGCAACGACTGTGTGCAGCTGTGGACCGCGTTCGACTACGACGACCCCGACCACACCCTACTGGTGCCGCAAGGCACCGGCGGCGGCAGCCTCGGCGACAACGAGGAATACCGGATCGCCACCCCGACCGTCACCGAGGACACGATCGCGCCCGGTATCGGCAGCGATGCGGCGATCCGCTCCGGCGGCGCGATGAATCTGCGCGTCGACGACCTGCAGAACCGCTACGGCCAGATCGCCGCCGGCGGCGATCTGAGCATCGCCGGCCACGGCGGCGCCAGCCAGGTCGTCAACGTCGGCCAGACCCTGTACCGCACCTACGACTTCAACAACGTCAGCCACGGCTACAACGGCACCACCCGCGCCTGGACCGCGCCCTCGCTGTCCGAGCAGATCGGCCAGCTCGGCGGCACCATCACCAGCAACGGCACGCTGAGCGTCGAAACCAGCGACTTGAGCAACCTCAACCTAGGCCGCAATGCGCCGGGCGTGGTCGATCCCTCCGTCTTGCTCAACCTCAATGCCGGCAACGCGCGCGGCAGCGGCGGCGCCAGCAGCTTCGTCCTGCAGCCGGGCGCGGCCGCGATCGAAGTCGCGGCCAACCCGGCCCCCAACGCCGGCGGTCCCGGCGGCGGCGCGGCGAGCGGCGGTGCGAACGAAGCGCCCGCGATCGTCCGCACCTTGCCGGCCCACTTCGCCCTGCCGGGCAGCAGCCTGTTCCGCCTGACCGGCAACGGCAGCGGCTACCTGGTGGAAACCGACCCGCGCTTCGCCAACTACCGCCAGTGGTTGGGCTCGGACTACCTGTTCGGCCTGCTCGGCGCCGATCCCACCCACCTGCATAAGCGCCTCGGCGACGGCTACTACGAACAGCGCCTGGTCCGCGACCAGATCGCACAGCTCACCGGCCGCCGCTTCCTCGACGGCTACGCCAGCGACGAAGACCAGTTCCGCGCGCTGATGAACGCCGGCGCCCTGTTCGCGCAGCAATACGGCCTACGCCCGGGCATCGCCTTGACCGCCGAGCAGATGGCCCAGCTGACCAGCGACATCGTCTGGCTGGTCGAACAGACGGTGACCCTGCCCGACGGTACCACCGCCACCGTGCTCGCGCCGCAGGTGTACGTGCGCGTGCGCAAGGACGACCTGCACCGCGACGGCAGCCTGATCGCCGGCGACGCGACCCGGCTGAAGCTGCAGGGCGACCTGGTCAACGGCGGCCGCATCGCCGGCCGCACCGCGGTCGCGATCACCGCCCAGAACGTGCACAACCTCGGCGGCCTGATCCAGGGCGGCGACGTCGCGGTGACCGCCCAGCAGGACCTGATCAACCGCGGCGGCGTCATCCGCGGCGCCGACCGCTTGGTGGTCGGCGCCGGCCGCGACCTGATCGTCGAAGGCAGCAAGGATTACGCTCCCGACCGCCTCGCCGGCCTCTACGTCAGCAACCCGAACGGCGTGCTGCTCGCCAGCGCCGGCCGCGACCTGTCCGTACTCGGCGCCGCGCAGGTGCGCAGCGCCGGCGACGCCGCCCTCAGCGCCGGCCGCGACCTGAGCATCGCCTCCCGCGCGGGCGAGGTCGCGACCACCGGCTACGGCAAGAACCGCGACAGCAAGCAAGGCCTCGATACTGCCGGCGTCAGCGCCGGCGGCAACCTGATCCTGTCCGCCGGCCGCGACGTGCAACTGACGGCGGCTCAGCTCGAAGCCGGCCAGTCCGCCGCGATCGTCGCCGGGCGCGACATCGTCAGCTCCACCGTCACCACCACCGACACCAGCGACCGCCACGTCGATGCGGGGCGGACGAAGACGACGGCGCATACCTCGGATGAGACCTTGCATGGGACGGCGATCAAGGCGGGGGGCGATATCGCGATGCAGGCCGGGCAGGACATCACCCTGCAGGCGGCTACGGCGGTGAGCGATGCGGGCGGCATCGCGTTGGCGGCCGGGCGCGATGTGAAACTGACGGCAGCTCAGGAGCGACACGATCAAGTCCAGGACAGCACGACCAAGAAGTCCGGCTTCCTGAGCAGCAGCACAAAGACCACCCACGACGAGTCGCACGCCAGTCTGGCGGTCGGCACCACGCTCAGCGGCGAAACCGTCGATATTTCGGCGGGACGCGACGTCAGCGCGCAGGGAGCGCAAGTCGTCGGCACCGGCGATGTGCTGGTGGCGGCCGGCCGCAATCTGACGCTGGATGCGGCGCAATCGACCTACAGCGAGGCGCACAGCCAGACCCAGAAGAAATCCGGACTGATGAGCACCGGTGGGGTCGGCATCATGCTCGGCAGCCGCAGCTTGGCGCAGACCCAAAGCTCGACCGCCACCGAAGCGGTCGGCACGCTGCTGGGCAGCACCGACGGCCGGGTCACCCTGGTGGCGGGCCAGGACGTGAAGATCCGCGGCAGCGATGTGATCTCGGCGGCCGGCACCGGCATCGTCGGCAAGAACGTCGTCATCGAAGCGGCCGAGCAGCAATCGCAGCAGACTTATACGTCCAAGTTCCAACAATCGGGCCTGGAGCTGAGCCTCAGCGGCACCGCCATGACCGCCGCCACCAGCGCGTATCACAGCGCGAAACGGGCCGGCGAAACCGACAATGGCCGCCTGAAGGCGCTCAACGCAGCGGCGGCCGGTTATGCGGCTTACGACGCCTATGAGCTGGGCCAGAGAGCCGCCAGCAATGGTGGGAAGTCCGCTGGCGGCCCGCAGAACGAAGCGATCAATCTCAAGCTCGGCATCGGCAGCCAGAGTTCCAGCAGCAAGACCGAGCTGAGCCAGACCACCCAGCGCGGCAGCAACATCCGTAGCGGCGGCGATGTCGCGATCGTCGCGACCGAGGGCGATCTGACCGTCACCGGCAGCAAGGTCGCCGGCCAGAACGTGCTGCTTGATGCCGCGCGCAATCTGACCCTGCAGTCGGCCAAGGAGACCAGCAGCCAGCACTCGACCAGCAAGAGCGGCGGCGGTGGGGTCGGCGTGCTGGTCGGCCAGAGCGGCATGGGCTTCTACGTCGAGGCCAACGCCAGCCGCGGCAAGGCCGATGGCGACAGCGTCACCCACGCCGAGACGACCATTGATGCGGCCAACACGCTAGTGCTGCGCAGCGGCGGCAACACCACCTTGCGAGGCGCGCAGGCCCGCGGCGAGCAGGTCATCGCCCGCGTCGGCGGTGATTTGAGCCTGATCAGTCAGCAGGACACCGATCACTTCAAGAGCAAAGACCAGTCGGCCGGCGGTCAGGTCGTGATCGGCGTCGGCAGCAGCGCCAGCGTCAGCTACAACCAGAACAAGATCGACAGCGACTACAAGAGCGTCACCGAGCAGACCGGCATCGTCGCCGGCAAGGGCGGTTTCGATATCGAGGTCGGCGGCACCACCACCCTGACCGGCGCGGCGATCGCCAGCGCAGCCGATGCGGCGCGCAACCGCCTCAGCACCCAGGCGCTGGTCGCGACGGACCTGCAGAACTCCGCCAAGTACAGCGCCAGCAGCGTCGGCGGCACGGTCGGCACCAACGGCGGTTCGCCCAATCTCGGCATGCCGCAGAAGGACGATGCCAGCAGCACCACCCGCAGCGGCATCAGCGCCGGCACCCTCGACATCCGCGGCGGCGATACCGGCGCGGTCGCCAAGCTGGATCGCAGCCTGACCGATTTGCAGCAAGCCGGGCTGAAGCCGATCTTCGACGAAAAGGAAGTTCGCGAGCGGCAAGAAGTGGGTGCGTTGGCGCTTCAGGTCGGCATGCAGACGGCCGGCACTATCGCCCAAACGATGCAGACGCGCGCCATCGGCGATCTGCAGGCCGCCGAAGCCAGCGGCGACCCGGCCGCGATCGACGCCGCCCAGCAGCGTTTGCAAAGCTGGAGCGACGGCGGCACCTACAAGGCCCTGCTCCACGGTATGACTGCGGCAGCGGCAGCGGCCCTGGGCGGCGGCGACATCGGCGCCGCCGCGTTGGGCGCGGCCGGCGCCGAGCGGACCAAGGGAGCGATGGCGAGCTATCTGGACCAGCAAGGCGTCGCCTACGGCAGTCCTGCCTACAAGACCTTGATGGAACTCGGCAGCGCTGCGCTGGGCGGCATGATCGGTAGCGGCAGTGGTGCGGCGTCGGCGCTGGCGGGGGATCAGTACAACCGGCAACTGCATCCAGATGAGATCGCCTGGATCAATGCCAACGCTTCGCAGTTCGCTTTCGAAGCAGGCAATATTCCGATCGACGAAGCCAAGCGTCGATTGATTCTGGAGGCAGCGGCGCAGGTTGATGCTACGACCAACCAAAGACTCAACGAGCATCGCCCCATCACCGATCAGGTCGATGAAGAAGCATTGTCGTTCTTGACTAAGAATCGCCCCGGATTCGATTGGGGTAAAGGATTCGAAGAGCCTGACACAACCCGGTATCTCGACCACGCCCGGTTCCGCGACCAGCTCGCTGGTGATGTCGACGCGTTCCAGCAGGTCTATAACACGCTGCAGGGAGGAGGGCTAAGCCAGGGCGACTTGCGCTACATCTATGGCAGCAGCCTGCTCAACTGGGCAGATGGCGTTCACGCCAGGAGCGGTTTACAGCTAACTGCCGCTCTTGGTGCGAGCGGAAGCGCTGGAGCGTTGGCGGCAGCGGGAACCCTGAGCGCCGGTGCCGCAATGAGTCTGGGGAACAGTCTCGTCGTTAGGTGTTTGAGCAATCTGCTCGGATGCAACGGAATTGGTATCGCAGGAATGGAAATCCTGATGGGCGATGCTGCGCCATCTACCGGTCTAGCTATTCCGGTCGGAAATCCGGTGGGGGCGGGTGGTGCGGCATCTGTAGTCGACGATTTGGCGAAGCGCGTGGCCAACAAAGTTGACCGTATCGTCTACGAAACTGATGCCCTCAATGTCTTAAGGGACGATATGCTGGCCGGGGCGGGCGGAAAATGGCCGGTAGTTAACGAGGCGGTCAGCGCTTCAACCGTTCAGCAGAGTACGCCAACATCGTGTGGTCAGGCTTGCGCCCAAATGCTGCTTGCTGATCGTGGAACGGCGATCGACCAAACGCAATTTGGGCTGGGATTGACGTCTCCTCAAGGGTTGGCTGCAAATCTGAACAGGATAGATGATGGGTGGATAGGGGCAGGTGTTGATCCATCTAGTTTTGATGCCTTAAACAAGACGGGCTCGTGGGCGGCGATGATGTGGGAAAGAGGTAGCAGCTACGGCCATTGGGTAGTTGTTGATGGGTTAAATGATGGTGGAATGGTGGTGGTGCGTGATCCGTTCAGTGCAACCCGCTATCTGATGAAAAAAGACGATTTCGATAATGCATGGAGTGGTTACAGTGTATTCAAGCCAGAATCGAAGCCTTGACCTTGTGTTGAACTCAATAACTTATACGGAGAGCGAGTCGGTGGTGTATCGCGCATCTGTTGACGGCGCGGAGATTGAATTCCGTGCGGCTGTATCAGACATTGCTGGGATTAGGTCCGTGGTAATGTCTGATGACTTTGAGAGCTTTCTCAGGCCTTTCTGTAGAGCCGACCCAGCCATTGTTAAGCGATTGATTAAGCTGACATGGGCTGTGATCGAAGGAGACTCGCCGGTTTACCCTGTGCATGTCTAGCAACTCGAATACACGTTGAATTTTTGACGTCGCCCAACAGCGCCTGCGGAACTGGAGCGGCGGCAACAACAAAGCTCCGCTGCACGGCGTGACCGCGGCGGCGACATCGGTGCCGCGCTGCGCTGGGCGGCATGATCGGTAGCGGCAGTGGTGCGGCGTCGGCGCTGGCGGGGGATCAGTACAACCGGCAGCTGCATCCGGACGAGATCGCCTGGATCAATGTCAACGCTTCGCAGTTCGCTTTCGAAGCAGGCAATATTCCGATCGACGAAGCCAAGCGTCGATTGATTCTGGAGGCAGCGGCGCAGGTTGATGCTACGACCAACCAAAGACTCAACGAGCATCGCCCCATCACCGATCAGGTCGATGAAGAAGCATTGTCGTTCTTGACTAAGAATCGCCCCGGATTCGATTGGGGTAAAGGATTCGAAGAGCCTGACACAACCCGGTATCTCGCCACGCCCGGTTCCGCGACCAGCTCGCTGGTGATGTCGACGCGTTCCAGCAGGTCTATAACACGCTGCAGGGAGGAGGGCTGAGTCAGGGTGACCTGCGCTACATCTATGGCCGCGGCCTGCTCCATTGGGCCGACAACGTCACTTCCAGAAGTGCTGGCCAGGTCGGCTTGTTCCTTGGGGCCACAGGCGCTACCGGAGTGACCGCAGCGTTGGCCGGCCTGACTCTTCCAGGAGTTGCTGCCCGATGTTTTTCCAGCCTCGCTACGTGCAACGAGCTGGCCGTGGCTGCGATGGAAATGGGAATGGGCGATGCAGCTTTTGCGTCTGGAATAGCCATACCTGCAGCTATTGGGGGTAGTAAGGTTGTCGCTGGTGTATCAGATGATCTAGTGAAACGTGCTGCTCAAGCAGCAGACGACCTGGCAAGAGAGATTGAAGGCATAACGCAGGGAGGCACTGCACTCGTTACCCGCGCCGGCAACGCTACGTTTGAGGTCGGAAAGGCAATGGATGATCTCAGTGCTACTGAGCAGCAAGGGTTGAGAATATTATTAGCTCTTGGATATGACGTGCATGTGCCGTTGGAGGCAAGTAAAAGAGGGGTTTCTGGAATGCCGACTTCGGAGTTCGTAGTGGAGGGGTTGGGGAGGGTGGATGTATACGCGCCAGAAAAACCTAGTGTTATTGCAATTGCTAGGGAAGTTGAGGCGAAGGTTTTTTCCGGGCAGGCTGATTCTGTTGTGGTTGTAGTTCCTGTTGGCTTCAGTAATTTCGACATGTACAAGGCTGCTGCGGCTGCTTTCATGAAAGTAAGGCAAGGGCGCCAAATACCCCTTGATAGACTAATTTTCTCGCAAAGGGGGAGGGTCGTGCAGTTCGATCGGATGGTTGTTGAAAACCTATTGAGGCGGTGAGATGGCAAAATTTCTGTGCAAATGTTTGCATGTAATTGGCCTGGTGCGAACGCCAGCGCCTGAGCAGTACACGATGATTCCAAATGTTGTCTTGTATGATTTGGTGGATCGCGTCGAGAAAAAAGATATGAGTGGAAATGCCCTGATTGCCGAAGTGGATAGGACTGGGCAGGATGTTATTCATTGCCCGAAATGCGGCCGGGTGTGGATTAAGGGTTTTGATGAGGTTGTTTACAAAGCTTATGTTGTGGAGGTTGATAGCGAATGACCGCCTCCCTTTCTGATTTCTAATTCTGGGTTCGCGGTAGTCGCCGGCACCCACCTGCGGCTATAGAGCTGGAGCAAGGGCGGCGCCAACAAGGCTGTGCTGCACGACATGACCGCGGCCGCAGCGGCGGCCCTGCGCGGCGGCGACATTGATGCCGCCGCGTTGGGGGGCATTGCAAACAGTGTAGGAGCTGCTGAAGGTCTGACGCTTCCCGGAATGTCTAGGCCGGTGCGAGCGATCAACCCCAATTTCCCACCAAGTCAGGCCGGCGTCGACGCGATGAACAGTGTGGGCATTCGCAATATGGCGAATGACATACGGTGCGTTGATTGCAACGAAATCGCTGAGTCGATGCTTCGGACGAGCAATGGCGAAGGGCGAATACTTGAAGCCCGGCCGTTGTCGTCCGGTAATCTGAATGTCTTTGAGAACGGCTCGTTAGAGCCTGGGCAGTGGTATCACCAGGTCTACACGGATGGGCGATATGTCTTTGATCCTCGCTTGTCACCGACTCCGGTCCCGAAGGGCGACTGGTTGCAGCACATCCGTGGGATCAATCCTGATAGGGTAATTTTCCCAAGCAAACCAAAGGGATTTCCGTGAGCAAGAATCTTGCTAAAGGCGACGAGATTGTGAGCCTGTTGAGGGAGGTTTCTGAACTCGACTGGGCCAGAAATTCCTTCAGTCGGGTTGTGTATAGAGCGGCGCAGGGAGAAGTTGCTGAGGATCGTTCAGCGGAGCCTCCGTATACGAGCTTCAGATTTAAATCCGAGCAGCCAGGACTGTTGGAGGCTCTCGGTCGCGCTGTAAAAAGCTACACCGGAAAGGTTGACTGGGTTCTAGTCTCTCATGATCGAAGCCCTTCAGCAGGTATCAATTGGACCATCTGCCCAAAGCTAACCGTGGGCTTGGATGCTGAGATCAGGAGCAGTGGTCTCACAGTACAGCAGTATTTTCGAGAGCGGATGCCCGAGTTCGGCGTTTCGGCCTATGAGGATATGGTTGATTTTGTTGCCTATTTGAGGCAGTGCACTGTTCCTGCATGCTGAGTTCGACCGGCATAGCCGGGCAGTGGTGTTTTGGCGCGTCAATGTTGAGGGGCCTCTTCGTTATCGATCAGCTCGGAAAGCCAATTTCAAATAATGTGCCATTGGTGAAGCCAACAGAAACTGTTCACACCGGGATTCCCTTGGATGTCCGTAAGGCTCTCACGCATTTCACGAATTCAGATTAATTATGAATTCATCATATTTTAAAATGATAATCGACGCGGGGTGCGGTTCCGAGAAGGGGTTGTCGCTTCCCTCGGATGTGTCTGAATGGTTGTTTTTTCGGCATTTCTGGGGTCAGGTTAATATTCGGTTTGGTGTTTCTTTTTCTCAGTATGAAGAAGTCATGCCGGAACGCTTAGTCGGAGAGGTTGTGGATGCTGCTCGTAATTTAATCATGGAGGCGCTGAGTGCGTTACCGACGTCTGTTCGTTTCTGCTGCGGTTGGGATGGTGATAAGAATGAGCTGTTCTGCGAGATCGCAAGAGACGCCATTGTAAAGGCGCTTTTGGAGCTGGCAGCTTTCCTCGATGAGGCCAAGTTATTAAAGGCGGGCGTGTACTGTCAGCTTTGAACTTTGTTGTGCGATGTTTTCGATCGCTGTACACGATTCGGGTGCGTCAGGGGGGTATCTGTCGAGGTGTTTTATATGAAAAATAGCGAATAATTGATATTTTTTATTTGGTAGGCTTGGAAAGTTGGGAGGTAAAATGGATAGTGGAGGCGTATCAGGTAACGGGGTCGTTCCTTCGCGCCTTCAGGTCGATCTGCGCTCGCTTGTGGGATATAGGGTTGTGAGCCTAATAAGGTACAGTTGGTGGGCTCCCGATGAGGCGGAGCAGGAGTGCCGATTGGCTAGCAAGGATGTTTTTTCGTTGACATGTGGTCCGGCAGCAATCGCATTTGATTCAGGCATTATTCTGGGGGTTGCGAGCGATCCGTCCAAGAACTCGGTGTCTGTTTGGGTAGAGCGAGATCGGGCTGATCTGTCCGTCTGTGGGGGCACGCTCTCCTGCGATGAAGAGCTGCATCCAATTTCCGCCAATGATCCAAAGTTCGCATCTTCATTTTGGCATCGAGTGATTGGTGCGCAGGTCAGAGCAATTTCCCTCCTTGTTCGAAAGCCTAGAACCGCTCGACTTGCCGAGCTTCCGAACGAAGTTGGATTATGCTTCTTGTTGGATTCAGGCGCGAGAGTGATTGCGGCTCACGGGCTTCACGATGACTCAGATGATTTTGCGATCATCCAAGATGATTTTGTTTTGGAACGAATTTGCGCGGAGCTGAATGAGGTTCAGATAGGATAGTGTCGCAAGAATGCACTCCGTCTTTGACCGCCGAGCAGATCGCCCAGCTGATCAGCGACATCGTCTGGCTGGTCGAACAGACCGTGACTCCGTCCGAGGGCCGCACCGAGACCGTGCTCGCACCGCAGGTCTATGTGTAGCCGAACCTTGGTCAGAGCGGTCCTCGCTTTTCGTTGATTGCGCTCAATGGCACACATTCAAAACGCATATAGCAGCGTGCTAGTTTCGCGTTTCTGCGCCACTAAGGGGGAAACATGAAGGCGTTTATCGCCGCCGCTGCGGCGGCCTTGTTCGTCGTCGGTACTGGTCCAGTCCACGCCGCAAAGAAACCCCAGCCCACGCCTACGCTTTATCAGGGCAAGCCCAACGAAGACGCCGCCAAAGCCCTGCTCGAAGTAGCGTTAGTCCAGTCCGGAAAAAACGGCAGCTGGGAGCGCATCGGCGCCGGTCGGGTGTATTACCTGGGCGGGTTCAAGGCCGAGGGGCAGGCGGTGTTCGATGCGATCCTGGCGGGCGAGCACGAGGACAGCGATGTATATCGGATCGCCCGGGTATATGCCGAGGCCGGCGAGTGGGCCCGGGCGAAACCGTTGTTCGACAAATTCCTGGCCGGCAATCGCGACGATGCCAAGGCGCTGGCCGAGGTCGGTGCGCATTATCTGATGCAGGGCGACCGGGCGACGGCCGAACGAATGTTCGAGCAGGCGTTCAAGCTGAGCGACGACGATCCCTGGGTCACCGAAAACGTCGCCGGCGCTTATCTCGGGGTGAAACCGCAGGAGTAAGCTTCCGCTGCGCAGACCTTCAGCGGCGAGGTCTGTGCACCTTCGTCCTTTCGATCCATCGCGCTGTCGGAGCTGCCATGGCCGATTATTCCTGCGTGATCCGCCTTCCGGGGCCGATCGAAGCATCATGCGAGCGGGTGTTCTCGGCCGTGCTACGTCTCGGCGCGGGTTTGGCGAATCCGGCGACGGCAGGATCACCTCGTGGGGCGAGGAGGGCGACTACGTCGAGTCGCTGGACTACCACGATGTGCTGTCGAAAGCGTTGCGTGGACGCATCCGCAACGTGTAGTTCTGGGCCGGACCCGGCGAGGGCCTGTTCGTTTGCTGGGCGCCCAGCGCCGCCGGCGTGGTTTACGGCATTCCCTTGAACGGCGTCTCCGAGCCGCTGCCGCGGCGATTGGTTGCCGCATTGTCGGAACCGGTCTGGGCTGAGCGGGCGCAGGGGGCGTACGGGAGCGCGCTGTTGGAACTGCGCAAGGACTGAGCGTCGGGCCGGTTCGCTCAGAGTTCGTGCGTCCAGCCGCCGCGTGCCTTCAAGCGGCGGTGGAAATCGGCCGCCAGGTCGGCCAGCTTGATCGCGGCGAAGCGGGCCAGGACGGTGGCTTCGGCTTCGGCCAGGGCCGAGTCGATGCGTTCGTTGACCGCCTGTTCGACCAGGCATTTGGCTTTGCGGTCGGCGACGCCGATCGCGAACAGGCTGGGACTGCCCAAGGCCCGGTGCACGTCGAGCAGGCTGATCTCGGACAGTTCGCGCGCCAGGACCCAGCCGCCGCCGGGGCCGCGTTCGGCGGTAACGATGCCGTGTTCGCGCAGGCCGGCCAGGGTGCGGCGGACCACGGTGGGGTTGGTGCCGAGCATGCCGGCGATGGTCTCGGAGGTCGCGCGCTGCTCATGGCTGTCCATGTGCACCAGCACGTGCAGCATCCGCGACAGGCGGCTGTCGAGTCTCATGGGCGGTCGCCGGATCGGGTCCAGCCAAATCATATCATATGAAGTTGCATATTGCCGTGGTGCATCTTATATTGATCCTTCAATTGTTACGAATTGGAGATCCGTCATGGGTGTCGAGGGTTCGGACTACGAGGTCGTGGTGGTCGGCGGCAGCTTCGCCGGCCTGTCGGCGGCGTTGATGTTGGCGCGGGCGCGCAAGCGGGTGCTGCTGATCGATGCAGGGCGGCCGCGCAACCGTTTTGCCGCGCACTCGCACGGGGTGATGGGGCACGATGGCAAGGCGCCGGAGGAACTGATCGCCGAGGCGTTGGCGCAGTTGATGGGCTATCCCAGCGTGAGCCTGAAGCAGGCGACCGCGACCGCGGCCGAGCGCACGGCCCTGGGCTTCGCTCTGCGACTGAACTCCGGCGAGCGCGTGTCCGGGCGCAAGCTGGTGCTGGCGACCGGCGTCCGCGACGTTCCGCCCGATCTGCCCGGCCTGCGCGAGCACTGGGGCCGCAGCGTGCTGCATTGTCCCTACTGCCATGGCTTCGAATACGCCGGCCGTCCGCTCGGCGTGCTCGCGACCGGCGACATCAGCCTGCATCAGGCGCTGCTGATTCCGGAGTGGGGGCCGACCACTTATTTCACCCAGGAGCTGACCGACCCCGACGAGGCTGCGCGCCGGCAACTGCAGGCGCTGGGCGTGCGGATCGAGCCGGTGCCGGTGATTGCCCTGCAAGGCGAAGGGGCCGCGCTGTCCGCGGTGCTGCTCGCCGATGATCGAACGCTGCCGATAGACGCCATGTTCGTCGCGCCGCGGATCGAGCTGACCTGCGATTTGCCGCTGCAATTGGGCTGCGAACTCGCGGACGGTCCGCTCGGGCCTTATCTCAAAGTCGACGAACTCAGGCGGACTTCGGTGCCGGGCGTGTTCGCCGCCGGCGACTCGGCCGCGCCGATGCACAGCGCGGCGATGGCGTTGGCGGCCGGTGCGATGGCGGGGCTGAGCGCGCACCGGGCGCTGCTGGAAGAACGGCCCGGAATGCTGGCGGCCTAGCCTTGTCGTTCACGCCGCCTGCGTCCGCTCGTTAAGGGAAGCGTCCCTTATACGAATACGAGGCTGCGATGTCCTGGGTACCCCAAGCGGAAGATCTGGCGCTGTACGATGCGGCGCGCGAAGAAATGCTGGGGCTGCGGATTCCGCTGTTCCTGCAGCCGGACGGCGTCAACGAGCGCATGTTCGTCGCCGCCTTCGACGGCACCGGCAACGATGTCGCCCAGCAGCCCGACGCCCCGACCAACATCGCCGCGATCGCGCGCCAGATCGAGGTGCGCGACGATCCGCGCATCGTCGTGTCGTACCTGGCCGGTCCGGGCACGCAGAGCAGCGCCCGCGAGCGCGTGCGCGACAAACTGACCGGATCGACCTATGGCGCGCGCATCGACGAGATGTATGCGCGCTTCGCGCGTCAGGCCCGGGCCTGGATCGAAGAAGATCCGGCCGCGAAGATCCGCCTGGTCACGATCGGTTTCAGCCGCGGCGCAGTGCAGGCGGCCGGCTTCGCGGTGCTGGTCGGCGAACGCGGCGTGACCGCCAGGAACGGCCAGCAGTTGCGCAAGCCGGCCGATGTGCCGCAGGCGATCGGCCTGTTCGACCCGGTCGCCGCCGGCACGCCACAGAAGAACGACCGGCGCTTGCCGGACACGGTGGTGTCCGGTTTCCAGCTGCAGTCGCGCGACGAAGAACGCATCGACTTCCCGCTCAATCCGATCCTGCCGCCGGGCTTGACCGAAAACGGCCGCTTCCTGTCGGTGGTGCTGCCGGGCTCGCATTCCGATGTCGGCGGCGGCTACGCCGGCGGCGGCCTGGAAGCGCAGGCCGGCGATCTGATGATCGACTACCTCAACGGTCTCAGCGCGGTGCCGTTCCTGGCCCGGCGCAGCGTTCCGCTGGACGATGCGAGCAACAGGCCTCATCAGGAAGAACTGGTGCCCGGCTCCGGCGACTGGCGCCGCACCAAAGGCAATCGCCAGCTCGACGGCGGCCGCGACAAGAACCTGGCGCCGCCCGACATGTATCGCGACGGCAGCCTCACCTGGTGGGGCAAGCCGCGCATGCAGGATCGCAGATACGTTTACAACACCGGTGCGTGGCCGCTGGAAGGCGAACGCCGCAACGACACCAAGGCCGGTCTGCAGTATCGATTCATCGATCCGTTCCGCGGGCCGCCGACCGTAGCGCCGCGTCGTCGGCGCGGCAATGCCGTCGACTTGCTGCTGCAGAGCATGCAGAAGGCGGCGACCCTGCGCGACGAGAACGGCCTGGTCAACCTCTTCGACGGCGAGCGGGTGCGTCTGGCGGCCTTCGCCGCCTGGGTCGCGGCCTCCGCCGGCATGACCCGGATCGACCGGATGCGGCTGGAGGGGCCGACCGAAGTGGTGATCGAGCAGAACGTCGACGGCCAAGGCTCGGCCGGCTTCGATTTCGACCGGGCCGTGCGGACGCCGGTGGAAGACAGCAACGCTGCGCTGCAGAACGCGCTGGACGGCTGACGTTTACAAGACGATGCCGCGAACGGGCCGGGCCGTACGGCCCGTGCGCGGCGGCGTAGCTATCGGGGGCGATTCACGCTGCCAGGGCCTCGTCGCTGGGACCGAAGAACTCACAGCGGATGCGTTCGCCCGGCACGCCGGCATCGACGGGTTCGCGCACGAAGCGGCGCATGAACGGGTGCGGCCTGCACAAATAGACATCGGCCTGGTCGAGCGGCGTGTGGGCGCGCAGCCAGCCGCTGTCGATCAGGGCGCCGACATCGACATTGCGGGTCTTGCCCGCGACATCGCCGATGCTCGATTCGCAATGGACCCTGGCCGCGCGGAGGCGGACGTAGCCGGAAGCGAGATGGCGCACACCGTGTCCATGGCATGGCTGGCGCTGTTGGCTGTGCCGTGGAATCAGTAGATTCCGACTGCGGATGATGGCAGTACGGGCAGGAATCGATAAAGGTTGAAGCAGAGCCCGACCTGCTTTGGACTTCTCCCGAATCCCGAATCCCGAATCCCGAATCCCGAATCCCGAATCCCCGCCAAAAGGCTTAGTACGACAGTCATGCAGCGCGACCGGGCCGGGCGTGGGATCATGCCTTGACTCGTGCCGGCCCGACGGTTGCCGGCGCGGTCCTCCGCCTCCTTGTCGCCTCCCCGGAACCCTTCACGATGCTGCGCTCGCTCGCCTGCACTTTAGTGTTGCTGCTGTCCGCATCGCCCGCCGGCGCCGCGGCGATGAACGAATCCCTGGACATGGCCGTGCCGCAGGCGCCGGCGCCGTTGCGGGTCGAGGGGCGGCAGCGGTTGATGTACGAGCTGCACCTGACCAATTTCAGCAGTGCGCCGTGGGAGCTGCGGCGGGTCGACGTGCTGGACCGCGACGGCGGAGCGGTGCTGGCCGGTTTCGCCGGCGCCGAACTGGCCGCGCGCCGGCAGTCGATCGGCGCTGCGGCGGCGACGCCGGCCGATGCCGCGTTGCGGCCGGGCGAGCGCGCGGTAGTGTTCGTCGAATTCGATCTGCCCGCCGGGACCCTCGCGCCGGCGGCCTTGCGCCATCGCATCGGCTTGCTCGGCGCACAGGGCGAAGACGAGATCGAGGGCGCGCCGGTAGCGGTAAGCGAGCCTTCGACCCTTCTGCTCGGTCCGCCGCTGCGCGGCGGTCCTTGGGCGGCGGTGCATGCGCCGCAGTGGCCACGCGGCCACCGGCGCGTGTTCTACACCTTCGACGGCCGCGCCCGCCTGCCCGGACGGCATGCGATCGACTGGGTCGCGGTCGACCGCGCCGGCCGTATTTTCCGCGGCGATCCGGACCGCACCGCGAACTCGCTGGGCTATGGCGCCGATGTACTCGCGGTCGCCGACGCCGAAGTCGTCGCCGCGCGCGACGGCGTCGCCGAGCGCGCGACCATCTCCGGCCACCGCAAAAATACGCTGGACCTGGCGCCGGGCAACTATCTCGTGCTGGCCCTGCCGGATGGACGCTATGCCACCTACGAGCACCTGCGTCCGGGCAGTCTGCGCGTGCGGGTCGGCGAGCGCGTGCGCCGTGGCCAGACCCTCGCCGCGCTGGGCCACACCGGCGATTCCACCCGCCCGCACTTGCACTTCCATGTGTCCGACGGCGCCCGCCCCCTGGCCTCGGAAGGGCTGCCGTTCGTGTTCGAGCGTTTCGAACTGCTCGGGACCTATCCGCAGATCGATCGGCTCGGACGCGAGCCCTGGCAGGCGCTGGCGGCCGGCACCGAGCGCGAACGGCTCGGCGAGGCGCCCGCTTCCAACAGCGTGGTGATGTTCGCCAAGTGACCGGCGCGCGGGTACGCGTCAGCGCTGCGCCTCGACGATCATCGCGTGCGGGCAGTGCAGGTAGTTGTGCCAGAACTCGCTCGGCTGCACCTCGCGCCCGCTCTCGGCCAGCACCGGCGCGTGCCAGCGCAACTGGGCGAAACCGGCCTCGGCGAAGGCGCGCTCGTGCGCCTCGCGCGACCAGTAGAACGCGTCCAGGTCGAGTATGTGTCCGCCGAACCAGGCGTGCAGATGCACCGGTGCCCCCTCGTACAGGGCCGGTGGCGCGCTGAGTTCCATGCCGTAATTGCGATACCAGCCCGGTTCGCGCGCGAATTCCGGATTGAGCACTGCGGCGACGAAGCGGTCGCCGGGCGCGGACAGGGCGTGGAAGGCGGTGCGGCAGATCGAGGTGAGGCCGTGCAGGGTCGGCGCGTAAGGCAAGACGTAGATCGCGGTGACCAGATCGAAACGCTCGCCCAGATCGTCGGCGATCGTATCCGCGGCGCGGGTGGCGTCGCGCCAACGGTAACCGATGCCCAGCGGCGTGCGGTCTTCGCGCCGACGGGCGTAGTCGATCATGCCTTCGGATACGTCCAGTCCCATGACCCGGCGCGCGCCGCGTTGGGCGATGGCGCGGGTGTACAGCCCGCTGCCGCAGCCCAGGTCGAGCACGCGCAGGCCGCCGGTATCGCCGAGTACACGCAGAACGCTGTGCATCTCGATGTGCTTGCGGAACGGCATCTGCTCGATGCTGTCTTCGTAGGCGTCGGCCAGGGCGTCGAACTGACTGTCGGCGTGGTTCATGAACGGCTCCTCGTGATTACCAGGCGACCGGCAGACTGACCGGGCGGATGAACAGGATGTTGCGCTCCCATGGAATCTCGCTTGCCGGCAAGGCCAGGGCGAGGCGGGGGAAGCGCTCGAACAGCAGGCGGTAGGCCGATTCCAGAAACACCCGGGTCAGCGACGAGCCCAGGCAGAAATGCGGGCCGCTGCCGAAGGTGGCGGTGCCGTCGGTGTCGCGGTGGATGTCAAACTTTTCCGGATGCCGGTAATACTTCGGGTCCCAGGTGACGCCCAGCATGGTCGCGCACACCGCTTCGCCGCGGCGGATCAGGCCGTCGCCGACCGTCACGTCCTCGGTCGCCACGCGCGGCAGGCCGAGCACGCCGTTGTGGTGGTAGCGCAGAACTTCCTCGACCGCGCGCGGCCACAGCGCGGGGTCGTCGATGCATTGGCGCAGTTGCTGCGGGTGTACGAGCAGGGTCAGCAGGCCGGTCGACAGCGGCGGGATCAGCGGTTCGGAACCGGTGACGAACAGATAGCAGACCGTGCCGACCAGTTCCTGCTCGCTGATCCGGCCTTCGCGTTCGGCCTGGATCAAGGCGCCGATGGGATCGTCGTGATGCGGCTGATCGCGGCGCAGTTCGATCACCCGGCGGGCGAAGTCGATCACCTGGGCCGTGGCCTGGGCGACCTCCTCGGCGCTGGCTTCGTAGTTGGTCTGGGTATGGAAGTATTCCAGGTAACGGGCGCGGAACTCGACCGGAACCTGCAGAATGTCGCAATTGCTGTGCAGCGGCAGCAGGTTGGAATAGGCCTGCATCAGGTCGACCGGATTGCTGCCGGCGGCCATCGCATCGAGCAGGGATTGCGCGTGGCGTTCGATCAAGGGCCGGTAGCGTTCGGCGCCGGCGCGGGTGTAGAACGGACCGATCACCTGCCGCACACGGGTGTGGTCGGGCGGGTCGAGGTTGAAGATGCCGCCCGGCACGGCGGTGAAATCTTCGCCGACGAAGCGCGGCGCGCCGTGAAAGGTGAGGTTGCGCGAGAAACGCCGGTCGCTGAGCACCATCGCGATGTCCTGCTTGCGCGTAAGCATCCACGCCGGGGTGCCGCTGGGCAGGCGGATCGGGCACAGCGGTCGGTGCTTGCGCGCCCAGGCGATGGTTTTCGGCGGCGTGCCCAGCGGGCCGATCGGGAAGGGGTAGTCGATCAACTCGGTTTGCTGTTCCAGCGAAAGCGTCATGGCGGCGGCACTCACGGCAGGCGGTGGACACTGACATAGCCCTGGCCGCGGTGGCGCGGCAGGGCGTCGTCGCGTTCGAGCAGGGCATGGACCAAGGGGATCGGACGCGGATAGACGAACACCGAGCTGGCGGCGCCGAAGATCGACGGACTGTCGACGAGGAACGGCAGCTCGGCCAGCGCGTACTGCACGGCGTACTGCACGGCGGAATCCGACGCCGCTGCTCCGCCGCTGCCTGCGACCGCGCTGCGGGCGGCGCTCTCGCAGGCCTGGTGCAGCCAGGGCTCGCGGCGGCTGCGTCGTTCCAGCTCGCGCCGCAGATCCAGATAGGCGGCGCGATCCTGCAGCCGGGTCCAGGTATGCACCCGCTGTTCCGGCCGGTCGATGCCGCATTCCTGCAATTGGCGGGTCGCGGCATTGCGCAGGGCGTTGAGTGCATGACGCAGGCGGCGCACGGCATCGAGCGGACGCGCGCCCGCGGCGACCAGAGTGTGGGCGGCTTCGTAGCCGGGCAACAGCACGTCGATGCGGCGGAAGTGACCCACGCCCCAGGCGACCAGGCCTTGCACCGTGTGAGGATTGAACCCGCCGTTGAACGGACTCAGCCCGATCACGGCATGCTCGGCGATGTCGAACAGACGACGGCAGTGTTCGGTATAGGGCTGGGCCCGTAGCGAGGTTGGCGGCGATGCAGGAATGCAAACAGCGGACACATCGGCGTTCGGCAGATTCATCGCGGGACTCCGGTGGCGTAAAAAGGACGACGTCCCACCGCTGCAAACGCATCTGGCACGGAAGCGACAGGCGTCGTTGCGGCCGCGGCTGGCGCCGCGCTGCGCAGGTGCAGGTGCAGGACGGGGACGAGAGCGAGCACCGCGACGCGACGCGCCCATCGGCGTCGCGTCGGACGGGGTGCATCTCCACTTCGTTCGGCGCAGAACTTACTCGCGCACGCAACGTCGAACCGTGATTGAAATCGCCGGATCGCGCGCGCCGATAGTGTGCTATCTGACTGAATTCAGAGATAAGTGAGCGTCGGTGATCGGCCATCGCGAAGCGTCGTGCGAAAGCCGATCGGCGTCACTGCTATCCCGAAAGATTCGCTCTCCGGGCACGGACTGGCGCGGTGCGACGCAGTTTCGCGGTGCGCCCTGTTCGCAACGCGTGCATTCAGCGGCGGGCTTCGCTAATGCAGCGTGTCCAGTCTGGCGACGCACAGGCCGGCGGCTTCCTTGAGAAAGCGCCCGCTGCGTCGCAGCGCGCGTGGCGACGGTCGCCACGGCGGCAGTGCGTCGCTGAGCGGCGTCGCCGCGGTGGCGATGCCCTGCACGCGCCAGCCGGCGCGTTCGAACGTGCGTACGGCGCGCGGCAGGTGCTCGGGCGAGGTGACCAGAATGATGTCGTTCCAGCCGCGCGCCGCGCCGATCGTCCGACTGAAGCCCGCGTTGTCCGCGGTGTTGCGGCTGCGGTCCTCCAGCACCAGTGCCGACGCCGGCACGCCGAAGGCTCGGATCGAATCGGCCATGCGCCGTGCTTCGCTGCTGCCGGGCGTATGCGCGGTCGGTCCGCCGCTGAGCAGGATCTGCGGCGCCAGGCCGCGTTGCCACAAGCGCGCGCCGAGCGCGAGCCGATTGCCGGCCAATTGCGGCGCGGCCGCGTCAGCGGCCTCGTACTGGTCGGCGCGGCCGATATCGCCGCCGAGTACGACGATCGCGTCGGCGCGCCGCGCCCGGGTTTCGCTCAGCGCGGGATAGCCGCGTGCGAGCGCCGCGGCGAGGCCGTCGGCGGCGACCGGCAGCGACCACCACAGCGTCCACAGCGGTGCGATCAGCAACAATGCCAGCGCGCAGCGCCGCCAGCGCAGCGCCGCGGCGAGCAGCGCCAGCGCGGCCAAGCCGAGCGAGCCGTGCAGCGGCTCGAGCGGCCAGCGCAGCAGCTCGCCGAGCCCGCTCATCGGCTCACTTGGAGGCGCGCAGCAGTCCGCCGCTGTCGTCGTCGAGCAAACGGCTGAGCGCGTCGGTCATCAGGGTCGCCTGGCGATCGCGGGAGTAAGCCGGTGCCGCGGCCAAGCTGGCCTCGCGCAGGCGACGCATGCGCTCGGGGTCGGCGGCCAGTTCGCGGATGGCCTCGGCCATCGCCGCGCCGTCCTCCGGCGGCACGCACACGCCGCAGCCGGTGCTCTCGACGATCCGTGTGGCCTCGCCGCGCGGAAGCGACATCAGCGCCGGAATGCCCATGCCCATGCCTTCGAACAGCTTGGACGGGATCACGCTGCTGAACACAGGCGTGTCGCGCAGCGGGATCAGCGACAGATCGCACAGGCTCCACAGCCGCGGCATCATGTCCTTGGGCTGACGCGGAATCATGCGCACGTTGTGCAGCCCGCGCTCGGCGACCAACTGCTCGACGCGGGCGCGTTCGGCGCCGCTGCCGGCGAAGAAGAAGGCGATGCGCGGCTCGTCGCGCAGGCGCTCGACCGCGTCCAGCACTTTTTCCAGGCCGTGGGCCATGCCGTGAGTGCCGAGGTAACCGACGACGAAGCGGCCGTCCAGGTCGTACTCGCGCGCCAGGGCTTCGTCGCGCGGGCCGGGCCGATAGCGTTGCAGGTCGACGCCGTTGAGCACCACATGGATCTTGCCGGCGTCGACGCCGCGCTGGATCAGCTCGTCGCGGAAGCTCTGGGTGACCGGCACGATCGCGTGGGCGCTGCGGTAGAGGAACATCTCCAGCTTTTCCAGCACCCGGATCGCCGGGCTGCGTTGCATCGCGCCGACCGCGGTGATCGATGCCGGCCACAGGTCGCGCAGTTCGAACACGAACGGGCGTCGGCGCAGCCGTGCCAGCGCCCAGCCGCCGAGCGCGCAGAAGAACTGCGGCGAAGTAGCGACGATCACGTCGTGGCGGCGCTCGAACAGGCCGAATCCGACCGAGGCCGCCATGAAGCTGAGGTAGTCCAGGGTGCGCTTGGCGAAACCCTCGTTGGCGGTGATGTAGGTCTTGACCCGGACCACGCGGATGCCGTCCAGCGTTTCCATGCTGCGCCAGGCGTTGCGATAGCCGGGAAACAGCTTGCCCTCGGGGAAGTTCGGCGCGCAGGTGATCACCGTGACCTCGTGCCCGGCGCGCACCCAGCGCACCGCGTGTTCGTAGGTACGCGTGGCCGGCGCGTTGCCTTCCGGCGGGAAGTTGTCCGTGAGAAACAGAATGCGCATGAGCTTCAGCTGGTCCAGGTGAACACGATGGCGGCGCTGCCGGTGTCGCGCGGCACGGCGACTTCCAGCACGTCGCAGGCTTCGCTGCGGCCGAAGCCGGCGTGATAGGTGCTGGCGGCGACGTGGGTGCTCAGCCCCTCGGGCTCGCTGCGCCAGCGCAGCGCCTCGATGCCGTCGCCGGCGACGCGCGCAGCGCCGATGCGCAGGCCCGGCGGAGTACGATAGCGCGCGACGGCGCGGGCGAAGCGGCCCTCGATGCGGTCTTCCACCCGCAGTTGGTCTTCCTGCAGGCGCCACCGGCGGCAATGCACGGCGCGGCCGGGCAGGCGCTTGTAGCCGTCGTGCGCGGCTTCCAGCCAGACCCCGCCGCTGTCCTGGCCATGGCCGATCGCGAACGGCAGGGCGCGGCGGGCGACGCGGAAACTGCTCCAGACCTCGGAGGAGTCCTGGTCGTCGATCTGCACCGTGTTGTGCGCGGCGGTGCCGCGCTGCCACAGGCGCTCGGCGCCGATGTCGTAACGCGAGGTGCCGGCGTTCACCAGCACCCGGCGCCCGCGCAGGGACAGCTCGAAGCTCAGGGTATCGGCGTGAGCGTGGCCGGGCAGGTAGTTCGGACCGACTTCGCCGATATCGGCGATCAGCACCGCCTCGCCGTACTCCAGGCGCGCGTAGCCGGACTCGGGCAGCAACTGCAGGGCCTCGCCGGAGCGCTCCGGCGGAGTCAGCCCGAGCGAGCGCGCATAGTCCTGCAACGGCGCCAGTTCCGGCGCGATGCCGTGGGCGGCGTCGTTGAAGAAGGCGATGCCGCCGTCGGGATGGGTCATGACCGCGAGCCAGCCGAGCATCGATGCGGCGCGTGTCCGCCACAGTTCCAGATCCTCGCGCGACACCGCCGGAGCGTAGCGTTCGCCGAGCTGGATCAGGTCGAGCAAATCCTCGAGCAGGATCGCGTGGTACATCGGGCTGCGTTCGAAGTGACCGCCGTCGGCGAGGATCTGCTCGCCGATTTCGCGGCGCATGCCGCGCAGGCCGATGTCGAGCCAGCGCGCGCCTTCCTCGCCGTCGAAAAACAGGCCGGCGAACAGCAGGGCTTTGTAGTTGGCCCACAGATGATTGCCGAGCAGGTGCCGTTCCAGGCGGCCGGCCAGATAGCGGGCCTGTACGGCGAGGCTGTCGAGCGCGGCTTGGCGGGCGGCGTCGTCGGCGGGCGCGTGACCCGACAGCAACCACTTGATCCAGTTGACGGTGCGCAGCGACAGGCAATACGGCTCCCAGCCGTTGCCGGCGCCGGGTGGATTGGACGCGATCCAGCCGCGCACCAGGTCGGCGTGCCAGCCGGCGCGCGCCGCCGCGCCGTCGGCGACCAGATCGTCGAAGTAGTGCAGGTTGTACAGCCACAGCTTGGGCAGGGCGCGATCGTTCCAGTCGCCGTTGCGCAGATCGTGCTCGGCATTGAGAAAACGGAACCGGTTCGGGCCCAGCATCGACGGCGCGCGCGCGCAGCCTTGCCACTGGCCGCGCGCCGGCATCGCCGGTGGCGCGGGCGACAGGTCGATGCGCGGCCGGTGCAACCGGTGCCAGGCACGGCCGTAGATCTGCACCGGGCGCAGATGGCGCACGGTGTACCACAGCCGCAGGGCGCGCGCCGAGGCGTTCATGCGCGGACCGCTGCGTCCAGTTCGATGGTCGCGCGGGCGACTTCGAACAGTTGCTCGGCCGGGATCGGCGAGTCGCCGCGCGCCTTGACCGCGGCCATGAAGGCCTGCGCGCAGTCGTTCTGGCCCTTGTCCTGGCGCCACAGGTTCATCGATTTGAAGCCCGGCCAGCCGTAGCCCTTGAGGCGGCGGAAGTTGTCCAACTGCAGCACCCGGCCCGCGGTGAAGACTTCCAGGCGCTCCTTGGGGAAGCTCTTGTCGCCGTTGGCCAGGTAATGCACGGTTCCGAACGAGCCGTCGGCGAAACTGAGGCTGAAGCTGACCCGGTCGCTGCGGATGCCGACGCCGGGCACGTTGCCGACCGCGGTCAACTGGTGGCCGACGATCGGCGCGCCGGCCAGGAAGCGCAGCAGGTCGACGAAGTGGCAGGCTTCGCCGATCAGGCGGCCACCGCCGGCCTTGGGGTCCTGGGTCCAGTGGTCGGCCGGAATCGCGCCGGCGTTGACCGTCATGATGAAGCTCTTGGGTTCTTGGACGCCGGCTAGCAGCGCGTGCATCTTGCGCACCTGCGGGGCGAAGCGGCGATTGAAGCCGACCATCAGCACCGGCGGACGGCCGTACACCGCGCAGTCGGCGTAGGCCTTCTCGATCTCGGCCAGCTCCTCGAGCGTCATGCACAGCGGCTTTTCGACGAAGACATGCTTGCCCTGGCGCAGCGCCTTGGTGGTCAGCGCGGCGTGGCTGCCGTGCTGGGTCGCGATCACCACCGAATCGTTGCCGCTGTCGCGCAGGGTCGCGTCGGTGTCGGTGCTGGCGTTGCGGAAGCCGAACTTGCGGCCGAAGTGCACGCTGCTGACCCCGCCGCTGGAGACCACGGTGTGCAGCGAGGCGCCGGCCTTGGCGAAGGCGGGGATCAGCACCCGGCCGGCATAGTTGCCGGCGCCGATGAAGGCCACCGAGCCGTTGCCCGGAGCGGCCGGCGCGGCGGGCGCCTGCACCGCGGCCGGCAGCGGCACGGTGCGGCGCAGCGGCGTGGCCAGCGCGTCGTCGGGACGGCCGTAGTCGAGCAAGATGCCGAGCGAAGGTTCGGCGCCGCCGAGCACGGCGTAGGCCTGCTCGGCCTCGGCGATGGCGTAGCGATGGCTGACCAGCGCCTGGGTCTGGATCGAACCGGCCGCCATCATGTCGAGCATGGCCTCGAAGTTGCGCTGCTCGGTCCAGCGCACGAACGCGACCGGGTAGTCGTTGCCGCGTTCTTCGTAGGACGGGTCGTAGCGGCCCGGGCCGTAGGAACAGGAGACCTGGAAACTCAATTCCTTCTCGTAGAAGTCGGCGCGCGACAGTTCCAGGCCGGTGACGCCGACCAGGACGATGCGGCCGCGCTTGCGGCACATGTGCGCGGCCTGCGAGACCGGTTCGTTGCTCTTGGTCGAGGCGGTGATCAGCACCGCGTCGACGCCGCGGCCGCGCGAGAACGTCTGCGCCGCCGAGACCGGGTCCTCGCCCTTGGACAGGTCGACGGTGTCGGCGCCGTAGCTGCGCGCCAACGCCAGCTTGGCCGGGTCGAAGTCGATGCCGAGCACGCGGCAGCCGTGCGCGCGCAGCAGCTGCACGGTGATCAGGCCGATCAGGCCCAGGCCGGTGACGACCACCGCCTCGCCGAGGGTCGGCTGGACCAGGCGAATGCCCTGCAGGGCGATCGCGCCGAGCACGGTGAACGAGGCGGCCTCGTCGTCGACGCCGTCGGGGATGCGCGCACACAGGTTGGCCGGCACCGCCACCACTTCGGCATGCTTGCCGTTGGAGGCGACGCGGTCGCCGACCTCGAAGCCGTTGACCCCGGCGCCGACGCCGATCACCGTGCCGACGTTGCAATAGCCCAGCGGCAGCGGCTGGTCGAGTTTGCTGCGCACCGCGTCGATGGTGGTGGCCAGGCCGTCGGTGCGGACCTTCTCCAGCACCATGCGCACCTTGTCCGGCTGCTGGCGCGCCTTCTGCAGCATGTTGGCCTTGCCGAACTCGACCAGCATGCGTTCGGTGCCGGCCGAGACCAGGGTGGTGCCGGTTCGGATCAGCAGATGGCCGGGCTTGAGCGCCGGGACCGGGACGTCGACGACTTCGGTGCTGCCGTCGCGCAGATTTTGCAGGACCTGTTGCATGGTGGTTCCAGTACGAAGGGGGAAGGTGGGGCGTCGCGGCGGGGCGGGCGGCGATGCGCTATCGGTTGACGGGCGTCATGGCGGCCTCAGCGTTTCCGGCTCAAGCCGGCGCATTCGGCGATGACCCGCGCCATCGCCGTGTCCCAGGCCTCGTAGCGCAGGGTGCGCAGGCCCGCGCGGCGCCGTTCCAGCGCCTGCGGATCGGCGTCGATGCGCAGCAGTTCCTGGGCCAGGGCGCGACCGTCGCCGTACTCGCACAGGAAGCAGGCATCGGCGGCTTCGAACGGCTGCGACGTGTCCAGGCCGGGATTGGTGACGAACGGAATCTGCAGCGCCGCGCAGTCGAACCACTTGTTGGGTTCGGCCAGGCGGTTGATCTCCAGCGCCGGGTCGTAGAAGGCCAGCACCAGGTCGGCGCTGAGCAGCAGGGCCAGCGCGTCCTCGTTGCTGACGATGCCGCGGTAGCGTTCGCCGAGCAGTTCGGCCAGACGCTTGGCGTCGTCGCCGAGCAGGCGACCGGCGGCGACGAAATCGATCCGGTCGCCGACCGCTTCGACCGCCTCGCGCATCATCTTCGCGCCGCGTTCGGGCGAGATCAGGCCGCTGATCAGCACCCGCAGGCGGCCGTCGCGCGGCGGCATGCCGGCGACCAGGCCGCGCGCGCGCTGGATCACATCGCTGTGCGGGGTATTGTGGACGATGCGGATGTTGCCGCCGTCGCCGTCGACCGCGCGCGAGGCGCCCGGCACCACGTGCAGGGTGGCGCGGCGGCCGACGAAACGTTCGATCGTCTCGATCAGGCGCTTGACCGGCTTGGGCCAGGCATAGCTCTTGGACAGCTTGTCGCGGTCCAGGAACACGTACTGGCAGTCGCGCAGGCTGGCGACCAGCGCGCAGGGCAGGGCCGCGTCCAGGCGCGAGCAGAAGTACACTCCGGCGCGCGGTTGCAGGAACACGCGCAGGGTCAGCCAGGCCACCCACAGCGCATAGCCGAGCGCGTTGATCGCGCCCCCGCCCCAGGAACCGAAGCTCAACAGCACCCGCACCTTGGGCAGCGCGGCGGCCTGCTTGTCGCGGCTCCAGATCCAGAACTCGTACGGGATCGCGGCCGCGTCCAGCACCTGCGACAGCTTGCTCAGGTATGGATTCTTCAGATAAGGATTGCCCTGGCCGAGGATGATTGCGTTCATGCCGTCACCCCGCGCATGCGGATCGGGCGATTGCCCAGCCAGGTGACCGCGAACAGCAGCAGCACGGTGATGAAATAGCGACTCCAGCCGCCGAGCAGTTCCATATACAGAAATCCGGAAGAGAACATGAAGATCGAGAAGCTGTAGACGACCACGCCGACCGGCGTGACCTCGCGCCGTCGCGCGTAGAGATTGCGGATGCCGGCCAGGCAGGCGCCGTTGACCAGGCCGAACAGCACCAGGCCGAGCAGGCCGAAGTTCATGTAGCCCTCGGTCGGCAGTCCGGTGGTGTAGGAGGTCAGCTTCTCGCCGTCGAGGGTGTAGCTGCCGGGGTAGATCATGTTGCGCAGCGCCGGGCCGCCGCCGAACGGCTTGTCCGGCCAGAACGCGCGCGGAATCGGGTTGAGCGCGGCGGCGACCACGGTGGCGCCGTAGACCGGGTCCCAGTCGCGTTCGTGCTGGGCCAGCCAGACCAGGTTCTCGGCGTTGCCGAACGCGCCGTTGAGGCCGTACACCAGCAATTGCACCGGCCCTTCGCTGGTCACGCTGGAGGCGTCGGCGCTGTCCAGGGTGGTGCGGATCTTGGCCCAGGCCGACAGGCCCAGGGCGATCGCCAGCATCACCGGCAGCAGCATCAGTGCGCGGCTCATCCGGCCCTTGAAGATCGACAGCGAGGCGAACAGCACGATCGCGATCAGGATGAAGACGAAGTTGCGGTTGCCCATGGCGACGAAGGCCACCGCGACCACCAGCACCACCGCGCCGATCGGCAGCAGCCGCCAGCGCGACATCGGCCGTCCCGGCGCGCGCCGCGAAGCGAAATAGTTGGTGACCAGGATCGCTGCGTAGCAGATCGCCGCGAACGCCAGCACCACCGCCGGGCCCATGCCGCGGCGGATCATGATCCGGTCCTTCATGTAGTCGGCCAGGTCGTAGGCCGACACCGTGCGCGCCAGATACAGCACCGCACACATCGCCGGAATGCCGACCAGCACCAGCACCCGCCGCCGTTCGCGCTTGGTCAGCGCGCGCACCTGCGGCAGGGCGGGGCGCGCGCCGCCGCCGGCGAGCAGATAGCCGCCGATGCCGGACAGGCAGAACACCAGCGAGAACAACAGGGCGAACAGCTTGGCGTCGGTCGAGTAGTAGAACGGATAGGTCTGGACTTGCTGCAGTTCCTTCAGCCAGGGAATGAAGCCGTAGATGAAGGCGACGGTGAGGACGAAGGCCAGGATCGGATTGACGAACAGGCGATCGAAGCGGCCGCCGATGCGCGCGAACGCCAGCAGTCCCAGGCTCATGAAGAAGATGACGTAGAGCGTCGCCAAACCGGTCCGGCCTCCCTCAGTCCTGCTCGGTGATGTCGCGGCGGAAGATCTCGCGCGCGGGGTTGCCGGCGTAGACGGCGAAATCCGGCACGTCCTCGGCCAGCACCGCGCCGGCGCCGACGATGGCGCCGCGGCCGATCCGCCGCACCCGCGGCAGCACGGTCGCGCCGGCGCCGATCCAGGCGTAGTCCTCGATCTGCAGCGGCGAGAACTCGATCGGATTGCGGTGCCAGTCGGCATGGCCGCGCCGCACCGCGTGGTTGTGGGTGAACAGCTTGGCGCCTTCGGACACCGCGACGTGATCGCCGATGCGCACCCCGCCGGAATAGTCGATGTAGCTGTCGGCGCCGAGCTCGACGCCGCGGCCGAACGAGATCGCGGCGCTGTCGCTGCGATGCGCGGCGACCACCATCACCCGGTCGGACACGCTCATCCCGGCGGCGCGGAAATGCCAGGCGTAGATGCGCGTGCGCAGGCCGCGCAGCCCCGGCAGGCCGAAGGCCGACAGGGTGCGGGCGATCACGTAGGCGGTCTTGGACAGGGACGACATGCGCGCCTCAGCCGGCCCGGACCCGGTCGGGGTAGAGCTTGGCCACGTACTCGGTCACCGAGCCGACGATCTGGCCGGGGCTGCCGACCACGATGCTCAGCGGCGGGATCTTGCCGCGCACCACGCTGCCGGCGCCGATGATGCAGCCCGGGCCGATGTCGGCGCCGGGCATGATGATCGAACCGGTGCCGACGAAACTGTAGCGGCCGATCGAGACCGGCTTGACCCGGATCTCGGGCCGTTCGAAGCGCAGCCCCAGTTCCTTGGCCGCGGTGTGCACCGCGGCGTCGTGGGTCAGGATGCGCACGTTGCTGGAGATCGTGCAGCCCTCGCCGAGCCGGATCAGCGAGTAGTCGGTGCCGTCGAACCAGATCTTGGCCGACAGGTAATTGGGCATGCCGTCGATCTGCGCGCCTTCCGACTTCAGGTACCAGGTGAACAGGCGCGTGACCAGGCCCGGCTTGATCAGCCAGCCGACCCGGATCGCGCCGAGGATCACGGATTTCTTCAGCAGACGTACGACTCTCATGGGTTACTCCGTGCCACGGCCTTCCAGCGCAGCTCGTTGCGGTTGAACAAAGCGAAGGTCAGCAGCTGCAGCACCGAGGCGACGAAATAGGCCTGGGCCAGGCCGGCCGCGCCGCCGTGCATACGCAGGGCGACCGCGGCGGCGGCGAGCAGAACCACGCAGAACACCGCGTTGCCGGCCAGCAGGATGCCGGGCCGTCCGTCGGCGGTGGCCTTGCGCATCAGGATCGTGGTAGGCGCGGTCGCCACCACCGAGGCCAGCAGCCATTGCAGCGGTTGCACCGAGCCGGCATAGTCCGGGGCGAAGGCGTGGATCGCCGGCGGTGCGGCGAAACCGGCGAACAGGGCGATGCCGCCGGTGATCGCCAGCAGCAACAGCATCGAGTGGCGCAGCACCGTCGAGGCGCTACCGCGGTCGCCGCGCGCCAGCGCCGAGGACAGCATCGGCAAGGCCGCGTTGGCGACCACGCCGATGCCGAACAGCAGGATCGAGCGGGCCTGATTGCCGAGGGCGAAATTGCCCAGCTCGACCGCGCCGTCGCCGGTGTGCGACAGCATCACCATTACGATCCACATCGCGGGCACGGTCAGCAGGCCGGCCAGCGAGGACGGCAGGCCGAGCTTCCACAGCACCGTCCAGTCCTCGCGCCGGGTCGCGCGCAGCGACAGGCGCAGGCCGTGTTCGCGCCGGTAGCGGCGCAGGCCGCGTTCCTGGCCGAGCGCGATCACCGCCTGCGAGAGCACGTAGCCGTACACCGCCCAATGCAGGTCGTGGCGCATCGCCGCCAGTACCATGATCGCGAACGCGACCGGGGCGCTGGCGATGTTGGCGTAGGCCTGTTCCTTGACCCGATGCAGGGCCAGGGCGACGCCGTTCTGGACTGCGGTGACGAAGCCGGCCAGCACCAGCAGGCCGGCGCTGGCGTAGACCGGCGTCAGCGCCGCCGAATGGCCGACCCAGCGCGCCAGCAGCGGCGACAAGGCCACGATCAACGCCGCGAACCCCAACGCGATCAGCAGCGCCGAGCCGTACGACACCGACAGCGCCACCTGCAACCGCTCGCGCGGGCCGTCCACCGCCTCGGCGACGATCTTGGTCGCCATCTGGCCCAGGCTGAGGGCGCAGAAGGTGGTGAACAGCAGCGCGGTGGTCTGGATCAGGGTGAACTGACCGAAGGCCTCCGGCCCCAGCAAGTAGGCGACCAGCAACACGCCGGCGAAGATCGCGCCGCGCGAGGCCATGGCGCTGATCGCCGAGAGGCTGGCGGTGGTGATCAGGCGGCGGATCATCGGAGATCGGTCATGTCGGTGCGGCCGGCCGGCGGGCTCAGGTCCAGATGCCCTTGGTGTCGACCAGGCGCAGATGGGTCGGCGCGGCCTGTTCCTTGAACGGCTTGTGGTCGACCAGCAGCAGACCGATGTCGGCCTGGGCGCTGGCGGTGGGGAAGTCCACCAAGATCACGTTCGGCGACGACTTGAGCTTGTCCGGCAGCGCGTCGATGTGCGGCTCGACCGCGAGCACCTTGCCCGGATGGCGCGCGGCGAGCTCGATCGCGATGTCCAGCGCCGGGCTTTCGCGCAGGTCGTCGATGTCGGGCTTGAACGACAGGCCGAACACGGCGATGGTCAGGTGCTTGTCTTCCTTGCCGGCGGCCTTGGCCTCGGCGATCGCGGCGTCGACCTTGTCCATGACCCAGTGCGGCTTGCTGTTGTTGACCTCGCGCGCGGTGCGGATCAGGCGCGCTTCTTCCGGTGCGCTGTCGACGATGAACCAGGGGTCGACCGCGATGCAGTGACCGCCGACGCCCGGGCCCGGCTGCAGGATGTTGACGCGCGGATGGCGGTTGGCCAGGCGCACCAGCTCCCAGACGTTGATGCCGAACTTGTCGCTGATGATCGACAGTTCGTTGGCGAAGGCGATGTTGACGTCGCGGAACGCGTTCTCGGTCAGCTTGCACATCTCGGCGGTGCGCGCGTCGGTGACGATGCATTCGCCGCGGACGAAGGCGCGGTAAAGCTCGCACGCGCGCTCGGCGCAGCGCGGGGTCATGCCGCCGATGATGCGGTCGTTCTCGATCAGCTCGCGCATCACGTGGCCGGGCAGCACGCGCTCGGGGCAATAGGCGACGTTGACGTCGGCTTCGACGCCGGTCTGCTGCGGGAAGCTCAGGTCCGGACGCGCGGCGGCCAGCCACGCGGCGAGTTGTTCGGTGGCCCCGACCGGCGAGGTCGACTCGAGCACGATCAGATTGCCCTTGGCCAGCACCGGCGCCAGCGCCTTGGCGGCGGCTTCGATGTAGCTCAGGTCGGGCTGGTGGTCGCCCTTGAATGGAGTCGGCACCGCGATCAGGAACGCATCGGCGGGCTGCGGCGTGTCGGTCGCGCGCAGCAGGCCCTTGTTGACCGCGGCGTATACGGCGACGTCGAGCTCGGGCTCGAAGATGTGGATCTCGCCGCGGTTGATGGTCTCCACCGCGCGGGCGTTGACGTCGACGCCGATCACGCGCTTGCCGGCGGCGCAGAACGCGGCGGCGGTGGGCAGGCCGATGTAACCCAGGCCGATGACCGAAACGGTTTCGAATTGCATAAGAACTCCGAGGTTGCTCCCGTGGAGCGGGGGGATGCGGCGGCGCGGGCGGCCGGTTCGTTCAACGCACAAGGCGGCGAAGGATCTCGCCGCCTGTGCGTCGCGCGCGCCGGAGCGGCCCGCGCCCGATGGATGGGGCGCGGATCAGGCGGCCAACTGCGAGACCTCGACCTTGATCGCGGCCAGCGCTTCGACGATGCGCTCGCAGGCCTTGCCGTCGCCGTAGGGGTTGTGGGCGAAGCTCATCGCTTCGTAGGCCGAGCGGTCCTGCAGCAGGGCGCTGACGCCGTCGGCGATCAGCTGGCGGTCGGTGCCGACCAGCTTGACCGTGCCGGCGGCGACCGCTTCCGGGCGCTCGGTGGTGTCGCGCATCACCAGCACCGGCTTGCCCAGCGAGGGCGCTTCTTCCTGGATGCCGCCGGAGTCGGTGAGGATGATGTGGGCGGCGTTCATCAGGTACACGAACGGCAGGTAGTCCAGCGGCTCGATCAGGTGGATCTGCTTGATGTCGCGCAGCAGGCGGTTGACCGGCTCGCGCACCTGCGGGTTGAGGTGCACCGGATAGACGATGTCCACGTCCGGATGGCGCAGGGCGATATCGCGCAGCGCGTGGCAGATGCGCTCGAAGCCGCCGCCGAAGCTTTCGCGGCGATGGCCGGTGACCAGGATCATGCGCCGCTTCGGGTCGAGGAAGGCGAACTGCTGCGACAACTGCTCGCGCAGCGTATCGGTGCGCTCGATCCGGCTCACCACTTCCTTCAGCGCGTCGATCACGGTGTTGCCGGTGATCGAAATACGGTCGGCGGCGATGCCTTCGGCGCGCAGGTTCTGCATCGACAGATCGGTCGGGGCGAAGTGCATCGCCGCCAGCGCGCCGGTGAGCTTGCGGTTGGCCTCTTCCGGCCACGGCGAGTACAGGTTGCCGGTGCGCAGGCCGGCCTCGACATGGGCCACCGGCACCTGCTGGTAGTAGGCCGCCAGGGTGGTCGCCATGGTGGTCGAGGTGTCGCCGTGGACCAGCACCACGTCCGGCTTCAGCTCGGCGAGCACCTTCTTCATGCCGGTCAGGATGGCGGTGGTGATGTCGGTCAGGTCCTGGCCCGGTTTCATGATCGCCAGGTCGTAGTCGGGCTGGATGTCGAACAGGCTCAGCACCTGATCGAGCATCTGCCGGTGCTGGCCGGTCACGCACACGCGCGCCTCGAAGCGGGGGTCGGCGTTCAGCATCAGCGCCAGCGGCGCCATCTTGATCGCTTCCGGACGGGTGCCGAACACGCATAGGGTCTTGATCTTGCGCGGCGCGGCCACCGCGGCGGCGGCCGGCATCGACGACGGCAGCTTGGTCACCGCGGACGCGTCCTCGGCCAGACCGGTGCGCGCGAGGGCGGGCAAGCCGGCGCCGTCGGGCAGGCTCAGGCCCGGCGCGTGGGCGGCTTCCAGTTCCATCGCGTCGTTCTCCGGACGCCAGTTCGGCAAGCGCGGCTCGAATTTCCAGCCGTGGGTCAGGCCGACGGTGTAGGCGATCAGCAGAGCGGCGAAGATCGCCAGGTTCACGCCCAACGGCAGGTTGCGCAGGCTGTAGCCGATCGCTGCCAGCGTTGTCGCGGTCACCACCAGGATCGCCAACGCGATGCGCGGCGAGCAGCCGCTGTCGAGCAGCATGTAGTGCAAGTGCTGGCGATCGGGCTTGAACGGCGACAGACCCTTGCGCATGCGCCGGTACATCACCGCCAGTGTGTCCAGCACCGGCAAGGCCACGCACCACAGCGCGTCGGCCGCGTCCAGGCGCGCGCCGCCGCGCTGGCTCAGGTAGACCAGGCTCCAGGCGAGCAGGTAGCCGATCGCCATGCTGCCGGCGTCGCCCATGAAGATCTTGTGCCCGCGCCACAGGCCGAGATTGGCGAACAGGTAGGGCACGATCGCCGCGAACAGCACCGGCAACAGCGGCAGCGAGATCGCCGAAGGCGCGATGCCGTCGGCGAACAACATGATGGCGACGATCGAAGTCAGGGTCAGGCTGCCGGCGAGCCCATCGATGCCGTCGAGCATGTTGAAGGCGTTGATCAGGCCGACCACGCCGATCACGGTCAGCGGCAGGCCGAGCAGGCCGAGCGAGATCGGGCCGGTGCCGAACAGGTTGCCGAGGTCGTTCAAGTACAGGCCGCTGCCGGTCATCATCAGCACGCACGCGCCGGTCTGCACCAGCAGACGCGCGCGAACGCTGAGATCCTTGGAGTCGTCGATCGCGCCGACGATGACGATCAGCGCAGTGCTGCCGAGGAGCGACAGCGTGAAACGGTCGGCGAGACCGAGGAAGGCCGCGCCGCACAGCAGGCCGGCGAAAATCGCCAGCCCGCCGATCAGCGGGATGTCGCCTTGGTGCCGCTTGCGTTGCCCAGGGCGGTCGACCAGGCCGAAGTTCTTGGCCAGGGGGCGCATCGCGTATATGGCGATGCCTGTGATGCACAGCGCCAGCGCGCAGGCGATCGCGATCTTGGTGTCCAGCATGACGTGAGGTCCGGGGAATAAGTCTTCGTTAGACAAAGCCAACGATCGCCGCCCCCCGCGGTCGATCATCCATCCTGTGTACTGAGTTTTCTTGGAGTTGTGGTGGTGCCGCAGCCGGACGCAGCGGCGAAGCCGCGTCGGGCGAAGTGATGCCGGGTTGTCGCTGCAGTGGTTAGGGGTGAGTGAAGTGGCGCGTCCGTCCGCCGAGGGTTCGATGCGCTACGTGGTGCTTGTGGTGTTGCTTTGTGCCCGATCTTTATGACATCTCGTCGGTCTGCGTCCGCGTCGCGCTCCCCCTACGAGTGCGCGCGGACTGCTGTTTGGTGCGAATAGACTGCCATTCGTCGCGCGATCAATACTGTGAAACCGTAAGGCTTTTTGTTGAGCAGTCGCGGTGACGGGGTCGATTCGTGCGCGAATTTGATTTGTGTCAGCTGCGATTCATGCGAGAGATTACGGTTGCGGTCGTCTATCAAGTTGCGTCTGCGATCCATGGCGCGAAATAACGTCGGCGTTACGCCGCAATGTGCGATCCGACGACGACCTATCGCGTTTACGCATTGCATAAGTCGTCTTATGCGATTTCGCTATCCGCAAATGAATCCGCAAAAATGCCCTGTTTTCGTGGGGCTTTTCTTCACTCGGGCGCACGGAGGAGGGGCGTTGCCACGATTTTCGTTTTGCATCCGTTCATGGTGGCCTGTCGATTTTGCGAGCAGCTTCGCGAAGCCGGGTGAGCGAGCGTGCACGATGCGCGAGCGGCGGTGGTGCGTCGCTTAGACGAATCATGGATGGGCGATGCGTTCGAGCGCGGCTGCGGCGCGCTCGAACGCGGCGTCGATCATTTTTCGATCGGCGCGTACTCGTAGCCGTAGGCGTGATAAGCGCCGTGCCGGCGTTCGACCGCATTGAGGATCGAGCCCTTGAGTTCGATGCCGTTCTGCTCGAAGCGCTGCTTGGCCACTGCGATGTCCTTGACGGTGTTGAACCCGAAGCGCGCGACCAGCAGGTTGGTGCCGGTGTGGCGGCCGACGATGGCCGCGTCGGTGACCGCCAGGATCGGCGGCGTATCGACGATCACCAGATCGTAGCGCTGCGACACGCTGCTCAGCAGCGCGGCGAAGTTCGGGTGCATCAGCAGCTCGGACGGGTTCGGCGGAACCTGGCCGCGTGCGATGAAGTGCAGACCGTCGACCGACGAGGCGTGCACCGCCTTGTTGAAGTCGATGCGCCCGGTCAGCAGGTCGGACAGCCCTTCCTGTCCGTTCAGGCCCATCACCCGGTGCAGAGTGCCGCGGCGCAGGTCGGCGTCGATCAGCAGCACGCGCTGGCCGCCTTGCGCGATCACCGTGGCCAGGTTGGTCGAGACGAACGTCTTGCCGGCGTTCGGACTGGCGCCGCAGATCATCAGGACGTTGTTCTTGGCTTCCAGGCGCGCGAAGTGCAGGCCGGTGCGCAGCGCGCGGATCGCTTCGATCGCCAGATCGCCCGGCGCGTCCACCGCCAGCAGTCGCGCCCGGCCGGACTTCGACGGCGTACGCGACTTCTTGTCGACGCTTTCGTGGTCGCGTTGGTAGGAACTCAGCGGAACCGAGGCGTACACCGGCAGGCCGAGCTGCTCGATTTCCTTGGCGTCCTCGATGCCGCGGTTGAGCAATTGGCGCAACAAGATCCAGGCCACCGCCAGGGCGCCGCCGAGGAACGTGGCGATGGCGACGATCATCAGCCGCTTGGGCTTCACCGGCTGGCTGACGTCGACCACGGCGCGGTCGACGATGCGCGCGTTGCCGACCGTGCCGGCACGGGCGATATCGAGCTGCTGAGCCTGATTGAGCAGATTGGTGTAGGTCTGGGTGCCGACCTGGACGTCGCGGGTCAGGCGCAGCAGTTCCTGCTGGGTCTCCGGCAAGCCCTCGATGCGCTTGCTCATCTCGTTCTTGCGCCCTTCCAGTTCGCCCAGCTGCGCCATCAGCGCGCGATAGGCCGGGTGCGCCGGAGTGTAGCGGCGGCTGACTTCGGCCTGCTGCATCTTCAGCTGCGAGATGCTGGTGTCCAGCGAGACGATCTGGTCCAAGTAGGACTTGGTCTCCAGGCTGATGTCGACCGAATGCGATTGCGACTGGTAGGCGTTGAGCGCCTGTTCGGATTTCTCCAGCTCGCGGCGCACGTTCGGCAGTTGTTCCTTGACGAACACCAGCCGGTTGGCGGCTTCGGCGGAATTGCGTTCGACGTTCTGGCGAGTGTATTGACGGGTGATCGCGTCCAGCGTCGCGGTGGCCTTGGCCGGATCGCCGAGCTCGTAGCTGAGCTGGATGATGCCGGAGTCCTTGGCTTTCTCGCCGGCGGTGAGGTTGCGCTGCAGGGCGTTGATGATCGCCAGCGTCTGCAGCTTGACCACCTCGAAGCGCATGCCCGGATTGGCCGTCAGCTCCTTGACCGTAAGCTTGACGCCGCGGCCGCTGGCCTCTTCGCCGACCTTGCCGTTGAGCAGCAGGCCGCCGTCTTCGTCGTAGAGGCGGTACGCGCCGGCATTGTCGGCGATCAGCTCCAGCTCGGTGCCGACCAGCGCTTCGGGCACCGACAGCTTGAACACGTCCAGACGCTCGCCGCCCCAGCCGTAGCCGTCGAGACCGAACCAGGGTTCGGCGACCGAGCCGGGCGCGGCCGGTTCGTAGCGGCGCGAGATCACGCCGCCGATCAACGGAAACTGCTTGGGCTCGACCTGCACGTCCAAGCGCAGGTCGTCGACCGCCTTGCCGAGCACGGTGCGCGAGGTCAGCAGGGCGATTTCGGTCACCGCCTGCGGCGCCGAATCGGTCAGCACCTGCGAGACCGCGTCCAGGCCCGGCAGGGTCGGCGTATTCGGCTCGACCTGGATCATCGCGTTGGCCTGGTAGACCGGCGGCGCGAGCAGGGCGTAAGCGGTGCCGAGGGCGAAGCCGGCCGCGGTCACGCCGACGATCAGCCACTTGTGGTCGATCAGCGTACCGAGCAGCGCGGCCAGGTCGATTTCTTCGTTGCCGTCCCGTTGAGCGTCGAGGGCGGCGGAACTGGTCGGCATGGGGTGAGGGCCTTAAAAGTTGGAGTCCTACGTCATAAGTAGGGCACCCAGCTACTCACCCCTGAGTTGATCAGCTGGTAGGCCCGTTCGAACGCGCTGCGCGACTGGCGGTAGGGGTCCGGAATGCCGGCGTCGTCCAACCACTTGCCCAGCAGAAACGTTTTCCCCCGCGCATGCGGCGCAAGCGCCAGCACGCCGTCGAGGTGTTTACGTTCCATCGTAAGGATCAGGTCGGCGGCGTCGACGATCTCGCGATCGAGCTGCCGCGCCTTGTGCGGCGTGCCGTCCAGGCCATGCTCTTGGAGCAGCGCCTGGGCGGTGGCGTCGATCGGATAGCCGCGCAATGCCGCCAGCCCGGCCGATTCGACGACGATGTCCTTGCCTTGCATTCGATGCCGCAGCAGCACTTCGGCGGTGGGGCTCCGGCAGATGTTGCCGATGCAGACCATCAATACCCGTTTGAACACGCGCGTTACGTCTCACCGTTGAACTACGACGCGCGGACGCGCCGACAGCGTTTGCTTGATGGCGCGAACGGACCCGAAAGGCCGTTCGACCGACAGTGAACCGAACAGCGACGCATGCCGACACGCGGGGGCCGCGATGCTGCGGTGCATCGAATTACGACGGTGCGGAATGTACGAGCCGCCTCCGGCAGGGTCAACCGCCATCGCCGGCGCGACCGTCGAGACGTGACGCCTGTCACCAGCGAACCTTCGCCGAGCGCGCAATGGCGAACGCGACTTCGCGCGTGGCCGATCCCCGCGGCTGCGGCGTTTCGGGCCATCGCAGCGCGCCGCGGCCATGCAGGTGAACGAAAACCGAACGGCCTTCGCCGCGACGCATCGCGGCGCGACGGCGTCATCGTCGCGTCATGCGCTGTCGGCGCCCGCAATCGCCGCTGAATGAAGGCTCGCGGCGAGGATTCATAACTGTGATGCGATGCTCTTACCGAAGCCGCCGCATCCCGCCGCAGCCGCCGTCGCTGGCTATACTGCGCCCAGGGGCTAACTCGCGCGATCCGTTCGCACGCAACATCAGGAGTCATGTCCCGCCATCAAGATGCGTCCCCGACCGCCGTCCAACGCGCCGACCGATCGGGTTTCCGCCAAGGCTGCGCCAGTTCCGGCTCAGCGCTCCACTTTCGACGTCCGCTCTTCGCTGCCCAGGCGGCGCTTGGCGGGTTTTCGCGCTCGGCTCCGGTTGTCGCACCGCAAGGAAGGCGGTGCGGCCGGCGTCGCAGCGTGCGTTTGCGGCTCACCACGGCAAGACCACGACCTAGAGACAGATTCGTTCATGAGAAAGCTTTCAGTTGGCATGGCGCTGTTGGCCGCCATCGGACTCAACGGCTGCATGTGGGCGCCGGGCCAGCACATGAGCCCGAATCAGCTGCTGCGCGGCGATGCCCTGCAGGCCGACGAGGTCGAGTTGTTGCCGATCAACGCCCAGTTGGTCGCCAGCGAGCGCGCCGCGGTGGACACCGCGGCGGTGCCGGCGGAGCTGTTGGACTACCAGCCCGAGGCCTACCGCATCGGCGCCGGCGACACCTTGTACATCACCATCTGGGATCACCCGGAGCTGACTTCGCCGGCCGGCAACCAACAGCAGCCGGCCGCCAACGGCCGCCTGGTGCGCCCCGACGGCACCTTGTTCTACCCCTATGTCGGCGTGATCCAGGCGCGCGGCAAGACCATCGAGGAACTGCGCTCGCTGATCACCCAGCGCATCGCCGCGGTGGTCGAATCGCCGCAGGTCGACGTCACCGTGATCGACTACGGCAGCCAGCAGGTGACCCTGCAGGGCGCGTTCGTGAAGACCGAGCGCCAGCGCATCACCGCCACGCCGCTGACCCTGGCCCAGGCGATCGGCGCGGCGACCATCGACCCGATCCGCGCCGACCTGTCCGGGTTGGTGTTGACCCGCAACGGCCACCAGTACCCGCTCGACCTGGACGCGCTCAACCGCAGTTCGGTCGCGCCTGACATCTACCTCAAGGCCGGCGACCACATCTATCTGCCGTACAACGACCGCAAAGAAGTCTATGTGGTCGGCGAAGTGGTGCGCCCGGCGGCGATCGGCTTCAAGACCACCGACATGAGCCTGAGCCAGGTGCTCGGCCGTGCCGGCGGGCTCAACCCGCTGACCGCCAACGGCAATGCGGTGTACGTGATTCGCGGCGGCAATCAGGATCTGCGCGAGCAGCCGGCCAAGATCTATCACCTTGCGGCCAAGTCGCCGGCGACCTTCGCCCTGGCCAGCCAGTTCTCGGTCAAGCCCGGCGACGTGGTGTTCGTCGGCCCGGCCGGAGTCACGCGCTGGAACCGCTTCGTCAACCAGTTGCTGCCGTTCTCCAACATCCTGAACAACTCGGCCAATACCCAGGATCTGCTGGAGCGCTAAGTCGCCCCGCCTTCCGACTGGATCTTTTCCCCTTTGGAAGGGGCGGGGGGGATGGGTTCTTGCTTGTATGCATGATGACGAGCCCTTCTCCCGCTTGCGGGAGAGGGGGGGGAGGGCCCGGCAGCATCGAAGCACTCGCTTCGCGCCTGCGGCGCGACCCTCGCCCCGGGCCTCTCCCGGCAGCGGGAGAAGAGGGCGTAGCGATACATGACGCTGAGGCCTGTTTCGGCTACCGCTGCTGCCGAAGCGTCGCTACCCGTGCCCCCATCCCGCCGCGTGACCGAGGTCGTAGCCCGCATGTGCCCGGGGCGCGGAACGCATGCGCAGGGGGCGCGCGACGTGCCCGCCCGCACGAACGCAATGTGCCGATGTGGTCGCTCGCGATGTGCGCATTCGATGACTCCCGGCTGAAAGCGGACAAGCCGCCGCCGCGCACGCGGCCTACAATGCGGCTTGCACTCCGTCGTCGTAATACCGTCCATGATGCTGCGTAGCCATCGCCTGTCCTTGCGCCCCGTGCTCGCCTCCGATGCCGACGCCCTGCAGGCCGTATTCGGCGATCCGCAGGCGATGCGCTACAGCCGCATCGGCGCGCAGCCGGCGCCGTACGCAGCGAACTGGATCTCGCATCTGACCCACGAACGCGGGCTCGGCACCTGGGCGCTGGTCGAACGCGCCGGCGAACAGGTCATCGGCTATGCCAGCCTGACGGCGGTACGTCCCGGCGACGGCGGCCGCGAGGCCGAACTGATGCTGCGCCTGGCCCCGTCGTGGTGGCGGCGCGGCTATGGCCGCGAGGCCGCACAGGCCTTGCTCGATCATGGCTTCGGCAGCCTGGGCCTGCGCCGCATCGTCGCCTCGATCGACCCCGATCACGAGGCCGCCGACGCTTGGCTGCGCCAGCTCGGCCTGCAACCCGCCGGCGAACTGATGCTCGCCGGCGACCCGCGCCCGGAGCGGTTGTACGCGATCGAACGCGGCTAGGCCGCGCCCGTCCCGACCGGCAAAGGCCGGCGCGAAGCATCGCAGGCGCCGTCCGCTTATTGCACCCGCACCGCCAGATCGCGTCCGGCCGTGGCGACGTTGCCGCTGTAGTCGCGCGCGGTGATGCGCAGCAGGTAGTCGCCGGCCGGCAGTTCGCTCGGCGAGTACGAACCCGCGGTCAGGCGGCCGTCGCGCACGGTGTTGCTGACCATGTAGCGGAAACGGGTGATCGCGCTGCCGTGCACGGTGATGCCGCTGTCGGGCGCATAGGCCACCTTGACCGCGTCGTCGGCGGCCGGCATGCGGTCGAACTGGATGTTCATGCGCGGGCTTTCGTAGCCGGGCAGCGGCTGGCCGGCCGCGGTCAACCATTGATAGCCCAGCGCGTACAGGCCGAGCCGGCGCCGTGGCAGGTTGCGGTCGACCTGGTCCCAGGCCTCGACCACGATGTGCACGCCGGGCAGGGCGCGCGACAGCAGCAGGCGGCCGTCCTGGCGTTCGGCCAGCGGTTGCTCCGATGCATCGAGCAACTGGATGCGCTCGATCCGCGGCGGGTAGCGGTCGGCATAGTTGACGAATCCGAGCAGGGCGGCGTTGCGTTCGTAGCCGAACGGCCCGTAGGCCAGGTGCACGTGCGCCATCGGATTGATCGTGCCGAGCGCATCGCCGGCGGCGAAGCGGGCGCCGCGGCGCACGCGCACGCGCGGCTTGGCCCCGGCATCGTCGGTCAAGGCCTGGAAGCGCTGTGGATCCAGCGACTGGCCTTGCGCGGTGCGGCCGACGCGCATGTGGATGTAGCTCAGCGCATCCAGCATCAGGCCTTCGCCGAGTCCGCCATAGCCCCAGGCCGCGGCCGGGTTGCCGACCTTGGCGTCGGCGATCGCCAGCACCTGCTGGCCGATATCGCCGCGGATGTCGAGGCCGCCGTGCAGGTGATGGCGGCTCTCGCCGTGGCCGTCGCCGCGCACTTCGCCGAGCGTGCCGACCACTTCGTGCCAGCCGTCCTGCGGCCGCAGCGGCCAGCGACCGGCGGTGGCGGGCAAGGGATTGTCCAGCGACGGGCCGATTTCCAAGGGCAGCGCCGAAGCCGGCGTCGAGGCAGTGGCGATGCGGTGCACGCGATAGCTGGCGGCATCGTTGACGTAGAGGCCGCCGGCGCCGTCCAGCGCCAGGCCCGAAGGACGCGGCAGGCGTTGCGCCTGTTCGCGCCCGCTGATCGGCTGCCATTGCCCGCTGGGCTTGAATTGCAGCACTCGGCCCCAGGTCATTTCGCCGACGTAGAGCAGGCCGTCGTGGGTCAGCGCCAGGCTGATCGGGCGATGCGGTGCGCCGGTGTCGCTGTCCGGGCCGGTGCCGGGCAGGGTGCTGACCGTGCCTTGCGCATCGATGCGGCGGATCGCGTCGTTGCGGGTGTCGGCGACCCACACCGTGCCGTGGCGATCGACCGCGAGCGCGGTCGGGGTGTCGAAGCGCGCCAGCGCGCCGGCGCCGTCGGCGAAACCCGGATGGGCGCCGCCGGCGACGGTGGCGACGCTGCCGTCGCGGCCGATCACGCGGATGCGGTCGTTATAGGTGTCGGCCACGAAGATGCGGCCGTCGGCGGCGACTGCGACGCCGACCGGGCCGTCGAACTGAGCCTGTGCGCCGGGGCCGTCGCGGTAGCCCGCGATGCCGGTGCCGGCGACCGTGCTGACCACGCCCTGCGGGCTGATGCGGCGGATCGCATGATTGCCGGTGTCGGCCACGTAGAGATTGCCGGAGCGGTCGAAGGCCAGGCCGGAGGGGGTGTGGAACTTCGCCGCCGCGCCGCTGCCGTCGGCGAAGCCCTCGGTGCCGCCGGCGAAGCTGACGACCTGGCCGTCCGGCGCGATCCGGCGGATGCGGTTGTTGTCGCCGCCGTCGGCGATGTACAAGCTGCCGTCGCCGGCGCGCGCCAAGCCATAAGGATCGGCGAAACGCGCCTGCGCCGCGGCGCCGTCGCGCAGTCCGGCGATGCCGTCGCCGGCGATCGACTGCAACTGCCCCTGCCAGCCGAATGGCGTCGGCGCCGGGCCGCGCGGCGCGGCAGGCGCCGATTCGCGTCCCTGCCACTCGTAGACATAGGTTGCGGCCAGGGCCGCCGCGGTCAGGCCGATCGCCAGCCACAGCCAATGGGTTCGGGTCATGCGCATCCTCGTTGCGCGCGCCGTCCGGGCCGGCGGCGCCTTCGCGAATCGGCCGATTCTAGAACGCGGCGCGGGGTCCGTGTCCTGCTTTCCGCCCTTCCTGTAGGAGCGGCGTGAGCCGCGACCACCGAAGCGATGCACTGCCACGCGAGCCGCCGAAGCGATGAAGGCCCACATCGCGCGCGGAGTCGGGCGTCGGCAGACGCGCTTGCGCGCACCGCTGCGACTGTTGCCACTGACGCCGCTGCTACAAGGGCCGGTTTACAGCCAGATCTGCGCCAGGGTCCGCGCGACCTCGGCATGCACCTGATCGCGGCCGGCCGCGTCGATCTTGCCGGCGCCGGTCAGGTAACAGGTCAGCAGCACCGGCTTGCGCGGCGCGGCCGGCCAGATCGCGGCGAGGTCGTTGGCCGTCGTGTTCGCGGTGCCGGTCTTGTCGCCGACCTTGAGCCCGGCCGGCAACCCCGCGCGCAGGCGCTTGTCGCCGGTCTTGTTGGCCACCAGCCATGCGGTCAGCCGTTCGCGCGAGGCCGGCTTGAGCGCGTCGCCCAGCACCAGCGTGCGCAAGCTGTCGAGCATGGCATCGGGCGAGGTGGTGTCGCGCTCATCGCCGGGCCCCACTACGTTCAGCTCGGGCTCGATCCGGTCCAGGCGCGTGACCGGGTCGCCGATGCTGCGCAGGAAACGGGTCAGCCCGGCCGGGCCGCCGATCAGCGGCAGCAACAGATTGGCCGCCGCGTTGTCGCTGAGGGTCATGGTCGCCTCGCACAAGGTCGCGACACTGGCGCCGACACCGACTAGCGGCTCGGTCGTCGGCGAGTGGGCGATGATGTCGCTCTTGGCGATCGGCAGCGTGCGCTGCAAGTCCAGCTTGCCGCGGTCGACCTCGCGCAGCACGGCGGCGGCGAGCAGGAACTTGAAGGTGCTGCACATCGGGAAGCGCTCGCCGCCGCGCCAGCCCAGGCGCTGGCCGTTGCCGGTGTCCAGTGCGGCCACGCCCAGCCGGCCGCCGCTGTCGCGTTCCAGCCGGGTCAGCTGCGCGGTCCAGTGCGCGCCGATCTCTTTCGCCGGCGAACGCGCCAGCAGGGCGAAACTGGAGCCGCCGAAACCGGCGGCGAGCAATACGGCGCTGCTGCGTTGCAAAAAATCGCGTCGATGCATGGAAGTCTCTCCTCGGGGAGCGGCGATTATCGAAACCGCCGCGCGATCACCGCAAACGACGATTTCTAAGGGCTGCCGAAAGATTTTCTTGCGGCGCCCGCTGCCGTCGCGTGAGGACGCCGCCTTCCTTGTCGGAGCGGCGTGAGCGGCGACCGAGCGCAGCGATGAAATACCACGCCGACTGCCGAAGCGAGCATCGATGGATAAGGCCCGCGCATCCGGGGTTGGGCCAATACGCTCGCGTACATCGCTACGCTCGGTCGTCGCTCACGCCGCTCCTACAGGGGAGGCATCGCGCTGCGCCAGGCGCGCTTCGTGCGCCTTGCCCCAGGCCGACATCGCCGCGACCGCCTCGTTCAACCCGACGCCGTACTCGGTCACCGAGTACACGACCTTCTGCACTACGCCCGGAAAGACCTCGCGCCGGATCAGCCCGTCGGCTTCCATCTCGCGCAACTGCTCGGTCAACACTTTCTCGCTGATCCCCGGCAGCGAGCGGCGCAGTTCGCCGAAGCGGTGCGGCGCCAGGTTCACTTCCCACAGGATCATCGTCTTCCACTTGCCGCCGATCACATTGAGCGCGGTGGCCAGGCCGCAACCGTCGCCGGGCAGGCGTTTCATCGCGCGGGCTCCTTACGTGCAGGTAAGCGCTTACCGGAAAGTGGCTAATTTACAGGGCCGGGCGCCGGCGGGCACGCTGTGCGGCGCGCGGCGATCCGCCGCGGACGCAGCCAGGAGCAGGACGTGAAGCCCCATACCGCGATCGACGCCGATGCCGCACCTGCGGGCCGCCACTGCGATTCGGGAAATGCGCGAAAGGCCGCGGCTACCGATGTCGGCACTGCCCGAGGCGCAAGCCTGGAAAACACCGCATCCGCTGCGGCCCGGGCCGCCGAATCGACCGCAGTCGCCGAAGCGGCAGGGCCCGTACGCGTCGCCGGCTGCGCCTGCGGCGAGCTGAGCGCGACCGTCTACGGCGAGCCGCTCAGCGTTTACGCCTGCGCCTGCCTGGAATGCCAGCGCGCCACCGGCTCGGCGTTCTCCTATCGCGCCCGTTACGCCAAGGACCGCATCGTCGTCGAAGGCGAACCGCGCCGCTGGCGCCGCAGCAGCGACGCCGGCCGCTGGGTCGAGCATTGCTTCTGCGGCCGATGCGGCGGTCTGCTCTACATGGAAGCCGAAGCGCTGCCCGAGGCCGTGGTGATCTCCGTCGGCGCTTTCGCCGACCCCGATTTCGCCGCTCCCGGAGCGCTGCATCGGAGCGCGCGCCGCCACCGCTGGTACGACCCCGGCTGCCGTTTGCCGTAAAAACCGATGCCTCTGCAGGAGCGGCGTAAGCCGCGACAACCGGCGCGGCGGAATACCTCGCCGAGCGCCGAAACGAGATCGATGGACGGGACTGGCGGATCGCCGCTGCGACCAAGGCGCAGGCCTACACCGTTGCGTTGTCGCGGCTTACGCCGCTCCTACCAAAGCGGCCCTGCCGCGTTGCGCAGCGGCGCGTCTTCCCTCTCTGCCTTCACGCCAAACTACGCAAATTCGCCTGCCACCCCAGCACCATGCCCTCTGGCCGATGGACCCGCCCCGGGCGGCTGGCTAGTATCGGCCCGACCACCCGAGGGCCTCCCCATGAAGTTGCCGATCGCCACACCGTTGGCGGTGCTCTGCGCCGCCGTCCTGTCGATGCCCGCTTTCGCCGCCAAGCCGGCCAAGGCGCCCAAGCCGCCGAAGGCGCCGACCTTCGACACCAAGCGCCTGTCCGAGGAAGTGAAGGTGCTGTCCTCCGACGAGTTCGAAGGCCGCGGCCCCGCCACCGCCGGCGAGACCAAGACCATCGACTACGTCGTCGCCCAACTCAAGGCGGCCGGCGTGCAGCCCGGCGGCGACCTCAAGGACGGCAAGCGCCTGTGGACCCAGGCCGTGCCGCTGCTGCGCTCCAACATCGAGGGCTCGCCCAAGCTGACCGTGACGGTGAAGAAGAAGTCGCGCGCGCTGACCCAGGGCAACGAAATCGCCGTGCGCGCCGCGCTCAACGGCGCCGACAACGTCGCCTTCAAGAACGCGCCGCTGGTGTTCGCCGGTTATGGCGTCAGCGCGCCGGAGCGCGACTGGGACGACTTCAAGGGCGTCGACCTCAAGGGCAAGATCGCGGTCGTGCTGATCAACGACCCGGATTTCGACACCGGCGAAGGCGACTTCGGCGGCAAGGCCATGACCTACTACGGCCGCTGGACCTACAAGTACGAGGAGGCCGCGCGCCGCGGCGCGCTCGGCCTGCTGATCGTGCACGAGACCGAGCCGGCCTCCTACGGCTGGGCCACGGTCAAGAACTCCAACACCAACACCATGTTCGACGTGGTCCGCGACCAGCCCGGCAAGGCCCATCCGACCATGGAAGGCTGGATCCAGCGCGACCTGGCGGTGAGCCTGTTCAAGAGCGCCGGCCTGGACTTCGAAAAACTCAAGCAGCAGGCCTGGACCCGCGAGTTCAAGCCGGTGACGCTGAAGGGCGTGACCCTGTCGGCCAACTACGCGGTCAAGAGCGAAGTCATCACTTCGCAGAACATCGTCGGCCGCATCGACGGCAGCAAGAAGCCCGACGAGACCGTCATCTACAGCGCCCACTGGGACCACCTGGGCGTCGGCGCGCCCGACGCCAAGGGCGACACCATCTACAACGGCGCGGTCGACAACGCCACCGGCACCGCCGCCCTGATCGAGATGGGCCGCGCCTTCGCCAAGGGCAAGAAACCGCAGCGCTCGGTGGTGTTCCTGGCCGTGACCGCGGAAGAGAAAGGCCTGCTCGGCTCGGAGTACTACGCCTCCAAGCCGCTGTACCCGCTGGCCAAGACCGTCGCGGTGATCAACACCGACGCGCTCGACCCGACCGGCCCGGCGCGCGACTTCACCACCTCCGGCAGCGCCAAGCAGGAACTGCTGGACGAGCTGATCGCCACCGCCCAGCGCTGGGGCCTCACGTACGTCACCGACCCCAAGCCCGAGGCCGGCCACTTCTTCCGCTCCGACCACTTCCCCTTCGCCAAGCGCGGCGTGCCGGCGGTGTCGTTCGGCTCGGGCGAGGACAAGGTCGACGGCGGCGTCGAAGCCGGCAAGGCCGAGAGCGACGCCTACGTCAAGGACCGCTACCACCAGCCCGCCGACCAATGGGAAGCCAGCTGGAGCTTCACCGGCATGGCCCGCGACCTGCAGATCCTCTACACCCTCGGCAACGACCTGGCCAACTCGCGCCGCTGGCCGAACTGGGCCCAGGACTCGGAGTTCCGCGGGGCGCGGGATGAGACGGCGGGGGAGCGGGCGGGGAAGTAACCGGCTAAGCCAATCGGCATCCGCCGGCGCTCGATCGAGGCCGCGGGGAGCTTGGCTCCCCGCGGCTTTTCAATGTCCGGACTCGCTAGGAAATTCTTGCCACGGACATGTACTGCTCTTAGTTGAACTCATCGGCTCACGTCGGTCGGCACCTTATGTCCCGTACTCGGGTGAGCGATTTCGCGCAAGCTGTTATCCATAGCGCAACTGAAAGTACGCCTTGCAGCCTCACCGCGCTTAAGGCAGCCTCACCACAGCCCCATACGGCATGGAGTGATGTGTGAAACGGAGCCGATTCGCCTGGCCGCTATGGCTGACGCTGGGCCTGGGCGCGTTGTCCGCCTGCGCCCAGCCATCAGGACGCGAACCCAAGGACCAGGAGCCCGCCATGGCCGCGAACGACCCGGGCGTTGCCGCTTCGGTGGAGGCCGTCGAGGCGGCCGAACGCATTCACCAGGCACAGATGCGTGCCAATCCCAAGCCGCCGGTCAAGAAGATCCCGCGACGAAATGCGGTTGCTCCTGCCGTTTCGGTTGAACAGTTGCGCACCAAGCTGTTGCGTCTGGTATCCAGCTTGCACGCCCCGTTGGATACCGAAGCCGCTCACGTAGGCAGTGTGTTTAATATCGACTTCGTTCCCGAGTTGTTGGCTATCCGCGAAGGCGATGCCGTAGGCGAACTCCGTGATCTGGGGTCGTACTGGGTGAGCGTGATCGGCCTGTATAAGGGAGCGCCGGGAAAGAGCGTGGAAGTTACGTTCGGCCCGAAGCGGGTGCCGGGGCAGCGATCTACGCGCTGCACGTTCGATTTCAAGCCTTTCGCCGACGAACTGGCAGCGATGGGCTATAGCATGGGAAAGAGCGGCGTCAGGCATCTGGAGCGTTGGGGCTTCGTTCGTCCTTCGACCTCTGCCGGAACATCGATCTATGTCGGCGTGCACCTTTATCGTGTCGACGACGGCAGCGAAGAGGGGCGGGCATGTGTTTCGAGCGTAGATGTAAATGTTGATCGGAGCCAGGGATGAGCGATGTTCCTCCTAGGGTTCAGGGTCTAATCGAGGCAATGCAGAAACGGCCAGGCGTGAGCCGGGCCGATATCGACAAGGTCGAGGCCGCTATCGTCAATTCTCCGTATCTGGCGATCATGCTCGACCGAGCGGCGGCGAGCGGCAGGTTGGCCGGTATCGGCGTGAGCGACAAACCAAACCAGGCTGGAAGCTACGACCACCGCAGTCGATCCATTCTGCTGTCGCCCAGCACCCTGAATGATCCTGCATATACGCCGCTTCAACAGGGCGATCTGTTGACGGCGACCTTGGGTCACGAGTCCTCGCACGCCATACGGTCCGTGGTGGCGTTGCAGGCGCTCGATAGGTTCGCTCAAACCGTCCAGCTTCGCCTTCAGGAGTCGACCGGGAACGAGTCCCACATCGATCTGACATCCGCTGCGAAAGAGTATCTGAACGAGGTTCGGTACAACGAGGCTTTGGCGGAACAAACAGGCCTCAATGCGCTGGCCAGCAGGATTCGGGTTGAGAATGATCTCTCGTTCGATCCGAATGAATTCGCGAAACGTGCTGTCATGGTCAGCTCTTGCGCGACGCGCGAAACCGCTGAGCGGGCCGTGCTGGCCTCGGGCATCCGGCTCAACGCGGCCGGCTATCAGGATGCGAAAGACCCGACCGCTGTCGAGGCCATTGCGCGGTGCTACCACGATGCTGCCGATTCGTTGGGTCGGCACGGCGAGTCCGGCTATCGGAACTACAACGGCGTCGATGTGATTCGGGTGATCGCCGAACGTTGGCATGCCGAGGACGCTTACGCCCGCGCCAACGGCAAATCCGCCGCCGATGTCCGCTTGAACATGGCCGAGTTGGAGCTGGACATCGGCAAGATCGAACGCAATGGCCTGGACCTGGACGGGCGCTCGTTCGGATTCACCGACACCAGTCACGGCAGGCTGCAACTGGCGACGGCGCATCACACCGCGCTTGGCGAGGGGCCGGATGCGCTGCGTGCGCTGGCGGGCGAGGCCGAGGCCAAGAACGCCGTTCTGCCCGCCCAGCGAGCGTTCGCTGCTCCGGAGCCGCCCGAACTGGGCACGATCTTTTCCGCCCTGCGCGCCGATGGGCGCTGGGACGAAACGCAAAGCCGCAACATCGCCGCGGCTTTGCTGGTGGAGCACAAGGCCGATCCGCTCAGTCAACGGCTGGACCGGGTCACCGTCGGCCGGCCCAGCGCCGCCGGCGAGACCTATGTGTTCGCCGAGTATTTGCCGCATGGCGACCGCGAACCCCGGTTCGCGACCCGCGTGGAAGCTTCGCAGGCGGCGCAGGTTCCGGCAGAACGAAGCCTGGCCCAGGTGGAGCAGCTCGGTTTGCAGCAAGCGCAACAGCACGAGCGCTCGCAGGAATTGGACGCGCCGGCCCAGGGCGTGCCTAGGATGTCGCTCCAGCATTGAGGCCAGGCCGCGCCCGCATGCCTTTCAACGCCGAACGCACCGAAACCGCCGAAACCCTGCTGTGCCAGCCCGAGCGCTTCCCCAGCCTGCCCAAGCGCGACCGTTACTGCCGCCGGCTGTTGCTGTGGCGGTTCCCGGCGTTCGTTCCTTACTCGTCCTGGGCCCTGTTCGTCGAGCGCGAGGCCTGCTGGGTGCGGCGCCTGGAGCACGACCGCACGCGCGGGTTGGCGCTGGACGCCGCCGGCCCGGACCTCTACGGCGCCGAGGCCCGGATCGATCCGGCCGAAGCCGCCGAACTGTTGGCGCGCTTCACCGCCCTGTCGGTGCCGATGTTCCTGCCGACCCGGCGTTTCGGCCTCGACGGCGTTCGCTACGGCGTCGCCTTCGGCGACGGCTGGTGCGGTACCGAGGCGACTTGGTGGTCCGATCCGGGCGAGGCCTGGCGCCCGCTGGCGGAAGCCTATGAGCGCACGGTCGAGCGGCTGGAGGCCGTGCTGCCGACCAGCACCCTGCGCCGGTCCGTGGAGTAAGGACTCTGGCGGACGCAGAGCCGGCGCGCCATCGGGGCGGGCGCGACCGGAGCCGGCGTGTTGGCTGGATGCAGCGGGCCGCCGACAATGGCGGCCCGCTTTTTCTCGGCCGCCCCATGGACTCCTTCGCTCTCATGCGCTCGTTCCGACGCATCGTCGAACTCGGCGGGCTGGCCAAGGCGGCGGACGACCTGGGCGTGTCGGCGGCGGGCTTGAGCAAGCAGTTGCGCGCGCTGGAGTCGCACCTGGGCGCGGTGTTGATCCAGCGCACCACGCGGCGGATGGGCTTGACCGAGGTCGGCGAGGCCTACTACCGCGAGTGCGTGCGGTTGCTGGACGAACTGGATGCGCTGGAGGCTTCGGTGCGCGGGCAGTCGCAGCAGGTGAGCGGGCGCTTGCGGGTCAATGCGCCGCTGTCGTTCGCGCTCAGCGTGCTGTCGCCGTTGCTGGCGCGGTTCCTGCAGCGTTATCCGCAGTTGCAGTTGGACCTGGTGCTGGAAGACCGCTTGCTGGACGCGGTCGCCGAGGGCTTCGACGTGTCGATCCGGTTGCGCGCGCAGTTGCCGGATTCCTCGCTGATCGCGCGCCGGCTGGGGCAGGCCTGCCAGATGCTGTGCGCGTCGCCGTCGTACCTGGCCGCACACGGCGTGCCGGCCGATGCCGGGGCCTTGTCCGCGCATGCCGTGCTGCACTACAGCCTGGCCGAGCCGCCGGGCGTGTGGCCGCTGGAAGGACCGCAGGGGCCGGTGGTGGTGCAGGGCCTGCCGCGCGCGGCGGTCGGCAACAGCCTGGTGCTGCGCGACCTGCTCGAGGCCGGGCTGGGCATCGGCGCGCTGCCGTCGTTCCTGGCCCGGCCGTCGATGGCGGCGGGCAGGCTGGTGCAAGTGTTGCCGGATCATCGCTTCGCGCCGAGGCAGGTGTATGCGGTGTACCCGACCGCGCGCCATCTGCAGCCCAAGGTGCGGGCACTGGTCGAGTTCCTGGCCGCGGAACTGCCGCCGTTGCTGGAACCGCCGCCGGCCGATTGCTGAGCGCGGGCGAAAACTGTCGCAACCCGGGCGCGCTGTTTCGTCGCAGGGACGAGGCTCATCCTGACGTCGTTCCGGCGCTGCGGTTCGCGGCGCCGGCCCCCACGTCAGCGCCGCCCACGAGGCCGGCGCGTTTCAGGAGCCGAAATGAAACTGCGTACCCTTCTGCCGACCCTGGGCCTGCTGGCCCTGGGCGTCGCCGCTTCCGTCCAGGCCGCCGACCGCGTCGGCACCAGCCCCTGGGGCCCGAACGACGAGATCGGCCGGCTCAACCTCATCACCTCGCAATCGCGCGCGGCGATCCTGTCGCGGGTGCAGGGCGAGCGGGCCTACGACCTGGCCACCGATTACTACATCGGCATGCCGAGCTGGCAGGCCGCGGGCGACCCGCACTACCAGTTCTGGATGACCCACACCCCGCGCGGCACCATCGCCGACGACCCGATGGGCGTCGGCCGCGAGATGAACCACAAGGTCAGCTACACCGGTGCGGCGTTCTCGATGTACAGCCATAGCGGCACTCACATCGACGCGCTCAACCACTTCGGCCTGGACGGCAAGATCTGGAACGGTTTCAGCGCCGACGAGCACCTCGGCGACCGCGGCTGGAAGAAGACCGGCATCGAGAAGTTCCCGCCGCTGATCGCGCGCGGCGTGCTGATCGACGTGGCCGCGGCGCAAGGCCTGCCGATGCTGCCGGAGAACTACCGCATCACCCGGCAGGATCTGCGCAATGCGCTGGCCAAGCAGAAGCTGCGCCTGCAGCGCGGCGACGTGGTGCTGATCCGCACCGGACGCATGCAGCGCTTCGGCGACGCCGCCGGCTACATGGCCAACCCGCCCGGCCTGGGACTGGACGCGGCGAAGTTCCTGGTCGAAGAGGGCGGGGCGATGATCGTCGGCGCCGACAACCTGAGCCTGGAGACCTTCCCCTCGGAAGTGGCCGGCGACTACATCCCGGTGCATACCTACCTGCTGGCCCAGCACGGCGTGCCGATCATCGAACTGGTCGCGCTGGAGGAACTGTCGCGCGACAAGGTCTACGAGTTCGCCTTCATCGGCGGGCCGCTGAAAATTCGCGGCGGCGACGCCGCGCCGCTGCGGCCGATCGCGTTGCCGGTGCGCTGAGCGCGGCGAGTGCGGAGCGTGCGCTCAGTGCGCGCGCTCCGCCTCGTGCAACAGCAAAGCGAGCCGGTCCAGCCCTTCGGCGGTGCCGCGGATGCGCGCCTCGCGGTCGTGGTAGCCGTCGAGGAAGGCGACCTGCTCGGTGAAGCGCAGGCGCGTGCCGGCGCCGCCGGGCTCGAACTCGACCGTGGCCAGCGACACCGACAGGCGCTGTTCGCCGACCTGCATGTGATAGCCGTAGATGATCCGGCGGTCCGGCACGATGTCGAAGAATCGGGCCTGGAACAGGTGTTCGACGCCGTCCGGGCGGCGCACCCGGTTGAGCTCGTGGCCGCCCGGGCGGAAGTCGAGTTCGTAGCCGGTGTTGACCATGCCGTCGTGGCAGACGAACCAGCGCCGCTTGGCTTCGGGGGTGGTCCAGGCGCGGAACACGCGCGCGGGCGTCGCCGGCAGTTCGCGTTCGATGACGAACTCGGTGTGGACGGTGGTCGCAGCGGTCACGGCATGTCCTCGTCGGCGGTATCGAGCAGGTAGCGTTCCAGGGCGTCGAAGTGCGCGTTCCAGCGCGCCTTGCGTTCGCCGACCCAGGCCTCGGCGCGGGCCAGCGCATCCGGAGCGAGGCGGTAGGTGCGCACGCGCCCGTCCTTCTGCGACAACACGATGCCGCCGGATTCCAGCACGGCCAGATGCTTGACCACCGAGGGCAGGGCCATCGCCAGCGGCCTGGCCAGCTCCGACACCGACGCCGGGCCTTCGCTGAGCCGATCGATCATGCGCCGGCGGCTGTCGTCGGCCAGGGCATGGAACAGCCGATCCAATTGCTGCGCGTCCCGGCTGCGGTTCATGCCGGCGCGTCCTCGCGCAGGAACCGCGCCGGCATCGCCTCGCGGTAGGGGAACATATCGAAGTAAGGCCGCGCCTCGGCCAGCACGCGGCGCACCGAGGGCCGCGCCAGCAGGCGTTCGAAATAAGCGTGCAGGCGCGGGTGCCCGGCGGGGAACGGTTCGACGACGCCGGCGTAGAACAGCGCCGGCGTCGCCGCGCAATCGGCCAGGCCGAACTCGTCGCCGCAGATCCATTCGTGCTGCGCCTGGCGTTCGATCATCGCGTAGGCGGTGGCGAGGGTGGCGCGCGCTTCGGCGACCCCGCGCGGATCGCGCTCGTGTTCGCCGCGCAGGCGGTCGAGCACGATCTTCTGCATCGGCGCATGCACGTACAGATCGAAGAAGCGGTCCCACAGGCGCACGTCGAGCGCGCGCTCGGGGTCGGCCGGCAGCAGCGGCCGCGGGCCTGGGTAATGGCGTTCCAGGTACTCGACGATGATGCTGGTCTCCGGCACCGTGCGGGCGCGCGCTTCGTCGCGCAGCAGCGGCATCTTGCCGACCGGCCACAGCGCGAGGAAATCGGCCTTGGCGCCGGGGTCGGCGAGGTCGAGCAGGTGGTTCTCGAACGGCGTGCCGTGTTCGTACAGCGCGATCAGCACCTTGTGGCAGAACGAGGCCAGGGGATGGGCGTGCAGGTGCAGGGACATGGCGTGGGTGGCCCTATGGTTTCCTGTTTGGCTAAGTGTTGGCTCAAGCCGGCGGTCGGTGCAAGAATAGTTTCCGGGTTGGCTTAGTTTTCCGACAGGCGGTCAGAGGGCGGGCGTCGGTCGGCCCACGGGTGCGACGTCTGTGGTGGCGGCGATCGCGACGGGCGCGTTGCCGTTGGGCCCATTGGAAACCAGGCGGCGACCGCGCAGCGGGCGCCGGGAATTCGAGCTTTTGCGGTAGCTGCGGGGCTTAAGCGCAAAGGCAACGACGAATTCCCCCTGGTTCGCTTTCGAAGGGGGAATGCCTCGGTGGACGATGGACGAAGGCCGGCGATCAGCCCGCCGCGCGGCCCCGCTGCGCCATCGCCCGCGACCCGGCCAGGATCATCCGCACCATCGTGCTCATCTCTTCGATGAGTTCGCGGTCCTTTTCCGGCGTCATGTCCATCGCGGTGGCGCCCATCGCGAAGACCAGGCGGGTGATCGAGCGCGCGACCAGAGCCGGTTCGTGCAGGGTCACGCCGTCGTGGGCGGCCAGGCGGATCAGGTCGACGCGCAGTTCCTCTTCGAAGAACGACAGTTCGCGGTCGACCGCGCGCTTGAACGCGTCCGAGCCGACCGTGCCTTCGCGCAGCAGTACGTGCAGCAGTTTGTCGTCGGCGCGCAATTGCTCCATGAACGCCTCGATCGAACTGCGCACGGCGCTGCGGCGGGTCGCGACGCGCTGGCGCGCCTCGCCGACGATCTTGCGCAGCGACTGGCCGGCCAGGTCGATCAACGCCACCGCCAGTTCGTCGGTGTCGCGGAACTGGCGGTAGAAACTGTTCGGGGCGATGCCGGCTTCGCGCGCGACCTCGCGCAGGCTCAGGCTGGACACGCTGCGATGCGGGCCGATCAGCTTGAGCGCAGCGGCGATCAGGTCCTCGCGCGAAATGGTCGCCTTGCGGCCCGGGTGCGAATCGACGTCGATGTCGGTAGGAAAGCGTTGGCTCACGGGCGGCGGGCTGGCGGGCGCAGGGTCGGCAGCCGACATGATACTCCCTATGCTGAATTGCTATACACGTGTGCATATATATGTGCAGATATGTGTATAGTGATGCCCATGAACGCTGTCGTCCGCCCCTCCGCCCACCGTCCGCGCAGCCCTCTGCGGCGCCTGGTCGCCCCTTTCGTTAAGCCGCAAGTCTTTGATTTTTGGGCATCCAGGCTCCATCCGACCTGGAGCTGGGAGCGGCCGCTGGCGCGGATCGAGGCGCGCGAGTCGGCCTCGGCCGACGCGGTGACCCTGATCCTGAAGCCGAACCGGCACTGGCGCGGCTTCGTCGCCGGCCAGCATTTGATGATCGGCGCCCGCATCGACGGCGCCACCGTCTCGCGCAGCTACAGCCTGTGCGACGCGCCGCGCGCGGACGGCCGCATCGCGATCACGGTCAAGGCGATCGAAGGCGGGCGCCTGAGCCGGCATCTGCACGACCGCGCCCGGGTCGGCGATGTGCTCGAACTGGGGCCGGCCTTCGGCGAGATGGTGCTGCCCGAGCGCGTCGACGGCGCTTGGCTGTTTCTGGCCGCGGGCAGCGGCATCACGCCCCTGATGGCGATGCTGCGTGCGCTGGCCCAGCGCGGCATGCCGGTGCCGCTGACCTTGCTGTACTGGGCGCGCCAGCGCGAGGAGCTGTGCTTCGTCGACGAGTTGCGCGAACTCGCGGCGACCCATCCGAATTTTGAGTTGCGCCTGCTGCTGACCCGGCAGGCGCCGCAGCATCCCGGCGAGGCCGGCGGCCGCATCGACGCCGAATCGCTGGCGCAGCATGCGCCGGACTGGGCGCAGCGGCGCATCTACGCCTGCGGCCCGGGCGGCTTCGTCGCCACCGCGCGCGAACTCACCGCGGCGCGCGCCGTCGGCTTTGCCGCCGAAGCTTTCACCCCGCCGCCGCGTAGCGACGACGACACCGGCACGGTCGAAGTCGAACTGGCGCGCAGCGGCCGCCGCCTGCAATTGCCGCGCGGCCAATCCCTGCTGAGCGCGCTGGAAGCGCAGGGCCTGTCGCTGGCATCCGGCTGCCGCATGGGCCTATGCAATACCTGCGCCTGCGGCAAAGCCTCCGGCACCACCCGCCATCTGCACACCGGCGACGTCCACAGCGAGCCGGCGTCCGCGCTGCGCCTGTGCGTCAACGCCGCCAGCAGCGACCTCGTCCTCGATCTGTAAGCCGACCATGACTTCGAAACCACGCAACCGCGCGCTGGGCGCGCAGGAACTCGATCGCTTCGGCGAAGAACTCGACGCGCTGCGCGCGCGCACCCTGGCCCAGGTCGGCCGGGTCGATGCGGCCTACATCCGCCGCGTGGTCGCGGCGGTGCGCTGGTTCGGCCTGGGCGGACGGCTGCTGCTGTTCGCCGCCGCTGCGGGCCTGGCGTTCGGCCTGGGCTGGCTGCTGTGGACCGCCGCGGTGCTGGGCACGTTGTCGCTGGCGTTGTCGAAGATCCTGGAGAACATGGAGGTCGGCCACAACGTCATGCACGGCCAGTACGACTGGATGCGCGACCCGCACCTGGACGGCAAGACCTACGAATGGGACATCGTCGCCACCGGCGACAACTGGCGCAAAACCCACAACTACCAGCACCACACCTGGACCAACGTGCGCGGCATGGACGACGACATCGGCTACGGCCTGTTGCGCCTGTTCCCGGAGCAGCGCTGGAAGCCGTTCTTCCTGGCCCAGCCGCTGATCGCGGTGGTGTTCGCGCTGCTGTTCGAGTGGGGCGTGGCGATACAGGACCTGCGCCTGGGGCGCTGGCTGACCGGCAAGACCAAGCACCGGGCGATGTGGCGCAAGTTCGTGCCGGTCGGGCGCAAGATGGGCAAGCAGTTGCTGAAGGACTACGTGCTGTTCCCGCTGCTGGCCGGCCCGTTCTTCCTGCCGGTGCTGCTGGGCAACCTGGTCGCCAACCTGATCCGCAACGTGTGGACCTATACGGTGATCTTCTGCGGCCACTTCACCATCGACGCCGAAGTGTTTCCGAAGGAATCGGTGCGCAACGAGTCGCGGGGGCATTGGTACCTGCGCCAATTGCGCGGTTCGTCCAACCTCACCGGCGGCAAGTGGATGGACCTGATGACCGGCAATCTGAGCCATCAGATCGAACACCATTTCTACCCGGACATCCCGGCCTGGCGCTATGCGGCGATGGCGGTGGAAGTGCGCGAAATCTGCGGCCGCTACGGCCAGCACTACGACACCGGCTCGCTGCCGCGGCAGTTCGGCGAAGTGGTGTGGCGAATCCTGCGCCACGCCTGGCCGAGCCGCCCGCGCGCGCGGCGTCCCCTGGTACGGGCGGAAGCGCAGGCCTGAGGCCCGTGCGGCCGGCGATGGCCCGATGCGGTCTCGGGTGGATGGCTGTGCCCGCGACGTGAGCCAGAGCATGCGCATGAGCGCAGTCGCGACCCGCGCAGCGATCGCCGCAATGGCGAAAGCAACAGCAACGCCGCGACCACCGCACGCGGTCGCCGCGGCTTTTTCCAGAGCGGGCAACGGCAGCGGCGCTGTCGATGCGGCTACGCTCGGGCGGCGGCCAACTTCGCCGTAGCGTCCCCCTTCGAAAAGGGAGCGGGGGGGGGGCTGGCCTTCGCGTTCGCGCCAGCCCATCCCCCCGCGCATCGCTCAAGCCGCCAAACGGTAATCCGCGATCGCCTCCTCCAGCGCGACTTCGCCCTGGAAGCCGCTGGCGCTGACCGCCGGGCGCTGCTGCTCGATGGCGTGGGCGAAGATCACCGCCGGGTCGGCTTCGAGCTGATCGAACAGGCGCTGCAGGTTGGGGTAATCGCGGCGGTCGACGACGCTGTGGTACTTGGTCCAGCGCGCGATGCCGGCGAAGTAGGCGTCGGCCAGGGTCGGACGGTCGCCGAGCAGCCAGCGCTTGTCGCCGAGCATGGCCTCCAGCTTGGCGTGGGCCTGCACCACCCGGCCGCGGCCGTACTCGACCAGGGCCTCGCGCGAGGCTTCGTCGACTTCGTGCTCCAGCACATGCCACAGCGACGAGAACGAACCGAAGAAGGTGGTGTTGAGGAAGGCCAGCATCCGGTTGAGCTCGTCGAACTGCGGCGTGCCCTGGGCGAAGGCGATGCCGCGCTCGATCGCCCGCGCGCCGATGTGGTTGAGGATGGCCATGCTCTCGGTGACCACGTCGCCCTGGGCGCTGACCAGCACCGGGGTCTCGCCGACCGGGTTGAGGGATTTGAACGCAGTGGTGTGGATCTGCTCGGGCATCTCGACCCGGGCCAGACGGTACGGCTGGCCGGCCCATTCCAGGGCGACAAGGGAACCGAACGAGCAGCCGGACGGCACGCCGTAGAACAGGATCGGAACGGCGGCGGTCGGGGCGGTCTTGGCAGCGGACATTTGCATTCTCCAGTGAGAGGTGTGGGCCCGTCGTTGCGGGGTGAGCTCACTGTAGGTGCGTGGACTTTCGGCGTGTAGTAAGCGAAAAATGGACTCAAAGTCCACATATGTGTACTTTGCGGGCATGCTCAATCTCAACGATTTGGTCCTGTTCGCTACCGCGGTCGAGCAAGGCGGCTTCGCGGCGGCCTCGCGCCGGCTGGGCGTGCCCAAGTCCACGGTCAGCAAGCGCGTGGCCGCGTTGGAGGACGAACTGGGCGTGCGCCTGATCCATCGCACCTCGCGCAGCTTCGTCCTGACCGACACCGGCCAGGCCTTCCACGAGCACGCGCGCGCGGCGCTGATCGAGACCGAAGCCGCCGAGAGCGTGGTCCGCCGTCGCGCCGCCGAACCCAGCGGACGGGTGCGCATGACCTGCAACGTGCCGGTCGCGCAGGAGTACCTGGCGCCGCTGCTGCCGGAACTGGCGCGACGCTATCCGCGTCTGCATCTGCAACTGGACGTCAGCGATCGCATGGTCGACGTGGTCCAGGACGGCTACGACATCGCCGTGCGCAGCCATTTCGCGCCGCTGCCGGATTCGGGCCTGATCCAGCGCCAGGCCTCGGTCGAGGACATCGTCGTGGTCGCCGCGCCGGCGTATCTGGCCGAGCGCGGCGAACCGCGAACGCCGCAAGAGCTGGCCGGGCACGACGGCCTGCTGACCGGCCAATCGGGACGCGGCGCCTGGACCCTGAGCGATGCCGCCGGCGCCACGGTGCAGGTCGAACCGCAGCCGCGCATGACCGCCAACGAGGGGCGGGTGCTGACCGCGGCAGCGGTCGCCGGCATGGGACTGACCTGTTTGCCGGCGAAGATCTGCCGCGCCGAGCTCGGCGACGGCCGTTTGCGCCGGGTGCTGCCGGACTGGCATGCGGGTCGGGTGACCACGACCCTGGTGATGCCGCACCGCCGCGGCCAGTTGCCGGGCGTGCGCGCGACGGTCGAGTTCCTGATCGAGTGCCTGCGCGAGCCGGCCTGAGCGGCGTCGTCAGGCCGGCTCCGGCGCCGCGCCTTCGTGATCGTGAGCAGCACTACGCTGTGCGCGTCGAGCGCATGGCGCTGGCGCAACGCCGGATGGGCCGCGGCGCGCCACAAGCCGGCCAGGCCGGCGCTGCCGGACGGCGTGCTCGCCGGCCGTAGCCGGCCATCGCGTCGGCGACCACCGGGGCGTTCGGATCGTCGGAGGTGTCGGCGATCAGCAGCCCTTCGCCGCGCACGGCCGCGGCGCGCGCGACCGGCACCGCACGCGGCCGCGCCGTGCTCAGTCGTTTTCGTCGAGCGCGACCGGGATGGTCAGGCCGCGCTTGACCAGGCTCAGCGCCACATGGGTGGTGAAGCGCTTGATGTTGAGATTGTCGGCAATCATGCGCAGCATCAGCGCGTCGTAGTTCTCGGTGTCGGGGGCGGTCACCACCAGCACGAAATCGGCCTCGCCGGTGACGTAGAACACCTGCTGCACCTGCGCCTGCGCCGCCAGCCACTTGCGCAGCTGCGCCAGCAGCTCCGGACGCTCGCGTTCCACCTGCAAAGCGACGATGAAGAAGGTCGGCTTGCCGACCTGCCTGGGGTCGAGCACCGCCGCGTCGCGCTGGATCACGCCGTGTTCGCGCAGCTTGCGTAGCCGGCGCTGGATCGCCGAGGGCGACAGCGCGACCTGTTCGGCCAGGCGCTCGGCGGTCTGGCCGGCGTCTTCCTGCACCAGGTTGAGCAATTGACGGTCGAATCGGTCTAGTTTCATGGTCCAGGCATCTTAGGGCGGCGCGACGCGGAAAATCCGCATCGCCGGGCAGGCGATCGCGGCGAAACCGCGCCGCCGCGCGGCTAGGATTTTCGCCTCATCCCGGGGCGACGTCATGGACTTGCCGGCACTGCAGCGTTTCGTCGACGGCAACTGGCAGGAGCGGGTCCTGCACGACGCGGCGTATGCCGACACCGGCTGGCCCGCGCCTGCGGATTTCCAACGAGCTTGCGGAGACCGCCGATGCAATTGCTGTATCAAACCCACTCGCCGTATGCGCGCAAGGCGCTGGTATTCGCCCACGAAGTCGGCCTGGCCGAGCGGATCGAGGTGATCCACCACGAGACCAGCCCGACCCTTCGCAACGATGCGGTGTATGCGCAGAACCCGCTCGGCAAGGTGCCGGTGCTGTTGCGCTCCGGACTGCCGCCGCTATTCGACTCGGACATCATCTGCGCCTATCTCGACACCTTGCACGACGGCCGCAAGCTGATTCCGGCCGAAGGCGAGGCGCGCTGGCATGTGCTGCGGTTGCAGGCGATCGCCCAGGCCCTGGCCGATTTCGGCATCAAGGTACGCTGGGAAACCGTGCGCCGGCCGGAAGCCTTGCGCTACCCGGCGCTGCGCGACGGCTATGCCCGGAAGCTGATCGAAAGCTACGACTGGCTCGAGCGCGAGCTCGACGACCGGGCGCCGCTGCACGTCGGCCATATCGCGATAGCGACCGCGCTGAGTTGGCTGGAGTTCCGCGAACTGCCCGGCTTCCGCGCCGGCCGGCCGCGCCTGAGCGCCTGGTTCGACGCCTTCGAGCAGCGCGATTCGATGCGCGCCACGCCGCTGTCGGGCGAGACCCACGATTGAGTCCGCGCTGGCCTAAGCCGGCACGGCGCCGCGTTGGCTGGAGCAGACAGGGGCTCGGCGCGGCGCAAGCCGGCGCCGGCGAGGACGCGCGCCGCAGCGGCGCCGCCCCTGCGGCGATCGCGCGCGAGCGGGCTGGGGGGCGCATGAAAACTCTGTTCGGCGGTTTGATCTCGATGATCCTGCTGGGCGTCTACGTCCATCTGATCAGCGTGGCGGTGCGGGTGGTGGACTGCGTGTCCGGTCCGGGCTGCACGCTGTATCCGCTCAGCTATTTCAACGACGGCATGGCCCAGGCCTTGTCGGTGATCGGCGGCCTGGTGTCGGCATTGGTGATCGCCGAGCTGGCCTTGGCCAAGCCCGGCGAAGCGCCGGGCGCGCGGGTGCTCGATGCCGGCGCGTCGGCCAACGCGACGCGCGCGGTGACCGTGGTCTCGGTGCTGTACGTGCTGGTGTGGATCGGCGCCGGGCTGTGCGCCTTCCTGGTCGGCCTGTACCACCCCAAGGAACTGCCGGCGCTGACCACGCATGGGCAGGCCTGGCTGGGGCTGGCGGTGTCGGCCGCCTATGCCTACTTCGGGCTCTCGCCCAAGACCTGAGTCGCCGCCTCGGACGCCGCCGCGCTCGCGCGCAGGTGCGAGTGCGAGCGCTCCGGCGGACCGAACAACTGCCCCAGCGCGCCGAGCAGGCCGCGCGCGCGCCAGGCGTCGCCGAACATCGCGATCCACTCGTGGAAGGTCAGCCGGATCGGATTGTGCCCGCGCACCTGGCCGACGATGCCGTACTCGCAGGGCACGGCGTCGTCCTCTTCGGTGTAGGTGCCGAACAGCTTGTCCCAGACGATCAGCACGCCGGCGAAGTTGCGGTCGATGTACTGCGGGTTGCGGGCATGATGGACGCGGTGGTGCGAGGGCGTGTTGAACACCTTCTCCAACCAACCGAGCTTGCCCACCGCCTGGGTGTGGACGAAGAACTGGAACGCCAGGTTGATCGCGACCACCGCGACGATGTGGCGCGGCTCGAAGCCGATCCAGGCCAGCGGCAGCCAGAACAGCCACATGCCCGAGATCGGATAGGTCAGGCTCTGCCGGAACGCGGTCGACAGGTTGAGCCGCTCGGAGGAGTGGTGGGTGACGTGCGAGGCCCACAGCCAACGGATGCGGTGGCTGGCGCGGTGGAACCAGTAATAGAAGAAATCCTGGGCGACGAACAGCGCGGCCACGGTCCAGGGCGAGGCCGGCGGCAGGTCGAACAGGCGGTGCGCGTAGACCGCGTAGTACAGGCCGATCACCAGCAGCCAGGCGATCGCGTCGCTGGCCTGGTGCATCAGCGCCAGCGCGGCGTTGGAGGCGGTATCGCGCAAGCTGTAGCGTTCCGGCGCGCGCCGCCGCCAGTACCAGGCTTCGGCCGCGATCAGAATCAGGAATATCGGCGCCAGGCCGAGCAGGATCCACTCTTCCATCAACGCCGCTCCGCGCGCCAGGCTTGTTCCAGGGTCTGGGCGATGCGCTCCAGGCAGCCCCGCATCGCCGGCTGCATCGCTCCGCGCAGCACCGGCCACGCCAGCGGCCAGGCCCAGGGACCGGTCAATTCGAAATCGTAGCGCCAGCTGACCCGGGTCGCGCCCGGATCATCGGCCATCGCCTGGAAGCGCCACTCGGCGCGGCCTTCGCGCGCCAGCCACGACAGCGGCGCGGGCAGGTCGTACAAGGTGTAGGCATGGCGTTGGGGAGGTTCCAGCGCGGTGATGCGTTCGTGCAGTACCGCGCCGCGCAGGTCGCGTACTTCGCGCACTGCGCCGACTTCGACCGGGCCGAGCGGTTGGATCCGTTCCAGTCCCGGGATCGGGCCGTAGCCTTCGAACAAGGGCGCAAAGCGGTTGCCGTCGAGCACCAGCGCGTACACCGCGGCGGGGGCGGCGGCGATGCTGCGTTCGGCGAGCAGGCGGAGGTGCATGCGGCCAGTCTAGGCAGGCGTTGCCGGCAAATCCACGCACCGGCGCGGGTTCTGCGCAGGCCGGCCGGTTTCGCCGACGGCGAGGGGAGCGGCGCCGCGCCGCGGGCGCGCCCGGTACGGCGGCCGAACGGGCTCAAGCCAGCCATTGCTCGACCAGCGGCGGCACTACCGCGGTCGCGGTGCCTTCCAGGAAGCGGTAGCCGCGCGGGATCTCCTGCGGCTCGGGCGAGACGAACCAGCGCTCGGCCGAGAACGGCGCATAGGCCACCAGGCCAGCGGCGGGATAGACGCTCAGCGAGGTGCCGATCGCCAGCACTTTGGACGCGGTGGAGAAATGCATTTCCGATTCGTCCATGTGGCGCACCGCTTCGCCGAACCAGACCACGTCCGGGCGCAGCTGGCTGCCGCGTTCGCAACGGTCGCCCAGTTCGATGGCCGGGCCCTTGAGCGGATAGATCCGCTCCGGCAGCGCAGTGCTGCGCGCCTTGAGGATTTCGCCGTGGACGTGGACGACTCGGCTGGAGCCGGCGCGTTCGTGCAGGTCGTCGATGTTCTGGGTGATCACCACCACCTCGTACTTCTCTTCCAGCCGGGCGATGGCGCGGTGGGCGGCGTTGGGCCGCGCCGCCAGAACCGCCGCGCGGCGCTCGTTGTAGAAGCGCAGCACCGTGGCCGGGTCGCGCTGCCAGCCCTGTGGCGAGGCGACGTCCTCCAGCCGGTGCCGGTGCCACAGCCCGCCCATGTCGCGGAAGGTCTTCAGACCGCTTTCGGCGCTGACGCCGGCGCCGGTGAATACGACGATCTTGTCTTTCATGGGGCTCTCTCGCCGGGCGGCCGCATCGGCGCCGCCTTGCTCGAACTATCCTGTTTCAACTATATCGCCGTGCGGCGCATCTGTTGTTGCGCGGCCGGGCGGTCGCGGCGGCGCGGCGTGCGGGATGGCCGGCGCTGCGCCTATGCTTCCAATGGCGCAAACGGGAGAGAGCAGCATGAGCAAATGGGTCCGGATCGGCGTCTCCAGCCTCGTGGGCCTGTTGGGCATCGGGCTCGCCGCGGCGCCGCCGGCGGCCGCGGCGCCGCGCGACGAGGCGCGTTGGGCGATTCGCGACGTCACCGTGATTCCGGCCGACAACGACGAAGTGCTGCGCCATCGCACGGTGCTGATCCGCGACGGCCGCATCGCCCGTATCCTCGACGCCGGCGCGGTCTTGCGGCCGCAGGACGGCGAGGTGGTGGACGGGCGCGGCAAGTACCTGGTGCCCGGCTTCGTCGACGCGCACGTGCATCTGGCCAACGAGGGCGCGATCCGCGCCAGCAAAGACCCGGTGCTGGCGGGGCTGCCGCTGGACCAGGGCCATCGTTACGACCGCCGCATCCTGTTGAACCTATTGCGCGCCGGAGTCACCGGTGCGGCCAACCTCGGCGGCAGTGCAGCCAGCGACGACAACCTGCTGTGGCTGCGCGACGAGATCGCCGCCGGGCGCATGCCGGGCCCACGCCTGTATGTCGGCAAGCGCATCAACGGGCCGCGTGCGGCGGTCGCGGCCAAGCCCGACGGCGCGGTGCCGGCCTCGACCGTCGATGCGCCGACCACCGCCGCCGACGGCATCGCCGCGGTGCGTCGGGCGCGCGAACGCGGCTACGACTTCATCAAGCCGTACCAGTTCCTCAATCGCGAGACCTACCGCGCCGTGGTCGAGGAAGCGCAGCGGCAAGGGCTGATCACCACCGGCCATTTGCCCGAGCTGGGCTGCGCCGATTGCGCCGACCGCGCGTTCGCCTTCGCTCATCCCCTGAGCAACATCGCACACAGCGAAGAGCTGGCTCGCTACGCCCGCGTCGGCAGCGGCCTGGCGCCCGCCGACATCGACGCCCTGGCGCAGGCGGTGGCGGTCAGCGGCGCCTCGGTCACGCCGACCCTGGTCACGCTCAAGACCATCGTCGCGATGTACGTGCAGCGCGCGGTGCCGGCGGTGCCCGGCGACTGGGCGCAGCGGGTCGATCCGGTCACCCGACGCGAGTGGAACCCGCCGGCCAACCGATATCTGAGCGAGGCCTTCCGCGCCCAGGACGGCGCCGACAGCTTCTCCGCCGGCTACGACTTCGCCCGCGTGCTGACCCGGCAACTGTGGAAACGCGGCGTACCGCTCACCGTCGGCACCGATGCGGCGCTGCCCGGGCTGGCGTTCGGCGTATCGGTGCAGCAGGAAATGATCGAACTGCGCGAGATCGGCCTGAGCCCGGTCGAGGTATTGCGCGCGGCGTCGATCAATGCGCACCGCCTGTTCGATCCCGAGCGCGGCCGTGGCGCGGTGCGCGAAGGCGAGCGCGCCGATTTGGTGCTGTTGGACGCCGACCCGCTGGCCGACATCCACAACGTCGCGCGGGTCGCGGGCGTGTTCGTACGCGGGCAGTGGTGGCCGCAGACGCGGATCGAGGCGGCCCTGGCCGAGGATGCGGCGTTCGAGCGCGGCCTCGCCGAGCGGCTCGCGCCGCAGGCCGAATAGGCCGCCGCAGGCGGCGCTGAGCAGCGGTGCGCGGGCCGCGGGCGAGGGCAGAACGCGACCCCCTGCCGCGCGCCCCCGGAGGGGCGTCGCGGCAGTGCCGTCCTGGCAGGGATCGCAAAAGGCGACCGGCGCCCGCGACTGTCCATGTCTCTGTGGCGATCCATGCCATCGCATCGGTCTCGATAGAACAATCACGGGGTGCGCCGGCGCAAGCGGACAGCGCGACGCGTACGGATGTTTTGTAATGTGAGGTCCGTCACGCGCCGACCGATTCGCCGCGACCGCGCGCCGATCCGGCCACCGTCACGACGCGCAACGGCCTGGCTGCGGATAATCGGCGCCGGGCCAACGGGAACCACGGCGTGAAGCGATTCGATGCCCTGCTCATCGATTTCGACGGCGTACTGCGCCGGTGGCCGGACGACGACCACCTCTTGGAAGCCGCGCATGGCTTGCCGCCCGGCAGCCTGCGGCGCACGGCGTTCGCGCCGGAGCTGCGCGACGAGGCCTTGCTCGGCAGGATCAGCGACGAACAATGGCGCGAGCGGGTCGCGCATGACTTGCAGCGCGCGTATCCCCACAGCGCAGCGGAGCAGGCGGTGATGCGTTGGTCGGCCGCGGTCGGCGAGCTGGACCGCGAGGTGCTGGCCCTGCTCGACGCCTGCCGGCCGGAGCTGCGGCGGGTGCTGGTGTCCAACGCGACCTCGCGCCTGCCGCGCGACCTGCAGGCGCTGGGGCTGGCACAGCGCTTCCATGCGGTGGTCAATTCCAGCGAACTCGGCCATGCCAAGCCCGACAGCTACTGCCTGCTCGCGGCCTTGGCCTATGCCGGGGTCGAGGCCGGCCACGCCTTGTTCGTCGACGACGATGCGGCCAATGTCGCCGCGGCCGTGGCATTGGGCGCGCACGGCCATCATTACCGCGAGCCGGCCGGTTTGCGGCAGTGGTTGGAGGAGGCCGGCGCGTTGTGCCTGGATGCGCAGACGCCGATCTGGCGCACCGGGGAGCGATCGGCCAGCAACGACGACGACGAGCGCAGCCAGCGCCAGCGGTAAGCGGGCGCAACGCAGGCGCATCGGCGAAGATGCGCATGTCACGGGCGCGCGGGGTGGATCGTCGTATCCCGACAGGCGGCGGAAGCCGCCACCCGCGCGCCGGATTCTCGGCCGGGCCGAACCCATTCCCCATCGCAAGGATTCTCATGAACGCTGTCCGCAATGCATCCGTCGTCGCGCTTCGCAATCCCGCCGGTCTCTACGACCCGGCGCCGAACGGCTATTCGCACCTGGCCGAAGTCGCCGCGCCGGCGCGCTGGTTGTTCGTCGCCGGACAGGGCGGCGAGACCGCCGACGGCGCGCTCGATCCGGATTTCCGCGCTCAAGTCCGCCAGGCGCTGCGCAATCTGCTGACCGCGCTGAATGCGGCCGGGGCGCAGGCCGAAGACGTGGCGAAGCTGACCGTGCTGGTGGTCGACCACGACGAAGCGCGTTTGCACGTGTTCGGCGCTGAGCTGGCCGCCGCGTTCGGCGACCATCGCCCGGCCTGCACCCTGATCCCGGTGCCGCGATTGGCTCTGGACGGCATGCTGTTCGAGATCGAAGCCCTGGCCGCGATCGCGGCCTGAGCGGCCTGACGGCGCTACAATGGCGGCACGGCCTGCGCGGTTCCGCGCCTCGGCCGTCCCTTTCGCTCCCGACGCGCCGCGCAGCTTCCGCTGCGTGGCGCCTACGGCTGAGCGCAGGCCCGCGCACCGCCAGGAGAACGCCATGCCTTCCAGCCCGAACCCCCGCGACACCGCCTTGCTGATCCGCGCCGCCGCCTTCGCCGCCGAGCGGCACCGGCGCCAGCGTCGTCGCGACACCGAGGCGTCTCCCTACATCAATCATCCTATCGCGCTGGCCGACGTGCTCGCCAACGAGGGCGGCATCGACGATCCGGTGGTGCTGTGCGCGGCCTTGCTGCACGACACCATCGAGGACACCGAAACCACGGCCGCCGAGATCGAAGCCGCGTTCGGCCCGCGCATCGCCGCGGTGGTGATCGAGGTCAGCGACGATCGCGGCCTGCCCAAGAGCGAACGCAAACGCCTGCAGATCGAGCACGCCGCGCGGGCTTCGCGCGAGGCGCAATGGGTCAAGCTTGCCGACAAGATTTGCAACCTGCGCGATCTGCTCGCCGCCCCGCCGCAGGACTGGCCGCCGGAACGCAAGCGCGAGTACTTCGCCTGGTCGGCGCAGGTGGTCGCCGGGCTGCGCGGGGCGCACCCGACGTTGGAAGCGGTGTTCGACGGATTGCTGGCGCGGGTGGACGAACTCTAGCCGCCTGCGCCCGGCCGCCAGTCGCCGCTAGACTGAGCGCGAATCCCGAATCCCGAATCCCGAATCCCGAATCCCGAATCCCCAATGGCCAACCTGCAACTGTCCCCCATCGTCGCCGGCGCCTGGCGCATGCGCGACTGGAACTTCGACCTGAGCCAGCGCCAGCGCTGGATCGAGGCGGCCCTGGAGCTGGGCATCGACAGCTTCGACCACGCCGACATCTACGGCGACTACACGGTCGAAGGCCTGTTCGGCGAAGCGTTGGCGGTTTCGCCAGGATTGCGCGACCGGGTTCGCCTGGTGACCAAGTGCGGGATCAAGCTGACCTCGGCACAGCGCCCGCAGCATCGGATCAAGTCCTACGACACTTCGCGCGATCATGTCGTGGCTTCGGTCGAGCAGTCGCTGCGCGCTTTGCGCACCGATCGCGTCGACCTGCTGCTGATCCACCGGCCGGATCTGTTGATGGACGTCGACGAACTGGCAGCGACCTTCGATGCGCTCAAGGCCGCGGGCAAGGTGCTGCACGTCGGCGTGTCCAACCACAGTCCTTCGCAGCTGGCCCTGTTGCATGCGAAGCACCGGTTGGAGACGCATCAGATCGAATGCTCGCCGCTGCACCCGGCGCCGCTGGACGACGGCACCCTGGATCAATGCCAGGCCCTGGGGGTGCGGCCGATGATCTGGTCGCCGTTGGCCGGCGGACGCTTGTTCGGCGGCGGCGACGAACGCGCCGAGCGGGTGCGCGCGGTGCTGGCCGAGCTGGCGCCGCGCTACGGCGACGCCTCGGCGGCGACCCTGGCCTACGCCTGGTTGCTGCGCCACCCCTCGCGGCCGTGGCCGATCACCGGCAGCGGCCGCATCGAAGGCTTGCGCGAGGCGACCGCCGCCTTGTCGCTGCGGCTCAGCGCCGAGGATTGGTATGCGATCTGGCAAGCCGGGGCCGGGCGCGAGGTGGCCTGAGCCGCCTCGCGCCGCGGCCGCTCAGGCCTGCGCCGCTTCCGCGCCCGCTGCGGCCTGCAGCTCGGGCGGAAAGTCCTCGAACTCCTGCACCCGGCGCACTTCGATGATCTCGTTCGGCGAAGCGGGGCAACGCTTGGCCCACTCGATCGCCACCTCGCGCGAGGCGACGTCGATCATCCAGTAACCGCCGAGCATTTCCTTGGCTTGCGGGAACGGACCGTCGACCACCCGCGGCTTGCCGTCGGCGAAGCTGATCCGGGCGCCGGTCGCCGGCGGGTGCAGGCCTTCTCCGCCGATCAGTACGCCGGACTCGAACAGGGCGGTGTTGTAAGCGGTCATCGCCGCGACCTGTTCGACGCTGGGCACGGCGTCGGCGGCGGCGGTTTCGTAGCCCTGGGGGATCATCAGCAGCATGAAGCGCATGGAGGTATTCCGTTGAGGTGGGAAGGAGCGCGGCCGGATCGCCGCTCTTGCCTAGGCGACGAACCGGCGCAGCGCGGATCGACATCGGCGGTAAAGTTTTTTTCGATCTTTTCGGTGCGCGCCCGGATGGGAGCCTGGACCGCAGCGTTGCAGCGGTCGCGATTGCGGCCGGCCGGGCTGGACCCACGTGGGGAGCGATCACGACGGATTACCGCGCAAGCCGCGACAATGGCCGCGCACCGCAACGGCGCCGCCGTTGCGCAACGAACGCAATCAAGGAGACGGCATGGATCTGGGTATGGTCGGTCTGGGACGCATGGGCGCCAACATGGCCGAGCGCCTGGTGCGCGGCGGGCATCGGGTGACGGGCTACGACCCCGGCGCGGCCGCGCGCGAACAGGCTGCGGCGCGCGGCATCGCGCCGGCGGCATCGTTGCAGGAACTGGTCGCGGCCCTGCCGGCGCCGCGCGCCGTGTGGCTGATGGTGCCGGCCGGCGCGCCGGTGGACGCGACCTTGGAGGCCTTGTTGCCGCTGCTGTCGCCGGGCGACACCGTGATCGACGGCGGCAACTCCAATTACAAGGACACCCAGCGTCGCGCTGCGCGCCTGGCCGAGCACGGCCTGCACTCTGTCGACTCGGGCACCAGCGGCGGCATCTGGGGGCTGAAGGAAGGCTACAGCCTGATGATCGGCGGCGAGGACGCGGCGGTGGAGCGCTTGCGGCCGATCTTCGAAACCCTGGCGCCGGCGCCGGAGCGCGGCTGGGGCCGGGTCGGACCGAGCGGCGCCGGTCATTACACCAAGATGGTCCACAACGGCATCGAGTACGGCCTGATGCAGGCGTACGCCGAAGGCTTCGCCATCCTCGGCCGCAAGGCCGAGTTCGGCCTGGACCTGGAGCAGATCGCGCAGATCTGGCGCCATGGCAGCGTGGTCCGTTCCTGGCTGCTCGACCTCAGCGCCGAGGCCCTGGCCAAGAACCCGCGCCTGGACGGCATCGCGCCCTATGTCGAAGACTCCGGCGAAGGCCGCTGGACCGTGGCCGAAGCGATCGACCTGGACGTATCGGCGCCGGTGATCACCGCCTCGCTGATGGAACGGCTGCGCTCGCGCGAGAAGGATTCGTTCGCCGACAAGCTGCTGGCGGCGATGCGCAACGAGTTCGGCGGTCATGCGGTGCGCAAGCAGGGCGATTAGGGAGTCTGGATCGGGGATAGGGGATAGGGGATAGGTAAAAGCCGAGCCTGCAAAAACTCTCGGTTTTACCAATCCCCAATCCCCAATCCCCAATCCCCAATCCCCGCTTCACCGATTTGTGCAGGCCGGCATGCCGGCTTCACACGTGCGGTCACGGCGGCGGTAATACAGGCGCGTTAGCCTGCGCTCGCGTCCGTCGCGTCAGCGAACGGACGCCGTCGCCGTCCGCTTTCCCAATCCGTCGGTGCTCACGCGTCCGCCTTGTGCGGTCGTGCGCAGGAGGCTGCGCGCGGCGATTCGCCCCTCGTCCCCTTCGGAGAAGCCGCCATGTCCGCTCTATCGCGATCCCTCCCGCGCGCGCCGCTGCGCCGTGGTCTGTACGGCCTTGCCCTGGCGCTGTCCGCCGCCCTGCTCGCCGGCAACGCCGCGGCCGCGCCGAACTTCCCGTTCGGCAGTCATCGCCAGCCTTATGTGGCCGGCACGCTGAGCCCCAGCGTCGGCCGCGCCGCCGCCGATCAGTCGACGGCTTCGTTCTACCGTACCTGGAAGCAACGCCACCTCAAGCCGGGCTGCAAGGCCGGCGAGTACCGGGTGGTGGCGAACACCGACGATGCTTACGTGGTCTCCGAGGGCCAGGGTTACGGCATGCTGATCACGGTCATGATGGCCGGCAGCGACGCCGAGGCGCAGACCTTGTTCGACGGCCTGCACCGCTATAACCGCAACCATCGCAGCGAGATCGACTCGGACCTGACCGCCTGGGCGCAGGACGCGTCCTGCCGCAACGTCGGCGGCACCGCTTCGGCCACCGACGGCGACCTCGACATGGCCTATGCGTTGCTGCTGGCCGATCGCCAATGGGGCTCGACCGGCTCCGTCAATTACCTGGCCGAGGCGCGGCGGACCATCGCCGCGATCCGGCGCAGCAACATCCATCCGACCACCAAGCTCACCCACCTCGGCGATTGGGTCGATTCCGGATCGCCCGTCCGCTACAACGGCAGCCGCAGTTCCGACTGGATGATGGGCCATTTCCGCGCTTTCGCCTCGCGCCTGGGCGACAGCTATTGGACCGGCGTGCTCGATGCGCACCAGGCCGCGCTGGCCGACATGCAGAGCCGCCACGCTCCCAATACCGGCCTGCTGCCGGATTTCGTGGTCGACACCCACACCCGCGCGCGGCCGGCGCCGGCGGAGTTCCTCGAAGGCGCCTACGACGGCTATTACTCCTGGAACGCCGGCCGGGTGCCGTGGCGGATCGGCATCGACGCCGCCGCCAGCGGCGATGCCCGCTCGCGTACTGCGGCGCGCAAGCTCAGCCAGTGGATCCGCTCCAAGACCGGCAACGACCCGGCCCGGGTGCGTAGCGGCTACAAGCTCGACGGATCGGTGGTGGAGAACTACAACAGCATGTTCTTCACCGCGCCGTTCGCGGTCGCCGCGACGGTGGACCCGGACGGGCAAGCCTGGCTGGACCGGTTGTGGAATCACATGGCCACCAGCAGCGCCGGCGACTACTACGGCGACAGCGTGCGCCTGTTGTCGATGCTGGCGGTGTCGAACAACTGGTTGCGTCCTTGAGCCGCGCCGGCCGGAGCGGCGCGCACCGCTCCGGCCGGACTGCAACGACGCGCCACTTTGCCGATCATGGCGACAAATCCTATGGAGTGTGTCGCCAGTCGCGGTTAGGATCGAAGCGCCGCCGGGGGACGGCGGCACCATCATCCACGGAAATGCCGGGGTCGCTACGGCGATGGACCGGCTGCGGCATTCGCGCCGCCACAGACGAGGCAAAGGAACCATGCGCAAAATCGTACTGACCCTGATTCTGGCCGCGGCCTGTGCCGGCGCCGCGGTGGCCGCTCCCGAGCGCGTGCCGTTCGACGCCCAGGCGGTGATCACGCAACAGCAGCAGATCCGCGCCGATATCGAAGCCAAGCGCGGCGCTTACGGCAAGCTCGATATCGCCACCCGGCAGGAAGTGCGCGAGCGCCAGGACAAGCTGCTCGAACTGCTGAACGGTCGCAGCTACGAACAATTGAGCGCCGATGAGCAAGACCAGGCCCGCTTGCACATGGCGTGGATCGAATACGCCGGCAAGCAGGACGACGATCGCCTGGTCTGCGAACGCATTCGGACCACCGGCAGCAACCGGGTCGAGCGCGTGTGCAAGACGGTGGCCCAGCGTCGCGAAGAAAAGGCCGCAAGCAAGAAGAACGCCGACAGCGTCTTGCAAGGGCGCGGTTTGAGCCCCTGCGGGCCGGACGGCTGCCAGTAATCGCACGCACGCGCCCGGCTCGTAGCCGGCGGCGCGCATTGCCGTGATGGCGCGTCCGCGCCATCATCGGCGCTGCGACCGACCCCGAGAGCGATTCCGGCGTGAGCGCTTGCGTTTTCTCCAGACGAAACGTTGCCGCGCTGTGGCTGGCGGCGTCGTTGGCCGGCTGCGCCACCGTGCAGCCGGCGCACAACCCGTTGGCGCAGTGGCGCGGTTCGCCCAACCACAATGCGCGCAAGGCGCAGCTGATCGTGCTGCACCACACCCAAATGGAGAGCGCCGAGCGGGCTTTGCTGACCTTGCAGACGCGCAACTCGCAAGGTCCGGTCAGCGCCCATTATTTGATCGGCGAAGACGGCCGCATCTACCAGTTGGTCGCCGACGAAGCTCGCGCGTGGCACGCCGGCGCCGGCCGCTGGGGCGATCTGACCGACCTCAACTCCGCTTCGATCGGAATCGAGCTCGACAACGACGGCAGCGAGCCGTTCGCGCCGGCGCAGATCCAGAGCCTGCTGCGCCTGCTCGCCGACCTGACCGCGCGCCTGGGCATCCCGCCCCACGCCATCGTCGCCCACGGCGATCTCGCGCCCGGGCGCAAGAGCGACCCGAGCGCGCTGTTTCCCTGGCAGCAGCTGGCCCAGGCCGGCTATGGCCTGTGGCCGCGCGAGCCGCGCGCCGAACCGCCGCCGGGTTTCGACCCTTGGGCGGCGCTGCGTCTGATCGGTTACGACCTGAGCGATCCGGAGGCGGCGCTGGCCGCGTTCCATCGGCGCTATCGCGGCCACGAAGAGCGGCAATGGCAACCGGGGGACGCCGCGGTGCTGTACGACCTGCAGCTGCAACGGATGGCCTTGCCGGACTCGACGCCGACGGCCCGCTGAGCGTTCGGGTCCCCGTCCAAGCTCCGCTGCGGCGACGCCGCAGGGAATCGGACGCGGCGGGCGGTGTCCGCGAAGGCGCGCAACCCGCCGGAGTCAGGCCGCGGCCTCGTACGGCAGGACACTGCGCGCTTCGCGCAGGGCGCGCGACCACCAGCCCAGACGCGCGAGCAGCACGCTCATGGCTTCGTGCGCGGCTTGCGGATCGCGCAGTTCGCCGTCGGCGCCGAACAAGCGCCGCGCATGCATCAGGTGCACGCAATCGCGCAGGGTGACGGCATGCAGTTCGCCGTAGACCTGGCGCAATTGCTCGACCGCGCGCATGCCGCCGGAACTGGCGCCGTAGCTGACGAACGCCACCGGCTTGGCCCGCCAGGGCTCGTAGCAAGCGTCGATCAGCGCCTTCAGCGGCGCGGGATAACCGTGGTTGTATTCCGGAGTGACGACGAGAAAAGCGTCGGCGCCGTGCAGGCGCTGGCGCAGTTGCTGCAGGCGTGCCTCGTCGCCGCGCAGCAAGGGGCCGGCCAGGGGCCAGTCGGCCGGATCGATGCGCTCGACCGCGTAGCCGCCGTGGCGCTGGACCCGCCGCTGAGCCCAGTCGGCCACCACGTCGCAGAACCGGCCCTCGCGCGTGCTGCCGTAGATCAGCGCCAGTCGGATATCGGAATTCATCGGAAGTTTCGCGGCAGGGAACATGACCGCAGGCTAGGACCTCAGCTTTGGTTGAGGTCAAGCGGCGTCCGCGGCGGGGGCTCGCGCGCTGTCGCGGTCGTGTCCGCGAGCGCCGGCGCGCGAGGGTAAGGCGGGCGGTCCGCGCAGACGCTGAGCCGGGCGTCATCGTCGTCCCGGGGCCGCGCCGCTGCGGCCGCATCGGCCGGGGCGGTCGCGCCTAGACGGTCTGCGCATCGCCGCGCAGCGATGCGAAAACCCATGGACGAACGGGCGGCGGAACTCAGGCGCCCGGCGCGCGGCGGAACTTGTAGATCACCGCGCCGATCGCCAGCGCGATCGCCGCGGCGATCAGGTTCTGCGCGCTGGCGCTGGCCAGCAAGCCCAGCGACAGCGCGATCGCGGCCAACGGGATCAGCGGGCCGCCCGGCAGGTGCAGCGCGCCTTCGCGGCCGCGATGGCGCTTTTGCAGCACCAGCACCGATACCGCGGTGCCGATGTAGGTGCACAGGCGCGCCACCACCGACAGCAGCGCCAGTTGCTTGAACGAGCCGGTCAGGGCCAGCACCAGGGCGATCGCGCCGAGCAGCAGCACCGCCCGCGCCGGCGTGCGGAAGCGCGGATGGATCGCCGACAGCGCACGCGGCCCGTAGCCGTCCTGGGACAGGGCCAGCAGATAGCGCGGCCCCATCATCACCGTATTGCTGTTGGTGCCGAGGATGGAGATCGCCGCGCCGACGGTCAGGATCAGCGCCAGCGCGGTGCCGCCGAACTGCGCCGAGGCTTCGGCCAGCGGACTGGTGGACTGGGCGATCCCCGGCAGAGTGCCCAGCGCGACCAATTGCACGCTGAAATAAATGATGGTGACCAGGACGATCATGGTCAGCAGCGCGAACGGCACGTCGCGGCGCGGGTTGCGGTACTCGCCCGCCGCGGCCGGCAGGTTTTCGAAGCCGGCATAGGCGAACAACAGCAACAGGGCGGCTTCGCCGAGGTGGTCGACCGGCATCGGCGCGTCGCTGCGCAGCAGGCTGGGGTCGACGTAGAACGCGCCCAGCACCACGAACAGCAGCAAGGGCAGCAGCTTGCCGATCGCCAGGGCGACGCCGGCGCGGGCCGCGGTGCGTACGCCGAGCACGTTGATCAGCACCAGCAGGCCGAGCGAGCCGGCGACCACGAACACCCGCGCCGCGCCCTCGCGCGCCGCCGGCCAGAACAGCCCCACCGCTTCGGCCAGGCCGTTGCTGAGCGAGGCCGCGGTAGAGATGCGGGTGACCAGCAGCATCCAGCCCACCTCGAAGCCGGCAAAGGGACCGAAGGCCTCGCGGGCATACAGATAGCCGCCGCCGGGCTGGTCGAAATAGCTCGCCGCCTGGGCGTAGCACAGCACCAGCAGGGCCACGGCGAAACCGGCCAGCAGCACCGCCCACAAGCTGGCCGGGCCGAGCAGGGCGGCGGCGGTGGCCGGCAACAGATAGATGCCGCTGCCGATCACGTCGTTGATCGACAGACCGACGATCTGCCAGCGGCTGACCGCGCGGACGGTGCCGGTGCGGCCGTCGTCCGAGATCGGGGCCGCGTCGGCGGCAGGCAGGGACGAATCGGGCGCGTGCGGCGTCGGCTGGCTCAAACGATGGTTCCCCTCGCTCGTGGCGGATGCGGCCGAGGCTGCGGAGGAACGCAGGCGTGCCGGTTCCACGCCACCTTAGAGCCTGGGGGCGGCGGCTTTCAATCCGCACTGCGGCATCTGCGGCCAACGACGGGGCATAAGCCGCACCGGGGCCGGTTCGTAAACGTTGTGTTGGGTTCAGCGCGCCCGCGCGCCCGGCGGCGGCGTCGAACGCGCAAGCGGTCACGGTTCGGACGCGGGCGCTAGCGCGGATCGCCGCGCAGGGGGTTAAGGAATCGTCGCGATCCGATTCGCGGCGGCGGCGCGGTTCATTCAGGCGACGGCAGTGTCGAGACGCGCACCGCAACGGCGCGCACCGAACGGCGCTTCGCGCCGTAGCCAGGATTTCGAACGGAGGTAGACCGCACCATGAAGATCGATACCCGCACTCCGCTGTACGCCTTGGCCGTGTTCGGCCTGCTCGGCCTCACCGCCTGCGCGAGCAAGGGCGAGACCACCGACGCGCCGGCCGCATCGAGCACGCCGCCGGCCGCCGAGGCCGCACCGGCCGATGCGACCACGACCCCGCCGCCGGCCAGCGGCGACGGTTCCGGCACCTGAGTGCGAGGCGACGGGGCGGTGCGCCGCCCCGTCGCGTGCGGTTGCCGGTTCGGCGCCGGGGCGTGCGAGTCAGCAGGCTGAACCGGTCTTCGCGATCATGAACGTCCGTCGCCGGGCATGACCACCGGCGCTGGCGCGACGGCGGTGGCGGCCTAGAATCGCGCCCCATGAGCGCCTGTTCCGCCCGTGTCGTCCCCATCGCCCTGGCCGCCGTGCTGGCGGTCGCGGTATGGGCGCTGCCGGGCGCGGCGCAGGCGCGCACCGTCTACCGCTGCGTGCGCGACGGCACCGTCAGCCTGGCCACGGCGCCGGAGCCCGGTTCGCGCTGCGAGCCGCGCGAGATCGCCGACGACGCGGTCAAGCTGCCCAACCTGTGGGGCGAGATGGGCGTCATCAACGGCTCGCTGTACGAGCGGCAACAGGACGGCAAGACCGTCTACAGCACGCGCAAGTTGCCCGGCTCGGTAAGGGTGATGGGCTTCACCGTGGAAACCCCGCCGGGCGAACCGGCCCACACCGGCCTGGGCAAGGTCGGCAAGCCGCAGACCGACAAGTTCACCGGCCAGTTCCGCGCCGCGGCCAAGGCCAACGGTCTCGACGACGCCTGGCTGCGCGCCATCGCCCACGCCGAAAGCGGCTTCGACGCCAAGGCGGTGTCGAGCAAGGGCGCGCAGGGCGTGATGCAGCTGATGCCGGAAACGGCCAAGGAATACGGCGTGGTCGATCCGTTCTCCTCGGCTGAGTCGATCGCCGCCGGCGCGCGTCATCTCAAGAGCCTGATGCGCCGCTACAAGGGCGACCTGGTGCTGGCCGCGGCGGCCTACAACGCCGGCATCGGCACCGTGACCCGCTACGGCGGCGTGCCGCCCTACCGCGAAACCCAGGACTACATCGCCAAGGTGCAGGCGCTGCATCAGTTGTACCGCTTGGCCCTGGGTACCGGCACGCCGGCCTTGCGCGCGGCGCAGTGAGAGCCAAGCGCAGGGCAGCGAGGACGAAGCGAAAGCCGCCGCTTTTCTGCGTTCGTGCCGGTTTCGGGGCGTCGCAGCGAGAAGCGAGCGCGACCTGCCGCTCGCTTCTAGCTCCCTTACGCACGCCCTTGCTTACAACGGCGTGAGCCGCAGCAGTCGCGCATTGCTGCCGTCTTCCAGCAACCAGACATCGCCGTTCGGGCCTTGCTCGACTTCGCGGATGCGCTTGCCCATCGGGAAGCGTTCGGCCTCGGCGGCGCCGCTGCCGCTGAAGGTCACCCGGATCAGCGCTTGCGAGGCCAGGCCGCCGATCAGGCCGCTGCCGTTCCAGGCCGGAAAGCGGGTACCGGAGTAGATCACGAAGCCGGCCGGCGCGATCACCGGTGTCCACCACTTCTCCGGTGCGTTGAGGTCGGGGCGGGTGCTGTGGCGCGGAATCGGCGTGCCGTCGTAATGATCGCCCTGCGAGACCAGCGGCCAGCCGTAGTTGCTGCCGCGCTCGATCAGGTTCAGCTCGTCGCCGCCCTTGGGCCCCATCTCATGGGTCCACAAGCGGTTCTGCGAGTCGAAGGCGATGCCGAGCAAATTGCGATGGCCGTAGGACCACACCGTCGCCGCGACGCCGCCGCGGCTGTAGAAGGGGTTGTCGGTGGGCACGCTGCCGTCGTCGTTGAGGCGGATGACCTTGCCGAGCGGAGAGTTGAGATCCTGCGCCGGGTCGAACTTCTGCCGCTCGCTGGAGGTGATCCACAGCTTGCGGTCGGGGCCGAACGCGAGGCGGTGCCCGTAGTGGTTGCTGCCGCTGACCTTGGGCTGACGCCAGATGATCGTCTTCTCGGTCAGCCATGCGCCGGTAGCGCCATAGCCGAGCTTGGCCCGCATCACCGTCGCGCCGGCGGTACCGCTGGTGCTGCCGCGCTCGGCGTAGCTGATGTAGATCAGCTTGTTGGTGGCGTATTGAGGATGCAGGATCACGTCGCCGAGCCCACCCTGGCCGCCGTAGGCCACCGCCGGCGTTCCGCTGACGGTGATCGCGCTGCCGCCGAGGGTCTGCAGTTTGAGCGCGCCGCGCTTCTCGGTGACCAGCAGGCGGCCGTCGGGCAGGAAGGTCATCGCCCACGGTTCGTTGAAACGCGCGACTTCGGTCGCGGTGAACGGCGGCGCTTTGGCGGTTTCGGCGCCTGCGTCCTGCGCGGAGGCGTTGGCCGAATGGACCGCCGCCACGGCGGTGGCGCCGAAGAGCGCGGCGAAGCAGACGGTGGAGAGCATCGAGCGTTTCATTGCGGATCTCCGTGTTCGATGGCCAGGTCGGGGTGGGAAAGCCGGCCGAGATTGACATCGAACCCGACCCGGTCTTGCGACCGGTTCGGCAGTTCGCGGCGCAGGCGCAGGCGCCGCGGCGAACCGCAAACGCGATCACGCGCGCAATGCGGACACCGCGCTACGCAGATGTGAGGATGGTGCGCGCCGCGGGAGGCGGTGCGGCAAGAAAGCGGTCCGACCGGACGCCGGCCGACGGGCTCAGGCCAGCGCTTTGGGGGCGTCGAACGGCAGCAACACGGCGCCCGCGGTGCGCGCGAGCACGCTGGCTTCGGCCTGGGTCAACAGGTCGCGGTCGCCGTCGATCACCACCAGGATTCGGCCCTGGCGGATCTGATCGTCGAACTTGCGTCGAATCGGATCGGGCAACGCCGATCCCATCAGCGCCGAGGCCCAGCAACCGACCATCGCACCGGCGGCCGCGGCCGCCGCCGCACCGGCGATGGTCAGGCCGATCGGCGTCACCACCACGGCGACCAGGCCCGCGAGCAGCCCGGCCGCTCCGCCGTAACCGGCGCCGCGCAGCGCGGCCGGCATCAGGTCGGTGTCGGCCTCCTTGCGTTCGTTCGGTATCGATTCCAGCTCGATGTCGGAGCGGGCGATCAGCAGGATATCCGCGTCGTTCACGCCAGCGTCGCGGGCGGCGTCCATGGTGGCCTGCGCGGTGGCCAGGTCGGGCGTGCTGAATACGTGGCGGGTCTTCATGTCGGGTCTCCGGACACGAGTCGCTGCGCCGTCGTCGCGTCGCGGCGGACGCGGTTCGCCTGAACCGGCACGACGGCCGATGCCGGTCCGGGCCGTACTGCTACGAGCATCCGCCGCTTCGGGTTAGCGCGGGGTGAGCGGGGCGCGGCAGGCGACGGACGGCGCCGGGACGCCGCTGGGATGAGGGCCGTCACTGGACGCTGCGCGGCGGCCGTCGCATGCTGCCGCCGCGTTCCGTCGAGATCCGTCCGCAGGAGATCAGGATGTTGCCCGGCGTCGAAGTCCAATGCCCGTACTGCGGCGAAGCGATCGTGCTGCTGATCGACGACTCCGCCGGCGATCAACGCTATATCGAGGACTGCCAGGTCTGCTGCCGGCCGATCGTGGTCGATGTGCAGCTGGACGAGGATGGCGTACCGGACGTGACGGTCCATGCCGAGGACGAAGCATGACCGCGTCACTCGAGCGCTGCGCGAACCGTCTGCCGTTCGGGTCGTGCGGACGCCGGAGCCGATGAGCCCGAACGCGCGTCGCAGTTGTGCCGCCGCAACCGGCGGCGCTGCCGGGGGGCTGGATAGGCGAGCGCTCAATCGCGCGCTGCTGGCGCGGCAAAGCCTGCTCGAACGCAGCGACGAGTCGCCGCTGACGATGATCGAGCGCCTGGTGGGATTGCAGGCGCAGGCGCCGAATCCGCCGTATCTGGGCTTGTGGACGCGGCTGCGCGGGTTTCGCATGGAGCAGTTGAGCCAAGCTATGCGGGCGCGCCAGGTGGTGCGCGCGACGATGATGCGCGGCACCCTGCACCTGGTCAGCGCCGCCGACTACCGAGCATTGCGGCCGGCGCTGCAACCCACGTTGCAACGCCTGTCGTTGCGCAGTGGGCATGCGCGGGCACTGGACGGGCTCGATCTGGCGGACGTGCGCGAAGCCGGCCGCGCCGTCCTGCGCGGTACCGCGCTGAGCGCGAAAGCGCTCGGCGAAGCCTTGCGTGCGCGCTGGCCCGGGCACGATACCGGCGAGCTCGCGCTGCTGGTGCGCGGCGCCGAGCCGGTGGTGCATGTGCCGCCGGCGGGGTTGTGGGACGAGCATGCGCCGGCGCGTTTCGCCCTGGCCTCGGACTGGCTCGGCGTGGACATCGGCGAAGACGGCGGCGACGAGGCGGTCGATGCGCTGCTGCTGCGCTACCTGGCCGCCTTCGGCCCGGCCAGCGCCCGCGATGCCGCGGTATGGTCTGGCCTGACGGCCACCGGCGAGCGCCTGCAGCGCTTGCGTCCACGCCTGTGGAGCGGCTGCGACGACACCGGTACCGAACTGTTCGACCTGCCCGGGGCGCCGCGTCCGGATCCGGCCCTGCCGGCGCCGCCGCGGTTGCTGCCGGAGTTCGACAACGTTCTGCTTGCCCATGCCGAACGGTCGCGGATCTTCGACCCGGAACGGCGTAGCGCGATCTTCACCCGCAACGGCCTGGTTGCGGCGACCTTTCTGGTCGACGGCTTCGTCGCCGGCACCTGGAAGCTGCAACGCAGCGCGGCGTCGGCGACGCTGTCGATCGCCCCGTTCAAGCCGCGCCTGCCGGCGGCGGTGCGCGAGGCCTTGGAACGCGAGGCGCTGGATTGCATGACGGTGGTCGCCGGCGAATGCGCCCGGCACGAGGTGCGCTTCGTCGCCGCCGACCCGTGAGCGCCCAGCGTTCGTAAAGGTTGTGTTGTGTTCAGGCGCCAGGCGCCGCGGCTAGCGCCGCAAAGCTCCGCTCGGGTCACGTTTTAGCGTCCGCGGTGGACTCGCGGGCGGGGCGACCTAACGCCATTCGCCTGGGCTGTGGTTAAGCCAACGTAGCTTTAACGGTTACGGCGCCCGATCGGTTCAGAACCGCGGCGGCAAGGTGGGTCTCGTGCGGCAGGCGCCCACGGCGGACACCACGCCACCGGCCGAGGGCCGCGCGATCCGCATCCTCTTAATAAGCATCAGGAGACTCCGATGAATCTTCATTCCCGCAAGTCGCTGCTCGCTGCTCTGGCCGTGGTCGCTTCGTTGTCCGCCCCGCTGGCGCTGGCCCAGTCGGCGCCGACCGCGAGCGATGCGGCGTCCCCGGCGACCGCCGCCCAAAGCGAGACGCCCGCCGCCGGCCAGCCGGCCGCCGCGCCGCAGAAGAAGAGCTGGGCCGATGTGGACGGCGACAAGGACGGCAACCTGAGCAAGAGCGAGGCCGCGGCCGTGCCGGCCCTGGGCCAGGTCTTCGATCAGGCCGACGCCGACGCCAACGGCTCGCTGACCCCGGACGAATACAAGTCTTATGTCGCCAAGGTCCAATCCAGCGGCGGCCCCGGCAATAGCGGCGGCTGACCGCGCTGCCTTGGGGGCAGATTTTCCTGCGTGGTGTGAGGGCGGCCTTCGGGCCGCCTTTTTGTTGTGGGGACGGTCAGTCCGGAGCGGCCGGACGGGGCTGCGGCAGGCAGGGGCGCCGCGGACGCAACGCAATGGGGGCGGGGCAGCGGCCGGCCCCGAGGGCGGGTGGGGGTGGAATGATGGATTCTTCCGAGAGTCTCCCCAGCCATTGAGTTAAGTGACGCAGTAGACATTCAGGTGACGAACGGTCGCCATTTAGCACAGATTTGCGTGCAGGCTGGTTGCCATCGGCAATAGCAATCGGCCTCAGAGAGGCGGATCGTTGCACGGAAATTGAGCGCCCAATCATATTTCTGGGCCTAGAGCCCCTCGGCGCTCAAGCCGTCCCGTGCGATCCGACATCGGGCTCGATTCGGAAAGCCGGGGTCGCTCCCCTTGCGGAGCGCGCTGCTTATCAAGGAAAGACGCGATACGAGTCCCGGGGGGAGGGGTATGGCTCGTGGCGAATCTGAGTGCCCGTTCCTGATTTCTTCGTTCACGCGGACTGCTGCCGTCCCCGCGAGGGGGCGGCGTGCGCGCGTTTCTGGCCGCGATTCGGCAGGGGTGATTTTGAGACGCAAGTCTCTAATTGTCGAAAACTGTGACGGAACTGACGCTTTGCGGCAGTTGTCGTCAGCGGCGTTGATATCGGTATCACCGGTTTTACGAATTGAGACGCATGGCACGGAATTTGCGTTGGCAGGCTGCGTGGCCACGGCCTTTTTTCCTGATTTGCCGAATTCGCCTGTTCAGGCAGGTGAGGCGCGATATCGGGTCGAGCGTTGCAGCGGGATCCCGCCTGCGACGGTCGTCCCGGGCAGGAAAGCGGTTTCGGTTTTCTGAATCTGTGAAGTGACACGTCGCCCGTCCCTTGAGTTGGGGAACCGGCGACAACCCGGGAGTAGACAGCGTGATCGCCAAATTCCAAGCCCTCGCGACTGCGGTGAGCCGTCGCCTGATCATGCCGGCAGCGGTCGTTGCGACGTTGCTGTTCTCTTCCGGACCCGTTGCTGCGCAAACGGCTTCCAATACCGCGACCGTCCAGCCGCCCAGCGGCGTGACCGACCCGACCTGCAATGTCGCTAATCCGCCTTGCAACAGCGCGATCGACAGCGACTCGATCCTGCCGACGCTGACCCTGGTCAAGACGGTGACCAACGACAACGGCGGCACGGCCGTGGCCACCGCCTGGACCCTGCAGGCGGCCGGACCGACCAATATTTCCGGCGCCACCGGCGCCACCGCCGTCACCAACGCCCCGGTGCAACCCGGCGCCTACACCCTTTCCGAAACCGGCGGCCCCAGCGGCTATACCGCCGGGACTTACAGCTGCGTCGTCAACGGCGGCGCGCCGGTTTCCAGCAATTCCCTCACCCTGGCTTTCGGCGACGTCGCCACCTGCACCATCAACAACGACGACCAGGCGGCGACGCTGACCCTGGTCAAGACGGTGACCAACGACAACGGCGGCACGGCGACGATCAACGACTTCCCGCTGACCGCGACCGGTCCGACCACGATCACCGGCGTCAGCGGTACCGCGACGGTGACCAATGCGCCGGTCAGCGCCGGCGTGTACACCCTGACCGAAGCCAGCGTGGCCGGTTACACCGCCGGTAGCTGGAGCTGCACGGCGGGCACCTTGTCGGGCAACAGCCTGACCCTGGCCAACGGCGAAAGCGCGACCTGCACGATCGTCAACGACGACCAGGCGGCGACGCTGACCCTGGTCAAGACGGTGACCAACGACAACGGCGGCACGGCGACGATCAACGACTTCCCGCTGACCGCGACCGGCCCGACCACGATCACCGGCGTCAGCGGTACCGCGACGGTGACCAATGCGCCGGTCAGCGCCGGCGTCTACACCCTGACCGAAGCCAGCGTGGCCGGTTACACCGCCGGCGCGTGGAGCTGCACCGCGGGCACCCTGTCGGGCAACAGCCTGACCCTGGCCAACGGCGAAAGCGCGACCTGCACGATCGTCAACGACGACCAGGCGGCGACGCTGACCCTGGTCAAGACGGTGACCAACGACAACGGCGGCACCGCCACGATCAACGACTTCCCGCTGACCGCGACCGGCCCGACCACGATCACCGGCGTCAGCGGTACCGCGACGGTGACCAATGCGCCGGTCAGCGCCGGCGTGTACACCCTGACCGAAGCCAGCGTGGCCGGTTACACCGCCGGTAGCTGGAGCTGCACCGCGGGCACCTTGTCGGGCAACAGCCTGACCCTGGCCAACGGCGAAAGCGCGACCTGCACGATCGTCAACGACGACCAGGCGGCGACGCTGACCCTGGTCAAGACGGTGACCAACGACAACGGCGGCACGGCGACGATCAGCGACTTCCCGCTGACCGCGACCGGTCCGACCACGATCACCGGCGTCAGCGGTACCGCGACGGTGACCAATGCGCCGGTCAGCGCCGGCGTCTACACCCTGACCGAAGCCAGCGTGGCCGGTTACACCGCCGGTAGCTGGAGCTGCACCGCGGGCACCCTGTCGGGCAACAGCCTGACCCTGGCCAACGGCGAAAGCGCGACCTGCACGATCGTCAACGACGACCAGGCGGCGACGCTGACCCTGGTCAAGACGGTGACCAACGACAACGGCGGCACGGCGACGATCAACGACTTCCCGCTGACCGCGACCGGTCCGACCACGATCACCGGCGTCAGCGGTACCGCGACGGTGACCAATGCGCCGGTCAGCGCCGGCGTCTACACCCTGACCGAAGCCAGCGTGGCCGGTTACACCGCCGGCGCGTGGAGCTGCACCGCGGGCACCCTGTCGGGCAACAGCCTGACCCTGGCCAACGGCGAAAGCGCGACCTGCACGATCGTCAACGACGACCAGGCGGCGACGCTGACCCTGGTCAAGACGGTGACCAACGACAACGGCGGCACCGCCACGATCAACGACTTCCCGCTGACCGCGACCGGCCCGACCACGATCACCGGCGTCAGCGGTACCGCGACGGTGACCAATGCGCCGGTCAGCGCCGGCGTGTACACCCTGACCGAAGCCAGCGTGGCCGGTTACACCGCCGGTAGCTGGAGCTGCACCGCGGGCACCCTGTCGGGCAACAGCCTGACCCTGGCCAACGGCGAAAGCGCGACCTGCACGATCGTCAACGACGACCAGGCGGCGACGCTGACCCTGGTCAAGACGGTGACCAACGACAACGGCGGCACGGCGACGATCAGCGACTTCCCGCTGACCGCGACCGGCCCGACCACGATCACCGGCGTCAGCGGCACCGCGGCGGTGACCAATGCGCCGGTCAGCGCCGGCGTGTACACCCTGACCGAAGCCAGCGTGGCCGGTTACACCGCCGGTAGCTGGAGCTGCACCGCGGGCACCCTGTCGGGCAACAGCCTGACCCTGGCCAACGGCGAAAGCGCGACCTGCACGATCGTCAACGACGACCAGGCGGCGACGCTGACCCTGGTCAAGACGGTGACCAACGACAACGGCGGCACGGCGACGATCAGCGACTTCCCGCTGACCGCGACCGGTCCGACCACGATCACCGGCGTCAGCGGTACCGCGACGGTGACCAATGCGCCGGTCAGCGCCGGCGTGTACACCCTGACCGAAGCCAGCGTGGCCGGTTACACCGCCGGTAGCTGGAGCTGCACCGCGGGCACCTTGTCGGGCAACAGCCTGACCCTGGCCAACGGCGAAAGCGCGACCTGCACGATCGTCAACGACGACCAGGCGGCGACGCTGACCCTGGTCAAGACGGTGACCAACGACAACGGCGGCACCGCCATGATCAACGACTTCCCGCTGACCGCGACCGGCCCGACCACGATCACCGGCGTCAGCGGTACCGCGACGGTGACCAATGCGCCGGTCAGCGCCGGCGTCTACACCCTGACCGAAGCCAGCGTGGCCGGTTACACCGCCGGCGCGTGGAGCTGCACCGCGGGCACCCTGTCGGGCAACAGCCTGACCCTGGCCAACGGCGAAAGCGCGACCTGCACGATCGTCAACGACGATCAGGCGGCGACGCTGACCCTGGTCAAGACGGTGACCAACGACAACGGCGGCACGGCGACGATCAGCGACTTCCCGCTGACCGCGACCGGCCCGACCACGATCACCGGCGTCAGCGGCACCGCGGCGGTGACCAATGCGCCGGTCAGCGCCGGCGTGTACACCCTGACCGAAGCCAGCGTGGCCGGTTACACCGCCGGTAGCTGGAGCTGCACCGCGGGCACCCTGTCGGGCAACAGCCTGACCCTGGCCAACGGCGAAAGCGCGACCTGCACGATCGTCAACGACGACCAGGCGGCGACGCTGACCCTGGTCAAGACGGTGACCAACGACAACGGCGGCACCGCCACGATCAACGACTTCCCGCTGACCGCGACCGGTCCGACCACGATCACCGGCGTCAGCGGTACCGCGACGGTGACCAATGCGCCGGTCAGCGCCGGCGTGTACACCCTGACCGAAGCCAGCGTGGCCGGTTACACCGCCGGTAGCTGGAGCTGCACGGCGGGCACCCTGTCGGGCAACAGCCTGACCCTGGCCAACGGCGAAAGCGCGACCTGCACGATCGTCAACGACGACCAGGCGGCGACGCTGACCCTGGTCAAGACGGTGACCAACGACAACGGCGGCACCGCCACGATCAACGACTTCCCGCTGACCGCGACCGGTCCGACCACGATCACCGGCGTCAGCGGTACCGCGACGGTGACCAATGCGCCGGTCAGCGCCGGCGTCTACACCCTGACCGAAGCCAGCGTGGCCGGTTACACCGCCGGTAGCTGGAGCTGCACCGCGGGCACCCTGTCGGGCAACAGCCTGACCCTGGCCAACGGCGAAAGCGCGACCTGCACGATCGTCAACGACGACCAGGCGGCGACGCTGACCCTGGTCAAGACGGTGACCAACGACAACGGCGGCACCGCCACGATCAACGACTTCCCGCTGACCGCGACCGGTCCGACCACGATCACCGGCGTCAGCGGTACCGCGACGGTGACCAATGCGCCGGTCAGCGCCGGCGTCTACACCCTGACCGAAGCCAGCGTGGCCGGTTACACCGCCGGCGCGTGGAGCTGCACCGCGGGCACCCTGTCGGGCAACAGCCTGACCCTGGCCAACGGCGAAAGCGCGACCTGCACGATCGTCAACGACGACCAGGCGGCGACGCTGACCCTGGTCAAGACGGTGACCAACGACAACGGCGGCACGGCGACGATCAGCGACTTCCCGCTGACCGCGACCGGTCCGACCACGATCACCGGCGTCAGCGGTACCGCGACGGTGACCAATGCGCCGGTCAGCGCCGGCGTCTACACCCTGACCGAAGCCAGCGTGGCCGGTTACACCGCCGGTAGCTGGAGCTGCACCGCGGGCACCCTGTCGGGCAACAGCCTGACCCTGGCCAACGGCGAAAGCGCGACCTGCACGATCGTCAACGACGACCAGGCGGCGACGCTGACCCTGGTCAAGACGGTGACCAACGACAACGGCGGCACGGCGACGATCAACGACTTCCCGCTGACCGCGACCGGTCCGACCACGATCACCGGCGTCAGCGGTACCGCGACGGTGACCAATGCGCCGGTCAGCGCCGGCGTCTACACCCTGACCGAAGCCAGCGTGGCCGGTTACACCGCCGGCGCGTGGAGCTGCACCGCGGGCACCCTGTCGGGCAACAGCCTGACCCTGGCCAACGGCGAAAGCGCGACCTGCACGATCGTCAACGACGACCAGGCGGCGACGCTGACCCTGGTCAAGACGGTGACCAACGACAACGGCGGCACGGCGACGATCAACGACTTCCCGCTGACCGCGACCGGCCCGACCACGATCACCGGCGTCAGCGGTACCGCGACGGTGACCAATGCGCCGGTCAGCGCCGGCGTGTACACCCTGACCGAAGCCAGCGTGGCCGGTTACACCGCCGGTAGCTGGAGCTGCACCGCGGGCACCCTGTCGGGCAACAGCCTGACCCTGGCCAACGGCGAAAGCGCGACCTGCACGATCGTCAACGACGACCAGGCGGCGACGCTGACCCTGGTCAAGACGGTGACCAACGACAACGGCGGCACGGCGACGATCAGCGACTTCCCGCTGACCGCGACCGGTCCGACCACGATCACCGGCGTCAGCGGTACCGCGACGGTGACCAATGCGCCGGTCAGCGCCGGCGTCTACACCCTGACCGAAGCCAGCGTGGCCGGTTACACCGCCGGTAGCTGGAGCTGCACCGCGGGCACCCTGTCGGGCAACAGCCTGACCCTGGCCAACGGCGAAAGCGCGACCTGCACGATCGTCAACGACGACCAGGCGGCGACGCTGACCCTGGTCAAGACGGTGACCAACGACAACGGCGGCACGGCGACGATCAACGACTTCCCGCTGACCGCGACCGGTCCGACCACGATCACCGGCGTCAGCGGTACCGCGACGGTGACCAATGCGCCGGTCAGCGCCGGCGTCTACACCCTGACCGAAGCCAGCGTGGCCGGTTACACCGCCGGTAGCTGGAGCTGCACCGCGGGCACCCTGTCGGGCAACAGCCTGACCCTGGCCAACGGCGAAAGCGCGACCTGCACGATCGTCAACGACGACCAGGCGGCGACGCTGACCCTGGTCAAGACGGTGACCAACGACAACGGCGGCACGGCGACGATCAGCGACTTCCCGCTGACCGCGACCGGCCCGACCACGATCACCGGCGTCAGCGGCACCGCGGCGGTGACCAATGCGCCGGTCAGCGCCGGCGTGTACACCCTGACCGAAGCCAGCGTGGCCGGTTACACCGCCGGTAGCTGGAGCTGCACCGCGGGCACCCTGTCGGGCAACAGCCTGACCCTGGCCAACGGCGAAAGCGCGACCTGCACGATCGTCAACGACGACCAGGCGGCGACGCTGACCCTGGTCAAGACGGTGACCAACGACAACGGCGGCACGGCGACGATCAGCGACTTCCCGCTGACCGCGACCGGCCCGACCACGATCACCGGCGTCAGCGGCACCGCGGCGGTGACCAATGCGCCGGTCAGCGCCGGCGTGTACACCCTGACCGAAGCCAGCGTGGCCGGTTACACCGCCGGTAGCTGGAGCTGCACCGCGGGCACCTTGTCGGGCAACAGCCTGACCCTGGCCAACGGCGAAAGCGCGACCTGCACGATCGTCAACGACGACCAGGCGGCGACGCTGACCCTGGTCAAGGTGGTATCCGGCGGTTCGGCAACGGCGACTGATTGGACACTCAGCGCGACTGGGCCGACCACCATCAGTGGTGCCGGTGGAGCGACGGGTGCTGTCGATGCTGGTACTTACGTGCTGGCTGAAGCAGGCGGTCCCGCCAACGTCACCTACACGGCTGGCACCTGGAGCTGCACTGGAGGAACGCTTTCGGGTAACGATCTGACGTTGGCTATCGGCGAGACGGCAACCTGTTCGATCACCAATACCTATGTTCCGCCGGCGGTGACGGTGAACAAGACGTCGACCCCGGCCGGTCCGGTCGCGGTGGGCGACACGATCACCTACACCCTGACCACGGTGGTGTCGAACTCGCAGACCACCGGTGTGACCACGCTGACCGATACGCTGGGCACGGGCCTGACGTTCGGTGCGGTGACCAACGCCGGCATCTACACCTGCAGCAGCAGCGGTGCGAACAACGTGACCTGCACCCTGCCGGCCAACACGGCGCCGGGCAGCTATGCGGTGAGCTACACCGCGACGGTGAACGCGTCTGCGACGGGCAGCGTGGGCAACACGGTGGTGCCGACCGGCCCCGATAACCCGGGTTGCGGCACCTGCACGACCAACACCCCGGTGACCCCGTCGGCGGTGACGGTGAACAAGACGTCGACCCCAGCCGGTCCGGTCGCGGTGGGCGACACGATCACCTACACCCTGACCACGGTGGTGTCGAACTCGCAGACCACCGGTGTGACCACGCTGACCGATACGCTGGGCACGGGCCTGACGTTCGGTGCGGTGACCAACGCCGGCATCTACACCTGCAGCAGCAGCGGTGCGAACAACGTGACCTGCATCCTGCCGGCCAACACGGCGCCGGGCAGCTATGCGGTGAGCTACACCGCGACGGTGAACGCGTCTGCGACGGGCAGCGTGGGCAACACGGTGGTGCCGACCGGCCCCGATAACCCGGGTTGCGGCACCTGCACGACCAACACCCCGGTGACCCCGTCGGCGGTGACGGTGAACAAGACGTCGACCCCGGCCGGTCCGGTCGCGGTGGGCGACACGATCACCTACACCCTGACCACGGTGGTGTCGAACTCGCAGACCACCGGTGTGACCACGCTGACCGATACGCTGGGCACGGGCCTGACGTTCGGTGCGGTGACCAACGCCGGCATCTACACCTGCAGCAGCAGCGGTGCGAACAACGTGACCTGCACCCTGCCGGCCAACACGGCGCCGGGCAGCTATGCGGTGAGCTACACCGCGACGGTGAACGCGTCTGCGACGGGCAGCGTGGGCAACACGGTGGTGCCGACCGGCCCCGATAACCCGGGTTGCGGCACCTGCACGACCAACACCCCGGTGGCCGCGCCTGCGGTGAGTTACACCAAGACCGCAAGCACGGCTGGCCCGGTGGTGGTGGGCGACACTATCACCTACACGCTGACGGCGGTGGTGACCAACTCGCAGCTGACCACGGACCTGGTGCTGACCGACACGCTGGGCACGGGCCTGACGTTCGGTGCGGTGACCAGTGCAGGCTCGTACAGCTGCAACGGCGCCAATCCGCTGGTGTGCACGCTGCCGACGGGCACGTTGCCGGGCACTTACGCGGTGTCTTACACCGCGTCGGTGAATGCTCAGGCGACCGGTTCGGTGAACAATGCCGTGACTGCCAACCAGGGCACCTGCACCACCACCCCGTGCGGCACCGAGACCCCGGTGGCCACGCCTGCGGTGACCTACGAGAAGACCGTCAGCACCGCCGGTCCGGTCGTGGTGGGCGATACGCTGACCTACACCCTGACGGTCACGATCAGCAACGCGCAGACCACCGACGTGACCACCCTGACCGACACCATGGGTTCGGGTCTGGACTTCGTCGCGGTGACCAATGCCGGTCCGTTCACTTGCAACGCGGCCAATCCGCTGGTTTGCACGCTGCCGTCCGGTACGGTGCCGGGCAGCTACGCCATGAGCTACACCGCGCGGGTCAATGGCCAGGCGGGCGGTACGGTCAACAATGCAGTGGTCGGTACCGGTACCGATGCACCGAGCTGCTCGACGGTCGGTTGCGCCACGGTGACCGAAGTCGCGCCGCCGGTGGTGACCTACAACAAGACTGCGAGCACCCAGGGCCCGGTGGCGGAAGGCGACACGATCACCTACACGCTGACCACCACCGTGGGCAATGCGCCGACGCGCAATGCTCTGACCCTGACCGACACGCTGGGCTCGGGCCTGGACTTCGTCGCGGTGACCGGCGGCAACGGCTACACCTGCAATGCGGCCAACCCACTGGTGTGCACGCTGCCGGCCGGTACGGTCCCGGGCAACTACACGGTGACCTACACCGCGCGGGTCAACGCGCAGGCGTCGGAGACGGTCGACAACACCGTCGTCGGCACCGGCACGGACAACCCGACCTGTCAGGGCAGCTGCACCACCAGCACCACGGTGGCGCCGCCGCCGACCCTGCGGGTGATCAAGCAGGCCTCGCCGCGCGACGTGAAGATCGGCGACCTGGTCCGCTACACGGTCACGGTCGAGAACACCGGCACCGTCGATGCGACCGATGCGACCCTGGTCGATACGCCGCCGGCCGGCTTCAGCTTCGTCGACGGCTCGCTGAGCGTGGCCGATCGCGACGGCGCGGGCCGCCTGGTCGGTACCTATCCGATCCAGGTCGACCAGGTCGACATCGCCGCCGGTGAGCGGGCGACGTTCACCTACCTGCTGCGGGTCGGCGCCGGCGTGCGTCCGGGCATCCACACCAACCATGCGCTGATGCGCGACAACGGCAAGGTGGTCTCGAACGTGGCTACCGCCGAAGTCCAGCTGATCGCCGATCCGCTGCTCGACGAGTCGCTGATCCTGGGCACGGTGTTCGACGACCGCGACGGCGACGGCTGGCAGGACAGCGCGGCCATGGACGGGATCAAGGTCCAGGGCGGCTTCGCGCCGGAGGCTTACGTGCCGAACTCGACCACGGTTGATCGCGGCGCCGGTCCGACGCCGGAACCGGATGCGAGCTCGCCGATGCTGCACGGCATCGCCCTGGGCAGCATCGCCGGCCGGCAGTCCGACGCCGATCCGGTCTCGGCCCACACCGTGGTGATCCGTCAGCGCCTGAACGCGTTGAGCTTCAACGACGAGTTCACGCTGACCACCCAGCAGGGCGTGACCGTGCGCATGGACGCGGCCGGCGCCACCCGGATCGAGCGCAGCGGCGATGCGGCCAAGAACCTCACGGCTGCGGCGCCGACGGTGGAACGTCGGGTCAGCCAGGGCGAGGGCGGCTACGTGGTCGACTACGTCGTCAGCAACACCGGCGTGGACGAACGCGGCATCCCGGGCGTGCGCATCGCTTCGGTGGAAGGCCTGCTGATGGAGACCGACCAGTTCGGCCGTTACCACCTGGAGGGCGTCGATGTCGGCACCCTGGAGCGCGGCCGCAACTTCATCCTCAAGGTCGATCCCGCGACCCTGCCGCCGGGCAGCGTGTTCACCACCGACAACCCGCTGGTGCGTCGCGTCACCCCGGGCCTGCCGGTCCGCTTCGACTGGGGCGTCAAGCTGCCGGCCGGGCTGATCGAAGGCGGCCAGGAGCAGGTCGAGATGGAACTGGGCGAAGTCTTCTTCGCCCCGGGCAGCGCCGAAGTGCGGGCGCAGTACCTGCCGGCGGTGGAGAAGATGGCCGAGCAGGTCAAGCGTCACCGCGGCGGCGAGGTGGTGATCGTGGCCAACGGCGATACGCAGTCGCTGGCCTTCGATCGCGCCAGCGCGGTCAAGGATGCGCTGATCAAGCAGTTGCCGGCCGATGCGGCGCAGGCGCTGAAGGTCAGCGTGCGCGGCGACGCCGACGATCCGGGTTCGTTGATCGTCGGCCTGGGCGAGGGCGGCGCGCTGCTCGGCACGGTGTTGTTCGACACCGACAAGTCGACCATCAAGCCGCAGTTCGAGCCGTTGCTGGACAAGGTCGCCAAGGCCCTGGACAGCATGAAGGGCGGCGTCATCGCCATCGTCGGCCACACCGACGTGCGTGCGTCCTACGAGTACAACACCGCGCTCGGCATGCGGCGCGCCAAGGCGGTCTACGAGGCATTGGCTCAGCGGCTCAGCCCCGAGGTTCGCGCCAAGGTGCGGGTCGAGTCCAGTAACGATCCGACAGCCCCTGTCGGCGTGAAGCGGAACTGAGGGGGCGGATCATGAAGATGAAGATGAAACTGCTGGACTACACCCTGATCAGCCTGCTGGCGGGGGCGACCCCGCTCGCAGTCGCGCAGGAGTCCGGGCAAGCCGCCACTCAGGCCGAGCAAGGCGCCGCCGAAGCGGTGAAGTGCACCGAGGCGGCCTGCAGCGGCGAAGACGGCCTGCTGTTCAAGCTGCGCACGCGCAGCTACAGCAAGCCGGTGACCGAGGGCACCAACAAGCAGTCCTCGTCCGAGGCGCTGCAGCCGGACCGCCGGGTGTCGGTGGCGCTGGAGCAGCCGGGCAAGGCGGTGGCGATCGGCAAGTGGTCGGTCAGCCTGCCCAACGGCGGGGTGATCTGGGCGACCGAGGACCCCACCCTCGGCCGTCCGGAGATGAACGTCAGCGCGACCAGCCTGGTCTCGTTCGACGGCACCCGGATCCTCAAGCCGGTGCGCTTCTACGCCTACAACAACTACTCCTCGTTCATCCAGCGCGCGGAAGTGCTGATCTACCGCGCCACCGACACCGACCTGGTCGATCCGCTGGCCAAGGTCGAGCTGCCGGTCGCCGCGGTCAGCGACGTGGAATGGGACGGTGCCCTGCCGGCCGGCTACGCCGCCCGCGCCGGCGACGAATTGCTGTACCTGGTGCGCGCCTACGGCGCCGACGGCAGCGTCGACGAGACCTACCCGCAGCGCATGCAGCTGGTGCGCCCGGAAGAGGCCGAGCGCGGCCTGCAGACCTTGCGCAACGCGATGGAGCGCAAGGACGGCACCGCGCTGGGCATCGACGAGGCGCAGCGCCGCAGCCTGACCGAATCGACCTTCGGCAGCAGCACCCTGCGTCAGCAGAACATCGGCATCTACGGCTCGCGCATTCGCATCCAGGGCCGCAACATCCCCGAGAACTACGCGGTCACCATCAACGGCCGCAGCTTCCCGGTCGACCTGGAGCGCAAGCTGGTCGCCGAGTACCTGGAGCCGATCGGCCGCCACCGATACGACCTGAAGCTCAAGGGCGAGGGCGGCCAGATCGAGCACACGCTCGACATCGACGTCAGCGGCCGCTACATGTTCGCCGTCGCGATCGCCGACCTGACCGCGTCCAAGGGCAGCACCTCCGGCTCGGTCGAACCGCTGGCCGGCGACGAGCACTTCGACAAGGACCTGGTGGTCGACGGCCGCCTGGCGTTCTATCTGAAGGGCAAGATCAAGGGCAAGTACCTGGTCACCGCCCAGGCCGACACCCGCGAGCGCGAAGTCGAGCAGCTGTTCAACGGCTTCTGGAAGGCCGATCCGCAGAACATCTTCCGCCGCCTGGACCCGGACCTGTACTACCCGGTCTACGGCGACGATTCGACCACCTACCGCGACGTCGACACCATGGGCCGGCTGTACGTCCGGGTCGACTGGGACAAGAGCCAGGCGTTGTGGGGCAACTACGACACCGGCATCACCGGCACCGAGTTCGGCCAGTACAGCCGCTCGCTGTACGGCGGCGCGCTGAACTGGCGCAGCCGCCGCAGCACCGCGCTCGGCGAGCCGGGCAGCGAGCTGCGCCTGTTCGGTTCCGAAGCGCAGACCGCGCCCGGCCACAGCGAGTTCCTCGGCACCGGCGGCAGCCTGTACTACCTCAAGCACACCGACGTGCTGCCGGGGTCGGACAAGGTCGTGCTGGAAGTGCGCGACGCCACCACCGGCCGGGTCGAGAACCGCATCGACCTGGTCCGCGGCGCCGACTACGAGATCGACGAGATGCAGGGCCGCCTGCTGCTGACCCGTCCGCTGGCGCAGGTGACCCGCGAGAACATCCCGACCCTGACCCGCGACGCGCCGCTGGACGGCTTCAGCCAGGTGCTGCTGGTCGATTACGAATTCGTGCCCAACGGCTTCGACGCCGACTCGGTGACCGCCGGCTTCCGCGGCAAGCACTGGTTCGGCGACCACGTCGCGCTGGGCGGCACCTACATCGACGAGAACCGCGCCGGCGAGGACTACACCCTCAAGGGCGCCGACCTGACCCTGCAGGCCGGCCGCGGCACCTACCTCAAGCTCGAGCACAGCCAGACCGAAGCCACCAGCGCGCCGATCTTCTACTCCGACAACGGCGGCCTGAGCTTCAGCGAGATCAACTCCGGCCTGGGCGCCCGCGAGGGCAGCGCCAGCGCGGTGGAAGCGCGCGCCAACTTCAAGGAACTGGGCTGGACCCAGCTGGACTGGTCGGCCGGCGCCTGGTGGCGCCAGGTCGACGCCGGCTACTCGATCTCGCGCTACGACATCGGCCAGAAGGTCGAGGAACGCGGTTTCGAAGTGCTGGGCCAGTTCAGCCCGACCTTCAACATCTACGGCCGCTACAGCCGCGCGACCCGCGGCGAGGACGCGCTGACCCAGGCCCAGCTGACCGGCGAATGGCGCATCACCGACGCCACCACCTGGGCGGCGGAAATCCGCCGGGTCGAGGAAGACCGCAACGGCCTGGACGCCGCCGGCGTGCTCGGCGCGTTGCAGTACAAGCACCGCTTCGGCAGCAGCTTCGACCTGTACGGCACCGCCCAGGTCACCCTGGACGACGACGGCGGCCGCTACCGCGACAACGACGCCTTCACCCTCGGCGGCAAGTACGTGTTCGGCAACCTGTCCAGCGTCGGCGCCGAACTGACCACCGGCGACCGCGGCGACGCGGCCCAGGTCAACGCCGAGTACCGCATCCAGCCCGACCACACCGTCTACGGCAGCTACACCTACTCGACCGACCGCACCGACTACGACCCGCTGTTCAACAACCGCCTGAACTCCGGCTGGACCCTGGGCCAGCGCTGGCGCCTGTCGAACCAGGTCAACATGTTCAACGAAAGCCAGTTCCTGAAGGCGCCGAACGAGTCCGGCCTGGCGCATACCTTCGGCATGGATTTCTATCCCAGCCAGGGCTGGAACATCGGCTTCACCCTGCAGAGCGCGACCCTGGACAAGGCGATCGGCGAAGTCGACCGGCGCGCGGTCAGCGTCAGCGGCGGCCACACCTCCAACGACACCCAGTGGCAGAGCAAGCTGGAGTGGCGCGAGGACCGCGGCGCCGAGCAGCGCGAGCAGTGGGTGACCACCAACCACATCACCCACAAGTTCAACGAGAGCTTCCGCGTCGCCGGCCGCTTCAACTACTCCAAGACCACCGACGAGCTGAACCCGCAGGCCGGGGCCAAGTTCATCGAAGGCAACGTCGGCTTCGCCTGGCGGCCGTGGAACACGACCAAGTACGCGCTGCTGGGCAAGTACACGTACCTGTACGACGTGTCGGCGCTGCCGCAGATCGGCGACAACGTGGCCTTCTACGACCAGAAGACCCAGGTGCTGTCGCTGGAGGGCATCTACAACCCGAACCACCACTGGGAGTTCGCCGGCAAGCTGGCGCGCCGCGAAGGCGAGGTGCGCTACGGCCGCCTGACCGGGCAGTGGGCCGATTCGGCCACGACCTTCGCCGCGGTGCAGACCCGCTACGAGTTCGCCGAAACCTGGCACGCGCTGGCCGAGTACCGCTGGCTCGACGTCAAGGACGGCGGCACCCGCCGCGGCTTCCTGGTCGGCGTCGACCGCGACATCGGCCGCAACTTCCGCGTCGGCGTCGGCTACAACTTCACCGAGTTCAGCGACGACCTGACCAACTTCGACTACGACCACAAGGGCTGGTTCTTGAACCTGGTGGGGACGTACTGATAGCGCCGATTGCCGCGAAACGATGCGGTCTCCGACGCGTGAGCCAGGGGGCCATCGGTCGCGATGAACTTGTCGCGACCGGCGGTCCTGCGGTCGGCGACACAGAGATAGTTGGAGACGGTGGCATGAGAATTCGCGCCCGTGTGGTTGTCTGCGTCGGCCTTGGACTGGCGAGCGGCGGCGTTGCGGCCCAACAGGGCATCGGCATCGGAAATGTGGCGACAGCTCCCGGTTTGATCGGGTCCGCGCACCCCAACACGGCCAATCGGGACTGCGCCGCGAATACCGTCGTTGTCGGCGGCCGCCATACGGACCGGGCGATAGGGCCGGCGAATTCCGCCGATGGCATGACCGTCGACTACGATCTGCGCTGCGGGAGCATCAGCACCGACGGCGTGAGCGTCACGGTCGCCAACGACGCCACGTTTACCGATTTCCCGACCTACGACCAACGAGACGTCACGTTGCAGAACACCTGCGCCGCGAACCAGGTCGTCGGTCGGGGCGGCGGTTACGATCGAGATTACCTCGCCCAAGGAACCTGGACCAGTTCCGTCACCCACGTGTGCTATGCCCTGGTCTTGGACGCCAACGATTGGGTCAAGCGCTCCGGCACCGCCTCCGCGACGCAACTCATCGGCAACAACGAGGCCTACGCGGTGCATACGCTTCGCGGCCCGTTCTGCGCCGATACCATCGATACCGTGAAAGTCGGCTATTTGGGGCGTTTGGGCGGCGAGGGCATCGACGGTGTCCAGCAGCGTTGCGGGCAGTTCATCCAGGCGCGCTTTTCCGCTGCGCTGAACTTCGTCGATTTCGCCTGGAGCACGGCCCTCGGCGGCGCCGGCTGGAACGCGCAGCTGACCCACACCAGCGGCAACATGGCGGTACGCACGCCGCGGCCGGCGGGGGTCAACGACCTCACGCAGTTCGAAGGCGCGAACGAGCTCTACGTGATCCCCGGCGCCGGCTATTCGGCCACCCCGATCGCGCCGGCCGGCATCGCCGCCAACACCTATGCGGTGACCACTCCCTGCACCAACGCCACCCGCACCGACGAACAGGACCTGGCCTGCCCGCTGGTGGTGACCGGCCTGCCCGACATCGCGGTCGCGCTGACCACGCCGACGCCGGCCTACAGCAACTACGGCCAGTTGCAGAACATCGTGCTGACCGCGACCAACGTCGGGCCCGGCGCCACCGATGGCGACGATGGCTTCACCGTGGTCGCGACCCTGCCGGCAGGCTGGACGGCCGGTGCGCTGCCGGCCAACTGCACTGCCAACGGCGCCAACACGGTCGTGACCTGCGCGCTCAACCCGACCCCGCTGACCGGCTCGGCCGCGCCCGGCGGCAACGGCGGCACGATCGGCTTCACCATTCCGGTGACGGTCAATTCGCCCACGCTCAGCGGCGCTTACACCGCCAATGCCGCGTTGGGCCGCAGCGTGCCCGATGGCGACGCAGATGCGACCAACAACGATTACAACACTGCCAACGACACCACCAGCGGGCCGTTGGTGTTCCAGAAGCAGCCGATCCTGCGCCTGCGCAAGGCGCTGCCGCTGGGACGGTTCGTCGCCGCGGATCAGTTCCAACTGGATATCGCCGGCACCGGCGGACCGGTCAGCGCCACCACCACCGGCAGCGGCACCACCGCCAGCGGCGAAGCGCTGCTCAACGGCAGCATCGGCGCGGCCTACACCCTGTCCGAGGCCGGCGCGGCCGGCGCCAACCTCGCCAACTACGCCAGCGCCTACAGCTGCAGCAACGCCCTGGCCGGTGGCCAGGCCCCGAGCGGCAGCGGCGCCAGTTTCAATCTCACCGCAGTGGCCGGCGACGATCTCACCTGCACCTTCAGCAATACCCGCACGCCCTTGGCCGATCTGGCGATCACCAAGACCAATACGCCGGTATCGGGGCCGTCCGATCAGAGCAACGACACGCTCAATCGTGGCGCGGCGACGACCTACACCATCGTGGTGACCAACAACGGGCCCGATACGGTGAACGGCGCGGTGCTCAGCGATCCGGCCGGCAATCGCAGCGGCTTGAGCTGCACCGCGCCGCCGGTCTGCACCGGTACCGCCTGTCCGGCGGGATTGACCTTGGCCCAGTTGGAAAGCGGCGTGGCGCTGGGCGCCCTGGCGAACGGCGCGTCGGTGACGGTGACGCTGAGCTGCAGCGTCAACTGAAGCCGGGCGCAACCGTTGGCCCTCGGGGCCGACCCGTATTCCGTCGCGACACACTGCCGGCTTCATCCGCGACGACCATCGCAGCGGTGGTTACGTCAGAAGCGTTTCGCGATGTGATGGCACATTCGTCTACTTCTTGCAGGGCCCGGCGTGGCAGTCGCCGGGTCCTGCAAGACCATTATCGAACGATACGCGCGCAGGTTCGGCTGTCGTCGCCGCGATTGCGGCGGCGGCGATGGCGGGCCGGCTTCAAAATACTGACGTGCACGGTCAATTAGCGACCGACAGCGTTCAGAAGATTAAGTTCCGATGCCGTTCGGCCATCGAAAAACGACGTTTTTCCCACCGCCGCACGCGGCAATCGGCGATGTAAACGTTTCACCGGTCTGTGTCGGATTTATGACTGGGGCTGCTTCTATCTTGTGACGGTTGGCACAAAGTTTGCAGTGATATGGATATCAGCACAATCTGCAAAACGTGATGCGTCCAATGCTTCCATCGTCGATCTCATCGCTTCGCGTCTGCGCCCGCAGCCGTGGCGTGAGCGCGCCGGTGCGTGGCGTCGGCCGTGTGTGGAGCAGCGCGAACCGTGGCATCGGTTCGTTCTTTCACGGCGACAGTGCGATCGGGTTCGCTTTTGATTCGGCGGGCTCAATGCTTGGTCTGCGTTACTTTCGGCTGCGCGAGCGGCGTGTGCGTGAGGATGCGCGCCGGTCTGTGTCGAGCCTCGGTTCGCGCATCGGCCACGCGAGTCGCAACCTCGAATCGAGCTGGATTCGCTCGCGAAAAAAGCGACGACGGCGTGTGGACGAATGTTCCTACCCGTTTGCCGATAAAGAACGGTAGCGTCTGGTAATCGTTGTCAATCCCCCAAGAGTACGTGCGTCCTGCCGGATGCCGTATTCACGATGTCGCTTTGCCTTGTGAAAGACAGCGGCGTCAAATACTTGTGAACACGCGCATGTCGATGCACATATCAATTTTTCATTTCGAATCGCCTCCGGCAGAACGCAGGCTTTCGCGGCTTGGTTTCGATTTCTCACTCGCAAACGGAAGTTCGTTCAATTCTGCGTTGCGTACCGGGGCGCGCTCCGGCGAGGGTACGGGCAGCGAGGCTTCGTCGATTCGATCGTCGATTCGAACGAGCGCAGTGGGTGGAATCGGGTGGAGCCCCCTGTCGCCGAAGCCGTCGCTGGACGCCGTGAGGAAAACGGATCAGTGGGTCCGGCCGCGACACGGGGGAAGGAATCTCCCATACACGTCGGTGCCGGCAGGCTCAACTGAAAAAGCGCCACGGAAGGCGGGCGCAGCCCGTACGTCCATGCCGGCCCTGGAGGTGCCGGCCATCGCGAATGTCGCCGACCGAAGTCGGCCGCTGCCCGAATCGAAGCAGTCCGATTCCAGGGAGGTCATGCACTGCGTCCAGTCGTCCGATCCGTATCGCGTGCGGGATATCGCCCGCCGCTGCGCGGCCGGATTCCCCCATAAGACCTCGAAATATAAGTAGAACGCCGTGTGCACTATCCATCCTTATAACGATCATGTTGACGATGTCGTGGATCAAACGGAGATCGCCGCGATGATTCCCGACGAACACGAAGAATCCATCTACACCCGGCTGGACGCAAAGCAGTGGGCGGCGATCGAAGCCGTGCTGCCGCGTACCGTCTATACCCGCAATACCGACACCGAGGACGCGCGTCGTTTCGTCGAAGCCGCGTTGTGGGTAATGGCGACCGGCCGGTTCTGGACTGAGTTGCCGCAGGCCGTCTACGGTCCCTGGCGCAAGAACTACGTACGCAGCAATCGATGGATTTATCGCGGCATGTGGCAGGCCGTGATCGGCGCGCTGGGTCAGGACAGTGAGCTGTCGACGATGATTTCGCGCTACGTGAAAACCCAGGTCGAACGACACCAGAAACTCGGCCGGCGCAACGATTTCCGCCTCGACGGCGAGGACTGAACCGGCGTTGCGCGTTATGCAGGCGGGTCCGCGGTGCGGCCCGGCCGGCCCCGACAGGAGCGCTGTCCGTACGGGGCGGCGGCGTTCCGGCGTCCGTTCGGGCGCGGGCCCGCCTGCTTCGCCCGGTCCGGTCGTCCGGCCGCCCGCGCCATCCACCCAGGGCCGCACAGGCGGTCGGGGCAGGGCTGGGCGATAATTGCCGCTCTGCGATCCGATCCGCGGCAGGCGGCGGGTCCTCTTCCGGCGGGCGCTGGCCGACCGCCTTCGATCAGGGCGGGACTATGTTGCAACTGGTGGGCTTCGACGGCGACGACACGCTTTGGCACAGCGAGGGGTACTACCAGGAGGCGGCGGTCGAGTTCGAACGCATCCTCTCGGCCTGGGTCGACATCGGCAACGCCGCCATCCGCCAGCGCCTGTACGCGGTGGAGCGCAACAATCTCGCTTTGTTCGGCTACGGCGTCAAAGGCATGGCCTTGTCGATGATCGAGGCGGCGATCGACATCACCCAGTCGCGGATCAGCGCGGCCGACATCCACCGTATCGTGGCTCTGGCCAAGGACCTGCTCGATCATCCGGTCGAGTTGCTGCCCGGCATCCGCGAGGCGGTGGAGGCGGTGGCGCGCGAGCACCGCATCGTGCTGATCACCAAGGGCGACTTGTTCCATCAGGAGAAGAAGGTCGCGCTCAGCGGCCTGGCCGACCTGTTCCACCGCATCGAGATCGTGTCGGAGAAGGACGAGGCGAGCTATTCGCGGGTCTTGGCCGAGTTCGGCGTGGCCCCGCAGGGGTTCGCGATGGTCGGCAACTCGCTGCGCTCGGACATCGAACCGGTCGTCGCCCTCGGCGGTTGGGGCGTGCACATGCCCTACCACGTGACCTGGGCGCACGAGATGGAACACGGCATGAGCGGCGAGCATCCGCGCCTGCAGACGGTCAGCGGCGCCGCAGCGATCGCCGAAGCGATCGCGCGCTTCGATCGCGGGGCTTAGGGCCGCTCGCCTCCGGCCGGATGGACGCCGGCTGCGATCGCCGGCGAGCACTCGACCGGGCGAACGACGGGCGCGCGAGCGTTTTCGACCGGATCGGGTCCAGCGCACCGGCCTGAATCGCGGCTGCGGTCGCGATTTTCTCCAGCAGCGTCCGACCTTATCGGTCCGCCTGTCGCGGACGTCGCCCGGCGATGGCGACATGCGGATGCGCCGTGTTGTGTGCTGCATTCGCGTCGCGCAAGGCGGGCGTCGTCGTCCGGTTCGACGCCGAAACTGTGCCGAATTTCGCGCCGCCGACGATGCGCGGAGCATCGTTCGCGTGCGCGATCCGCCTCGAAAAACGCCGCGCGACCGCATCGTGCGCGCGGTCGGCGGCGGCGACTAAGAACATTCCCCGTGCCCACATCCGGCGCAACGGCCTTTAATGCATATCGGCAGGCGGACGAGCCGCCGAGGGCCCAACACTTACGCGCAGCCCAGGGCGACGGCCCGGCGGTCGCAGGACAAACAGTCTTGGGCGGAAAGCCGCAATTCGAACAGGAGAGTTACATGGGTAAGAACGCCGGCGGCAAGAGCAATGGGGATGTCATCGACAAGGTCGAAAGCGAATTCGTGACGCCGCAGCACCGGCTTGCGATCGAAGAGGCTTCGGTCAAAGGCAAGTTCGCGGTCAGTTTCAGAGCGGCGGGCGCCGCCACGTTGGCCGCTCTCGAAGAAGGCGCGGCGGCCAAGGGGCACGACATTCTCGAGAAAACCATCAAGCAGTCGTCGCTCGCCAAGGCCTATCCGAACAACGCCGCGGAGATGCTGCAAAAGGTGCGCGAGGCCGGCATCGAGGGTTACGTCGGCCATTGGGACAAGGCCAGCGGAGAGCTGAAAGGCATCTATCTCAGCAGCGGCCACGGCTTGGGCGACAAGGTCCAGGGGAATATCTACCCCATCGACATGAACCGGCTGGACGAATCGCTGGCCCCGCTCAAGCAGAACCCGGGCTGGAAGGCGTTGCCGTTCACCGGCGACTACGACATGCACGACATGCTGACGTTCCGCGGTGCCGGTCGGCCGCATACGCCGTTGGTCGATTCCAAGGAGGAACTTGCGATCCGCAAGGGAATCAACCAGGCGGTCGCCGATGTCGACCCCCGGCGCCCGGTCGCGGATACCGAACACAACGTGATCCGCCACGGCCCGCAAGTGAACTTCTCCAGCTATATGCTCGACCGCGAAGCGGGAGTGGTGAAGCGCGACGGCGGCTTCCTCGGCGTGGTCGCCAGGCCCGGCGAGTTTCCGGTGGCGATGGTGGACCGCGGCAAATGGTCGATCATCAACGACTCGAACCAGCTGGCCGGTTACTACCGGAGCGTCGGCGCGCAGATCAAGGAAACCTGGAATCCCGACGGCGTCAGGACCTTCGCCGATGCGGACAAGCCGGGCATGGTGAAGTACGGCCGGCGCGACGAAACGCCCGCGAAACCGCCCGTTCCCGCCGCACCGAAGCCGGCCGGCAACGAGCCTTCCGCGGTGCTCGACCGTATGCTGACGGCCGCGCAGGGCGGCGACCGCGAAGCGTTCCGGCAGGCAACCCAGCAGGCCGCCGCAGCGGCGCCGGGGCGCGAGCTGCGCAACGAGGCGGCGGCGTCGGTCGACCGCCAGGAGCCGTCGCGGACTCAAGCGACGGCGCAACCGCAGCCCGTCGAACAGGCGCTGCCGGGCCCGAGCCAGCCGCGCGTGCGTTGAGCGGGCATCCGCGATCCGGCGCCGATGGGGTGCCGGGTCCGGATCGGAACCGGGATCGGGCAAATGCGGAACCGCCGTCGGAAAACGCCGTGATGCAGCAAGACGAGTTGACCGCGCTGATCGGCAGGACCGCGATCCTGATGGAGCAGTTCGAGCGCCGTTGCGAAGAAATCGAGGCGCATCAACGCACGCTGTGCGAGCAGTTGCAGCAGCTGTCGCAGCGCGCGGTGTGGGCGGTTTGCCAGGCGGCGGACGAGAGCTTGCGCGATCTGTCCGGGGCCGTGACCGGCAAGGTCGAGGACGGCCTGTCGCAACCGGTGGCGGCTTACGAACATCGCTTGCGCAAGGCCGGAACGCTGCTGCGGGAGGGTTCCCAAGGGCTGGCGGCGCAAATCGCCCGCTTGCAGTGGCTGCACCGGCAGTTGGTCTGGAAAGTGGTCGCCGTGGCGTTCGGCAGCCTGCTGTTGTTGCTGGCCGGCGGCGGCTGGTTGTCGTCGCGCTACCGGGCCGATATCGAACGTCAGCGGGTCGGGGCAGACCTGCTGCGCGCCTATAACCGGGCCGACGTGTCTCTGTGCGATGGACGGCTGTGCGCGAACGTCGATCTCAAGGGGCGGGCCTACGGTGAGGACAAGCAATACCGTCCGGTGCGGCCGCGGCGCTGAACCGTGCCTGGCGTGGGGCGGGCGGAGCAGGGCGTGTCGCGCTCGCGCCCGCGGCCCCCGCCGGCCGTTTCGAGGGCGCGGTTGGCGGGGGCGGGGCTTTCGGCACCGTCGCGCCGGGGGATGGGGCACCGTGTAGCCGGCGACGAGGCCGGCATTGCGTTCGCGTTGCGGTGCGTGCGGACGGGGTTCGACGGTCCGCCAGCCCCTGCGGGTTTCGAATCGCATGCCTGAATGCTTCGTGGGCGACCGGCGGGCCGGGCGCCTGCCTGGAGCGGCGGCGGGAGGCGGTTGCAGGCCTTGCGGGGCGCCCGTCCCAACCGCGACTGAGCGGCCGATGGCGACCCCGGAATTGTTCCAAGCCGGTTCACCGTGGCGAAGGCACATTCGCACCGTACCTGCCGCAGAGCAGGTCCCCCGAATGAGGAGACTGCCATGACCGTCCTGTCCCGCTGGCTTGCACCGTTCGTACTCGCCGCCGGTTTCGGCGCAGTCGCCATGGCGCCGGCGCCGGCCCGCGCCGACGACCTCGCCCGAGTGATCGTCGACATCGCCGACGTCATCGTCCGCAACAACACCCCGTACTACCGTTACGGCAATTTCGGCTACAACGACCGCCTGATCGTGGTCCGCGACCGCTACGGCCGTCCGACGTACTACCGCAACGTGCCGCGTTACGCCGACTATCGCTATCGTCCGGGCCCGCCGTACGGCGTCGCCCGCGGCTACTACAACCGCGATTGCAAGCACAACGGCAAGTGCCGGACCACTTACTACGACCCGCGTTACGACCGCCGTTACGATGGGCGCTATAGCCGTTACGACGACCGTTATCACCGCCACGATCGCCACGACCGGTACGGCCGCGACTACCGTTACGACGGCCGCCGCTGGCGCGATCGCGACGACGACTGAGTCCGTCGTCGTCCGGCCTCTCGCGACGGCGCCCTCGGGCGCCGTCGCCGCTTGAGTCGCGGCCGCCCCACGGCGCGAGCCGACCGCCGGCGCCGGCGGGTGCTAGCCTGCCGCTCGCGGTCCGTCGCCGCGACGCTGCCGTCCCGGAGCCGCTGCCGGCCGCGTTCCATCCCGAGCTGTCCACTTCGAGCCGTCCACCGACGGTCGTCCACTTCCGCGAGGCCCGCCATGCCGCATTCCAACCATCGTCGTTCGGTTAACCTCCGTCACCGCCTGGGCCTGGCCGCGGCGCTGGCGCTGGCCGCGACCGCCTTGCCGGGCGCCGCCAGCGCAGGCGGCTCGGTCGATTGCAAGCTCAAGTTCAACATGGCCGGCTGGTCGGTGTTCTACAAGACCGCCTCCGGCAACGGCACCATCACCTGCAGCAACGGCCAGAGCATGGCGGTGAAGATCAACGCCAAGGGCGGCGGGCTGAGCTTCGGCAAGTCGCGCATCGTCAACGGCACCGGCGAGTTCTCCGGCGTGCGCAACATCAGCGAGACCCTGGGCAGCTACGCCAGCGCCGAAGCGCATGCCGGCGCGGTGCGTTCGAGCAAGGCCCAGGTCATGACCAAGGGCGAGGTTTCGCTGGCCCTGGCCGGCACCGGCCAGGGCTGGGACGTCGGCGTCGCCTTCGGCAAATTCACGATCTCGCGCTGAACCGCCGCGCCCGGCGGGCGCGGGCGGGACCGGCGCAAGACCTCGGGAGGTCCGCCATGAACCACGCTTTCAAACGCCGTTTCTTCGCGCTCGCCGCGTCGGTCGCCGCGCTGATCGGCGCCGGCCCCTTGCCCGCGCAGCCAGCCGACAGCGGCTGGAGCCCGCGCAGCGGCGACGTCTGGGTCGATGCCTGGCTCGGCGACATCAACCGCTACGGCGCCCGCTATCGCGAGCCCTTCGTCGACGAGATGGTGCGCTACTACGGCGCGCCGCGCGAACTGGTCGGCGACTTGCTAGGCAATCGCGGTTGGACGCCGGGCGACGTCTATTACGCCTGCGCCTTGGCGCAAGTGTTGGGCCGACCCTGTCGCTACGTGGTCGACGAATGGAACCGCGACCACGCCCAAGGCTGGGGCGCAGTGGCGCAGCGGCTGGGCATCAAGCCGGGTTCGGCCGAGTTCCATCGGCTCAAGCGCGGCTTCGTGCCGACCTACGACCGCTGGGGCCGGCCGATCACCATCGACCGCGAACTGCGCCGCGACTACCCGAATCGGCCGTATCGCGATTACCCGCCGCCCGCGGCGACGGGCAAGGGCCGAGACAAAGCCAAAGACCCGGGCAAGCCGGCCGCCAAGGGCGCCAAGGCGCCGGCCAAGAACGAGCGCCGCTCCTGACACCGCCGACCGCGCAGGCGGGATGCGCGGTGGTCTCCTGCGCAGCGGCCGGGCGGTTCGCGCCCGGTCTATGATGCGGTCATGAACGACGCATCGCCCGGGCCCGGCCCGGCGCCGCTCTCGATCGCCGGCAATGTCCGCGTGGTCGGCTTCGAGCCGCGCTGGCGCGAGGATTTCGCCCGCCTCAACATCGAATGGCTGCAGCGCTGGTTCTCGGTCGAACCGATCGACCGCGAAGTGCTCGGCGACCCGGAAACCCATCTGCTCGCCGACGGTGGTCGGATCCTGTTCGCGGTCGACGACAGCGACCGAGTGCTCGGCACCGTGGCGCTGAAGCGCTACGACGATGGTCTGGTCGAACTGACCAAGATGGCGGTGAAGCCGGCGCTGCGCGGCGGTGGCATCGGTCGGCAGCTGATCGCAGGCGCGATCGCCGCCTTCCACGACATGGGCGGGCGCGAACTGTTCCTGGAGTCCAGCTCCAAGCTCGGCCCGGCGCTGCGCCTGTACGAAAGCGTCGGCTTCCGCCACCGCCCGGCGCCGCGGCCGGGCTCGCACTACCGGCGCGCCGACGTGTACATGGTCTGGGAAGCGGACGCCGCGGGCGATTAGAGGGATCAGGCCGGCGCGACGTCGGCCTGGCGCTGCTGCAGTTCCCACATCTGCGCATAGACGCCGCCGAGCGCGAGCAATTGCGCATGGCTGCCGCGTTCGATGATGCGGCCGGCGTCCATGACCAGGATCTGGTCGGCGTCCATCACCGTCGACAGGCGGTGGGCGATGACCAGGGTGGTGCGGCCGACCGCGAGCCGGTCCAGTTCGGCCTGGATCGCGCGTTCGGATTTGGAATCCAGGGCCGAGGTGGCTTCGTCGAAGATCAGGATCGAGGGGTTCTTGAGCAGGGCGCGGGCGATCGCCACGCGTTGCTTCTCGCCGCCGGACAGCTTGAGCCCGCGCTCGCCGACCGGGGTGTCGTAGCCGTCGGGCTGGTGGACGATGAAGTCGTGGATGTGCGCCGAGCGCGCCGCGGCCTCGACCTCGGCGTCGCTGGCCTCGGGCCGGCCGTAGCGGATGTTGTAGCCGATGGTGTCGTTGAACAGCACCGTGTCCTGCGGAACGATCGCGATCGAGCCGCGCAGCGAAGACTGGGTCAGCTGGCGCAGGTCGCGGCCGTCGATCTCGATCGCGCCGGCGTCGACGTCGTAGAAGCGGTACAGCAGCCGCGCCAGGGTCGATTTGCCCGAGCCGGAATGGCCGACCACGGCCACGGTGGCGCCGGCCGGGATGTCGAAGTCGATGCCTTGCAGGATTTCGCGCCGCGGGTCGTAGCCGAAGCGCACGCCGCGGAAACTCACCGTCGGCCGGCGCGCGTCCAGCACCTGCGCATCGGGAGCGTCGCGCACGTCCTGGCGCTCGTCGAGCAGGCCGAACAGCCGCTCCATGTTGGTCAGCGCCTGCTTCACCTCGCGGTACATCATGCCGAGCATGAACAGCGGCGCCGACAACTGCAGCAGATAGGCGTTGACCAGCACCAGGTCGCCGACGGTCATTTCGCCGGCGACCACGCCGCGCGCGGCCAGCCACATCATCGCGGTGACGCCGAGCGCGACCACCAGGCTCTGGCCGAGGTTGAGCACGGCCAGGGTCTTGATCGCCATGACCTGGGAGTTCTCCAGGTGGCGCAGGTTGTCGTCGTAGCGCAGCGCTTCGTGCTGCTCGTTGTTGAAGTACTTGACCGTCTCGTAGTTCAGCAGCGAATCGACCGCGCGCTCGTTGGCGCGGGTGTCGGCCTCGACCGAGGCGCGGTAGTAGCGGGTGCGCCACTCGGTCACCGAAAAGGTCCAGGCGGCGTAGGCGGCCAGGGTGCCGAGCGCGATCGCGGCGAAGCGCCAATCGTAGATCCACACCAGCACCGCGGTGACCATCACGATCTCGAACAGCACCGGGATGATGGTGTAGATGGTCCAGTCGAGCAGGTCGCCGATCGCACTGCCGCCGCGTTCGACGTCGCGGGCGACGCCGCCGGTGCGGCGGGCGAGGTGGAACTTGAGGCTGAGCCCGTGCAGATGGCGGAATACCTGCAAGGTCACCTGGCGCGAACTGCGCGCCATCACCCGCGCGAACACCACCTGGCGCAGTTCGGTGAACACGGTGACGCCGACCCGCGCCGCGCCGTAGGCCAACAGCAGGCCGACCGGCAGCAGCAGCGGAGTCGGCTGGATGTTGAGCCGGTCGATCAGCTGCTTCAGCGCCATCGGCACGTACAGATTCAGCAGCTTGGCCGCGACCACCATCGCCAGGGCGATCGCGATGCGGCCGACATAGGGGCGCAGATAGGGCAGCAGCGAGGCGATCACCGACCATTCGCCGCGGCGGCCGGCAGCGCGATCGACTGGCGCGGCGCCGTCGGTATCGGCAAGAGGGTCCGGAACGGGAGGAACGGCGGCCATGCGGTCCTGCGGCAGCGAGGGAAGGGCGCAGCATAGGACCTCGACTGTGCTCGAGGTCAAGCGCGGACGCCGCCGGGGTCGAATGCGGCCGGCGGACATGCCATTCTTGGGCCCCGCGGCGACGCCGGGGCAGCCGTTCGCGCCGTGGTCCGGGGCTGCGGCGCCTCAGCCCCAGCGTTCCAGCCCGCCGTTCAATCCCGCCGTCCAGCAAGGAGCTTCGCAGGCATGAGAGCCGTCGCCGCCGCCGCCGTATTGGCCGTTTCCGCATTCGCCTCCGCGCCGCAGGCGCGGGCCGCCGATGCCGAGCCGCGGACCCAGTCCTGCTTCCTGCTCTACGATCTCAGCGCCGGCAACATCGGCCGTCCGCCGACCCAGGCCTGCCAGCGTCAGGTCAGCCCGGCCGCGACGTTCGACATTCCCCATGCCCTGGCCGCGCTCGATGCCGGCCTGATGAAGGCGACCGCGAGCGGCAACGATCCGGGCGTGGAAAGCCTGCTGCGCTATTCGGCCGACGGTTATTTCATCGGCATCGCCGGCCGCCTCGGCCCGACCCGCGAGCGCGAGTACCTCAATCGTTTCGGCTACGGCAACGCCGACGTCGGCCGCGGCGCGGGCGCGTTCTGGAACGACGGCGCGCTGAAGATTTCGCCGAACGAGCAACTGGGCTTCCTGCAGCGGCTGTTCCGCAGCGAACTGCCGGTCGACCGCCAGGCCATGGCCGAAGTGCGTTCGGCGCTGCGCCAGCCTGCCGGCGTGGTGGTCGGCTCGTTCGGCGCGGCGCCGTTCGGGCCGATGCCGTGGCGGCACGATCTGATCGTCTCGGCCAAGAGCGGTTCGGTGGTGATGCAGGAGAAGAAAGAAGCGGTGCGCTGGCTGGTCGGCCATATCAAGCGCGGCACCCGCCAGATGGTGTTCGTCAGCTGCGTGACCGGGCCGCGCACCCTGCCGGAGAACGCCGCCGCTGTGCTGGCCAACCACGAGCTGCGCGAGGCGCGGGTGTTCTGAGCGGTGCCGGTTGCGGGGCGGGCCGGCCGCTCGGCGGGTCGGCTCCGAAGCCGGCGGATCTCGAGGGCGCGCGCCGACGTCAGTCGCGGCGGCGCACCCGCTCCCAATCCAGGCCGAAGCGCGCCAGGTACTTGCGCAGCCGGTCGGCGTCGTTGGTGCTGGCCCGTTGCGCGCGCGAGACCGCGAACAGTTCGCGTCCGGCCTGCGACAGCGAGGCCGCGCCGCGGCAGACCCGCAGTACGTCCTCGAGCTGGACCCGGTCGAAGCGGTCCAGCTCCGCGGCCTGCGCGCCGAGCAGGTCTTGCAGCAGCGACGGTCCGCCCGGTCCCGGGTCCTGCTCGCCGTCGTGCCACTGCCGGCGCAGACGCTGGATTTCTTCCTCGACCAGGTCGGTGCGGATGCGGCCGCCGTCGGCCAGGGTCGCCAGGCGCATCACCGACGCGCCCAGGTCGCGGAAGTTGCCGCTCCAGCGCGCCTCGCCGCTGCGGGCGAAGGCCAGATAACGCTCGCGCGCCTCGCGGTTGAAGGTGACCCGATGGCGGTGCTCGCGCGAATGCCGCTCCAGTTCGAACTCCAGGTTGGGCTCGATGTCCTCGGCGCGTTCGGCTAGGCCGGGCAGGCGGTAGGTCCATAGGTTCAGCCGCGCCAGCAGATCGTCGCGAAAACGGCCTTCGCGCACGGCCTGTTGCAGATCGCGATTGGTGCCGGCGATCAACTGGAAGTCGCTTTCGACCTCCTTGTCGCCGCCGACCGGCAGGAAGCGCTTCTCCTCCAGCGCGCGCAGCAGCATCGCTTGTTCGTCCTGGCCCAGTTCGCCGATTTCGTCCAGGAACAGCAGGCCCTGATGCGCCGAGCGCAGCAGGCCGGCGCGGTCGGCCGAGGCGCCGGTGTAGGCGCCCTTGATGTGGCCGAACAGCGTGCTCATCGCGCCGTCGCCGCGCAGCGTCGCGCAATTGACCTCGACGAAGCGTCCCGGCAGCTGGTGCTTCTGCTTTTTCAGCTCGAACACCCGCTTGGCCAACTGGCTCTTGCCGGCGCCGGTGGGGCCCATCAGCAGCATCGGCGACTTCGAGCGCGTCGCCACCGTTTCGATCTGCTCGATCATCCGGTTGAAAGCGGCGTTGCGGGTGGCGATACCGCTCTTGAGCAGTTCGCGGTCGTGCAGGCGTTGCTCGGCGAAACGCTGGGCCAGGCGGTCGTAACGCGACAGGTCCAGGTCGATCACCGCGTAGCTGCCCGGGGTCTGGCCGCTTTGCTTGCGCGGCGGCGCGGTCTGCAGCAACCGGCCCGGGAACAACCGGCTTTCGGCCAGCAGGAACCAGCAGATCTGGCTGACGTGAGTGCCGGTGGTGATGTGGACGTAGTAGTCCTCGCGCTCGGTGTCGAACGGGTAGGCGCGGACGAAGTCGTGCAGGGCGCCGTAGACGCTTTCGAAATCCCAGGGATCGGCGAGGAAGGTGTCGTGCCGGCGGACCTGGGTTTCCGGCGACACCAGGCCGAGATCGGCGACGACCGATTCTGCCAGCCGGCCGTAGCGGCGCTCGTCCAGCAGCAGCTCGACACGGTCCAGCAACAGGTCCTCGTGCATGCCCAGGGCCACGGTCGGCCGCCACTTTTCCCACCGTCCCGCGCCGGAGCCGGCATCGAGTTGGGTGCCGAGCATGCCGACCACGACCTGGCGTTTCATGGGCTATCCAAAAGTATAAGTTCGTATCTGAAAGTATAGGAATGCGGCCGGATAGAACGCCAATCGATCGATAGGTCTTGCATGAAATATGTTGTTAATCAACAGCTTGTGTTTTATGTCGGCAGGTTGGCACGGCGATTGCTCTAGTACAGGGCAAGTACGGACAGGCAGCATCCCCATCAGGGCTCGCAAGCGCCTGGGCCGGACGCCCGCAACGAAGAGAGCGAACCCCATGAACACCCAGAGCAGCCAGTACGACGTCATCCATGAGCAGGGCGCGGTGCCGATCAAGCACTGGACCCGCGGCGTGCCGCTGGAAGATGAAGCCCGGCGCCAGTTGCAGAACATCGCCAAGCTGCCCTTCATTCACCGCTGGGTCGCGGTGATGCCCGACGTGCACCTGGGCAAGGGCGCGACCGTGGGCTCGGTGGTGCCGACCGTGGGCGCGATCGTGCCGGCGGCGGTCGGGGTCGACATCGGCTGCGGCATGATCGCGGTGCGCACCACCCTGCACGCCGACGACCTGCCGGACCAGTTGGGGCCGCTGCGCGCGGCGATCGAGAAGGCGGTGCCGCACGGCCGCACCGCCGGCCGCGGCGTGCGCGACAAGGGCGCCTGGGCGAACCCGCCGCAGGCGTCGCTCGACCGCTGGTCGGCCTTGCACGAGGGCTTCGAGCGCATCGTCGCCAAGCACCCCAGGCTCGAGCGCAGCAACCATTTGAACCACCTCGGCACCCTCGGTACCGGCAATCACTTCGTCGAGGTCTGCCTGGACGAGGAGAACCGGGTCTGGTTCATGCTGCACTCCGGTTCGCGCGGCGTCGGCAACGCCATCGGCAGCCATTTCATCGAGTTGGCCAAGCAGGACATGCGCCGCTGGATGATCAACCTGCCGGACCAGGACTTGGCCTACCTGCCGGAAGGCAGCGACCACTACGCCGACTATGTGTTCGCGGTCGACTGGGCGCAGCAGTTCGCGCGCAGCAATCGCGAGATCATGATGCGGCACGTGGTCGAGGCGGCGCGCCGGGCGATCGACAAGCCGTTCCAGGCCCAGGCCGAGGCGGTGAACTGCCACCATAACTACGTCAACCGCGAGCATCACTTCGGCAAGGACGTGCTGGTGACCCGCAAGGGCGCGGTGAGCGCGCGCAAGGGCGAGCTGGGCATCATTCCGGGCAGCATGGGCACGAAGAGCTTCATCGTGCGCGGACTGGGCAACCCGGACAGCTTCCACAGCTGCAGCCACGGCGCCGGCCGAGTCATGAGCCGCACCGAGGCCAAGAAGCGGATCAGCCTGGAAGAGCACGCCCAGGCCACCGCGCACGTGGAATGCCGCAAGGACGCGGAGGTGGTGGACGAGTCGCCGGCGGCGTACAAGTCGATCGACGCGGTCATGGCCGCGCAGAGCGACCTGGTCGAGATCGTGCATACCCTGCGCCAGGTGGTGTGCGTGAAGGGTTGAGCCGGCGCGCCAGGGGCGCGCGGCACGACGAACGACAAGAAACAAGGAGCAAGGGCGGCCGGAGGCTCGCCCGAAAGTCATGGACCGCAAGATGGAAACGATACAAATCAGCGGCATCGAGGGCGGCGGGCAATTGCTGCGCACCGCCCTGAGCCTGAGCCTGTGCACCGGCACGGCCTTCGAAATGCAGCATATCCGCGCCCAGCGTTCGCGCCCGGGCCTGATGCGCCAGCATCTGACCGCGGTCGGCGCGGCGGCGCAGGTCGGCCGCGCCCACGTCGACGGCGCCCAGCTCGGCGCGACCGAGCTGCGCTTCATTCCGGGCGAAGTGCGTTCCGGCCGCTACCGCTTCTCGATCGGCACCGCCGGTTCGGCGACGCTGGTGCTGCAGACCGTGCTGCCGGCGCTGTGGCGCTGCGCGGAGCCGTCCGAGCTGAGCATCGAAGGCGGCACCCACAACCCGCTCGCGCCGAGCGCGGACTTCATCGCTACGACTTACTTGCCGGCCTTGCGTCGGTTCGGCGTGGAAGTCGACTTCGCTCTGCGCAGCTACGGTTTCTACCCGGCCGGCGGCGGCAGCGTGCAGGCGCTGGTGCGCCCCTGCGCGCAATTGCAGGTACAGACCTTCGCGCGGCGCGACCCGGCGCCGCGCCTGGAGGCGGCGGTGCTGCTGTCGGCGCTGCACGACGAAATCGGCCAGCGCGAGCTGCGCGTGCTCGGCGAACGCTGGGGCCTGGGCGAGGCGCAGCTGCAACTGCGCCGCGTCGCCCAGGCGCACAGCCCGGCCAACGTGTTGAGTCTGCGCGTCAGCGGCGAGGACCAGCACACCGAGTTGTTCACCGCCTTCGGCGAGCGCGGCGTCAGCGCCGAACAGGTCGCTACCGGCCTGGCGCGGCAGGTTTCGGCCTACCTGGCTTCGCCGGCCGCGGTCGGCGAGCACCTGTCGGACCAGTTGCTGTTGCCGATGGCCTTGGCCGGCGGCGGCGAGTTCACCACCGCGGCGATCAGTGCGCACCTGGCGAGCAATGCCCGCCTGATCGAGAAATTCCTGCCGGTGGAGATCGACTGGACGCGCGAGGCCGAGGATGTCTGGCGAGTGACGGTGCAGTCCTGAGCGCAATGAAGGCGCGGCGGCGTTCGCCGTCGCGCCGGAGCGCGCGGTCAAGGCGTGCGCGGCGCCATGCCGCCGGCCGCCGCGGCCGGGTTGGCGACGCCGGCGCGCAGCCGCACGGCGACGGTGCGGCCGGCGATCGCGGCCGTAGGTTTGTGGGCGATCACCAGGCGCGCTTTCAGGTAGTCGGCGTACAGCGTGTCGGCGCCTTGCCAGCGCAAGTCGACGCCATAAGCGCTGGCGTTGCGGGTGGCGCCGTGCAGTTCGGCCAGCGCCGGCGCGGCGCGCCAGTCTGCGCCGTGGGCGACCACCCGGATCCGGTACACGAACGAGGCGGTGGCGCCGGGATTGGCCTCGGTCAGCACCGCATCGGCGCGCGCGTCGGGCGAAGCGACGCGCGCGACTTCGACATCGGCTGCGGCCGGATCGCGCGCGCAGCCGGCGATCAGCGCCAGCGACAAGGCGGCGACGGCGGCCCAGCGGCGATGCAGCGTGGTCATGGCGAACGGTCTCGGGTGCAGGGCGATGCCGCGCGGCATCGGTGCGGCCAGCATAGAGCACGTGCGGCGCCGCCGGCGCGAAACGAAAACGCCGGCTGGGCCGGCGTTTTCGCAACCGATCCGGCCGGCGCTGCGGTCAATCCGACCACACCCGCCACATGCCCGAGTTGTAATACTCGTAGCCGGCCTTGATCTGCGCCTGGTCGCGCGGATCGTCGCCGTAGCTGCTGTCGCCCAGGTCGTAGGGCTTGCCCCAGCCGTCCTGGGTGGTGTTGGATTCGATCTGCACGTAGCCGGCGCCACGCAATCCGATCTGCTCGGGGATGTCCATCGCCGCGGCGATCACGCCGAAGTGGAAGTTGCCGTAGTTCTCGTACTGCGCGCCCTGGGTCTTGAAGTCCCACGGGCCGCCGCCCTGTACCTGCTCCTTGAACCACAGCATGTCGCCCGGGTTCGGGAACTCGTGCTTGTGGGTGTCGGCGATGTTGGCGTCCATCGACACGCCCGGAGGCGCTTCGGGCACGTTGATCAGCCCAGCCTTGGAGGCCTCTTCCATGCTCAGCACCTTGCCCATCGCCTGGGCCACGCCGTCGATGCTGGCGCCGGCGCCGAGCAGGCCGACGTCGTCGTTCTGCATGGTCTTGAGCTGCGGCATCGCCGCTTCGAACACCGCGGTGCGGGTCGGCAGGTCGGCGCCCTGGGCGGCATTGAGAATGCCGGTCAGGGCGCTGGGGTCGTACTGGTTGGTGCCGGCCGTGCGGCCGCTGAAGTCGACGATATGGCGCCGGCCCATGGCCACGCTCATCACGTCCTGCAGTTGTTCCTTGCTCAGCGAACCGACCGCTTCCTGGAACGCGGCCGGGTCGTTGCCGAGGCTGGCCAGTACCTTGCCGACCGCGACCGTCTCCGCATTGCCCCAGGTGCCCTGGGTGGCGCTGTACTCGTCGCCGATATCGCCCTTGACCGCGTCGATGAAGCCGGTCTTGGCGTCGCTGCTGCCGTGGCTGGCGATCGCGTCGGCCAGCGCTTCGCGGCCGCCGTTGTCGCCGTCGAAGGCGCGCACGAAGCGCGCGGTCTGGGTCGCGTCCATGCCTTCGGCGAGCTTGTTGAACAGATCGCTGCGCTCGCCCTTGCTCAGCGAGCCCATCATGCCGTCGATTTCCTGCGTCCAGTTCTTGATGTCGTCGTCGCTGAGCTTGCTGATGAACTCGTTGCGTTCTTGCGGCGAGAGTTTGTCGACCTCGGCGCTGATCGCGTCGAGGTCTCCCTTGCTGACGTCCCAGTCCAGCAAGCCCTGGCTGAGCCGGTCTTTGGCGGTGGATACGGCGGAGTCGACGCTGCTCATGGGGGAGCTCCTGGCGAAAGTGGCGGCGGCGCTCGCGGCGCGCCGGCGCGGTGCGGTACCGCAATGCAGGGCAGGCTAGGGCGACAGGCGGGCGGCGCGCATTCAGGGGTGACCCTAGGCGTGGCGGAAAAACATCGAATCCGTGACGTTCATCGCGGCCTGGCTGCGGCCGTCGGCCGTACGCGTCGGTGCGGTCGCGCGGCGCACACAGGGGGCCGCGCGATGCCGATGCAGACCGTTTGCGGCAGCGAGGTTTGCGTTGTTTGCCCGCCGGGGGGGGCGAGGGTGAACCACGACTGAGGTCCGGTCGCAGGGCCGGCCGGCCAAGATCGGCGCATGACCTAAGATCGGGTCTCAGTCCCGATGAGATCGAGCAAGACGGTCATGATCCGAATTCTCCTTGGCGCCGCGGCGATGAGCCTGTGTCTGGCTCTGTCCGCCTGCGCTACCGGCGCCGGTGGCGGCGTGGCCGAGCTGTCGCCGGTATGCGCGCAGCAATACCAGCAGGCCTCCGAACAGTCGCGCGGCGTCGGCGAACAGCAGCGCGCGGTCTACACCCACTACGTGTCGCCGAACTGCCGCGAGGAACAGGAGCGACTGGACAAAGCGCAGCGCTGATTCGTCGCGCCGCGCGATCGATACAGGGAGCCGCCGCTGCGCGCGCTCGGCAAGCGCGTGGGGGTGCTCCCCGTCGCCGAGTCGAACGGCGCAGCCGGTCAGATCGAACGCCGCTGCGCCGACAGCCGGATCTCGCGCAAGGGGGCGCCGCCGTCGACGAACAAGCGCCCCTGCGGGGTCAACGCGGCACGAATCCGCGCCAGCGCCCGTTCTGCGGTTTCGGGATGGCGCCCGTCGAGCGCGCCGACGCGCACTGCGAACGCCAGGTCGTAGCGCGCCTCGCCGTCCTCCAACACCAAGTCCTCCACCGCGATCCGGCGAAACTCCAGCCGCCCTCCGGCCAGTGATGCGCCCGATCCGGCCAGCGCTTGACCGATCGCCTTGGCCGAACGGTCGATCGCCAGCACCCGTCCGTCGCCGATCCGCTCCAGCACCGCGCGTGCGGCCGCGCCCGGCCCACAGCCGATTTCCAGCACGCGCAGGCCAGGCCGCAAGGGCAGGGCGCGGACGATCGCGGCCAGGCGGGGCGAGATCGGGGTGGGCATGGCATTCGCTGGCGCGGATGCCCGAAGCGGCGCCATCGGAACGCTGGCCGCCCGATCGGAGCGGCGCAGCGTTCGGGCCCGGGCGGGGATCAGCTCACATGCGCGGCCCGGTGCGCGTGGGCGCGCTGGGATCCGGCGGCTGCGTCGCTTGCTGAGGCGCTTGCTGAGGGGCTTGTTGGATGCGCGCCTGCTGCTCTTGTCGGTCGACCGTCGCCACCGCCTCGTTGCGCAGTTCGCGGCCCGGCGCCGCGGCGGCGGCTTGCTGGGTCGCCTGGCGCAGCGCTTCGCGATCGCCGCCCTGCGCGGCGGACAGCATGCGATCCAGACTCTGCGAGATGTCCTGGGCCGGGTTCGGTGCTTTGGGGACCGGCGGTTTGGGCGGCAGGTCGCTGCTCCATCCGAACTTCACCATGCCCGGCTTGTCCGCATCGGCGAACGACCTGACGCCGTCCGGCTTCCAGGTTTCCTTGAGCACCGCGCCGGACTTGGTGTAGTACTCGGACAGCTCCTGGGCGTTGTTCAGCACCGCCCACTTGCCGCGATTCACGAACGCGACCGGGAATTCGCCCGGCTTGGCGACGGCGCCGACGAATCCGCCGTCCTTTTTCACCACCGACGCTTCGTGATCGATCATGTAGCTGGGAAAATTGACCTGCGGGCCATGGCGGATCACGTTGTGCTCGGTGTCGCGGAACGGGCGCCTGCCGTCGACCTTGGCCACTTCCTCGTTGATCTTGTCGATGATCTGCTTTTCTTCCTTGGAGCCGACCAGCGGGGTATGCGGCCGGCCCGCGCCGCGGAAGGTCAGCATGTCGTGCATGTCGTAGTCGCCGGTGAACGGCAGCGCCTTCCAGTCAGGCTGCGCTTTGAGCGCCGACAGCGACTCGTCCAATCGGTTCATGTCGAGCGGGTAGATCTTGTCCTTGACCTGATCGCCCAGCCCGTGGCCGCTGCTGAGGTAGAGGCCTTTGAGTTCCCCGCTGGCCTTGTCCCAGTGGCCGACATAGCCCTCGATGCCGGCATCGCGGACTTTCTGCAGCATTTCGGCCGAGTTTTCCGGGTAGGCCTTGGCGATGGAGGACGGCTTGATGGTCTTTTCGAGGATGTCGTGCCCTTTCGCCGCCGCCCCCTGATCCAGTGCGGCCAATGTCGCCGCACCCGCCGCTCTGAAGCTGACGGCGAAATTCCCTTTGCGCGAGGCCTCTTCGATCGCGGCGCGGTGTTGCGGCGTTACGAACTCCCGCTCGACCTGGCCGATCACATCGTTCTTGTCGTTCTTTCCCATCGTGTCTTCCTGTTTCGATTCGGCTTTGAGCGTGGCGGCCGGCGGAAAGTTCGGCGATCGCCGCAGCGACGCTCCGTGCGGAGCGTTGGGTTCCGGTGCTGGTCGTGGCGATGCACGGCGAATAGAGCGCCGCAGCAGCGATATCGGAGCGCCTGATCGCGCGCCGGCCATGCGTGGTAGGACGATGCTCTGCATCGTGGTCCGTAGGGGGCGCAGAATAATCTTTGCGATCGCCGTCGTGGCCGAACTTCCGCTCACGCGCCGCATTTCGGCAAGCGACGCGTGTTCCGATCGCGAGACGCGTCACAAATCGATTCGACGTCTGCTCGGGCAGACGGGCGATCCGCGCCGGAACATCGGTGTCCAGGCGCAGCGCTCGGCGGCGGCCGATTAGAGAGCGCATGCGCGCGCCTCGCATCGTGGGAGGGGCGAAGATTTGTTCCGGCGCGATCGATGCGGGTGGCGAACCGCGGTCGGGGGCGTAGCGATCGGCCGGCCGGTACCCGCGCCGCTCGAGCCCCCAGGAACCGGCCCATCCGGCGAGGTCGGCTCCATCCCTCCCCCGAATAGTCTGTCTGTGCGGCTATCCGTCCGCACGTCCGAGTTTGGGTCTGGGGGCCTTTCGGCGGACAATGAGCCGATTCCTCCGCGCGGGCCGCGGCGTCGCGTCCGATCTGGCCGCTCTCGCCGCTCCCGATCCGGCTCGGCGCCCCGGCGGCCGGCTTGCGGGGAAACCCCAGGGACTTTCGTAAATGGCTGATATTTTGAGAGAAACCATCGATCCCGAGGCGTTGAAACTGTCGGTCGCGCCGATGATGGATTGGACCGATTCCGTTATTAATCATGGGTTTAAGATTGCATTGGTGTGCTCTTGGTACAGCTCCGGCGCATGCGGTGCGACCGGTTCGGTGTAGGATTCCCGTTTAGTTAGCCAATGGATCACATGCATATGCTGGCGAACTCATTGATCGCTGATGGGGCTCATAGCAGCCTGCTTGAAGGCGTGTTTACTGCTCCGCCCATCGAGCCCCGAGCCGAAATGTGCGCATACGAATCACTCTGGCTTGGTCAGGGAGCGTGGTTTGCCAACATCGCCACCCTCTTTCGAAACCATCCTGGTGCCGTGCCATCGGAGTTGGTCCCGTCAGCGGAGATCGACTCGATCTGGTCGCGCTTAAAAGGCTCGCTTGGTGACCAGCTTGAAGACGTAGGGATCCGAGTCAATGGTGCGGGCGAGTACCCGGCGAAGCTAAGGGACGCCGATCACCCTATCGAACTAGTCTACTTCCGAGGCGACTGGTCTTTGGTGGATACGCCATGTGTAGCTATCGTTGGTACGCGTTCGCCAAGCGATGAAGGAGCGGCCAACGCCGGGAGAATCGCAAAGGCCCTTGTACGCGAAGGCTTCACTGTTGTATCTGGGCTCGCGAGGGGAATTGATGCCGCCGCACACAGAGCGGCGATTAGCGCTGGAGGGCGGACAATAGCGGTAATTGGAACCCCTTTGTCAGAGGTCTATCCAAAAGAAAACGCCGCACTCCAGGCGCAGATTGCTGAGCAGCACCTAGTCATCTCCCAGGTTCCGTTTTTACGGTATAGCCAGCAGCACTACAAAGCTAACAGCTTGTTCTTCCCTGCGCGGAACGTAACGATGTCGGCATTGACGCAGGCAACGATTATCGTAGAAGCAGGTAATACATCAGGCACTCTGGTGCAAGCTCGTGCAGCGCTGAATCAGGGACGAAAGCTATTTATCCTTGAAAGTTGCTTCCGAGATCCGAAGCTCACTTGGCCTTCAAAGTACCAAGCTCAGGGCGCAATGCGCGTTCAAAACGTCACTCAGATACTTGAGGCTCTCAAGGATGAGACAGGTGGATTTGATGGCTCGGCTGACAAAAATTGAACAAGGATTTGGTCGGCTCGACGCAAGTGATTCATGTTGGCATATCGGAGAGTTCCAGTCCCATGGCGGATGGAGCGCCGGAGAGACAAATCAGCAGATTAAAAATCTCAAGATCGAAGTTCCTGTTCCTCCCAACCGCAAGCGATATAAAGACGAAGCTGTGCGGTATTGGGGTGGAAAGCTTGCCGAGTGTCTTAGCGCTGACGCCATTCGCCGCGATGTAACTTTTGTCCCTGCTCCTTGCTCAAAGCCCGTTGGTCACGCCGAGTACGACGACAGAATAAGGCGTGTGCTTGATGATCTTGCTGGGCGTATCGGTGTGTTAGATATTCGCGAACTTGTTGTCACGCATACCGAGCGTCAGGCACAACACAAGGGCGAGCATAGAAGTTCACCTGCGGAGCTTCTGCAGACGCTTAGACTCAATCCGGCTGCGCTACAACTTCCATTGCGACCAATCGTTTTGATACTTGACGACGTTTTTACGCAGGGGAGTACGTTCCGAGCGCTGAAGACACTCATCACACCTGTGCATGGTGTGCAAGAAGTGGGGGGGATTTTCTTGGCGCGAACAGTTTGGCCCAAGCCGCCAGAAATCGTTCTGCCCGTGTTTTAAGCTCGAGAAAAAGCGCCGAATATCCGGGGGGCGAATTTCGCGCTTCTTTGGTGATATCGCTAATTGGGTGCCTGCGCGACGGATCAGCCGCAGCAGCGCGTCCTGACTTGGGAGCGTCGACCTGCCGACGACTATGCTTTTCGCTGGTTGTCCCACCAATCCGCAACGTCGCGGATGTCTAGTACACCATTGATCGGTCGCGGTGCATCGCCGCGGGAAACCCGATTCTGGACTGCCTTCAACGTTAGATTCGGCAGGTATTCGTTGCGGAACTGTTCCAGCGTCATGCGCGGGCCGTAGTGGCCATACAGAAGCCAGAACGTCGATTTCTCAGCGGCAGCCATTTGCCGCCTCCTCATTGGGTGGCATGACACGCGTGCTCTCTACCGCTCGCTGCAGGTTGGCCAGGAGCGGGAACTGCCGCAAAGGCGTCGATGCGCGATCTTGAGCCGATTGGGTATTGGTCATCGAGCGGACGCTAGACGGGTAGTAGAACTGTCCGACAGTAGTCAGGCCGAGGAACAACTCGACTGTCGTGGTGTCTGCCATCACCTCGCGCCACTTGCTTCCGAGGTGCCAGGGGGAAGGAGCTTGCATCGCTGGCGCTTTGCCTTTAGGTTAAGTATTCTGTACCTTATGGGCCGAAAGGTGCCTCGTCAAGGCCGGGCAGGAAGGGAGGTGTGCTACTTGATGCTCTGAGCCATCTCTGCCAGCAGTGGCGGCGACATGCTCGGCGAATCGGCCAGGACTTTGTAGAGGAGCGCTATGGCGCGGGCTTCGCGTGGAATGCCAGTTCGATCAGGCGCGATAGCTTTAAGGATGAGCTTGAGTCGGTCGACGTCGAGTTCACTTGATCGGACGGTGGCGCGTTGATCGCCAGATCCCGTAGCCAGCCACTCGACGGAAAAGCCCGTTACGGCTTGAATTGCATTGAGGTTCGCGTGGCTTGGAGAGGCAATGCTGTCACTCTCCCATTGACTTACCAAGCTTTTGCTTATCTTGACCTTGGTAATGTTGGAAATGCCTGCCGCAAACGCTTCTTGCGACAAATTACAGTCTAGGCGTGCGTAACGAATCCTTGCGCCAGTCGTTCGTGGATGGGCGACTGCGGCGGTGCGGAGAGGACGCTTAGTCATAAGTTGCCGATCTTGTTAGAAAAAGGTTTATTAAAACGTACCTAAGACAGGATATCTTAACCTATCTATACGTCACCGATTTGCGAATTCCATTGAGGAAGGGATGGAGTCTTAGGTGGTCCAAACCTCGCTACCAATCATCTGTTCCTACATGCCTATAGCGCTTTCTAGAAGCATTCGTCTAGTGAGATAGGTCCGATCGTTGGCAAATAGATCGCGGCTAAGCGGCCCTAACTTAGGTCGCTACAAAGGACGAGTTGGTCCCATGACTTGGAAGGAACATCTGGGTTGAGCGAGCCGCCTAGCTGCCGGAACACATTGTGACGTACGGCACATTTTCAATTCGGGCGCGTAGCCGCTCGGGCTGACTGAGCGGCCAGCATTTAAGTGATGAGCATTGGTGGCATGCGCAGTGATCATTCTTGGCATCCTGACGGCCTGCTTAACGCCGTCGGAACCGCATGAAACTTTTAGTGTAGACGGCCGACGGGTGAATCATTGAAGCTCGCGACAGAAAGAAAGGGGGAGGCCCCCTGAAGAAGAACGAGAAAGGATTTCAAGTGAAGGACACCGAACGCAGCACCACCGTCATCCCGCTTCCTACGCGCCTCAATGTCACCCGGATTCGGCTGGGCAATATCTGGCTTACGGCTTCCGAACTGGTGCGAACCATGGCCCACGCCGAACGCAGCGTCAGCGATGCGCCTTATGTCCTGATGCTCGACTCACAGGGAGACGTTCATGCGCTGCAGTCCGGTGACGCGGACTACGCCACCAGTGTTGGCGCGGACGGATTTGTCTGCACCCTGGACGCGACTACTCAGGTTGACCAACTCGCGGCCAGTTTGCGTGCAGCGGCGCTGCGCCAGGGGGCGCAGGAAATCGCATGAGGGCGCAACGGCGCTATGGCAGCTCGTTGATCCGGAAGATCGAATCGACCGATCAGGTCAAACGCGAACGGGCAAAGCGGCGTGATGTAGAAGCGATGCACGGCCGCGCGCTAGTTCGCTGGGCGAATTTGATGGCTGTTGCAGGTCGCCCGGAACTGGCCTTCCTCCTTCACGTGCCGAACGGTGGAGCGCGCTCAGCGTCAACTGGAGCGGAGCTGAAGCGCCAGGGCGTTCGCAGAGGCGTCTGGGACTACTTTCTGCCCATGCAGCGCCGCCCTGATGAAGCCATGCCTTACGCGGGCCTCTGGATTGAACTGAAGGAGCCTAGTGAACGTCGATCGATCCGCGGTGGACTGTCCCCTCAGCAAATGGCGTTCGGACGGTTCGTTCATGGCCATGGCTTTGCCACAGTGGTCGCTTACGAGTGGACCGAGGCTCGCGATGCACTAGCGGCTTATTTGGACGCTCAGGTAGTGCCGTTTTTTTGGTGTCCATTAGGTACAGAAAACTTAACCTAATCACGGTCGGGTAATGGCTTTGACTGCCAGAGCCGGTCGAGTGATTCCACGTCAAAGGAGTGTCTTCGTGCACAGCGGAAGAAAGGTACGGGCAAATGATGTGACCACCACTCTCCCAAGGTCTGAAAGGGGGCGGGCATGAGCGGCTCTTTTATGACGCGTCCAGAGCGGTCGACCCAACGTCGTCAAGGCCGGGTGCTGGTGCAGAAGGTGAAGGCCTCCGGGGGGTGCTTCTGCTGCACCCATAGGGACCGAAGCAGCGAAGCGTGGGGGCGCGCGCTGTGCGGAAAGGAATCACCCGCCAGATTCCTCAAAGCCGGATGCGACTTCGATCCGGAATACAGCCGCATCTATGGGCCGGAGCAAGTCGAATGACGCCTCCCCAGTCTCATCCCCTCCGGCGCCGCAACGTGGCAAAAATGCTGGCTCGGCTGCATCCCAAAGGTATTACGGAGCCTTTCAACGGCGCGCGCAGTACCGCCCCGCAACGCGAGACCGCGATGGACATTGCTGGCGCATTGGGTGCAGCGGGGCAAGCCGGCCCCGCTCAGCGCCTTGCGGTCCATGTGCTGTGCTTACGGTGGTGGCCCGGGTTGTTCGAAGGCCCGGCCCGCGTTGTGGGTCACCGCACGGTGTTCCCGACCAGGCCGAGTTGGTCTTCTCCCCGCGCCAGCCTACGCGTACCGCGTGATCAACCGGCGCCGATAGAACGCATTCCCGTAGAGCGGCCCGCTGAGACGTCGGTGTTCCAGCACCTGGCGGATCTCGTTGGTGCTCGCATCGCGAGCCGAATTCGACGTGATCGTTCGCGACAGGACGAAGAGTTGATTGAGAGACTGTCTGCGTGGGTACATGGGGGCCCGGCGTCGCCTCTATCGGAAGAGCGATATGGCACGCGCGAATGCTTGGACGACGCGTTGGCCGAACGGGTGCTCGCGCCGGCCTTCCTCGGTGCTTGGTCGCGCGCGGTGATCGAAGAGTTCCGCCGCCCGAACCACTGTTCATCGTGCCATGGCTTCGGCGAGCGCCTACAGCTCATCGGCTTGGGTGGCAACCGCGCCCGCGCGGAAGTCGTCAGCTGCGAGCAATGCATTGGCCAGGGCGTCGTGCCGTGGTCAAAGAAACGCCGCGCGCGGCAGCTATCGATTGGCGAACACCCATACCGTAACTTCCTCAACCCTCATCACGAAGGTGCGTTGGCGTTGCTGCGCGAGTTGGAGCATCGGGGGGCGGTCTTGCTGTTGCGCCACCTGGGCACGGACGGCTCCACATAGGGCTATGGCGATCGACGAAGACCCGGCGGACGCCGGCGGCCGATCCGGGTCTCCCCGCCGCAGGGCACTGCGTAACAGCAAGTCGTTAGTCGCACGCCAAGCGTTTCTATCCGCAACGCGACAATCGCCGCCTAACGGTGGTCGGAAGCAAAGGAAGCTCGCCGAACTCGGCGCCGAGATCCTCGCAGTGCGACCCGCACGCCATGAGGTGGCGTTCTTGCACTCCGCGTTCTGCCGAGTGGGACTGCCCCGATCGCTGCCCGAGGGCGACGTCTTTGAGCGATGCAGTGGAAACGTGGGCCTGCACTTGGAGGCGGGCACCCTTTGGGACGGCACGAAAGACATTAGGCCGGGCATGCCGTACGGCACCCGACCGCGGCTGCTGCTACTGCATCTGATTCGGACTTACCTGCATACGCACCACCGGACCATCGACCTGAGCATGACGCTCCGGCATTTCATGACCCAGACGCTATCCATAGACGCTAGCGGCGGCGAGCGCGGCGGCGGTACGTCGTTCAATGAGCAACTGAGAGCTCTGGCGGCCTGCCGTCTGTGGATTGGGTACGCCGCGGCGTCTGCTACCAGCCGTGTCCAAAGTGCCGATGGCTGGGTATCGGTGTTTGAAGACTTCGCCGTTGAGACCAAGAAATCGGACCCGCGCACGCCGTGGCGAAAGACGATCACCCTCTCGCGCGAGTTCGTGGCCACCTTGCGTGAGTCGGCGGTACCGCTCGATATCCGCGCGCTGCGCGGCATCCAAGACAGCGCGTTGTCTTTGGACGTTTACGCGTGGCTGGCGCACCGACTGCATCGTTTGGAGCATTCGGTCGTCCTCCACTGGGCCAGCCTGCGCGGTCAGTTCGCGCACGAGTACGACGACAAGAAGGCATTCAAGAGGAACTTCAAGAAGAGCATGCACGACGTACTGACCGTGTATCCGCAAGCGAGTGTACGCCCGGTCTTTGGTGGCTACCTACTGCTGCCATCGCCTGCGCCTGTAGGTGTTCTGGAAAAGGATGAGGCCTTTGCGGCGATGAGATAACGCGCCTTCAACCTGGCTGGACGCCCGCATCGACGGATGAGGTGACCGCCAACTTTTTTGCGCTGTCCAAGGCGCATCACCATCCTCTGCGCGGCGTGCTGCGCGGAGGCATTGTCGTGGGTGACATGAAGATCGCGTTCGCCGAAGAAGCAATGACGTGCAATCCTAGGAAACTGTGGAAAAATCTGGGGATATGCTGTGAGTTTAGCGATGAATCAGGACCCCCAAGACGATGAATTAGGACCCCCGATTTGGGGGAATTAGGTCCCCTTCAATGCGATGAATTAGGTCCCCCCTAAAGCTTGTAGTTTTTGCTTGTAGCTTTTGCTTATAAGCTTTGCTTGGTAAGACAGCGCCGTTTCTGTGGATAACTACGGAGGCGACGCGGACGAAGCGAAACAGCGTTCGACGACGGCGGCGCATAGGCGTTGGGTAGGAACTTCTCGCGTGCGCGCCGAGGTCGCTACCGATCTTGAAGATCATTAGGTTCAGAATACTTGACCTAGCGCACCCGCATCCCCTACGCTTCGCCACGCTGGGTTGATTACGCCTCCCCCTCTACCCAGCACCGCCCACTCCCAAGCCTGGGATGGGTTCCCCCCGAAGCCCCCGACCGCCCCCCTCGGTCGGGGGCTTCTTCATTTCGGCCGCAACGGCCGCCTTCCCCAGCGCAGCACGCTACCCGCCAACGCGGTGCGGCGAGCGCAGCGCGTTACCCAGGACGATTCCATGCTCCGTTTACCGGCCACTCCCATCGCGCTGGTGCGCGAAGTTATCGTGCCCGCGCTGGCTCACTTTCCCGCCGCATGGGCGAGTCGAGAAGCCATTGCGCTGCTGGTGGCCATCGCCATCCAGGAGAGCAACTTGGCCACTCGCCGGCAGGGCACGCCGACGAAGCCCGGCCCCGCCCGTGGCCTATGGCAGTTCGAAGTGGCCGGGGCGAGTGGTGTCCTGCAACACCCTGAGTCCCACGCGCAGGCAGGAGCGCTCTGCCGACAAGCCCATATCCCCGCCAGTGCGGGAGCGGTGCATCGCCGCGTCGAAGTGGATGATCTGCTGGCCTGCCGATTCGCGCGCCTGCTGTTGCGCACCGATGCAGCGCCGCTGCCGCCAGCCAACGCGAACGCGGAAGCCGAGGCGTTCGCCTACTACCTGCGCAACTGGCGTCCAGGCGCGGCGCGCACACCGCAAGGGCGCGCGAAGTGCGCGAAGCGCTTCACGCGCGCTTGGCGACTCGCTCTGGAGGCCGTGGCATGAGCGGTCGCTCTACCCAGACCGCTGCTGCGCTCACCAGCCAGGTCGCCGCGGCATCGGGTGCGGCGACGGGCGCGACCCTGCTGGTGCTCGGCATCCCGCTGGAGGCTCTGCTAGCTGCACTGATCGGCGCAGCGTTGAGCTACGTCGCGCGTCCTGCGGTGTCGCACTCAAAAATCCCAGTGCGCCTGCTCGGCATCGTGTCCGACGCCCTGATTGGCGGCTGGCTGTTCGTGATCGTCGTGAAGTTGACGCCGCTCCACCGTTTCGGCGTGGCCGAAATCCCCATCGAAGCGGGAGCGGGCTTGCTGGCGCTCCTGTGGCGTGTGCTGCGCGTGTGGCTGCCGGCAAAGCTAGACCGCGCCTTCGATGCGGTGCTGGCGTTCTGGACGCGGGATCGTGGTCAAGACGGTGAGGGAGGTTCGCAATGATGGCGGTGCTGTCGGTCGTCGATGGCTTGGCCTGCGGGGTCATCGCTTGGGTCTGCGGCGCGCTGTTGTTGAGCGCACACGGCGACCGTGCGCGAGCGATCGCGGTCAACTTCGGGCTCCTGATGCTCGCGGTCGGCACGGTCGCCTTGGCCTTCCTGCCTTCCGCCCAATCTGCCGAGGCGGTATGGGCGCTGCGTGCCGTCAAGTTGGGTGGCGCCGTGGTCGCGGCGGATCTGTACGGCCAACGCCTGGGCTGGGCCGCGCAAGCGCGCGCTGTGTATGGCTGGCTGGCGAACTGTCTGATCCAGGCTCGCATCTTCTGGCGTCGCGTCCGCACGTGGTCTGCGCGCCCGCGCTCCGGCGGTGCAACGTGATCGCGGCCCTCGCCGCTGTCGCGACGGGTGCAGGTCGCTGGGCGGTGATCCTGGCGCTGGGGCTGCTGGCGAGCCTGTCACTCAACTTGTGGCAATGGGAACGCGCGCGCACCGCGCAGCTGCGAATCGAGAACCGCGCGCTGGGTGCGGCACTGACCACGGTCCAGGCCCTCGCCACCGACGCCACGCGCGACAACAAGGCGCTGCTGGCCGAGCTGGACGCGCTGATCGAGCGTGGCCGAACCACGCGTGCCGTCTATCGCCACGCAGCCACCCAAGCGCCTCTGCACGCGCAGTGCGCGCCGGGTGCGGAGCGCATTCAAGCCGTCAACCAAGGGCTCGGGCCGTCCGAGTCCTCTCCAGAGAGAGTGAAGTGATGCAAAAGAACACAGTGGCCACCCCGGTCGAGACCCATGTGCTGATGCTGATGGTGAAACCGGAGGGCGGCGAGAGGACAATGGGACACAAGCGGCCGGAGACCGGGCCAGCTCCGACGTTGGGCCATGGCGTAGCGAGAGCGGCGCAGGCCGAGACATCGCTCCCCATGTCGGCAGTGACCAGCGACCCGAACTCGTTGCCGAGTCCGATTGTCGCGACGTGCGTGGAACTCGGCGAGGAACAACTGATCAGTCATGACCTGATCGATCGCTTGGTCAAGCGTCTGCTGCCGGTGCTGGCGCGCGAGGCGCCGAGCGGCACGGTCACGCCCACCATCAACGCGCTTCCCCCGGTCCTGTCCGCGCAGTCGCCGCTACATTCGGACTTGCAAGACCGAGTGAAGCGGCAACGTGAGATCAATCGACGGCTGCGTAGCCTTCTGGAGCGGGTCGTCGTTTGAACCAGCGCTGTATTGCTTGGGTCGCGCTGGTGATCGCGCTGGCTGGATGCAGCACCGCTCCGAGCGCCGGGCCAACCCCGGCGCTGTGCGATGCGCGCTGCGTCGCTCCATGTGTCGGTGAGCGCGGCGATACCGGTATCCGCTGGCAGTCTGAGCCCGACGACCCGGCCGCATTCGATGCGCTCGGTGAGGCGGTCATCCCGGCATTGACCGAGAAGTTGCGGCGGTGCGAACTGCACCGACGCGCCTGTGAACAATGCTTGCGGCGCTTACACGAGCGCGGCGTGATCGCACTTTAGGCGGAACGTCATGAACGACCCTATCCAAGCCGCGCCCGATGCCGTTCGGGCCGCATACCAAAGGCTTACACCTAAGCGCGCCGCGTTCGCCCTCGCCATCCCTACCGCTCCGAGCTTGGTGCAGGCCGCCGTCAGTGCTGGTTACACCGACAAAGCCGCCAAGGCGAAAAGCAGTGGCTTGGCGCAGCATCCAGACGTGAAGGTTGTTGTGGATTGGCTGACCAGTACGACCCTGGCGGCGGCGCAACTAACGGTCGAAGGCGTCATGCGTGAGTTGGCCGCGCTAGTGTTCGCCGATCCCGCGGCTCTATTTGACCCGAACACGGGAGCGTTGAAGCCGCCCCGCGCTTGGCCAGAGGCGGCCGGCAAGTTCGTTACGGCCGTCGATGTAGCCGATCTCTACGAGGGCAGCGGAGACGACCGAACGAAGGTCGGCGAGGTCCATAAGCTCAAGTTCGCCGACAAGCTGGGGGCAGTCAACACCGCTCTGAAGTTGCTGAACGCATTCCCGGAAAAGAAGAAGGCTGTGACCCATACGCATCGGGTAGGTGTCGTCGTAGTGCCCGCGAAGCAGCCTTGGGGAGACGCGGGAACGGCTGCCCAAGGCTCGGCCGCCCCTCTGGTTTCGCCACCGCTGACCACGTCCACCCAGTTTAGGCTGACTAAATCTCTAATTCGAGACGATAACGGCTCAATTCCAGAATAAACGTCTGTAGCGAATTGCTAGCCTGTAGCCCCTGCTAGCGAAGAGTGGTTCTATTTATGGTGACATCGTTTGGGAAAATCCATTGCTGCAAAGCGTTTCGTCTAATGGACGAAACGCCACGCCTGGACTTTAGCCGGGTCAGCCTCAACATGATGACGGGTAGGCAGACGCAGCTGACCCTGGACACTAATGTGGTCATCAGCATGATCGATTGCTGTAAGACCGATGCCGCTGCTGATGACTCAACACTGAAGAAAAACGGGCTGCTGGAGTTCGTGAATTTTCTGCGTGACTGCAACAGACTGAATCTAGCCTATTGCATAAGCCCTTACTTCGCTCTGATCGAAATGCCTGCTGATCAAGCTGAGGTTGCCGCACAGGCGGTAGAGATTTTTCCTGTTAAGTTTGGACTGACATGGACCGACGCGGAGAATAGCTTGGCGCCTGATCTATCAAAAGTAGGGCGTCGCACAAAAACTGATCGTTACCTGGGGCTGAGGGATGATGAGAGTGTATTTATGTCGCAGTATTATGGCGGCCTTCTTATGCTTTTACTGGTAGCTCGGGATTTTCGCGAGTCGGAGCCATTCGATCAATTCAAGGCGTTCTTGCGTCTGTCGAGAGCCCATCTAGACATCGTTTCATCTCGCATCATCCAGATAGCGAGATTTGTGCTCGCTCCGGCCCAGGTTGAAGGAACGGAGCTCCACGAATTGTGGAAGGACATCGTGTTGAACTTTACTCAGCGCGAAAAGCCACTGCAGCGATACCCATCAAGCTTTCATCAGATGGACAAGGCCGCAATGAACGGTGCTCACGACCTCGTGGTGCTGGACTCAGCCCTTGTCGTGGAGAGCAGGGGATTAGGAGGAGTTGACGCTGATCCATGGCTAGTTACTGGTGATAGGAAGCTCGCTTCATTGGTGCGTGCTATTCACCATGTGGGTCGGGATAGGAGCGAAGCCGGAAAGAGGCTAGAGAGGGATATTCTCGCCCATCACGGCGATTACTGGACAAAAACTGAAATCGAAATTGCGGTCCAACAGCCGCGAATGAGCGGAAAGCTGGATTTAGATTGCCTCAAACGGCAGGCCTTAGCTATCAGGGCGCTCGCTGAAAGAAACACTAGAATTTCGCTCGACTTGCTTGACTCCGCGGTACCGGGTACTCGACGTTCCTTGTGATCCTAACGGTGCAGTCTCAATGGAAAGGCTGTTTCGCAGGTGGGCCTGTTAGAGGAAATGCCGCTGGGGCGACTTTCAAATTACTGACCTATGCAGACCACCTCTGTCGACGACGAGGTGGTTTGGCAGCCAACCGCAAAGCAAGCCGAATTCCTGGCATGCGACGACTTCGAGGTCCTGTATGGTGGCGCGGCTGGAGGTGGCAAGTCCGATGCACTTCTGATTGATGCGTGGGCGCTGGCGCATAACGGTCCCCAACACCCGCAGCACCGCGCGATCTTGTTCCGGCGTAGTTTCCCGGAACTGAAAGACCTGATCGACCGATCGCACGAACTGTATCCAGCGTTTATCGAAGGCGCGGTTTACGACAAGAACGAGCATCGCTGGCGCACGCCCTGGGGTGCGATGGTTGAGTTCGGCTACCTCAATCACGACAACGACCGCTTTAAGTACCGTGGCCGCGCCTGGAATGTCATTGGCTTTGACGAGCTGACGCTCTGGGCTACGCCGGTCTGCTACCTCTACCTGCTGTCGCGCAACCGCACCACGGCGCGCGATCTGCCGCGCTATATGCGCGCCACCACCAACCCCGATGGCGTCGGCCAGCGCTGGGTGATGGAACGATTCGCCATCGAGGAAGCTGGTGGCCCTGCGCGGCTGTCGGTGGAGATGGATTTCGAGGAAGAGGACGGCGCGGGTGGCTACCGCGAGGTAAAGCGAGCATTCCACCGAACCTTTATCCCCGCCAAGCTCGCCGACAACCGTCATCTTCGTGGTACCGGATATCGCGAGACTTTGATGATGCTCCCCCCGGAGGAGCGCGACGCGCTTCTGAGGGGACTCTGGCGCGGCAATCGCGTCGAGGGCGCGTTCTACTTCCGCGAGCTGCAGGCGATGCGTGCCCAGCATCGCGTCGGCAAGGTGCTGCATGTGCCCGGCGTGCCGGTCAACACGTTCTGGGATCTTGGCTACAGCGACTTCAATTCCATCTGGTTCCATCAGCAGATCGGGCTGACGCATCGCTTCATCCGCAGCTACCAGAACAGCGGCTACGGAGTCGATCACTACGTGACGTTGCTGCAAGAACTTCAGCAGCAGCACGGCTACCACTACGGCACGCACTACCTGCCTCACGACGGCGCGCATCACTCCGGTCAGACCGGAAAGACGATGTATCAGCTCCTCAACGAGTCCATGCCAGGGCACAACTTCCAGATCGTGCCGCGCGTCCACGCCCTAATCGTGGGTATTCAACAGACGCGCGCTGCCATGGCGTCTTGCTGGATTGACGACACGGAGTGCGCGGACGGACTGGCTTCGCTGGCCGCATACCGCAAGCGCTACAACAAGATCATCAGCGCATTCGCGGACGAACCCATTCACGACAGCCACTCCAACTACGCCGATGCCTTCCGCCAGTTCGCGCAGGGCTACGACGGCGCGCGGATGGTTATCACGAGTTCGTCGGCCGAATGGAAGCGTAAGTTGGCCTTGGCCCAGCGGGCCGCGCGCCGCAACCACATGACTGCCTGATCCGATTCGATGACCGACACGACCCGCCATCGCGACGTAGCGCGCGAGGTGTTCTGGCGTCTGGAGGAACTGCGCACACGCGGTCACGAGACCTACATGCTCCACGCGCGCCGCCTGGAGGACTACTACCTTGGTGGTGGGCGACAGTGGCGAGCGCAGGATCGCCGCGCCGTCGAGGAAGAAGGCCGACCGGCGCACGAGGTAAACGTCTGCTTGCAGGCCATCAATGCGGCTGCCGGCTATCAGATTCAAAACCGCGTGGACATGGCCTATCTGCCGAAGGGTGGTCGGGCCGACGAAGCACAGGCCAAGGTGCTCTCCAAGGTCATCAAGCACGCCTTGGAGAACACCGAGTATCGGTACGCCGAGACCGACGCCTTCATGGACGGAATCATCCAGCAGCGCGGATACCTCGATATCCGCATGGACTACTCGGATAACGAGGAGGGTGAGCCGCGCATCATTACCCTCGATCCGCTAGACGTGCTACCGGACGCCGACGCCAAGGGCTACGACCCGGATAGCTGGGCCGATTGCACGACCACTCGTTGGCTGACGGCCTTTGAGATCGAGCAGCACTACGGCCGCGCCGCGGCTCAGGAAATCGTGGGGTCGTCGCGCAACTACTGTGACACCGATAACTGGTGGACCGATGTGGGTGTGCGCCGGGAGGGATTCGCTTCGATGCCCCCCAGCTACGCGATGAGTGTGGGCTACTACGGCACGGAAGGTCCGTGGCGTCGCTACCGCATCGTGGATCGACAGGCGAACGAGTATCAGCCGACCTTGGTCGCGCGATGGCCTACGGGTGACCTGCGCATTGTGGAGGGGCTTCCGAGCGAGCATTTGGGCTGGCTGATCGACCAGGGCGTATATGTGACGCGTCGACGCATGCGCCGGGTTCGATGGCAGGTCTGCGCACCGGAGGTCTGCCTGTACGACCAGCTCAGTCCTTACGAGCACATCACGGTCGTTCCTTACTACCCCTACTTCCGGCGCGGTCGCACCATCGGGATGCTGGACAACGCCGTCAACGTCCAAGACATCCTCAATAAGTTCATCAGCCAGTACGCCCATATCGTTAATGCGAGCGCCAACGGCGGCTGGCAGGGCGAAGCCAACGCCCTGGCCAACATGACAGATGAACAGTTTGCCGAGGACGGGGCGCAAACCGGCTTGGTGCTCCTGCGCAAGCCCAATACCCAACCGTTCCAGAAGATCGAGCCGAACCAGCCCCCGACCGGCATCGAGAAAATGATCGAGTTCGCCGCCGGCCACATGCAGGCGGTCACGGCGATCAACGAGAGCTTGAACGGCCAGGGTGGAGCGGACATGAGCGGCGTCGCGATCCAGGCGCGGCAGCACGCGGCGCAGCAAGCGCTGGGCGTCACGCTCGATAACCTGGGTCGCACGCGCAAGCTGGTATCAACCCGAATGCGCAAGCTGGTGCAGCGCTTCATGGGCGGCCCTCGCATCATCCGAATCAGCGAGCCCGACCCGTATGGCGTGGATCGACGCGTTCCGCTTCTGCTGAACATGCCGCAGGAAGACGGCACGATCCTGAACGACCTGACGCTAGGCGAGTACGACGTTACCGTCACCGAGCAACCGTACACCGTCACGTTCGACAACAGCCAATTCGAGCAACTGCGCACGATGGTCAAGGAGATGGGGGTTCCAATTCCCCATCATTTGATCGTGAAGGCGTCGACGTTGGCGAACAAGTCGGAAATTGCGGACGCACTGCGCGAGGCCGAAGGCAAGGCCGATCCGGTGGCCGAGGCAGAAGCGGCGCTCAAGCAAGCGCAGGCGCGGCTGGCGCACAACCAGGCTGTCAGCGAGGCCGTCGAAACCCAGTTCAGCGCGCTGCGTACGGCCGAGATCATTACGACCATCCCCCAAACAGCGGCCATTGCCGACGCGCTGCTGCGATCGGCCGGCTTCGAAGACCAAGACGCCGCGCCCATCGTGCCGAGCGCACTGGCAGGTGGTGAGTCTGGAAGCATCGACCACGCCGAGAACACGTATCCCCTGACGCCCGACAACCCCAATAGGGGATTGACGGCCGGAATGACTGCAACTCCCTAACCTGAAGTCCGACACCTATGCCCGATATCGATCCGACTGACTTGAATCCCCACCGCATCACCGAGGAGCAGCGTGCGGCCTTACATGCCGCTGATCCCGATGCCTTTGATGATGACCTCATCGAGGAATCTGGCGAGGTAACGGTGAGCGAATCGCCGTCCCAGCCCTACGAACCGGTCAGCGTGCCGGAGACCGAGACGGCCCCGCCCGCGCGCGGCTCGGTCCCGATGATTCCGAAACCGCGCCTGGATGAGGTACTCAACCGCGTCTCGGAGCTAGAGCGACAACTGCGCGACCGCGATGCGCGTGACGCCGCGGTGGGCGTTGCCACGCAGGATCGGGACTTCGCTGCGGAGCGCGGTCAGGTCAAGGCGCAGTGGGATGCCGAGATTGCCACGCTGAAGAAGCAATGGGACGATGGCGATCTTGATGCGGACGAATACCATGATCAGCGTGACGCCCTCACCAACAAGTACAGCGAGCGGGGGCACGCGCTAACCGTCGAAGAAGCACGGCACGTCGCAAAGGCCGAACGTGTAGCCGCGAGTCAGCAAGCCGCGCAAGAGGCGGCACAGACGAGTTGGAACCAAAAGATCGCCGAGTGGGTTGCTGCGAACGACGCGTTCATGGCCAATCCGATCCGAAAGAAAGCAGTGGCCGATCTTCTGGCCGAGTTGGATACGCAGGGCGACGGCTCGCTCGACGACGATGCGCTCATCGCGCTGATGCAGGAGCAAGCCTTCGACGCATTCGGGTGGACCGCGCCGGCAGCACGCGCGCCAGTTCCGGCCGTCGACCCACGAACCGTTGCGATACAGGCACGTCATGCGGCTGCGGCGCGCGCGGCGGCAGCGGCATCCGCGGCCCCGCCCCACGTGGCGGGCGGCGCGGGCACGGGAAGCCGTGACCTGATCATCGATCTTGAACAGATCAAGCCGGGAGACTTCAAGAAGATCCCGGAAAGCACCCAGAGAGCTTTACTCGGGGAGGATTTGCCGTAGGAAACTGAGGTGGTGATCGTGTTTTGGCCTGGCCGTTACATGGTTTTGAGCCGCTGGTGGCCTCCTGCAGCCCCGACTTCCGTTTTGGCCAATTTTCTCGTTCAGGTGGGACCCCATCTAACGCTGTGAGACCCGGACTTGAAATAATCGTCGTGCGCGTGATTCCATGCCGACAGTAGCAAAAGGAGGCGCGCATGGGTTTTCTGTCGGATACGGAACTGGACGGGCTCTCGATAGTCCGAATGAATTTTCAAGTGGTTGGCGAGGGGGCGTTTACTCCGAGGCCGGCAATGCCGAGTGTCGAGCAAGCGGATTTTTTCCTCGGCAGGGTGCGCGACATTGACATCTCTGCGGCGTTTTCGTTTGAGCCAACGTCGGAAACGATGGAGATCATACGAGCGATCGCAGCCGGTGATCAAAGATTTGCTAACGGTGCGGTTGCACTGGCTCGTGATTTTGATCGCCAGCATGTGGGCCAGAGTAAAGCGGGGGCATTCTTCGCGTTTGAATTGTCTGCGAACGATCCTGCGGTAAAGCTCTATGCCTTGCTCAAGTATGACTATAGCGAAGTGCTCACTCTTCGCCAGAGCAGTGCGAGAGGGCAGTTGCGTAAGATAGTTCAAGCATTTGTAAAAGATAAGCGTGCGCTGCAAAAATCGGCGCTGATACGTGTCGTAAATGGAAACGTTGAGGCAGAAATATCGGCGACCGACCGCGGGGCTCGTTCGCCGAGCATTACGGATTTTTTCACGCGCTTTTTGCAGGTTAAACGAGAGCGTGATGACGTTGAGTTGAACAAGGCCGCAAGCGACGCATTGCTGGAGATCCTGAACACTGTGCCAGTAGCTCATTGGCCCAGCGGGCGGGCGACGGCGCTATCAACGATGCGAGAAGCATTGCGGACGTCTCGTGAGATTAGTGATGACGTGGTTATCAATGCTGTTTGGGTGGCAGCAGGTCGGCCTAATGACGAAGAGCTAACTGATGCGCTGCGCAAACGAGCGGTTGCAGCGCTGAAAAAGAAAAAAATTTCGGGCTTGAGCTTCCAAACGAACAGCACCGTTTTTAAGGTGGCTTCTAAGCGAAAGATCAGAACTGTGGAAAACGTTCGGATTGAGTTTCCGGATTCGCTCAGTGGAGTGGTCGTAGACACTGCTAAAGAAGCAGATGGCTCCGCTGTTATTACAATCAGAACACAGCAAATTGCGAGTGATGAAGTTGTCACTGAAACCATTGGGAACGTTCGTCAACTTACTTAATGAGGGTGGTCGGGCTGTCGTTTCTGAAAGTCATTTTGCTCAGGTAAGCATCAATGGGCTTTCTTTCGATGACGCAACGCAACTCCTGGCTCTCTTAAGTGGTTTTGGACTAGTAGCCAACATTGTTGATGATGCGGAGCAGGAGTTGGATGCCAACTCGCTGCTGGGAGGAATTGCGCCCTTCAGCGTGACGTTCGCCAAGCCGGAGATAAAAGGTGGAATTGGATTCATCACTACCTTTGCGTTTCAAGGTTGGCTGAAAAATCCGGACATCTCTGGTGTAACCCACGTAGCTGTTGCATGCGCAACCGCTGCATTTGCGACAGAGGCTTTTGTCGTCTCGCCTTGGGAATGGTCGGGGGAATTTACCCCAAAGCCGCAGCGAAAAAGTCCACGCTTGGTTGTAATTATGCGTGGCAGCTCCGCGGTAATTCCTGTGGATATTCGGCCATATCTACTTCACGGCGTGGACGATGCACTTTCGGACGACCCGGTGATGATCGCTTGGAGCGATGCCGCAGCGGATGTATGTGTCGCATCGTTAGCAAGTGAGATCGAAGGTTCTAACGGGAAGTTGACGTTCACAGGGCCGCCCCGACTGGAATTTGACGCGCCCGTGAATGTGGATTCCAAGCGCCTTGTTCAGAGCGATTTTTCGCTCTTACAAGGTGCGGTGCGGTGGGTCTATGCCGTTGAACGAGAGACAGACCTTAAGCATCGTCTGTTTGGACAGGAGTTCTCGCGACTGGCCAATAAGGGCGGAAATTTAGCGGACGAGATGTCCCGAGTTGTCGCCAGTGCCTTAGATGGCGCCAATATTGCGTATGGCTTCAGTGTTCAGGAGATGAGTCGTGAGGCATTAAAAGGCCTTGCTGATCTACGAAAAGCAGTCGCTGATGAAACACAAAAAGCATCAGAGGCAGCTCGGCAGTTGGCTCTCAACGCGGCCGGCGCAGAATTTTATGCGCTAGGCCTTCTCGCTGCGCGGGTAACATCAACAGTCGATCCGTTCATTATCGATTGCATGGCTGCGCTTGGTGTTTTTTACGTAATTGCTGTGCTGTATATCAACTGGCGCTATTTGATTCAGCAGGGCGATCAGCGCAAAGTTTGGAGGGCAAAGCTCTATCGATATCTTACTGACGACGATTACACCGCAATGGTAATTGCGCCAATTTCCCATTCGGAGCGCCTTTTAAGATGGATGATGGTTGTCATTGCTATTCTTTCACTCGTTACGTTTGCCGCTATCTGGGTGATTAATCACGCGGTATAGCTACGCTGGCGATTCGTCCCGCCACTCGCCCGTTGAGAACAACGCTTCCGCAGTGCGTGTCCTGCGATACCAAACGCGCCCCTGGTAGGGCATCCCCGGCCCGCAGCCCCGTCCTGGCTGCGCTTCCGCTTCGACCCGCGACAGAGGTCACGCCCATGACTTGAACCGATATCCCGCCAGGGAGGATTCCCCGTGTCCGTTACCGATTTCGGCCGGCAGCAGCCCCAGCAGAAGCTGGCCTGGGGCCATAAGGCGTACGAGGAGTACGTCGAGAAGTTTTTCTTCACCAAGATGCTGGGCCAAGGCTCCGAGGCCATCATCGAGCACATCACCGAACTGTCCAAGAATTCCAAGGGCGAGGTCGGTGCCTTCTTCCACCTGATTTCCCGCATCACCGGCGGCGGCGTCGTCGGCGACAACCAGCTCAAGGGCCGCGAGCGCACGCTCGACTCGCACTGGCAGCGCGTCAACTTCGACCAGTTGCGCAACGGCATCAAGAACAAGGGCCGCCTAGCTGACCAGAAGTCCGTCCTGCAATTTCGTCGTCCGACTCGCAAGGCGATGGCGCTGTGGCTGGCCGATACCTGGGAAGACCAGGCCATCCTCACGGCCTCGGGCATCAGCTACGCGTTCAACACGGATGGTAGTCCCCGCACCACGCCCGAGGGTCAAGACCCGTGGACGGAGCTGGAGTACGCCAACGATGTTCGTCCGCCGACCGCGAACCGGCATTTCCGCTGGGATGCGACCGAAGGGTTGGTCGCAGGCGATACCTCGGCTGTCGAAGCGGCCGATCTGCCCGTCTACGACATGCTGCCGGAGATCAAAGCGCGCGCCGCTACCAAGCGGATGACCCCGTTGCGGTTGGCGGGCAAGGACTACTTCATCGTCCTCGCGCACGAGAACACGATGGCGCGGTGGTACCGCAACCCGGACTTCCGCAGCGCCATCGTTAACGCGGACGTGCGCGGCGAGGCCAATAAGATCTTCACAGGCGCCATCGTGACGATGAACGGTCTCGTCATTCACCCCTACGCCCGCGTCTACAACACCCTCGGCGCCGCTGCGGGTTTGAAGTGGGGTGGCGGCAACGTCAACGGCTCGCGCACGCTGGTGCTCGGTGCGCAGGCGCTGGCGTTGGCCGACCTGGGCGTTCCGGGTTGGGAAGAGGAAGACGAGGACTACAAGAACCGCTACGGCGTGTCGATCAACAAGATGGGCGGCTGGTTGAAGCCGCAGTTCCCGTCGTCCTACGACGGCGGCAGCGTCGAGGACTTCGGCGTCATGGCGATCGATCACGCGATCTGATCCTTTCGTCGCCTGCAGGCGACTTTCTCCTTCTCCCAGGAATCTCTCATGAGCAAGCCCGATACCGTGGGCGTGCAGTACCTGCGCGTGCGCGTTTTCAACTACACCTTCGCTGACCTGCCTTCGGGCACGTTCGTACCGGCGCTCAAGCTGCCGATGGGTTCGATCCTCATCGCGGCATTCAATCTGGTCGAAAGCCCGTCCAACGCCGGTACGTCCGACGTACTCGACATCGGCACGGCGGCGGCCCCCGCGTCGTTTCTGGACAACAACGACTTCAAGATCGCAGCGAAGACCCAGTTCACGACCTTGGGCGGCCCGTTCGCCCAAGGGCTCGCCCTCGGGGTAACGCGAACGGCGGTCGGCACCTCCGCGACGGCCGGCCGCGGTTGCGTGGTCGTGCAGTACGTCGTGAAGGGTACTGCCGATGAAGTCTACGGCTAGCCCTCCGCTGCGCCTCGCGATTATTTCCTCTCTTACCTTTAAAGGAGAACTCCATGCAGTTTCGCCACCCCGATGGTGCGCGGCTGGCGCTGACGACCGGTCATGTGACGCATGTGGGGCCGGACTGGGCTCCGCTGCATCCGTTGTTTCATGCCGAAGCGCTTGCGCAGGGCTGCGAGTGCGATCAGCGCACGATCCGCACGCGGCAAGTTGTCGTGCCGCGCGCATCGGATTCGGCAGTCAAGGCGCTCGACGAGTCCGAGCTGATCCGCGGTGCGCTCATGACCCTGGCGCAGCGGCAGCACCCCGGCGATCTGACCGGCGATGGGATGCCCGACCTGAAAGTCGTCGCCAGCCTGTGCGGCTTCCGCGCCAAAAAGGAAACCGTCCACGCGATATGGCACGACCTCGTAGCCGCGAGTCTCGCCGACGACACGAACGATGACCCGTAAGCGTTTGCGATCGCCGGAGCCCGAGCGATGAATCTGGCCGCGCTGATCGCGATGGCGCGCGAGCGTCTGGACGACGAGATCGAGCCCTATTTGGTCGGTGACGCCTCGTTGGCCGGTTGGGCGACGGAAGGCGAGCGGGAGGCGTGTCTGCGGGCACGCCTTTTGTTTGACGACGAGCCCGGTGAAGTGACAACCGTGCCGCTCGCGTTGGGACAAGGCGTGTACCGCCTCGACCCGCGCGCACTGTTCGTTGTCTCAGCCAACATTCTTTGGTCGGGCGAGACACGCCTTCACGCCCTCGAACTGAAGGGGCTGGATTGGATTCGCGACCAATCGCGGCGCGTGAGTAGCTTCGGAATGCCAGAGGTACTGGCCGATGATGGGCGTGCTCGGGTGCATGTGTGGCCCCGTCCGGTGCGGCCGGGTCGGCTGCAATTGGCGCTGTACCGCGCACCGATGCGTGCGTTGCTCGATCCTGCGGACGAGCCCGAGATCGCCCCCGAGTATCACGATGGGCTGATCGACTGGATGTTGTATCGCGCCTTCCAGATCAAGGACCGCGAAATCGAAGATGTATCGCGCGCAGCTCTCGCTTTGCGGGACTTTACGTTGCGCTTTGGCGAGCGGCCCACGGCCGATGTGCTGCGCCGGCATCGCGAACGTCGTCGCACTACTACGCGGTACGGCGGTTACTGATCGTGAGCGTTCGCGACGACGAACTGGCCCCTCGGGCCGGTTGGCCGCTGGGTATGAACAACCTTGCGGGTGAGACCGCGTTGCCGGTGACCGACTCCGGGGCGCCGGCCGCAGTGCGCGAGGCCGACAACGTGGATTTCGATGTGGCCGGCAAGCCGCACCGCCGCGATGGCTACACCTTGGCGGTGCCCGGCACACGCGTCCATAGCGCGTGGGGCGACGCCACGTGGCCGTGGGGCTTGTTCGTGAGCGGTGACACGTTGACCGCGTTGCACCCAGACGAACGCTCCGAGCCTCTTGTCGACGGACTTGCGCCCGGTTGGCCAGTGGCCTTTGAGCGGCTCAACGACTCGGTGTTGTGGAGCAACGGCGTTCAGTGCGGTGTGCTTGGCCTGGACTTGGAGGCAATGCCGTGGGCGTGCCCCACGCCGGAGCGCGCCCCACGCATCGAGATAGAGGCCGATGGTGCCCTGGATGCGGGGCATTACCAACTCGCGATGACGTTTCTGGACGCGCGCGGTCGTGAGTCCGGTGCATCGAACCCGATTGCGTTTGAGATGCCGGCGAACAGCCGGCTGCGGCTTTCGCAGTTGCCGCAGCCGTTGGATGTCCTGCGCGTGCCTCGTGTTCGCGTGTACCTGAGTTCGGGACTAGATGGCGTCTTCCGTGTCGCGGCGACGCTACCCGTGGGCGTTACGGACCTGACGTTGACTGAGCCAGCCTCGGGCCGTGCGTTGGAGACATTGAACCTGCGCCCGCTGCCGGCAGGGCAGGGTGTGTGCGTCCACAACGGTCGCCAGTTTGTCGCGCGTGGGGCGGAGGTCTGGTTCTCGCCGCCGCTGCGGTACGGGCTTACTCACCCTGGTCGAGATCGCGTGGGCTTCGCTGGGCGCGTGGATTTGCTCGCGCCGGTCGCCGATGGCAGCGACGGTGCGGGATTGTTCGTCGCCGACGCCAAACGCACGTATTTCCTGGCCGGACCTTCGCCGGCCGAATGGCGCCAAGTCATCGCCTATCCCGTAGGCGCTATTCCGGGCGCTTTGATTCGATTGCCGGGCGAGGTGTGGAACCTGCCGACCAAAGCTCCGTTGCCCGTCTGGATCGCCCGCAATGGCCGCGTCTGCGTCGGATTGCCCGGCGGCCAGGTCATCACGCCGCAACCGCGCGAGGGCTCGCCCGACGCCGTTCTCGATGCCGCTTCGCGCGGCGCGCTGCTTTACCGCGAACACGGCGGAAAGCAACAGCTCATCACCACCCTGCGCGACGCGCAGCCCCAGTCCCTTGCGGTACGGGACCGAGCCATCGCGCGGGTCTACCGACACGACGACCCATGAAGCTGCTGATCCCACCCGAGACCGTGCAGGCCCGTCTGGCGCTTTGCCGCGCCTGCCCGCACTTCCAGGCGCAGTCCACGCCGCTCCCTGGCGGCGGCACCTTGCCGACCGCCAGTTGCGCGCGCTGCGGCTGTTTTCTCCACGTCAAAGCCCGGCTATTCGGACAGCGTTGCCCCGAAGGCAAGTGGTGAAGGAACCTCATGACTCAAGATATTTGGCGCACTCACGCCGACGAGATTGCGCGCGAGTTGCGCAGCCACCGCTACGAGCGAAGCGACGAAGGCCTGCTGTTGACGCGCATGGGCGTGTTCCTGGGCGGCGCCATGAAGGTGCGCGACCATCGCGACGGCCATCAGCAGTGCATAGCGATCGACGCCAACACGTTGCTCGATGAGGGGCTGAACCATTTGCTCAATGTGGGGTTCCCACCTACCGGCGGCTATCCGCAGATCACGCAGTGGTATCTGGCTCCGTTTAAGGGCAACTACACCCCCGACCCGACCCTCACGGCTGCGCAGTTTCCGGTGGCGGCGGACGAGTTCACCGCGTATACGGCCACCACGCGACCGGCGTGGGTCATCCCGCGATTGGCGAGCGCGAAAAGCACCGGCAATACCGGCAACGAGGCCTTGCTGGTTCTGGCGGCGGGTGGTCCCTACAACTTGTACGGGTGCCTGATCGTCTCGTCGTCGGCGAAGGGATCGACCACCGGCACAGGCATGGCGGCGGTGCGGTTCGATCATCCCCGTTTGAACATGGCCGGTGGCGACAAGCTCGGCATCGAGTACGTGCTGACCGCTACCGACGCGGGCTGACCGTGCCGGGTGCCCGCCACACCGACTGGACGCACGTCCATGTGGTCGGCGACCGCAGGCAGGCGGCGGGATACGTTCCGTTCGCGCGCAAGGTGCTCGGCGCGGTGGTCGCGGATGCGGCGCACCTGGGACTGCGCACGCACCAAATGACCCGGCATCTGCCCGATGGCGCGGTGGTGATCGGCGAGCTACGTGGCGGCATTCCGCGCATGACCATCGTGCCGCCGCCGCTGATCCAACGTCCCGTCGATCTGCCGCGCGGAAAAGACGACTTCGTAGTGTGGGCGCGCGACACCGCGCACCCGCAGGGGTTGGATGCCCGGTTCCCGCAGCAGATCCTGCGCCCGCGCTGGACGACCTACTTCCACGAGGCGGCGACCACGGGGTACGCCGAGTTCGCCGGCAAGAAAGGCACGTACCGCGCGCTGTTCCCGGATGGTGTGCGCTATGCCGCGAACGTGGACTGGCGTAGCCAGGACGACGAGCGCATTCAATGGTACGGCCCGTCCACCCGCTACTTCGTCGACGGCTATCGTCGACCGTTGGCGCAATACGGCCGTTGGGTGTTCGGCCTGGGCCAAGTTCTGTTGGACGTGGATCGCTACTGCGAGGCCAGCGAGGTCGAATTCCCGGAGCGAACGGTGATGGGCGCGGCCTTCGATGGTCGCTGGCTGATGGTGATCATGGCCGCCTTGTCCGAGGTGAGCTGGCCGCCTGCGCCACCGCTGGCCGAGCAGCACCCGGACGGCTGGGCCAGCCCGTCGTACTTCATGGGTGAGGTGCCGTTGGCGCTTCGCCGCTTTGAGATGGTCATCGATCCATCAGTGCCTGGGCCGATGAAGCGTCGCGTGGTCGCGCGTTCCCACGAAACACTGTGGGAAGGCGTTGAGGCGCGCGCCACGGTGCCCTGGCATTTTGATGCAACTGGTCGGGTCGCAGTCGCGCACGTGCCGCCGAGTTCGGCGCAGACCGTGCAGCAAGGCGAGGTGTGGTCGCGCCCCTCCGAGGCGCATACGCGGCTGGAGTTGAACGTGACGGCCACGGGCACTGTGCGATTCACGCGCGCGGCGGTCAGTTTGGCCGCTGGCGACGGGGCCGCGGCGACCCTGGCCGAGGACGGCGCGGCCGTGTTGCAGGTCGTGCGCCGTGGGCGGGGGTTCGCCTACCGACTGGACGGCGCTGAAACCGCCGCATGGGAGCTGGGCCTGGTGACGGACCCCACACCAGGCCGGATCGATTGGTGTCGCCGGCAAGTGCTGTGCGCGGATCTGCGCGAAGGCGCGTTGTTGTTGCTGGAGTCGCGGCAAACCTTCGCGGGCGGTCCGTCGCCGGCATTGCGCTTCATTCACCGCGTCGTGCTGTGGCAGCGGGGCGGCGAGACCGTCATTGCACACACGCCGATTGAACGCACCGCATTTACGATGGTTCCGACCTACACCGCCGTGCTGGCGCGGTTGTCGGAAGCGCCGGTTGCGCCGTTGGCATTGGTACATCTGCACGCGTTCGGGCCGTCAAATCTCGGGTTGACCACGAACTTCGGCATGTCGCTGCTTGCGGCGCATCTGACGACGCCCTTCCGAAAAGCCGACACGTTCGGTCAGACACGTATCGCCAACTCGGCGGGCGCATGGCTGGCCATTCGCGACACGTCAGTGAGCGCCAGCAACTCGGCTGCGAATCAACAGATTGACTTTGCCGGCCACACCACGATGCCGGGCTTCGCCAGCGTCGATGGCGTCACGGTGTGTTCGTACAACACCAACATCTACCTCAACGGCGCGGAAGTGATCGCGAACCACGCGACTGGCACGCCACTGAGCGCTTTGACCGGCATTGGCGGTGACCAAGCCCGCTACCACCCCGTGTGGTTGCTGGGAAAGCCCACGCCCGTCTAGTCCACCCCCCCCCCCCCGACCTCTCCGGACCTTTCCATGCTTCTGCTAACGCCAGCGTTGGCCAACTTGCTGTTGGCGCAAATCAAAACCCAGCTCGACGGGGGACGATTGATCCTCTTTGCCGGGGCGGTGCCGCGCAGCGCTGCCGAAGCGCTCGATCTGGTGAATGTGCATACGGAGCTAGTGCGAATCGGCCTCAATGGTTCCGGGAGCGGGCTGACGTTTGACGCACCGATCAATGGCGTCTTGAGCAAAGCGCCCACCGAGGTTTGGCGCGGTACAACCGTATTTGAAGGCGCCGAAGCCACGCAGACCACGCTGACGCCCACCTTCTACCGTTTCTGCACTGCCGGCGACGACGGCCGCGCGCTCGCGGACGCGCTCATCGGCGTGCGCCTGCAAGGCGCAGTGGGCGGCCCCAGCAGCGGGGCCGAGTTGCGCCTGGGCATTGCAACCCTGACGGCCGGCAACGAGCAGCCGGTCGGCGACTTCGGTTGGCGCTTGCCGCAGGCGGCAGGCGGCTAAGCGTGGGCGCGCTGACCAAAACGGCAACGGTCACGGTGACGCGAGGCACGCCAGCGTATCCCGCCGCCCCGGCGATTGGGTTTCATCTGTATGCGACGCCTTCACCGCGTTCGACGGCCTTTCGGCAGAAAGGCGATTTTCCGAATCGACCTGAGCATTTCCGTCAATGGAGCCAACTGGATGCCTCGCCGCCTGATGGCTGGTACGGGCCGATCCGCCACATGACGTTCGTGCGCTTTCCCGGTGTACGTGTGATCGGCAATGGGTATCCCGAGCCCGGTCACGATGGTCCGATTTGGGGTGTGTTTGACGTCCCCACAACGACGGGCGTTCATCGGGAGACGCGGAATTACTACCGCGAAGGCCCGCGTGGCCTGTGGATTCCACGCGACGGCACGTACACCGATCCGCCGGGATGCCAAACCGGAGGGCCGTGCCGCGTCGTCATGCTGTCGGGTTTTCCTGGCCGCGAAGCGGTCCCGGGCGTTCCCGAAGTTGTAACGGTAGACACGCACGACGGCTGGAATGCCGGTGCGAACAGCGTGGACCGTCTCGATGGGGATCTACGCACCGTGTTTCAGGTCGATATCGCAGCAGCCGGTGCCGTGGGGTTCGCTTTGGAGCGTCCGGACGTCGGTCGCTTTGATTTATTGTCGCATGCGTTCTATTTCGATACCGATCCCTTTGACGGGACACGTCGCGTGGCGTGCATGGAGTTCGGACGATGGATGACACCACCGTCCGCCTATACGCGCGACGACGAATTTGAGCTGCGGCGTGTAAAAGGGCTGGTGGCTTTCTCGATCAATGGCACAGGCATTTATGACTCGCCGAACCTATCGACCGGGCCGGTCAACGTCGGGGCTGCGCTGTACTGCGCGGAGGACCGGGTGCTTTGAGCACCATCTTGTTCGAGACGTTGGCGCCGCCGGCTTCACCGGACCCGGCGATTGGCGATAGCACGTTGACGCTGGGCGGCTTCGGATTCGCGCGTGGGTTTGGCGCGGGTGCGCTGGGTGACGGTGAGTTGTGGCTGCAAGCGGCGAATGGAGGCGTAGCGCCGCCCGCCGTCGCCTTCTGCATCGGTGACGGCGCGGTGCAACTGGCGGCTACGTACAGCTTTGGTCGGGGGGTGATGCCGCCCGCGCAAGGCGATGCGGTCGTGGCGGCCGACGGCCGCGGCTCGGCCGCCAGCCAAGTCGGCGACGGCGCGGTGGTGCTAGCCGGATTTGGTAGCGAGTTGCGCCAACCGCCCACCACGGGCGCCGACACCGTACGCTTGAATGCGGGCGTCGAGGCCCACACCCGGCTGTCGTCGATCCAAACCGCGTTGTTGCACGTCAATCTCGCCCTGGCGGCAGCGCCGCGCGCGCGCTGGAGCGGCACTCGGCACCTTCGGGCGCAGGCGAGATTGGGCGATGCGCTGGGCCTCATCCTGCGCGAACTGCTGGTCACGACCGTCGCGCTTGGAGAACACCACCATATATCCGCGATTGCGGTTGAGCAGATGGTCGATGCGCTGCTGCTGGGCGACGCGGTGGAATCCGAGTTGGAAGCACGTGCGCTGATCGCGGAAGCCATGGCCTTGGGTGCGACGCTCGATCCGCTTCGGATCGGCACGTTGGTCAGCGGGTTGATCGTGGGCGGCAGCGTGGCCGAGACCTTGACCGCGACGGTGCGTTGGCTGGACGAGCTGCGCCTGCAGGCGGTACTACGCCCCAGCGTGCTGCGCCTGGTCGTCTTGACCGACCGCGTGAAACTCGCTGCGGCGGTGAGTGAGCGCGCAGAAGTTCAAGTAGTGCTGCGCGACCACCTGGGCGCGATGGTTCGTTTTCACCTGGACTCAGGTGAGTACGTCGCCTGGGTCATGAATACACAAAGCAAGGCGATTTCCCGGTACACGAACTATCCCTTCAACAGCTTCCTGCCCTTGGCGGGCAACGTATACGGGGCGACGGATACCGGCTTGTATCGATTGGGCGGCGACACCGATGCCGGCGAGCCCATCCATGCACGCATCCGTCAGGGCATGTCGGCCTTCGGGTCGCAATTGAAGAAGGCGTTTCCGAGCATGTACCTAGGCTACACCGCCAGCGGCGACCTGCGCCTGAGTGTGGTGGCCGCCGACCCGCGAACCGGGCAGCGAATCGCGCACACCTATCGACTTCGTGCGCGCGCGGCCGACAGCGTGCGCGAGGGGCGGGTCAAGGTCGGGGCCGGTTTGCAATCGGTGTACTTCGACTACGTGATCGAGAACATCGACGGTGCCGACTTCGGTCTGGACGTGATCGAGTTCCTGCCGCTGCGGGTGGATCGCCGCGTGCGCGGTAACAGCAGTGGGAGACGTTGATGACGACCTCAACCAACGGCGGCGTGGCTGGCGAGCCCGTTTGTTTCTGGACGGACTTGCGGGGCTGCACGCAGGAGTGCGAGACCCCGTTGCCGCCGAGCGACTGGACGGCCTCGGGCACTAACGGCCATGTCTTCTTTGTCTCGCCGAACACGATCGGCAACCCGGTACGGATACCGGCCGGAAGTGAAGAGCCGCCCCCAGGTTTCCGGCAGTTGGTGGGCTTTGGGCATACCTTGCAAACGGAAGTAAGCGACGGGTTCTACGGGGCTTACGATGCCAATCCCGAGCAGTACACAGGGGGCGTCGAGAACATCCGGATCGTTCGGATGGCGCTGTTGGACGGCGCCATTCTTGAGACGACGCCGATGCCGGGCGTCTTTCCTGTTGAGCTAGTGAGCCAAGAATCCAACGCGAACACGTACACGTTTCGTGCGAGCTTCAGCGGGACGCTACCGGCCTTTGATCCTGCCTATGCCTGGGGTGTGCTGGCGGACCTTGCGCTGACGAGCACCGACGTTGGTGCACTGCCGATCCGGGTGACGTTCGGCGGCACCTACACGTTCGACGTGCCGACCGTGTTCGTTGTGAATACGGGGGCGTTGGCGTTCCCGCTTGGGCCGCTGGAAAGCGGCGGCATCTCGTACTCGGCTTGGATCAACACCTTGCCGTGCAGTCCGCCCGATGCGGTGGTGAGTATCCGCGTCAATGATGGGCCGCCCTTGTCGCTGGGGTTCTTCCATGGGTGCCATTGACCCACTCGCTAGAGCAGGTCGTCCAAAATCGGCGGAAAATCCCAGAGCCAAGTGATTCGCTTCCAGCCTGGGACCGAAGGGGGCGGCATAACACTCAACTCAGGGCGCCCATGCGGACGCCATTCGTTGTGGTAGCGGACCTCGCCAGTAGACTCATTCTCGAAAAAGGTTTGATAGAACCCGATATCGCGTGGGTGGAACTTTGGGTAAAGCATTGCTGCCGCAAGGGCTCGGTTTGTGTAGTGCTTCTGACTGTTCATAGTTGATTTCTCCGTAATTGGCGTCCACCAAAAAATTTGTGGCGCCTACAATCATTTATCGTCGGAGAAATGCCGAGAGCGGAAATGGTCAAAGTCAGCGGCAGTGGGGGTATCTCACCGTCCGCATTCCGCTCGACGGATGGCGACATTTATCCGTTTCTGATTGGAACTGCCGCAGACCGGGCAGGTCCGCCGCGGCCCGGGCGCTATCCACTTGTTGCCACTCCGACACGCAGCCCAAGCGTGGACGTGTCTGACGACGCTGATCACGCAGCGTGCGAGGTAGATCAGGGCGCGAAGGGTGGACGCGTCGTCTAGAAGATTTTCGATATTCATGGAGGTTGATGGCCTTTGGACGCTCCGTCGAGATGACGGGGCTCGCGTCATTACCTCAAAACGCCGGCTGCTTTCCCTCTTGCGCTTTTTCCGCGGGCTTCTAGCCGCTTGAGGTCGACAAGAACATGCCGATCCCGCGTATGCCTTAGCCATTCGTCTATTGGCTGAGCTGAAGCTGTCGGCGGTCAGCCTCGCCGCGACGGTTCATCCATCGGAACACTCCCTTGACTGATTTCTGCCCGGTCCTCTCGGCGGACCCGGCCGTGCTGTACGTCAGCGACGGCCACAAAACGTTCATGAATCTGGCAACGCGGACTTACGAACTCGCCATCCAACAAAGCGGACAACTCGCCGGGTTTACGGCCCTACCGACCACGTTCACGGTCAACTTCGACTACAACGCTGGTCAAATCCCCTTCCAGCGTCCGCTTCCGCCTCGTGTCGATGCTGCGGATTTCGAGCTGCGCACGCCGCCCGAGCCCGCGCGACCGCCGGTCTTTGAACCGCGAACGCCGGATTTGACCGAACTGCCCGACGAGTCCTTTCCTGCGCCCAGCCTTTCCTACGGGCCGAAGCCGAGCCATCCGAACCTCGTTGCGCCGACACCGCCCCGCCACCCTGGCGCCTTAGTGGTCCCGGAAACCCCTGGCTACGTCATGCCGGCGCTGCCGAGCTTCATCGAGCTGCGGCTGCCGGACGTGCCCGAGATACGCCTACCGCACTTCGATAGCGATCGGCCGGTTTTTGTGGAGCCGCCGTTCAACGAGGCCTGGGCGTTCTCGCCCCAGGCTTACGTCTCGGCATTGCTGGACAAGCTGCGCGGCAAGGTCGGCGCCTGGTTGGACGGCGAGGCCGCATTGCCTCTGGCCATAGAGCGCGCGCTGTTCGAACGCGGCCGTGGCCGCATTGAGCTGGAGACAGCGGCCAGCGTCGAGCAAGCCTATGAAGACTTCGCCGCGCGCGGGTTTACCCAGCCGCCGGGCATGTTGATCGCCCGCATCGATGCCACCCGCCAAGCCGGTCAAAGTCGCCTCGCCGAGTACAGCCGCGAAGTCGCGATCAAGCAGTACGAGGAATCCCTCGCCAACATGCGACTTGCCGTGCAGCAAGGCATCGCCCTGGAAGGCGTGGCGATCAACTTGCACACCGAGGAGCAACGCTTGGCTCTGCAGGCGGCGCAGTTCCTGCGCGACAGCGCCATCGCGGTGCTCAACGCCCGGATCAGTGCCTTCAATGCACGCCTGCAGGCGTACCAGACAGAGGCCCAGGTCTTCGCCGAGCGTATCCGTGCGGAGTTGGCGAAGGTCGAGGTGTTCCGCGCACAGATCGAAGGCGAACGCGCGCGCGGCGAAATCAACGAACAACGTGTGCGCCTCTACGCTGAGCAGATACGAGCGCTCAACGGCATGGCCGATCTGTACCGCGCCCGGGTCGAGGGCGTCAAAGCCCAGGCCGATGTGGAGCGATCGATCATCGAATCGTTCAAGGCCGAAGTCGATGCCTATGGCGCGCGATGGGATGCCTTCGGCAAGGAGTGGGATGGCTACCGCGCGAGCGTCGAAGCCGAGAACAGCAAGGTCACGGTCCATCGCAATTTGATCGAGGCGTTCTCCACCAAGGTCCAGGCGGTCAACGCCGGCAACGGTGCGCGGCTGGATCGTGAGCGACTGCGCATTGCACAGCACGGCCAGCAGATCGCGGTGTTCCAGTCTGATCTGGAGCGCATTCGCGCCTTACTCGCCGCCGAGCAGGCCCGTCTCGGCGCGGTGGCGCAACGCACGGATGCGCAGGCACGCATCTACAGCGCCCAAGGCAGCGTGGAGCAGTCGGCCAGTGCGGCGGCCGATCGCACCTTCCAACTCGGCCTGGAGCGCGAGAACGCGCGGGTCAACACGCAGCTTAAAGCCGCCGAGATCCGCGTGCAGGAGAACATCCAGCTCACCAGCTTGCTGCTGGAGGTTCGCAAGATGCTGGCGCAGGTCATGGGCCAGCTCGCCGCGTCGAGCGCGTCGGCCGTCAACTACAGCGCTGCGGTGAGTAGTTCCCGCAGCGAGGCCAAGTCGTGCAGCACCGACTTCAACTTTCAGGGCGAAATCGCCGATTCGAGTGTTTGATCCGTGGCCGAGAACCCCACACCCCCGCGCCGTCGTGCGCCCAATCCCGAGCTGGACACACTCAACACCGAGTACGGCAAGCTGCGAAGCGGCTTCGATGCCGCCTCGCAGCGCACCCAAACGCTTACCGGCGCACGTAGGCGTTTGGAGGAAACGGCCAGGCCGGAACTGATCGTGCCGCGCAACGAGTTTCAAGCGCCTTATGAAATTTCCAAGGTGCCCAATGGTGCGCGTGCGCTGCGGCAACTGGACGGCCAGCTGGCGCAAGCGGAGGCTGCAAAGCAAGCCTATGCCGCGCCATTACAGCAGATGGCCGGCAAGTACCGCGACTTTACGAATCGGACGCAGACACAAACATTGTTGCGCAGCGCTGGGGCTCCGGTCGCCGCGCCATCCCGAGGGTTGCCCGTCGCCAACGCCGCCCTTGCCCCAGCGTCCACCGACCCAGGCAACCGCAGTGCGAGCGCTGCCTCTGCGCTGCCTAATGCACCGCAGTTGCGGCCCGGTGATGCGAACACGTTCACGGGCGCGAACGGAATCACGCGCGCCGTACCGGGTCTGTTGAGCTCACAGGCGACGGCGGTGCCTCAACGTACCTTGCCGCCCGCGATGGTGGCGCCGCCTTCGACCGCGCCGCGCGTCGCCGATACGACCGGCGGTGCGTTGGAAGGCGCGCGCGTCGCCGCACTCCAGACACGCGCGGATGCGGGTTCGATGGTGACAGATGGCTTTGGTCCCGAGGCGGAATTGATGCGCCGCTTTGAGATTTCACAGGGCAGCTATCAGAACAAGGGGCGGCCGAGTTCGCGCGCCGCCGCCGCGCAGGCGTTGTTCGGGCAGCTGGGCGCGATGAACCAAGCCAGCGCCAGCGGGCAGCAAGCCGCGAATGGCCTGCTGCAATCCGGAGCCAGCGCGCAGAACCTCGCCAACGAGGCGTTTGCACAGCGTCGTCAGGACGCTCGCCGGCTGGAATTCGAAAGCGCAGCGGCGCAGCAGCAACAGGCCGTCGAAGGCCAACGCGTCTTGCGCACTCTCAATACGGCGGACGGCCGAACCGGTGCATTGCGCCAGGACGGCAGCTTCACCCCAATCACCGACGCCGGCGGCCACGCCGTGCAGGAAGTTGTCAAGGCCGACGCGGGTGGGCAGATCACTCCAAAAGATCAACTGGACTATTTGGGCCAGCAGCAAAAGGCCGTTTTGGACAGTTTGTCGCTCGATGAAGATCAGCGCGCGCAGCAGCTCGCCGCGTTGGATACGCGCGCGCAGGCGCTATTCGCGCCACCGGTAGCAGCGGCGCCAGCGCCGGCAGCTGCGACGGGCAAGCCGAGCTTGGATCAGTTTCTCGCACAAGCCCGCAAAGCCAACCCCTCGGCCACCGACGCGCAGTTGACCGCGTTCTATCAGCGTAAGTACGGCACCCCATGACCGATTTGATTGACCCCTTCGACACTCCGGCGACAACCGGGGTGGTGGACCCCTTTTCGCCCGCGGCCACACCGCCGACACCGAAACAACCCGCAACCGGGTTTCTGAGCGCCGCCGCGCGCGGCTTCAAGCGCAGCCTGCCGGAAACGCAGAGCCTCTTGTACGGTGCCGGCGCGGCGTTGGCCGGTGCAGTCGGCGCCGACGAGTGGCGCGATAGTACGCTGGCGAACTACCAGCGCATCGAGCGCGAGCAGGTTCAGCCGCTCCAGAACCAAGCCACGTTCAAAGGCGTGTTGGCGGGCGACGACAGCGCAGGCGAATGGGCCGGCGATGTGCTCGGCAACTTCGGCGGTCAGGCCCTGCAGAGCTTGGCCACGGCGGCGGCCGGCGCCGCGATCGGCAGCGCCGCACCCGGTGCCGGCACGGCGGCTGGTGCCGTGGGTGGCCTGGTTGCGCGTGGAGCAGCCAAGCGGCTGATTACGGAGTCGGTCGAGTCGCTGGTCGCCGATCAGATGCGCAAGGGCATCGCACGCGAGGCAGCCGAAGCGGCGGGCAAAGTCGCGCTGCAACGCCGCTTGCAACAGGTCGGCGGCGCGACCCTGGCAGGATTGGGGTTGAACACTGCGCAGGAAGCCGGCATCGCGTACACCGGCCGCGCCGACGACGCGGCCGAAGCTGGGGAGGGGCTCGATGCAGGCGACGCCTGGCGCGCGCTGGGCGCAGGCGCTGTCGCGGGCGCGGTGGACAGCGCCGCGGAAGGAATCGGCGTGGGGCGTTTGCTCAAGGGCGCGTCCAGCAGCCCGCGTGTCACCCGCCGGTTGCTGGCGGGTGCAACGCAAGGCGCGATCACGGAAGGCGGCACTGAAGGCGTCCAGGCCGCATTGGAGCGTTGGGGCGCACAGCGCGACCTGACCGGCGCCGAGGCGACCGACGACTACATCGAGAACATCGCGGCCGGCGCGTTGGGCGGTGGCGTCATGGGTGCGGCCGGTGGCGTGCGTCGATCGGTGCCGGAAGGTCAGCCGCCGAACGCGCCCACGCTCGCGCTGCCATCTCCTGTGATTTCGGTCGATGCGTCTGGCGAGGCCATCACGCCGGCCCAAGCCTTCCAACAACAGCAAGCGGACGTCGATTTCATACGCCGCCGCCAAGCAGTGGATCTCGCGGGCAACGTCAATCCGGCCCGGCCGTTCCACTCCGCAGCCATCCCTAATGTCGATGCGTTGGTCGATGGCGGGCCAATGGGCGAGTTGGAGCCGTTGTCGGGTGAAAATGGAAAGCTGAGACCACAGGCGCTCGCACCGGGCATGCCGCCGCCCCTGGCATTGCCGCCCCCGGACATCACGATCAACGAGGCGGGTGAAGCCGTCACGGCGGCGCAGACGTTCCAGCAACAGCAGGCGGACGCAGAGTTCGTGCGTAGCCGTCAAAGCACGGGACTCACGGCAGACGTCAATCAGGCGCGCGCGGCGCATCCGGGTGCGGCCCCCAACGAGAGCGACTCTGCGACCTCGCCGTCGCAGCGCCCCCTGCGGCGGTTGTCTATCCAAGGCGGGCCACGAAAGGGATACCTCAATCCCGCTGCGTTCGACGGGACGACCGGTCTTCCCGATCCGAACAATGGCCCGTTGTCGCGCGCGATCAATGTCGCCGCAGAACAGGGCGCTCTCCAAGGGGCGACTGATAGCGCTCAGACGGAACCCGGCACGATTCCGCCGACGCGAGGCTTTGAGTCGCGTCGCGCGGTGGGCGATTGGCGCGGCTCCGCCGCCCCGCAACGCGACACCGCAATGCCGAATCGAGGTGCGGAATCACGCAACGCGCTGCCTGCCGAACCCCCGCGCGCGCCGGTCACTCCCGATCTAGCCACGGTCACGCGCGTGCGCGAGTATCTGGCCGCCCAAGCCGACCGTGGCCCACTGCCGAAGACCGAGCAGTTGGTGGCGGCATTTGGCTTGAACAAGCGCCAGATGGGCGAACTGCGCAGCGAAGTGTTGGTGGAGCGTCGCAAGCGAGTGAATGCCGAAGACGCCGCGATACGGGCTACACGCGCGCAGCAGCCGGCAACGTCCGCCGCTCCGTCGAGCGTACAAGCGGATACGGCTTCCCAGCTTTCGAATAACCCGTCCCCCGCGGCCGTGGCCACGACCGACGAGGACATCCAGACGGTCAGCGCGCCGTCGTCATCGCCTGCGACAGACGCCGCCGCGCTTGAGCACCAGGCTCCCGATACTGCGTTGGCGGATGTGCAGGGCGAGAACATGGCGGCAAGCCACGCTTCGGCGGCGACAGAGCCTGCGAGTGAGATCCCACCAGCGGCATCGATCCCGACCGACTCCAGCTTCGTCACAGCGGACAATAGCGGTGCGACGCAGACCGCTTCGCCGCCTGATGATACGCCGCCGGCCACGGCGACTGTGCCGGTGGTCGCTGCGCAAGCGCCGAGTAAGACTGTTCGGTCGGAAGCGTCTGCAGGCGCCGTCCCCGCCTCTTCTGGCGAGTTTGTACGCGTGCGCGATGTATACGGCGATTCGCACCGCGTGCGCGCCGCCGATCTGAACGGCACCCGCGCCATGTTGCCGACTTATAACGTGGACGGTAAGCGCAGGCTTGGGCGTTCGGTGCTGCGCGATAACCTCGATCAAGACGGCAGTCGCGCGCGGGAAACGTGGAAGGACTTGCGGGAGATTAGCCGCAAGGGCGCCACGTCTGCGGAAAACGTAGGATTCCGCTCACGTCGCGCTGCGCTGGCGGCCATCGAGCAGCACGGTCAATCGCCCGACGACTTCGATTTGGTGTCGCGCGGTGGCGGTCTGGTGGCTGTGCGCAAGCCAACCGGTTCGAACACGCATGCGCCCCCGGCCGTCGCAGCTTCGGCTACGAAACCGCGGTACGACAAAGTGGAAGCGGTCACGCCGGCCGGGCCGCCTACAAATGCGCCGGCAGTTTATGATTCGGCGCCGAAGGCCAAGGAGCAGCGCGATGGGGAACTACCTGAATCAAGTCATCAAAGCGATCGGCCGGGAGAACTTCCAGGCGCTGAACACGAGCGACCTGCCGATTCTGGACGTGTGGAATCTGCTGGAGATCTGGTACGTGGGAAGTCCGAGGAAATTTCGGGCACTCGTGGAAAGCGGCGAACTCGTGCCGCTGTTGAAGAAGACACACCGACACGCGTTGGAAGACGCCTGCGAGACGCGGCTGACGAACCTGCATCTGACGCCGAGCGAGTGCTTGGAAATGGCCGGGCTGCCGCTGAAGCTGTAGCCGCTCCTGCGGACTTCAACCTGACCGACGAACTGGAGTTCCAGGGCGTCGGCGATGTCAAGAAATTCAACCACAACCTCAACGCCATTGCGGTACTGAAGGCCGTTGAGGCACGCGGCACGCCGGCGACGCCGGAGGAACAATCGGCCCTGGCGCGCTATGTCGGCTGGGGCGGTCTGCCGCAGGCGTTTCAACATCCCACTACCGGAGCGGTCAAGAAGGGGTGGGAGCAACGCGTGGCCGACCTAGCAGCGGCATTGTCTGCCGAGGAGTTGGCCGCCGCCGGTCGGTCCACGCAAGACGCACACTACACCGCCCGCAACGTCGTCGATGCGATGTGGAGCGCGGTGGTGCGGCTCGGGTTCACGCACGGCCGTGTGCTGGAGCCGAGCCTGGGCACCGGCAATTTCTTCGGCCGGATGCCCGCGTCCATACGCGCCGTGACCCAGCGAACTGGCGTGGAGCTGGACCCGATCACCGGGCGCATTGCGCGCCTGCTGTACCCCAGATCTAACGTGCAGGTTCGTGGCTTCCACGAACTGCGGGTCGTGCCCGAAAGCTTCGATCTTGTCATCGGCAATCCGCCGTTCGGCGCGCAGTCCGTCCATGACCCGCAGTACCCGGACCTGTCGCGTTTCAGCATCCACAACTATTTCTTCGCCAAATCGATTATGGCGCTGCGGCCGGGTGGCCTGCTGGCGATGGTGGTGTCCAATTCGTTCTTGGATGCGAACACGAAGACGACGCGCCAGTGGGTCTCCGAGCGGGCACGATTCCTTGGCGCGATTCGGTTGCCGCAAACCGCGTTCGCCAAGAACGCTGGAACCAATGTAACCACCGACATTGTTTTCTTGCAGCGGTTGGCGGAAGGCGTGGAATCCAATCCGGAAGATTGGGTGCCGGTGGAGCAAGCGCGGGATGAGCGAGCAGGACAATCGTTCTCGTTGAACCGTTACTACCGCGATCGTCCGCAACGCATGTTGGGTCGCATGGTGTGGAGCACGCACACGACGCATGGAGCGCAAGGTGCGGTGCTAGCGGCGTGGCAGGGCGTGGACCTGGGCCGTGCTCTGGACGTGGCGGTGTCTAAGTTGCCCAAAGCGGTGTACCTCCCGCCCGGCATCCCCATCGAGCAGATGGAGCAGGGCGCGCGGGATGCGGAGTCGGCCGCAATGCCTGCCACTGCGCCCGGCGATCACGTCAAGGTCTACGGCTACTACGTCGATGCCGATGGCACGTTGCGCCAGCGCCAGCCCGATCACAACGGCGAGAAGACTCAGGTCGACGCCGGTCTTAAGGCCACCGAATCCCAGCGTGTCCGCGGCATGGTTGGTATTCGCGATGCGATGCGGCGGTTGCTCGCCGCGGAATTGCTCGAGACCAGCACCGACGCCGAAGTCGCGGACCTTCGCGTTGAACTGAATCGGGTCTACGACGCGTTCACGAAGGTATCGGGCCTACTGTCACGCGATGCGAATAAGCGCGCCTTCCGATCCGATCCGGACGCGCCGCTGTTGCTGAGCCTGGAACGCGATTACGACCGGGGTGTGTCGCGCGAAGCCGCGAAGAAGGCCGGTACGACCGCGCGGCCGGAGTCGGCGCGCAAGGCCGACTTGCTGAGCAAGCGCGTGCAGTACCCGGTCAAGCCGGTGACGAAGGTCAGCGACGCCAAGAGCGCGATGCTCGCCTCGTTGAACGAGCGTGGACGCATCGATATGGACTTCATGCGCGCGCTGTATCCCAATACGACCGCCGATGATCTCATGCGCGAGTTGGGCGATCTGGCCTACGCGCTCCCAGACGGCACGGTGGAACCGTCCGACGCGTACCTGTCGGGCAACGTGAAGGCCAAATTGGTGGCGGCGCGCGCAGCAGCCGAGGCAGACCGCAAGTACCGCCGCAACGTTGATGCCCTGGAGAGGGTGCAGCCGGCCCATGTAGACCCCGCCGACATCTTCGTCCAGCTTGGCACGCCGTGGATTCCCACCAGCGACTACGCCGCGTTCGCAAAGGAGACCTTTGAAGGCGCTTTGAGTGGGCAGCATGTCGCGGCATTGGGCCAGTGGGTGGTCCAGGTCAAGAGTCAGAACCGCGTGCTCAACCACGACCGATGGGGCACCGACCGCATGGGCGCGGAGAAGTTGATGGCCGCGTTGATGATGAATAAGCCGATCACGGTCTATGACGCCAGCAGCTCGCGCGATCAGCCGCCCATCCTCAACAAAGAGGCGACGGCAGCGGCCCAAGGCAAGGCGGCCGAACTGGTGCAGGCCTTCGGCGACTGGATCTGGAAAGACGCGGACCGACGCGAGCGCCTGGCTCGGCACTACAACGACACCTTTAACACGAACGTGGAGCGGGGCTTCGATGGCGCCCACATGAGCTTCCCGGGCATGGCGCGCGGCATATTAGCCAATGGCGAGCTGCGACCGCATCAGTCCGGATTTGCCTACCGCATGATTCAGGACGGCGTGGCCCTGGCCGAGCATGTCGTAGGTGCGGGCAAAACCTACGCATCGATCGCGGGCGTCATGGAGATGCGTCGCCTGGGCCTGTGGCGAAAGCCGATGATCGTGGTGCCGAACCATCTAGTCGACCAATGGTCGGCTGACTTCCTGCGGCTCTACCCCGGCGCGAACGTCCTGGCCGCCAGCCGTCAGGACTTTGAACGCGGCAAGCGGCGGCAACTGTTCGGCCGCATCGCGACTGGTGAGTGGGATGCGGTCATTGTCGCGCATTCCTCGTTCGGCTTTATCCCGCTGCCTGCCGACGCAGAGGAGAACATTCTTAAGGCCGAAGTGCAGGAAATCGGCGAAGCCCTGGATGCGATCCGGGCGAGCGAAGGTAAGAACTCGCTGTCGTTCAAGCAGCTTCAAAAGCGCAAGGACCGCATCATCGAGCGTCTGGACCGCATCTCCGAGCGCAGCCGCGATGACCTGCTGGACTTCGCGGAGATGGGAGTGGACGCCTTGGTGGTCGATGAGGCGCACGAGTTCAAGAACTTGTTCTTCGTCACCACCCAGCGCAACGTCGCCGGCCTGGGCAGTCCCGAGGGCTCCAAGAAGGCCTTCGATCTGTTCGTGAAGATGCGTTATTTGGAAGGGGTCAACCAAGGTAAGAACCGCGTGTTCCTGACCGGCACCCCCGTGTCGAACACATTGTCGGAGGTCTACCACTTCCAGCGTTACCTTCAGTACGGCGCATTGAGCCAGCTCAACGTCACCCAGTTCGACGCGTGGTCGAGCACGTTCGGCGCGATGGTCACCGATTGGGAAATGGATGCGGCGGGGCGGTTCAAAGAGAAGAAGCGCTTCAGCAAATTCGCGAACCTGCCGGAGCTGCGCACGATGTGGCGACAGTTCGCCGATACCGTAACCCGAGCGGATCTGGTTCGCGACGCGCAGGCGCAAGGCCGTCGGTTCCCGCTGCCGAAGATCAAGACCGGCGGCCCGCAGAATATCGTGGTAGCCCGCTCGCCGTTGCAAGCGGCATACATCGGCATCCCGGAGCAACAGTTGGATGGCAACGGTCAGCCGATGCTGGACCCGGAGACGGGGACGCCCAAGGAGCGGTATCCGCGCGATTCGATCATCGGGCGCATGGAGAACATGCCTAAAGACCCGAGCATCGACAACCACCTCAAAGCGACGGGCGATGCGCGCAAGGCCGGGTTGGACTATCGCCTAGTCGATCCGTCGGCTCCCGACTTCGCCGAATCCAAGATCAATGTCGCCGCCGGCAACATCGTGCGGATATGGCAGGGGAACAAAGCCCGGCGTGGCACCCAGTTGGTGTTTTGTGATCTGTCGGTGCCGGCATCGGCGCGGGGCCGGGCGACTGAGGCAGCGCAGGCAAAGGGACCGACGTGGTTCGTGCGCAACGATGCCGGGCACTTGGAGCACGTGGATGGGGTGAAGGTCGCGCTGTCGGCCTGGCCGGAGCGCGTGTTCTTCCTACGCAAGATTCGGAACATCCAACTCATCGTTGATGCGGGCTCGGGCGCAACGGTCGCCCGTGAGTCGAAACGGCAGGATGTGATTGATCTGGCCAATGCCAGGCTGGCCAAGGATCGTGAGCAGTGGCAACGCAGGTTCGAGACCGAGGCGATTGCCTCTGAGGATATCGACGCCTATGTCGCGCGCTGGGAGGCTGAGCAAGAAGCCAAGGAAGGCGGTGCCGCCGACGAAGCAGGGGACGCAGAAGCCGATGCATCTCAGGCGGTGGTCAGCCTGGATGAGCTATTGGCAGACCAAAGCCGGTTCAGCGTCTACGACGATTTGAAGGCGAAGTTGATCGCACAGGGTATCCCCGCTGAACAAATCGCCTTTATCCACGACTTCGCCACCGACCAGCGCAAGGCAGACCTGTTCGCAAAGGTAAATCGCGGCGACATTCGGGTGCTCATGGGGTCGACGGCGAAGATGGGCGCGGGCATGAACGTGCAGCGCAAGCTGGTCGCCTTGCACCATCTGGACGCACCTTGGCGGCCGTCCGACCTGGAACAGCGCGAAGGGCGCATCGTCCGCCAAGGCAACGAGTTTTACGAGGTCGACCCAGACGGCTTCGAGATCGAGATCCTGCGCTACGCGACCAAGCAGACCTACGACGCGCGGCAATGGGAGATTCTGGAGCGCAAGGCGCGTGGGATCGAGTCGTTCCGCGCAGGCGATGCCAGCGTGCGCGAAATCGAGGACGTGACCAGCGAGGCCGCCAACGCGGCCGAGATGAAGGGCTCCGCGTCGGGCAACCCCCTGATTCTGGAATCGGTGCGGTTGCGGTCGGAGGTTCGCAATCTGGAGGCGCAGGAGCGCTCCCATAAGCGGTCGATCCACCAGATGGAAGCCGTGGTCCGTAAGTTCAATGCCGGCAACCACTACAGCTACACCGACCGGGATCGCACCCGCCGAGCCGTTGACCAGCTGGACCGTGACGGCCCCTTTGAGCTGACGTTGGGCGAGCGCACCTTTGACGAGAGAAAAGGCGTTAAGGCCGAACCCGTGCTGGCCGCTTTCAAGCGGGCTACCTCGGCAGACGGCCCGGTTCGCGCCGGCAGCTTCCGAGGGGCAGACATCTGGGTGGATCACCGGGGCGATGCCTTCCGAGTGACCTTGCAGGTAGGCGACTTCACGGTCGGCCAGACGGAGTTTGGACGGGAGGGCATCACGCCCGGTGGCTACGTCAGTCGCTTGGAAAACATGATTGAGCGTTCTGATCGTCTGGTCGCCGAGGCGGAAGCTCGGGTTCAGCAGTTTGAGCGCGAGGCCAAGCAGGCCAGCGAGGAAATGACGCGCGGATTTCCGCAGCAGGGCGAACTGGACGGCAAGCGCGAGCGGTTCCAGAAGGTCGTGGCCGCGTTGCGGGCGGGCAAGCAGGCGGTTGATGGCGACCCTGCGCCGACAGGGGCTTTCAGCCGTCCGCGGCGGCCGGTCGAACGTGGGACGCCAGCGGTGGCGGTCCGTCGAGCGATCGCGCCGATCATCGCGGGCTGGTCGCGCGCGGCCCCTCGCGTGATCGTGGTCGAGACGGGGGGTGACCTGCCAGCGTCCGCTCAATCCCAGGCCGGCTATGCGGACGCGGAAGGCTTTTACGATGGCGAGAGTACGGTTTATCTCGTCGCGGCCAATCTGACCGACGTCGAGCGAGCCAAAGCCGTTCTGGCCCACGAAGCGATTGGCCACTACGGCATCGAGGCCATCACCGGGCCGGTCCTGTGGGGGCAATTGGAATCCACCGTGGACACGATGCGGTCGAGTGGCCGGTATGCGGATTTGTTCGCTGAGATCGATCGCCGCTATCGCGGAGCCAATCGCGGAATCGCCACCCGTGAGGCGATTGCGGTCATGGCCGAGAAGGGAATCCGTAACAGCGTCATTGATCGTGTGATTGCTGCCCTGCGCCGCTTTCTGCGCGCGCTGGGGTTCGATGTAGCATTCAGTGCCGCTGAGCTACGGCAACTGATCGCACAGGCGGCGCGATATGTACGCGACGGTGCCCGCCCCCGTGCGGCACGGCTCGCCGAGGCTCCAGCCTGGTCCAGGCCGGCACCGCGTTTCTACTCGGCGTTCACCGAGTCGGTTCGCAACGCCAAAGGGGCGCCCAAGGTAGCCGCAGCGAGGCAATGGCAACAGTGGTTGGATGGCGCGCAACGTCGGGGCGAGTTTCGCCAAGGTGAGCGTGATTGGTCCGGGGTCGACGAGTGGTTGGCCGCCCGCGACAAAACCACGCGGCAAGAGTTGGCAGATTACGTAAATTTCAACGAACTGGTATTGCACGAAACCGTGCTGTTCGACCTGTCTAAGCCGCTCGGACCGTCAGAGTGGGAAAAGGTCAAGGTACCCGCGGCACTGCAAGCCGATGCCGACAAACTGGCTAAGCACGGATTTGAGGTGGTCCGGCTTCGGGATGATCCGCGTCGCTCCAAACGACTGCAGCACAAAGACAACCCCGGCGTCTTGGTGCCGGCCGATGACTTTTACTGGCTGGTTGACGAAGCGGCGTACCACGCCGCCAGCAACATTGAGATGCACCACGGCGGCTATCGCAAGCTCAAGGAATTGTTCAAGGAGTATTCGTCGAAGGAGGGTGAGCGCTATCGGGAGCTATTGCTGAGGCTACCGGTCACCCAGCGACGTCTTACTTCCGGGCAGCAGCAACGAATTCGCGCGCTCCAGCAGCGTCCCTACAATACGTTGTCCAATGTGGAGCGGATTGAACTGGACGACGCCGCTGAGCACGAGTATTTCTCAGGCCACTTTCCTCAAGACACCAACATCCTGGCGCACGTGCGGTTTAACGAGCGTGTCGATTCGGAAGGCCGCTCGGTTTTGTTCATTGAAGAAATTCAGTCGGACTGGCATCAGCAAGGGCGGCGGGAAGGCTATCGGCCGCGCGGCCCCGATACCGCTGAGGAAGCCGAGTACCGGTCGCTGGTGCAGCGGCTGCGAGCGAGCGAGGTATTGACGCCGGATGAACAGCGACGGCGCAAGGAACTGCACAAACGCGTTCAACCGGGCTGGGATGGCGTGCCAGATGCCCCGATGAAGAACGCCGCCGACTGGTCGCTGCTGGTCTTCAAGCGAATGGTGCGCTGGGCAGTGGATCATGGGATGGATCGGATCGCCTGGACATCGGGCGCGCAGCAAGCCGCTCGCTATGCGGGAACCGATGCCAACCAAGCGCGTCGCGAGCAGGGCTTGGGTACGTTCTACGACCAGTTGCTTCCCAGCACGATCAATCAGTGGGCCAAACGCTTCAATGGTCGGGCCGGTCGCCACGTGTTCGGACTGGTCGGTGAGGCGCAGGAAGGCTCTCATGTGATCGATCTCACACCGGCCATGCAGGATGCGGCGCGCGCGGGACTGCCGATGTTCAGTCGTCCTGACCCGAATCGTTCGGCTTCTCGGTTGGAGTTGTCGGACGAAGGGCGTGAATCCGTGAAGGACTGGCTTGCCAAGCGCGGCGCGGCCAAGTTGACCGATCTCAAGCCGGCGTTGCTGGGCGCGATTCCGATGAACGCCTTGTCGGACTTCGCGCCAAAAAAAATGCCAGGTATCGGCCACTATCTGGAATTGCGCTATCAGCTGGATGCCTATCGCCATCAGCGCTACGTCAAGACCGATGCCATAGCGCAGAAATGGCTCTCCTTTGCAACCGGCGGCGGTGCGCGCGCGCTGGTGCGCCGCGAGCCCACCGCGCAGGCGCGGGCCTTGGCCGACCTGATGCACGACAGCACCGTCGCCGGCGTCGATCCCACGTTGAAGGAGGCGACCTACAAGAAAGATCCGGAAAAGGTGCGGATACACCGTGAGCTTCGACGTCGCTTCGATGCGCTACCGACCGACGGGCAGGAGTTGTATGTGTCGGTGCGCAATGCCTACACCGAGCAAATGAAGCTGATCGAAAAGGCGCTGGCAGAGAATTTGGAGCGGGCCATCCAGATCAACCGAAACCGTGCGGACCGTGAGTATGAAGATCGGCTGGAGGAAATCGAAGAAGATCCCGAGCTGGACGATGCTGGGAAAGCAGAGCAACGGACGCGAGCGGCCCGCCTGCACGCGTCGAGCATTCGCAAAGCCAATCAGCGTGCGAATGCGCAAGTGATCAAGTTGCGGGAGAAATTCGAAGCCCAACGCGTTGACGCGCCCTATTTTCCGCTGAAGCGGTTCGGCCGCTATTTCGCCGTGGTCAAGCGGGACGGCCGCATGGTTGGATTTTCCAAGTTCGAAGGCCGGGCAGAACTGGATGCCTTTGCCGAGAAGATGCGTGAACAAGGGCTGGAAGTCCGGGCCGGTGTAGATGCCGAGAAGACCAGCCTGCGGCAGTCCATCGATCCAGGCTTTGTCGCCGACATTCAGCAAATCCTTGACGACGCGGGTGCGCCCGATTTCCTGCGAGATGAGGTCTATCAGCTTTATTTGGAGCGTCTGCCCGACCTGAGCTTGCGCAAGAGCTTTATCCACCGGAAGAAGGTGCCCGGCTATAACGCGGACGCGCTGCGGGCCTTCGGCAGCGCCATGTTCCATGGAAGCTACCAGCTCGCGCGGTTGAAGTACGCCCTGGAGATGGGTGAGGCGCTAGACGTTGCCGAGCAACAAGCTAAAGAGCACGCACCGATCGGTGGGATGCTGCTTGTCAACGAGTTGCGCAAGCGCCACGAGTTCATACTCAACCCGAAAGGCGGCGCCGCCGCCCAAATAGCCACCAGCGCCGCCTTCGTGTACCACCTGGGCGCGAACCCGGCGCACTTGTTCCTCAACGCCACTCAAACCTTGATGCTGGGGGTGCCGATCCTTGGTTCGCGATATGGGTTCGGTAAGGCGTCCAGCGCGCTGACCAAGGCGGCGCAGGACTTCGCGCGCGGCAAGGGCCATATCGAGCGTGCCGCGCTCACTACAGCCGAGCAGAACGCGGCCAAAGCTTTCGTCGAGATGGGTGTTTGGGAAAAGACCCAGGCCCATGACCTGGCCGGCGTAGGCGACAAGGGGGTCGAGTATTCGGCCGTGCGCCAACGGGTCATGAGTAAGCTGGGCTGGATATTTCATCAATCCGAGCGCTTCAATCGCGAAGTCACTTCCATGACGGCGTACCGATTAGCCCGAGAGGCCGGGGATACCCATGACGCAGCGGTACAGCGAGCGGCCAAACTGACCTACGAGGTGCATTTCGACTACTCCGCGGCGAATCGCCCGCGCTGGATGCAGAGCGACGTGGCCAAGGTGCTGTTCGTGTTCCGCAACTACAACGTCAACCTGATCTACCGCTTATTCCGGGACGTGCATCAATCCTTCCGGGCCGAGTCGCCGGAGGCGCGGGCCGAAGCCCGCCGACAACTGGGAGCCATGATGGGGATGTACGCCCTCATGGCTGGCGTTACGGGCGTCCCGCTCTATGGCCTGGCGGTCATGATGGCAGGGTTGTTTGAGGACGATGATGAGCCGCTCACGGCCGAGCAGCAGTTCGCGCGCGGCACTCGGGAGCTGTTGGGCGAGGATGCGGCGCGCTTGTTGCTCAGTGGTGTGCCTGGAAGCCTGCTGGGCGTGGACGTGTCCGAACGCATTGGTCTACCGAATCTGTGGTTCCGCAGTCCGGATCGGGAGTTGGAGGGCCGAGACGCCTACTTCTTCTGGATGGAGCAGGTGCTGGGCGCGGCCATGGCGATCCCTAAGAACCTGTTTACCGGCCTGCAGCAGGTGCATGAGGGGCATATCGAGCGCGGTATCGAGACTATGGTGCCGGCGTTCGTTCGCTCGCCCCTGCGCGCGTTGCGTTATGCCGGCGAGGGAGCAACGACACTGGACGGACAGTCCATCACCGACGTAACCCCGGCCGGCGTGCTCGCTCAGGCGCTGGGGTTGTCGCCGCTTGCGGTGGCCGAGCAGTACGAGAAGAACAGTGAGTTGAAAGGAGCGGATGCGCGACTGAACAAACGTAGGCAACAGCTCATGAATCGCTATTTCATGGCGGTGAAGCAACGGGACAATGACGGAGCGAAGGAGGTGCTGGCCGAAATTCGGTGGTTCAACCGAGGCAATTCGGCGTACGCGATCACCCGAGAAACGCTGCAACGATCGCAGCAGATGCGCGCTCGTCATGACGCTATGGCGGACCATGGCATTACGGTCACGCGCAGGATGAGGGCATTAGGCCAGGACGGTGCAACCGAACGATAAGTTTCGGTGTGGTTAGCGCGTCGGAAAATACTTAAATCGGCTCGGCGCGGGATAGCAAGACGTGTCCGTGCGCAGTGGGGCTGACCAATGGTCGGGATCGCGGCCAATACGCTGGTAACTGTCTAAACCTCACAAATTTGGCCGGCGCGAAGATCAGCCCCCTCTTGGCCGACGGAGAAACGTGACTCGATCCATCCTCTAGGCGTGGCCGGCTCGATATTCTCCCTATGTGAGATAGGGGAGTCCACCTGGACATGGAGTTGGTTTTGCGCCGCGGGTTGCAGGTCATGGTAATACTGCTTGCCTCCCTATTTACGGCAGGGGCCCATGAGGCTTCGTCATTCACGTTGTCCGAGTTAAACCGGACCGCAAGAGACCAGTCACCTGAGGCTGTGCTGTCGGGCCGCTATCGCGATCAGTTTCTGGCGCTACCTAGTCCAGAAATAAAACTTCAATCCACAGCGCCTCGGTGGTGGCGGCTCACTGCGGTCCGCGATATATCGGCGCAAGGTTCGCCCCAGCTAGTACTGAGCCAGCCGTACTGGAAGCAACTGGAAGTTTGGCGCCCAGGTGACCGAAAGCCAGTTCGCCGGTCTGTCTATGGCCCCGACAAAGACCTCACACATTCGTCGATCGCGCACGTTGTTCCTTTGTCCGATGGGCTACGCGCTGGCGAGTCGGTCTATCTCCGTGTTAGCTCTGCGGATGAAGTGTCATCGACAGTGGCTGTCATGCCGTTGGCAAGAGTTTATGAGCAAGATGTTCAGTTTGGCCGGATATGGACGTTCGTTCTTACATCTCTTGGTGGTGTGGCCGCGCTGGCCCTCATCTTCTGGGTCTGCCTCAGGCAGTGAGGTTACGCGTATCTCGCTCTTACGCTGATCGCGCAAATGATCAGCCTCTCAATTGATGGGGGCGAGTTCCGCAGCTCGGAGTGGCTGTCCGCATTCGCAATGGATCGTCGCACCAACATCCTTCTGAGCACAACGGCTGTGCTGGCGAGTGTGCGCTTCCTCATTTTCTTTCTGGGCTTACCCAGTCATCAGCCCGGCGTTGCTCGCCTGCTCAACATTTGCAGCGCCCTGCTTGGCGCGGTGTTGGTGGTATCGACCGTGCAAGTTTGGTATGCGACGGCGATGGTTGGGAATCTTGTGCTTCTGGTTGTGATCGCGGCCGTCGCCGTCGCCGGTACGAAGGCCATTCGCCGTAGGCAGCGCGAAGCGTACGTGTTACTCGCGGCTTGGTCCCCGCTAATGGTGATACTCGTCGTGAAGGTAGGCAGCCTGCAGCGCTGGTGGCCCATGTACGATTGGTTGCAGTTTGCTTATCCGGCGTCGCTAACGGTCGGTGGGCTAGGGTTACTGGCCGGCCTTTCTCTGAAGCTCTATCAACTGAGTCGTGACCGCGATGCTGCGCGACATCGAGCGACTTACGACGGATTGACGGGTGGGCTCAGTCGTGCCGCCATGGAAGATTCGCTACAAAGCGCCGTGGCTTCAGCCCATGGCAATGGCGTACCTTTGTCGGCGGTCTTTATTGATGTAGACCGCTTTAAGAAGATCAACGACGACTTTGGCCACGCCGTAGGCGATGAAGTCTTGCGTATTGTTTCACTCCGGATGCGAAACAGGCTGCGGGCCGACGACCTGTGTGGCCGATTTGGTGGCGATGAAATGGTAGTGGTGTTCGTGGGTGCTCCCCTAGCGGAGGCAACGAAACGAGCCGAGCAACTGCGTTCCAGCATCACTGACAGCCCGCTCTCGATTGGCGGCCAAATCATCCCGATTAGCTTAAGCATGGGCGTTGCGCAATTGCGACCCGGTGAAAGCTATCAAGACTTGCTGAAACGTGCGGACTCGGCGCTGTACGCAAGTAAAGAGGCGGGGCGAGGCAGAGTCACTGCGCACGATGCAGTGACGGGTGTTTTACTGTAGGCACGTTTCGGAATGCGCCGCGCATCTCAGCGGCCGCGGTGATTCCCGATAGTCTCAGCAGAACAACCAAGGGGAATCGCCATGAAGCCAGTCAAATGCCTTGTCGTATGTGTCGTATTCGTCGGGATGCTCGCGTGTTCGGCATGCCGGCCACCGACCGATCCGACGTTCGCCCAGCAACAGAACGAACAAAAGGGGCGCGGGTGAATACTCGGTCAAAAAAAAAGGCTTCGGACCTGACACCTCCGAAGCCAGTATGTTCACCGTGAGACCGGTGCCTATGCTAGTTCGCGGCCTTCTTGCCAACTTCGAAGCGGAAAGGCTGCGATTTATATTCGCAGTTCCTTTGGTCGCTCAATGTCAGTCTGAACTCGGTAGCCTGATCTTTGCGCGACTCGATGAGGAAACTGAAAGAGTCGCCCGGACGTACGGCCTTCAGGATAGCGGGGGGATAAGAGTCCAAAGTTGGATCTTCGTGCCGCCAGCCAGCAGGCGTGTTGGTTTCGAGATAAGTTGAGTGCGGATGAATCGCTAAAGGTTCGTCGCCATCGAAGGCGGCAAACTTCACTTTGGACTTGGAATTGTTTTGGAATACAAAGCGACTGAAGTCTATCGCCTTGCCCCTAACTTCCTTAGTGATCGGACCGACGTAACTTACTGAACTCAAACTTCGCTGCGCTTCAGAAAGGCTGCACTTTGCGGCAACTGATGCCTGAGGAGCGCCCAGCGCAAGGAGTAGAACGAAGTAGACAGCTTTCATTGCTCACTTGCTCCTATTGTAGAAGACGTGTCTTTTGGTTCGGTCGTATCGATTCCAAGATTCCCAGATCACTTGTTTGGCGCCAGCCGTCAGGAATTCGACCATTTTATTCTTGGCTGCATTGACACATTCCTGTTCGGTTGCGAAGGCCGAGCCCAGTTGGCTGCCTTCAACAGCCTCAGCGCCAGCCCTGGCTCCATCGATCCAGTCATTGATGTCGTTGACATGCTGTAGCTCCTCGCGCTTAGTTTGAGAGCGTTGCTTGTTATCGACCAAGTTCCTTCGCAGATTTATGACGGCGCCCACTTTCACGTCGTACTCGTTGAGAAAATATTGTCCGTCCTGGCATTTGCAAGGGGAATCGACTGTCCAGTCAATCGTGGTGCGTCCCATGAGACCAGAACCGACCTCGCTTCCTTTGGCTCCTGGGTAATTGTAGGTCGTGTCCAGGTTATCGAGGTTCCCAGGGAGCGTTTGATGCGGCAATCTGGTCCACTGGAGTAGACCCATTGGGTCTGCCCACATCAGGGGCGAGCTGGTTACATAATTGTACGTGTTCATGCCGCCAAACAGTCCGATGGGATCGCTTTGCAGATATCGTCCGCTAGAAGGATCGTAGTCGCGATGTAGGTTGTAGTGCGTGCCGCTAATCGAGTCAAATTGTTGCCCAGCGAAGCGCAGATCAAAAATGAACGTTTGGCCATCCAGATCGGGGTCTTGGTTCGGTAGTGAACCGCCGAACACATCCCCTGTCAGATCCCACTTCCATACGGCCTTCTGGCGAACAGGATCGATGATTGTCCGCGGTGTCCCCAGGTGGTCGGCCTGCACATACAGCAGCTTCCCGCCGGCTACGATGCCAATGGGCGCGTCGCCGAGCCAGATCACCTCCTGGCTTGCAATTCCAGCGGCATCGTAGCGACCCATGAAGCGACCGACCGTGTCGTAGGTCGTGTAGTCGATGGCGACGCCGTCCTGGCGCTGTACACGCTCGCCGTTACCGCTATATCGATAGGTCATCACCGAAACGCCGTTGACCTTGACCTCGCTCATCCGCCCAGCGGCGTTATAGACCCACTCCAGCGCAGTTCCCGCGTTGCTGATCGTGTTGCCCGTGGCATCGTAAGTGCGGGCAACACCGCCCCATTGCATCAGTCGATCTGTATCGGATGCATAGAACGATGTCGTGCTGGTGGCGCCGTTCGTTACCTCGGTCATTCGATTGCGGGTGAAGGCGTTGTAGATATAGGTTTTGAGCGGGGCGTTATCGGCGCCGTTCTTGACGGCCGTGAGCTGGTTGAGCGTGTCGTATTCGTACTTGCGTACAGGCGGATTGGATAGGTTTCCGGAGCGGAGCGAAATCAAATTCCCGACCTCGTTGAACTCGAAGCCCAGCGACAAACCATCCGCAGCGCTGTCCTGGATGGAGGTCGGCTGGTAGTTCAGGTTCATCGTCCGGTTGAGCGCACGGCCATTCCCGAACGTCAGCTTGCCCGCTGGGCCGAATGGGTAGTAGGTGATGCTGCTGAGCAGGTTCTCGCTGGCCTGACCCGGCCGAGTCACTACAACACTACCTACGTCGCCCGTGCCGCTGGCTGCGTAAGCGACGCGCATACCGCTGGGATAGGTCATCGCCAACAGTCGGCCGGCCTTCGAATATTCGTACCGCGATACGAAGGTCTTGCCGTTGATGATCTGTACTTTGCGGCTGATGCGGCCATAGCGGTTGTAGCAATACTCGGTGCTACCGCTTCCATCGACGGTACGGACTAATTGCCCGACCGTAAAACGCTCATCCGCAGCGCAGGCTGCCGGTGCGGTGTCGTAGGTATGAGTGACCGTCAAGGCCGCGTCGGCAGGATAGCTAGATGTCAGCTTGCGGCCGAGAGCGTCATAGGCAAAGACGCTGGTGCGGCCGGCCGCGTCTGTGCTCGATGTGAGATTTCCTGCGCTATCGTATGTGTTGGTCGTGGTTCCGGTGGCCGGGCTGGTCAATGACAGCAGATCGCCGAACCGATTACGGCTGTAGGCGGTCTCTCTGCTAAGGGCGTCACTGACAATGGCCAGGCCCCCGCCAGTGTCATAGTTGTAGCGCGATCCATTCGATGGGGGGTTGTTTACGTTCAATAGAGTCGCTGACGGTCGATTAAGCTCGTCGGTCTGCTGGACGGATTGAGTGCCCAGGGCATCCGTCGTGTAATTGGGCGTTCCATTTTTCCAATAGCTGGTCTTCGTGGTTCGACCGTAAGCGTCCTTGACGGCATTGATCCAGCCCAGCTGATTACGAAGCGTTGTGAGCGTTCGGGTGATGGTGCCGGCACTGTCTTTAACATCGGTCTTCTCCGGGCGACCCTCGTTGTCCAACGTGTACTGGATTCGGTCGCCCTTGGAGTTGTAGATGTCGGTGACTCGGCCGGCGGCGTCGTAGTCGAAGCGGGTATAGACCCCATCGGGATCGGTAGTCTTCTTCAAGCGACCGGCTACGTCGTACTCCATCAGGGTGATGGCATCGTCGGTCTCGACGGCGGCATTGCTTCCGCGGACGATTTGTCGCAGGAGGCGACCACGCGGGTCGTACTCGACCTCAGCGATCACCCCGGTGGCGTCCTTGACAGACACGGCCCGACCGGAACGGTCGTATCGCAAATACTCGGTGACGTGACCGAGGGCATTCGTTTCCTTCCAGACATCGCCCTTGCGATGGGTGCAACTACCGCCAGCCGTTGCGCAACCTGCATCATCCAGCGCGTAATAGCTGAAGGTACTGATGTCGCTCACGTCCGTGCGCGGACCGTTGACCCTGATGATCTGGCCAGCGATCGGGCATGTGCCCGCCTGAACGTCGCTGGATTCGCAGTAAACCGCACTGGTAGTCCGCGTCTCGCCTGTTGCGGGGTCAGTCCGCGTCGTTGTCAGCTCCTGACCCCGCGCGTTGTACGTCCACTGGAGCTTTGACCACAAGCTGCCGCTACGGTCATAAACGCGTTCCTCAGTGGGGAGATCGAAAACGGGGTGCCAATCGGTTTGCGTTTTACGCTCGTAGTTGCTGCCCGGAGCGTCGATGCGCTGAACGATCTGGCCCTTTGCGTTGTAGTCGAAATCAGTCTTGCCACCAAAGTCGTTGACTACGTCGGGATACCCGTTTGCGTCGTAGGTGAAGACCGCACTCTCGCTGCAACTATCGGTTGTGCAGACCCGTTGCTTGTCGGTCACCAGCTTTCGACCGTTGATCGTTGTGAACCGGTATTTCATGCGCAGACCGTTGGCATACACAACATCGTTGCCTTCGATGACATAGCGCTCGGCGCCGCCAGTATGCTCGGTTGACACCGGATTGCCGGCGTTGTCGTAGCCAAAGGTCGCTTTGACAGCGCCGGTTTCGTCCAAGATCTGGGTAAGCAGCCCAAACTGGAATGGCTCCGTGCCAGCGTAGTAGCGGTAATCGCGCTTGTACCCCGTAGGCGATAGCACGCGCTCCAGTCGGCGCTCCTTGAATTCGGGCAGTGTCGGGAACAGTGGCGATCCGTAGGTGTAGTCATAGCGGACACCATCGGGATCGGTCACCGACGAGATGAATCCGTCGCCATTGTGCGCGATCACCAGGGAGCGTCCCTGCGCGTCGGCTACCTGGCTGAGCAGACCGCCCGTGTACGTGAGCGTCAGGTGGTATCCATCGAGATAATCGACGGCCATCAAGCGGCCTTGAGCGTCGTAGGTCTCGGTTGAACCGTCTGCGGGGTTCTCCAGTTCCCACATCACCGGAACACCAGCTTCAAGGATGGGGCGCAGCACTACCTGCACTTCCGAGCTGGCTGTCCACAGTCCCCCAACCTTCTTAAAAACGAGCTGCCTTCCGTCGTCTCGGTGGATCGTCGCAATCTTGGCATCCGCCGACATGTCGCGAAATTCCAGGCTGCGGCTGTAGGTATGCCGCCAGTTCTCGCCCAGGCCGACCGTCAGTACCTCGGGCGCGCTGTTGTAGTAGCGGTGGAAGCTGAGGCCGCGACCACCGGTGCCGGCGTAGTCGACCTCGTCTTGGAACTTGTTTTGGGCATTGATAACAATTGGATTGCCGACAGGGTTGTTGCTGCAATCGCTGCAGCCCAGGTTCTTGCCGATGTCTTCTTCATCGGCCTTCAGCGGCCAATAGGAGTTCGCGCTACCATACCAATACGAATAGTTGGTGCGGTAGGGCGGCTCGATATTAGGCGGCAGGTCAAATCGGTTGCCGACTTCGAGATGCACACTCGTCAAAGGGGCGACGGTTTCGATCATCGCCTTCTGACAGTTGGTATGAACACGAATGGTCTGATTGAATCCTCTCGGATCGATAGGCCGCGACGCAGCTTCTTCTAGCACTTCCGCTCTATGTCTCTTGCATTTCTTCATTGCGTCGCGATACGTATAGGTCGGGCCAGCCCCCGCCCAGGTCAAGGGCGGAGCAGGAAACATGGCCTGCCCCGTCTCGGGTGGGAATGCAGCCAGCGCGGCGCTCGGATGCAGGCAGGCCAATGCCGCCGCCAATCCGGCGGTCAGTGGGTGATATCGATTAACAGCCGTCATGGTCCGTCCCTTTGAAAGCGATTGCCGGTGGAAGCATGCTGGGATGCGCGTTTGCTCCCACCATGCGAAGAGATTTAACGGTCGAGTCTCGGCAATCGTGAGATGCGGCCACCAATTGCTCAAAACAGCGTCGCTGCCTATGTGCCTCTAGTTGAAGCAGTTGTCTGATGATATCTGGTTGGTCGGACTCGTTGACCGAGAGCGCGCCGCCGTTGGCGTTGACGATCGTGCATAGCGCGACATTGCACACCTCTTCAAGACCGATCTGACTGCCGTCGTACTCCATGCTGAATCCGATCCCTGAGCAGGTATCAAAGGCCACTTCCTCTAGCGGCGACATCTCGCGAATACGAATTCGGGGAGGGCTTTGTCTGTAGACGCGCTCTAGGACTTGATCGGAATATCGCTTCGGCTTATCAAGCAAAGCGTTGTTCCACAGTTCGTCCAGCGATTGACGCAAAGCGCGCACGCTGCCTCGTTTGTACTCGCGTCGGTACAGTCGATAGTTCGCGAGCATCGGCTCGCAGCACGAGGCCATGAACGACGCACGCTTCCAGTGTGGCGCGTCGGCTAGGGCAAAAAGAACTTCAGATCTAAACTCTCTGAGCATCCTGTGCTTCCCTGCTTGGTCGTAGTTGTACAAAGTGCCTGTCGCAACCTATTGGCCCAGCCCGCCGGCCCCTATTGGCCGGCGGGCGGTCGTCCTGCACCGCGCTACCGCTCTACCGACGGGGGGTACGTCGGAGGGCGCAAGACTTCCTCGGCGGGGACGTACGCGGAGGAAGTTGCGGTACAGGCCGGCTTAAAAGTTCTTCGCGCAGGATGAGAACGTCTCGGGGAGCCGTTATGCCGAAGCGAACCAGTCCGTTTGCACAGCGGAACACACGGACCTCGATGTCTTGGCCGACCTTGATGGCTTGGACCGGCCGGCGGGAGAGAACCAGCATAGGCGCTTACCTCGGCCAGACGCACGGAAAGTGCAAGCCGTACTGATCGCAAGCCTCGCGAAGGTCCAGGCTCGGCACTGGGTCATGGAGCAAAGCCTCAAGTGCCGGCGGCGTCATGAACCGAATGATGCATTCACGCTTCCCGCCGAAGCCGGGCGCCCACACTTCGGTCGTAACGGAATGCTCTAGATGATGGCGCCGCGCACGCGCTCGCGCCGCGCCGATACAGGTCTCTTGGCTAGCGAATGGAATGTGGTCGTCCTCGCCATCAATCGACACACGCCAGTTCAATGAGCCACGGCAGACTGCTTCAAAGGTGACAAAATTGGCGTTTACCATTTTTCATACTCCTTAAGAATTCCGACCTTTCGGACGAATTCTTCGCCAACTAACTGCGGGTGATACGAACGGCCTTCGATCTGGCCTGGATGCCCGAACAGAACTTTGGACTCTTGCTCTTTGCGACTGCACAGCTCAGGGAACGCGGCCCAATAGGTAACGTCGATGATCTCGTGGCTGGACAAGGTCAGCCACGCATGCAGGTTGATCTGCGCAACTGCTGCATTGCCTGGTAGTAGCATTCGCTCCAGTTCTTCTAGGGGCGTATGAAGAAGCTTTTGATCGCCTTGCTGGACATAGCCCAAGGTGTAGACGAGCGGAACCCGAAGCATGCGTTCCAGAAGGCCGCGAACCGCGGTAGTAATTCCGAAACGTTCACGGGCCACCAGATCAGCGCTGATCTCTCCGATATCGTGGCTCAACTCTCGTCGGACCATGGCGATGACTTCTTGCGAGGCGAATCGCGCGGAGGTCGGATCGAAGCGAGACCGGTGTAGCCCCCAAACGAGGGAGCGCGCCTGAGCGGATTCGAACGCAACTTCGTAACGACGCGCGGCGTGCTGCGACGTGTCGCTGCGCTTAGAAGAAAAAAGCCGGCGTATCCAAGGAAGCGTCAGGGGTCGCATATACGCCGGGTGATCAATTCGTGACACAAAGCTCTCCTGGCCGCCCGTTACGGGGCGGTGTGGCTGAGGTCGGATTGGGAGTTGGCTGCGCCGGTGCGTGGAGCAGCGGTTAATCAGCTAATCGATAGCGCGCTCTTTTGCTGTGTCTGCTGCTGCGTTAGTTCGCGCTCGCGCTGCTGTTCCTGCGCGATGGTCTGCGTAGCCGCTTGCAACTTCTGATCAGACTGCTCGACAGGAGTCTTCAATGCCTGTTCGACTGATACCGTTGCGATCTTGCTGGCCGGATCGCCTAGCTTTCCTTCCACCGCATGCATGTTGCCATTCGACCCCAGCAAGACATGGTCAATGCGATTCAATGCATTGGCCGAGAGCGAAGTATTCGTGCTGCCGGGATGCATATCGCGATTGTCCTTGCATGCGGCGGTCAGGCAGCGACTGATGCGTTCACTGCCCTCGTCATAGGGCTTTCCGATGCTTTCATCGATTGCCCGAACGCCGGCACGGGCCTGCTCCAAGAGCGGATGGTTGGGGTTGCTCGGATTGGTGGGACTGTTGGCGCCGGGCGCGGAAGGCGCTGTCTCGGCAGGCTTCGGTGCAGTCAGGTTGGGGAACTGCGCTCGAACTGATTCCTCTTGCGACTGCACGCGGGATGCCATGCTCGGCAGCACCGTCTCGGTCATCAGGTGTCGATCGATGGCTTCGCCGCCTTTAGTCCAAGCGCCATAGGCGAAAACGGTCGTCTGTGTGATATCGACCGCGTTGAGGTTCGACGCCACCCCGGCTGCGCCACCTGCCAATGCGCCGACGCCGGCCCCGACAACGGGGGCGCGCCGCGATACGGCCTGCACGGCGTCACCGCTGGCATCCAGTGCTACATCGGCCGCCACGCCGCTTCCGGCGATAGCGGTGCGCTGCCCGCGCTCGACCACGGCCTGCACACGTTCCAGATCCGTGATGCGACCTTGGGTGAAGTCGCGAATCGCGGTTGCGTCCTCGCGAGCACCCTGTCGTGCCTGAGCAGCTTCGGCCTGGTTGATCTGCCGCGCCGCTTCTCCGGTCTTCTGCAAGTCCGAAGCATTCCGGTCCGCCCACTGTTGAACGCTGTCGGGCAGGATGTCCATGCCCCCGATGCCGCGCAGGACGCTAGCACCGGCATTGGCGCCGCGAGCCTGAACCTCGCCCTGCACTTTATCGACCAATGCTTCCGCATGCCCCGCGGTCTCGCGCACGCGAGCTAGTCCTTCGCCGCCCGTTCGCACGCCCGCCTGTACCGCGCCATGGGAAACGTTGGTAACCACGTCGGAGAAGTCCGCCGCCTTGGCGGTCACCGCGCGGGTTACATCACCGACTCCATCCATCGTCTTTGCCGTGGTTTGGCCCACTGCGTCCGCCACCTGACCCACGGTGTGGCCAACGTGAGCGGCCTGGGTGGTGAGGTACATGGTCTCCAATACAGGCTTGGCGAAGTTCGAGATTTCCGTCAGCGTCATGTCCTGCTTGCGATCGACCAGCTTGCCGCCCTCCCAGACCTTGACCGTGTCCAGGGGTTCGACACGACCGGCGGCCAGCGGCAACTCCCTGAGCAGCTTGCTGGTGTCTCCCTCAGCGAGTTCCTTCACGAACTCCCGGACGGCATCCTGAGCGTGCGCGGGCATCTTCGCGTTCAATTTCGCGGTCAGAAGTTCACGTCCTTCCGGCACGCTCTGCACAAGGTCGCACGCTTCCTTCAGTACACCGGCCAGTTCAGTGCGGTGAATGACATCGAGTCGATTGATGTTGTGCTGTACGCCGTCGTTCAGTAACTCGCCTTTGATCTGATACGAGAGGACTGTTTTAGATGTGTCGTAGACCTGCACGCCAGGATTCTCGCGGGCGAAGCGCGCTGCGGTCTCGGGGTGCAGGCCGGCGGCGTTCCACGTCGTGGCCTGCTGGCCGGTGACGGCCGACATGGCTGAGGACATGCCACCGCCAAGGGAGTGACCCGTGTATTCGGCTTTAAGACCAGCGCGCTGCATAAACGTCGCAAGTTCCATTGCGCGGTCGTAGTAATCGGTCTTGAGGCCAACAGACTGCGGAAAATTGTTTGCGACGAAGTCCTCTGCACTTGTTTCGTGGAGTTTTCCATCCGGCCCCATGACTTCGCCTGCCGAACCTTTTGGCACGATCACCGGCTTGTAGCCGGGACCAAGAATCTGCGGGTCGGGAAGGTAGATTTCTGCTCGGAAGCCCGAATCCGTTGGCTTTAAGTACTTAAGAAGCTCGGCGTCAGCCATATTCGCCAAGCCGGGAGCGGCCTTGCGCAGGAGATCAAGATTCTCGCTGGCACGAATCCAGCCGGGCGGCGATTTCTGACCTTCTTCCGGCGCTTCTTTGCCCATCGCCGACCAATAGGTGTCTTTTGCCAGCACCGCCATGTTGTCGTCGTGGTAGGTGCGTTGCAGTTCGTTGGCTCGGGCGACGGCGGCGGGATCGCCGCTATCGCGCAGGCGACTGACCAGGGCTTGGCGTTCCTTGAGTTCTTCTGCCGTGGGAAACATCTTCGACTCCGTTCGGATGGACCTTGTTTATAGAAGCGGGATCTGACTTTCTTCGTAGGGAAAGCCAAGGCGCTGCCGCATATCACGATACTGTTCGGACAGAGGCGGACGCTTGTAACCGTGCTGGAGTAGCCACTGCTGGCATTTACGTTGCCACGTCGGATCTTTCGGATTCCCCGGATGCCAGAAGATGGCGTCGATGATGTGTGACTGATCAGAGGGGGCGGCCGGATCTCTGATGAAGTTCAACTTGGGGTCGGCGCCATGTTCAAGAAGCCAGAAGGCTTGCATGAACCCGCCGCCCCCTGCGTAGTCCTCCAAAATCGTCGTTCCCTTACTGCGCGCATTGACGTTTGCTCGTCGCTCAACCAGCAGCTTCACGTTCTCCCATTGCTTCCCCGAAATGAATGCCTGAAAAAGCAATGTCTCGTTGTTGGAATTCCGGGTGTCGGGGTTGCCGCCATGATCGAGCAACGCCTTCAAGTAAACGGGGTCGTCAGCCTTTGCCGCCCAAACCATCGCGTTGTTCTTATAGGAAACGCTAACGCTGCCATCCTTGAACTTCTCCACTGTCGGCGTCGGGAAGCGGGCGTTAGGATCTGCCCCGCTCTCCAGCATCGCCTTCAATCCTTGAGGGCTTTTGGTGTAGATCGGCCAGATGAGTAGAGGTAGCCCCTCGGTGGAGAAGATTTTGTCGGGATTGACCCCCTCAACCTTCATCAGTCGCTGAACTTCGGCGACGTTGCCTTGTTCTGAAGCGGTTGCCAGAGCCTGAGCCTTCGGGTTGTTCGGAAACCATAAGGCGGCTTCGGCGCTCCCGGGCGACGATGGGGCAAGACAGCCGGTGAGCACGGCCAAAAGGACTGCCACCGCCCATCGTGCTAGTAGCCCACGGTTAAATTCAGAGCGGACGATGTGCAAGGTGATTTCCTTGTAGTGATAGGTTGTTGATTATCGAGAACAAAGCACATTGGACGTCTGTCAGCACTGATCAATCTAGAACTGGTCGGTGTTAAGAAGAGCGGATGCCTAGGTGGTTCAGTGCCGAGGTAGTCTCGATGTGGGCTGCGCCGAGTTGCAGCGACTTAACTGCTGAGTACAAAGCGCTACATACGAGTAGGAATCGCGCGCCATCTACTAATGCATTCTTCTCGGCGCCAGAGTTGTGGCCGGCGGACGCGACAAACAGGGCGCCGGCCGCTGAAAGGCAAAGAATCGTCGATACCGAGGCGAGCTGAACACTTCTCTTGTCGTACCGATTCAATCCCCGTCGTTCTTGTCCGAAAGCAGCGGGCGACTTGCAGAGAAGCAGGCACCGAATGCACAAAGCAGCGACAACGATCAGCATGATGCCGGTAGCGATAGAAGTCAGCATCGTGACTACCGGCATTCCCACACCGACCTCTGATGTTGCGTAGAGCAACAACCAAGCCGAATTCATGTGTAGGACGAGGGCTAGCAGTACCGCTATCCAGTTCGGACGCAGGAGACGCTCGGTCTCGGTCAGCTCGATCAGGGCCTTATTCATGTTGCTCGCTCCAGACCTATCGAGCCCTTACAGGCAAGCTGCATCCGCTGTAGTACACCCAGCATTCGCCGCTGTTGGACTCTCGGCAGCGCTTCTGACCCGCTGCGATGGCATCCGCCTCGTATGGTGCCCCTTGAGCGAAGGACTGCGTCTTTGAGCTGACGACTGCAGCGCATTGGTTTCGGAAGGTGAGCAGCGACTCACACGCAGTTCCACCACGTTTGACGCACTCGCCAATCGCAGCTTTCGTTGCTTGCCGCTCGGTCTTCATACCTGTGACGATGCCGAACTCACTACCTTGCTTTTGCGATGCAATGGCACCCCAGCGAGTTTCCCATTGAGGCTTGGCCGGCCCACTGTCTGGCATAGGGATACAACTCGCTACTGACTCATTGGAGCCGGTTGAAGCCCAGGCGTTGTTCGGCATCTCCCCCGGCGGGCAGCCACCTTCCGCGTAAGCCGGTCCGGCAATGAAAAACAGACTGGTTAATAGCGCGACAATGAGTCGGTTCATGGCTGATCCTTCCGGACTTCTTCAGGGGACTTGATGCGGTTCTCGTGCTTTGGCGTGGACTGATTCGCTGAATTGTTCATGTGTGTGTAGGTCGAGTTCGGAGTTTGGACCTTTTCCACTTGAGACTGCGGTGCATCGAGGCCTCGCGGAGCGGGACGGTCGTAACCCGCTGAAGACTGTCCGTTTGATCCGCCCTGCCCAGATCTACCGAACGACGAGTTCGCCAAGAAGCTACCAACCTGCCCCTGGAAGAAGTGCGCGGCAATTGGCGGAACCGAGACGATCAGCATAGTCATGATCATCCCGACGCTGCCCTGTTGCATAGCCTGATTGGTGATCCCCTCGGTACTGAGGCCGGGAATGTTCACCAGCTTAGTCAGCCACATGAAGGTCGCGATGCGTACGGTCAGGTCCAAGAGGAGATTTGCGACGAAGCTGAGGACCGCCATGGAGAACAGGGTGCCCAATCCATACTGTAGCCACTTGATGAACATCCCCTTCGTGGCGGGGAACGCAAGAGCGAAGATGAAGAGGGGACCAAGGCCGACCCATAGTGCGATGACGAACTTCCACAGCAGCAGCATCGTGCCCGCCGCGATAGCGGGAGCCGCGGACCCCATGGTTGCCATGAACTTTGCGTTGCGCTTTTCTTCCAGCAACTCGGGATCTGGCTGGATAAGCTGAACGCCGTCGATGGCGGTCATGGCGACTTGAACGATAGCCAGGGATTTATCGATGCTGTGCGACGTGGTCTCGTTGTCCTTGCCCGTGACAAGCTGATGAATCGCCTTGTCCATGTCATTGGTGAGGAACGAGTTCAGACGTATGTTGCCGAAGGCCATCGTCGTGGCGATGGCGAACACAAGCACGATTTTGAGGCCGTCGACGACGAGGCCCATCAGCGGATCGCGCAGTTGGCCGGTCAGCACGCGGTATCCCTGGAACAATATCCACAAGGTCACTAAGCCGAGGCCGATTCCGCCGACGAACCCCATCATTCGGCCCATGAGGGCCAGACCGAAGTCATCGACGCGGGAGCCGATCCAACCGCTGATGAGCCGGAAAAGGGCGTAGTCGGCAAGGCCGCTCTGAGTGGTGGGGGAGAGCCAACGCATCAGGTCGGCGGGGGCGTTCAACAGGTCCATTGCAAGATATCCGTAGGTGCGTGAGGGCTTACTGACCGAGTGCGGACTTGACTACGTCGGTGGGAACGATGCCGTCGAGCGCACCTTTCTTGCCGCGCATGGCACGTTTGGCCAGTCGGGTGTGATCCCACTTAAGCCCGTCGATGTAATCGTCGTATGCCTTCATTCGTGCTTGCCAGTAGTCCAGTTCAAGCTGGTTTCGGGCGACGAACCGGTACGCCTCATTGTCGTTCGCGGCCAGTGCGCCTTGGCTGCCGTTGACGCTATCGCGCTGCCCCTCGATCTGGGCGAACTCCCGACTGCGCTGCATCAGGTTCCGAAGCATGGACACGGACTCGTTGTACTTGGCGTTTTCGGCGTAGACCATGCGTTGGCACACGGCCATTTGCTCATCTACGACGTTTCCTTCCAGCTTCGGCATGGCCTGGCGGAAAGCGCTCGTGAGCTGGTCCCGGATACCGCGACCTGGGCCGGGGCACATATCTTCCATGCCGTAGTCGAGAGGGCGAGGTGGAAAGCTGTCCTCCATTCGTGCTTGGCCGAAATTCATGCGCTGGAGCTTGATGAGCTGCTGCTGGTAGTGGCTCGCGGTCTCCTTCCAGCGCGAGGCGTTCTTGCCGAACTCGGCCGCGTCCTTCGCTATCTGCTGGAGCTTGGCTGCATAGTTGACCGGGTCATTGACGATCATTTGTGCATTGGCTTGACCCCCGACCAAGGCGGACACGATGGCAATGACGAAGGCAGCCCCCCTGACGGAGCGACGATTCACTCTGCTGCATTGATTCTTCATTTCTGACTCCATGTCATATCGAAGGTGCGACGGATTAAGGCGACTTCGCGCTCTGGGGCGCCGTTGGCGGTTCTACGAACGTCAGCAGGGTCGTGGCCCTACTTTTTTAGGGAAAAGTTTCGGCCAATCGACCGCGCGCATCTTTATGTCAGCGCGCGCGCTGGCCCGTAACGGTTGGGTCGCTGAAATCGATTTGTGCGCCTTTCGTTACCGGGTAACGGTGGGCGAAAAAGGCGCCGGAGGCGTGGTCCGGCTTGGTGAGATGGTTGGTCACGCGTAACGCTCCTTGTTGGCTGAATGAACTCCTCCCGAGAACACCCAGCGCGACTACTCCGTGGGACGGTTGATACCTCAGCGACGATGTGGAATGCAAGCCACAGTTTTACGTTGATCGATTTTTGCGGAGAAAGTCGTGTTTTTCTCGACAGCGACTAGACACGGTGTCTAGTTGGTCTTGGACAACTGCGAAAGAGTGCGCGGCGGTCTGCGATTAGGCAGAGGTGATTTCAAATAAAGGCTTGTCTATTTCGAGGCACAAATAGTTACACCGCCACTAGCGCACTTCGCTTTGGCGTGTAGGAAAAATCTGAATCTTGGACGCACTGTCTAGCACTTCTCGTCATGGTGTCTAAAACCCGATGGACGAGAAGCAAATTTGAACAATTAAGTTGCTAGCTCTAGTTCTGATGCGGCTAATTCGCTCCCCCAACGGATAGACTACGCCAGGAGGGCCAATGATCCGCATATTCATCGTCGATGATCACCAACTTATTCGCTCAGGGTATCGGCTCTTGCTGACGAATGCTGCCGGTATTCAAATTGTTGGGGAGGCACAAAATGCATCAGAGGCGCTCACAATTATTCCTCGGGTATTACCCGATCTGGTGATCTGTGACTACGAGTTGCCTGATCAGAATGGCTTGTTCGTGGTGAAACACCTCCTGGATTTCGATCCCAAGCTGAAGATTTTGATTGTTTCTGTAATACGGACCGGGCTGGTTCCTCGGCAACTACTTGCAGCAGGGGCGCTCGGGTACGTAACTAAGGCGGGCGATGCTTCAGTGCTGCTACGAGCCATTCGTCAGGTGGCGAAAGGCGAGCGCTACATTGATGACGCTCTCGATGGGGCAGTGCTTTTCGGTGATCCGATCTTTGATGCACTTAGTGGTCGGTTGCGAGACGTCTTGATCCTGATGCTTGAGGGGAAGCAGAACCCAGAGATAGCGGCGGAACTCCGAATCACCGAGTCGACCATCCGTAGTCACAAGAGTGTGCTGATGGAGAAGGTCGGGGTGATCAGCGAACGCGCGCTGCTGGCTAAGGCCCGTGAGGCGGGGTTCGGAGCGAAGTACGGCAGGTAGCGCGTCGGTCCATGATCACGGGCACCTCTCAGACTGCGTTGTGTGTGTGGCCGCTGCCAGTCCGCGACGGCAGGACGGCTGGGGCTCACGTGGCTGGTGAGCGCCACTGGCGAGCGCCTTAAGGCTCGCATCTTTTGCTGGAAGTTTCCAGCCGGGACATTGCCAGCAGGAATTGGGCGGCCTTCCCCCTAGCCTTATGGGGATGAAGAAGTCCGCAGCGAGCCCTGCGCCTCGTAAGAAGGCGAAACCGAAGGTCAAGGCGCAACCGTCGCCGACGGTCGAGGGGCTGATTGGGCTGAGGATCAAGGAGGCTCGTATCGCGCGGGGTATCAGCCAACATCGGTTGGCTCATGGCATCCCGATGGATCGGGCGCATTTGGGGCAATTGGAAAATGGTCATCACGGTGCCAGCCCCGTGATCTTGGCCAAGATCGCTGTCGCGCTGGGATGTCAGATGGCCGAACTGTTTCCTGACGTCGCAGAGTTGGCCGAGATTGTCGATGTGCGGGCCATCGAGCACGGTCCGCGGCTTGTCGGTGGCCGCTGAAGGCGAGGGAGCTTCAAACCACTGTAATGGCGCGGCCGGTCACGGCCGAAAGATCGCTATGGGGTTGGAGGGCCGATCCGCCCCCCCCGAGACACAGATCAAGCTGCTTCTTCTAAGGCTTCTACCGAATCTGGCGCTCCTTGGGGGGCCAAGTGGGGTAGTGCAGGCTTGTCCCGGTGCAGTGACGCAGGTTTGAGGTTCGTATAGCGCTTGAGCGATTTCCAATCGCGATGGCCGGTCACGATGGAGACTTCGGGGATCTGATAGCCCGCTTCGAACAGCCGTGATGTGCCTTCGTGACGTAAGTCGTGGAACGTGAGGTCGATGATTTCCAGGCGCACGCACGCACGACGGAAGTTGGAGCCGATCGTGTCCTCTTTGTAAGGGAAAATACGCTTACCCTTCTTCGGCTGGCGATCAATGATCTCGGCGCAACGCCCTAGCAGCGGCACCCACTGATTATTGGTGGCCTTCTTCTTCGGGTCTTTTCGAGTACGGATTAGGACCACAGGCTTGTCGCCTGGGCGATAGTCTTCCCAGAGAATCGAAGTAATTTCGCTTAGTCGCATTGCGCTATCGATCGCGAACGGAATCAAGTCTCGCATTGGCGTCGGCGCGAAGTTGTAGCGATAGAACTCCTCAAGGCTCTTCAACTCCGCAGCGGTCGGACGCCGATCTCGCTCGTTCGGGTCTCCAATCATGCCTGTGCGCGCAAGGGTGGGCCGGGCCGCGGCAACGATGTCTGGGATGGTCATGTCCCACAAAGATCGCGCAGCCTTCAACGTCTCTGCGAGGTATCCGAGCTCGACTTGCATCGTCGCTGGTCCGATAGCCTCGCAGCGCTTGGCGGCATGATCGAGTACATCCTGACCAGTCAGGCTCGCAACTTCGCGCTCACCGAGTGATTCTTTCCAGCGCGTGAGATTGCCACGCTTGGTGTCGGCTACCGGCTTGAACTTTTCTAACTCTTTTATATAGCGGTCTATCAGGACCGAAAGGGTAGGGCTCGGGCCTGGCAAGACCTTGCCGGAGCGCAGTGCATCCTCCATGTCTCGCGCCCAGTCCTCTGCCGCCTTCCGGCCGTTGAAGGTCAGGGTCTTGGTAGGATGGCCCTTCAGTCGCACCATCGCGCGCCACTTCTTCCCGCGTTTTTCGATTACAGCCATCTGTTGGTACACCGGATTCCTTGTGGTGCAGTAACGGTACACTGGAGTGGGATTGGAAGGGAATATCAATGACTTAGCGGGATGAAATGCACCGCTTCATGGGTCGGAAAGTAACATAAGATGTTGAATATAAAAGAAATTATGCTTTCCGTCGCCCCGATGATGGACTGGACCGACACCCATTGCCGGGTGTTCCATCGCGCGCTGGCCCCGCATGCGCGGCTGTACACCGAGATGGTGCACGCCAATGCGGTGATCCACGGCGACCGTGCGCGGCTGCTGGCGCTGGACCCGGTCGAGCATCCGGTGGCCTTGCAGCTCGGCGGCAGCGAGCCGGCGTTGCTGGCGCAGGCGGCGCGGATCGGCGCCGAGCTCGGTTTCGACGAGATCAACCTCAATTGCGGCTGCCCCTCCGACCGGGTCCAGGCCGGGCGTTTCGGCGCCTGCCTGATGCGCGAGCCGGGGCTGGTGGCCGAGTCGGTGGCGGCGATGATCGGCGCCTGCGACGTGCCGGTCACGGTCAAATGCCGGCTCGGGGTCGACGACGATCACCGCTACGAGGTGTTCCAGGCCTTCGTCGACCGGGTCGCCGAGGCCGGTTGCGGGCTGTTCGTGGTCCACGCCCGCAACGCCTGGCTCAAGGGGCTGTCGCCGAAGGAGAACCGCGAGGTGCCGCCGCTGCGCTACGACTGGGCCTACCGGCTCAAGCGCGAGCGGCCGCAGCTGCAGGTGATCGTCAACGGCGGCATCGCCGGCCAGGACGAGGCGACGGTCCACCTGGACCATGCCGACGGCGCCATGCTCGGCCGCGCCGCCTATCACGACCCCTACCTGCTGCACCGGCTCGATGTGGCCTGGTGGGGCGGCGAGCTGCGCAGCCGCGCCGAGTTGCTGCGCTCGTTGCGCCCCTATGTCGAGGCGCAATTGGAGCGCGGCGTGTTCCTCAAGCACATGACCCGGCACATGCTCGGCCTGTTCCACGGCGAGCGCGGCGGCCGCGCCTTCCGCCAGGTGCTCAGCGAAGGCGCGCACAAGCCGGGCGCGGACTGGTCGCTGATCGAGCGCGCCCTGGACGTGACCGAATCCTTCGCCGCGCGCGACGCGGCCTGAGCCGGGTGCGGGCATGATCAGCCGCGACCCGCAGGCCTTCTTCGCCCACGCCCGCGGCCTGGCCGCCGATTTCGGCCCGCCGGTGGCGCGCGCTGCCTTCCTGGTCGCGCCGGACGGGTTCGCCCGGGCCGAGCAGTCGGCCGGCGACAATCGCTACATGGCCGCCGCCGAAGGCTTCGACCCCGGGCGCGCCAGCGCCCAGCATCGCGAACTGCACCGCTCCTTGGCCGAGGTCTTGCCGACGGTGTGCTTCGCCGGCGATCCGGACACCCCGGATGCCCTGTTTCCGAACAACGTCTTCGCCACCGGCCGGGCCGACGCCGCCGGCGATCCGGCGCCGGCGCGCTACCTGGTCGGGCGCATGCGCCATCCGGTGCGCCAGCGCGAGGCCGAGCGCGCCGACATCCGCGACTTCTTCGGCCAGGTGCTGGGCTATGCCGAGGTCGACCTGTCGTTGCAGCCGCATCCCTGCGAACTGACCGGTTCGGCAGTGATCGACCGCGCCCGCGGGCTGGGCTACATCGGCCTGTCCGAGCGCTGCGACGAGGCCGGCGCGCGGCTGATCCACCAGGCCCTGGGCCTGCGCGCCAGCCTGCTGTTCGAGCTGGCGCCGGGCGAGTACCACGCCAACGTGGTCCTGGCGGTGCTGGCCGGGCGGGCGGCCCTGATTGCGCCGGCCGGCTTCGCCGACCCGGCGACGGCGGCGGCGATCGCGGCGTTCTATGCGCCGCACGGGATCGTACTGTCGGCGGCCGAGCAGGGCGCGTTCGCAGCCAATGCGATCGCGCTGTCGTCCTATCGGGTCTGGATGAGCGGCGGCGCCGGGCGCGCGCTGAGCGCGGACAGCCGGGCGGCCCTGGCCGCGGCCGGGTTCGCGGTGGTCACCGTCGAGCTGGACGCGATCGAGGCCGGCGGCGGTTCCCTGCGCTGTTGCGTCGGCGAAATTTTCTAGGGGGCTTGAGGACTTCCGGGAAGGATCCGGACCGGGACGGGGCCGGGAATGATTCTCAGCCGCGCACCGGTTCCGGCGCGGCTTGTGACGCGCGTCGGTTCGGGCTGAACACCGGCCACCGCTGCGCGGAAAAGTTCAGATCGGATTCACCGCTGCGTTTCGAAAATGCCGACACGCCGCTAGGTTCGTCCATTATTGTTGCGCAGGGGTCTTCGCCGAACGTCATGAGCATCCGCTCCGCCCGAGTCCTGTCCTCGCTGCTGCTCGTCGCCTCGCTGGCGGCGGCCGGCCAGGCCATGGCCCAGCACGACGGCGACGGACGGCAGTGGCGCGGCCACGACCGGCGCGACGATCATCGCTCCCTGTCGGACGCGATCCGCCGGGTCGAGCGTGAAAGCGGCGGCGGGCAGGTGCTCAGCGCCGAGCGCATCCCCTTCGACGGGCGGGACGTCAACCGGGTCAAGGTCGTCGATTCCAGCGGCCGGGTCCGGGTCTACATGGACGACCCGCAGCAGCGCGGCGGACGGGAGAACGACCGTCCTACACGCCGCGAAGACAGCGATAACGACTAATCTTCGCTTCGACGGCCCTCACGATCCTGTCGGGGCGCCGCAATCATCTAGGGAGTGCCCATGCGAATTCTGCTGGTCGAAGACGAAGCGCCTCTGCGCGAGACCCTGGCCGCGCGCCTCAAGCGCGAGGGCTTCGCGGTCGACGCTGCGCAGGACGGCGAGGAGGGCCTGTACATGGGCCGCGAAGTGCCGTTCGACCTGGGCATCATCGATCTGGGCCTGCCGAAGATGTCGGGCATGGAGCTGATCAAGGCGCTGCGCGACGAGGGCAAGAAATTCCCGGTGCTGATCCTGACCGCCCGTTCCAGCTGGCAGGACAAGGTCGAAGGCCTCAAGCAAGGCGCCGACGACTACCTGGTCAAGCCCTTCCACGTCGAAGAACTGCTGGCCCGGCTCAACGCCCTGGTCCGCCGCGCCGCGGGCTGGAGCAAGCCGACCCTGGAATGCGGCCCGGTCATGCTCGACCTGGCGGCGCAGACGGTCAGCGTCAACGGCGGCAACGTCGACCTGACCAGCTACGAATACAAAGTGCTCGAATACCTGATGATGCATGCCGGCGAACTGGTCTCGAAGGCCGATCTCACCGAGCACATCTACCAGCAGGACTTCGACCGCGACTCCAACGTGCTGGAAGTCTTCATCGGCCGGCTGCGCAAGAAGCTCGACCCGGACGGCGCGCTGAAGCCGATCGAGACCGTGCGCGGCCGCGGCTACCGTTTCGCGATCCCCCGCAGCGGGGATTGAGCCCGACTCCCCGCCGGCGGCGGGGAGAGTGGACAGCGCGCGTGCGCGGGGTGGACGATACGCCCCGCAGCGGCGCTTGAAGACAGGCCGCGTTGCGGCGATTGAAGCGGGCGGGGCGGATGTTCGCCCCGGACCCAGAACCGGATCCAGGAGCGCAACCCGACCCATGCGGCCCGCGTCCCCAACCGAGGCGGGCCCGCCGGCCCCTGCGGCCCGATGAGCTGGGGCCAGCCGCGCTCGCTGCGCGCCCGCCAACTGCTCGCCGCCAGCCTCGGCCTGCTCGCTTTCCTGGCCCTGGCCGGCTATGCGCTGGACCGCGCCTTCCTCGAGACCGCCGAAAGCAATCTGCGCCAGCGCCTGACCAGCTACGCGCTGGCCTATGCCGCCGACACCGACTTCGGCCGCGGCGGCGAGATCATTCCTCCCTACGACCCGCCCGACCCGCGTTTCGACCGGCCCGGCAGCGGTCTGTACGCCGAAGTGATCCTGCCCAACGGGCACTGGGATTCGATGTCGGCGCAGGGGCCGGTGCTGCCCGACGGCGGCATGCTCAAGCCGGCCCAGGAGACCTTCGAGGGGCCGCTGCCGATCACCGAGATCAGCGGCCGCACCGGCGAGGCCTACCGCTACGGCCGCGGCCTGATCTGGAGCGTCGACGGCGACAGCAAGTCGGAATTCCAGTACACGATCTACATCCTGGAGGACACCAGCGCGTTGCGCGCCCAGGTCGCGGTGTTCCGCAAGGCCTTGTGGAACTACCTCGGCGGCGCCGGGGTGATCCTGCTGCTGCTGCAGGCGCTGATCATGCAATGGAGCCTGCGTCCGCTGCGGCGGGTGATCGAGGAGCTCAAGCGGGTCCAGCGCGGCCTGGCCTCGCGCATGAGCGAGCGCCATCCGCGCGAGCTGGAGCCGTTGACCGAAAGCATCAACGCCTTCATCGAGAGCGAGCGCGAGAACCTCGACCGTCAGCGCAACACCCTGGCCGATCTCGCCCATAGCCTGAAGACGCCGCTGGCGGTGCTGCGCGCGCGGCTGGACGACCGCAACGGCGGCGCGCCGATCGACGCCGACCTGCGCGAAGACCTGGACGTGCAGTTGCGGCGCATGAACGATCTGGTGTCCTACCAGTTGGCCCGCGCCGCGTCCGGCGGCCACGCCTTGTTCGCCGCGCCGATCGCGATCGAGCCGCACGCCGAGGAGATCGTGCGCGGGCTGGAGAAGGTGTATGCGAACAAGGGCATCCTGTGCGAGTTCGAACTCGCCGACGCAGTGCAGTTCCACGGCGAACCGGGCGATCTGCAGGAACTGCTCGGCAATCTGCTCGAGAACGCGTTCAAGTGGGCGCGCTCGCGGGTGCTGCTGACCGTGCAGGCCGGCGAGACCGCGGCCAACCGCCGGCCCGGCCTGCTGATCGCGGTCGACGACGACGGCCCGGGGATTCCGCCGGAAAAGGTGGCGATGATCTTGCAGCGCGGGGTGCGCGGCGACGAACGCGTGCACGGCCACGGCATCGGCCTGGCGATCGTGCAGGATCTGGTGCGCGGCTATCGCGGCACGCTCGACGTGACGCCGTCGCAGGAGCTGGGCGGCACGCGCTTCGAAGTGAAGCTGCCGCCGGGCTTGTAAGCGCGGCCGGCCGCCCGCGCTAAGCCGCCCGGCTTCCTGTAGGAGCGGCGTAAGCCGCGACCGCGATGCATCGATCTCGCGCTGTCCTGCATTGCGCATCGATTCTGCTTCGACCGCGAACGGACGAAGCGAGACCGCGGCGATGGGGCGCGGCTTGCGCCGCTCCTACCCCTGGGCCGTACCGCGTTCGTGGACGAGGCAAGCGTTGGCGCGACTGCGCTGCCGTTCTACCCGCGGCAGAGCGTAGTCTCGATGGCTGGAGTCGTCGCCGTTTTTTCTGCGCGGTCCGTGGTCGCGGCTTACGCCGCTCCTACAGAGGGAGGCTTCAGGCGAACGGCGAGGGGCCGTAGAAGCGCTCCAGATGCGCGGCGACCTCGGGCATTTCCTGGCGCAGCAATTGCGGATCGCTGAAGTGGTATTCGGTGGCGACGGCGAAGAATTCTTCCGGCGCTTCGGCGGCGTAAGGATCGATCGCGGTTTCGCGGCCGGCGTCGACCTCCTGCACGAAGGCGTCGTAGGTGCGCTGGAAATCGCGCGCCCATTGCCGCTGCCAGGCGCGCGGCAGCGGCGGGGTGCCGTCGAGCAGGCCGTCGAGCACGTCGAGCTTGTGCGCCATTTCGTGAGCGGCGACGCAGAAGCCCGCATGCGGGTCTTCGCAGTCGGCGCCGACGTCGGCCCAGGACAGGATCAGCGGGCCTTGCTCCCAGGCTTCGCCGATCAGTTCGTCCTGCCATTCGTGCAGCACGCCGGCGGCGTCGGTGTGGCTGCGGTTCACCCGGAACGCGTCGGGGTAGACGATCAGTTGCGACCAGCCGCGCAAGCCCTCTTCGCCGAACTCAAGCAAGGGCAGGCAGCACAGCGCGGCCAACCGGGCGCGCTGCGTCCCGTCCAGGTTCAGTTCGCCGATCGGGCTGATGGTCTTCTCGTGCAGGAAGCGCGCGCTGAGTTCGCGCAGCCGCTGCTGCCGCGCCGGATCCAGCGCCTGCGCCCACGGCAGGGTCGCGACCGTGTCGCGCCAGACGGCGTCGTCGATGGGGCGGGGCGGGCGCCGCAGCCGGCGCAGGAAATCGAACAAGGGCGAACCGTCAGCGGATCAGCGGAACATGCCCGGCAGGAAGTTGTGCCAGCGCGGCGACTGCAGGCGGTTGTTGCTCTCCGAGTCGCTGTGCACGCTGGGCTTGGCCTTGGTGTCGCGCGCAGTCGGCGGCGGCGCCGTGCGGCCGCCCGGCCGCGCCGCCGTGTCCTTGCGCGGCGCGCTGGCGTTGCTGGAGCAGGCGTCGTTCGGGCTGAGCTTGTTGACCTCGCGCGCACCGACCTCCGCAACGGCCAGGGTCGCGCTGGCGAAGGCGAACAGCAGGCACAGGCAGATCCGTAACATGGCGGAATCCCTTGGAGGTCGTCCCGGCCGGCGTCCAGCCACGGGAGATTGCCGACTATAGCGCGAAACCGGGACCGCGTCGGCGGCCCTTCGGCGGTGTGCGACCGGCGGTCGTTGTGCTGCGTCGCAGCAGGCGCCGGCGCGGGTTTGCGCCAGACTCGCGCCATGCCCGATGCCCGCCCGCCGTTGACCGCTCCGGCCCTGCGCCGGGCCCTGATCGCCGGTGCCCGCCGGGTCATCGCCGGGCGCGACCGGCTCAACCGGATCAACGTGTTCCCGGTCGCCGACGGCGACACCGGCAACAACCTCGCCCACACCCTCGGCAGCCTGCTGAACGGGGCGCTGAGCCGGCGCAGCCGGCACATCGGCGAACTGCTGCAACGGGTCGGCGAGGATGCCGTCGACGGCGCGCGCGGCAACTCCGGCGCGATCCTGGCCCAGTTCCTGTACGGCGTCGCCGAGTACGCGCGCGCCCAGCCGGCGCTCGACGCCGCCGCCCTGGCCGGCGCGGTCCGGCACGGCGCCGGGCAGGCGCGCGCGGCGCTGGCGCATCCGGTGGAAGGGACCATCCTCAGCGTCATCAACGCCTTCGCCGACGCCCTCGACGAAGCCGCCCGCGCCGGCGCCGACGGCGGCGACCCGCGCGCCGGTTTCGCTGTCGCGCTGGAGCACGCCCGCAGCGCCTTGGCCAGAACACCGCAGCAACTGGCCTTGTTGCAGCGCGCCGGCGTGGTCGACGCCGGCGCGCGCGGCTTCGTCGATCTGCTGGAAGGCATCGCCGAATTCGTCGACGGCGGCCCGCGCGCGCTGCGCATGCGCGGCGCGCACGGCGCCGCCAACGACGCTTGCGCCGGGCCTCTCGCCGCGGCGGTGCCGGCCGTCCACGACGCGGTCGACCCGCAGCGGCGTTGGTGTTGCGAATGCCTGCTGACCGGCGACGCGATGGATCGCGCCGCCCTGGCCGCGGCGCTGGAAGCGCTCGATGCCGATTCCGTGGTGCTGGCCGGCGGCGCCGCGCGGCTGCGCGTGCACGCTCACGTCGGTGCGCCGCAGCGATTGTTCGACGCCTGCGCCGCGCACGGCGAAGTTGACGGCATGAAGGCCGACGACATGCTGCAGCAGCAGCGCAGCGTCGAGCGCAACCAGCGCGTGGCGGTGGTCACCGACAGCGCCGCCGACCTGCCCGACGAACTGGCCGAACGCCACGCCTTGCAGGTGGTGCCGGTGCGGGTGTCGATCGACGGTCGCGATTACCTGGACAAGACCGCGCTGAGCACGGCCGAGTTCTATCGCCGCATGGCCGTCAGCGCCGACCTACCGCGCACCAGCCAGCCGCCGGCGGGCGATTTCCGCCGCTGCTTCGACTTCCTGCTCGGCCATCGCGCGCAGGTGCTGTACGTCGGCTTGTCGCGCGCGGTGTCGGGCACCCTGCAGGCCGGCGAACAGGCCGCCAGCCGATCCGATCCGCAACGGGTGCGGGTGTTCGACAGCGTCAACGCCGCCGGCGGCCAGGCCTTGCTGGCGTGGCGCGCGGCGGAGCTGGCCGAGGCCGGCTGGGACGCCGCGGCGATAGTCGCCGAACTCGAACGCCTGCGCCCGGCGACCCGGACCTGGGCGATGGCGCGCGACATCACGCACGCGGTACGCGGCGGTCGGATTCCGGCCTGGGCCGGCGCGCTGGTGCGCTGGACCGGCCTGACCCCGGTCGCGGCGATGCGCGGCGACGGCCGCCTGGGGGTGCGTACCGGCCTGTTCGCGCGCGCCGGCGCGGCGCAGGCCTTTGCCCGCTACGTCGCACGGCAGTTGCCCGCCGGCCAGCGCTGGCGGGCGATCGTCGGCCATTGCGATGCGGTCGGGGACGGCGAGCGCCTGCTGGCCGAACTGCGCCGCCGGTTGGCGTTGAGCGAGGCCTGGCTGGTCGAGACCGGCCCCGCGTTGGGGGCCCACGCCGGCCGCGGCGCCTTGCTGGTCTCGCTGCAGCCGGCGCCTGCGCAAGAGGACTGACCGTCCGCGGCGGTTCGCCGCCGGCGCGGCCCGAAACCGGCCGGGTCGGGCTCGGATCGGGCTCGGATCGCGGTCGCCTCGCGCATAATCCGCGCATGCTGCCCACTGCCTCCACGCCCGCCCTGACCGACCTCGCTCCGGCGACGTTGGCCTTGTTGCTGGTCGCCTACGCGATCGGTTCGGTTTCCGGCAGCCTGGTCCTGGGCCGGCGGCGCGGCGTCGATATCCGCCAGCAAGGCAGCGGCAACGCCGGCGGGACCAACGCCTTGCGCACCCAAGGCTGGCGCTTCGCCCTCGGCGTGGTCGCGATCGACATCGGCAAGGGCGCGTTGGCGGCTTGGCTGGCGCTGCGCTACGCCCCGGTCGGCACCGCGCTGTCGGTGACCGCGCACGGCTATCTGGCCGGTTTCGCCGCGGTAATCGGGCATATCTGGCCGATCTGGCACGGCTTCCGCGGCGGCAAGGGCGCGGCGACCGTGGTCGGCGCATTGCTGGTGCTGTGGCCGTTCGCGGTGCCGTGGCTGCTGCTGGTCTGGGGCGCGACCGTGGTGCTCAGCGGCTATGTCGGCCTGGCCACGGTGCTGGCGGCGGCCTGCCTGCCGCTGCTGGCCTGGCTCGGCGACGCCGGCTTGCCGCGCTGGTGCTTCGCGATCGCCGCGGCGCTGCTGATCGCTTTCACCCACCGCGGCAATCTGGCCCGGCTGCGCGCCGGCACCGAATCGCGGTTCGCGCGGGTGCGGCTGCTGCATCGCTGGCGGCGCGGCTGATGGACGACCGCGCTTTGTTGCAACGCCTGATCCAGGGGCCGGCGACCGGCGATGCGCTGGCCAGCGCGGCCGGGCAGACCCGCGCCGCGGTGTGGAAGCGGATCGAAGCCCTGCGCGAGGCCGGGGTCGCGATCGAGGCCAAGCCTGGGCGCGGCTATGCGCTGGCGCAACCGCTGGATCTGCTCGACGCCGAGGCGATCCGCGCCGCATTGCCGGCCGCGGCGCGCGCGCGCCTGGCCGAGCTGGACGTGGCCTGGAGCCTGGACTCGACCAACACCGAACTGCTGCGCCGGCCGACCCCGGCCGACGGGGCGCTGGTGCTGCTGGCCGAACGCCAGACCGGCGGCCGCGGCCGTCGCGGCCGGGTCTGGGCCTCGCCCTTGGCGGCGCATCTGTACCTGTCGCTGGCGCGCAGCTTCGGCGGCGGCCTGGCGCGGCTGGGCGGCCTGAGCCTGGTCGCCGGCATCGCCGCGGCCGAAGCCCTGCAGGGGCTGGGTTACGCCGACGTGCGGCTGAAATGGCCGAACGACCTGGTCGTGACCGACGGCGCCGGGCTGCGCAAGCTCGGCGGCCTGCTGATCGAAGGCGGCGGCGAGTACGCCGGGCCGGCGCGCGCGGTGATCGGCCTCGGCCTCAACGTGCGCATGCCGGCGCAGGCGGCGGCCGCGATCGACCAGCCCTGGTGCGACCTGGCCGGGCTCGCGCCCGGCCGCGCACTGTCGCGCAACGCGGTGGCGGCAGCGGTGCTGGCGCGCTTGCTGCCCGCGCTGGACGAGTTCGACCGCGCCGGGCTGGAGCCGTTTCTGGATCGCTACGCCGCGTTCGACGCACTCGCCGGCCAACCGGTCAGCGTGTACGGCGCCGAGCTGCGCCATGACGGCCTCGCCCTCGGCCTGGCCGACGACGGGGCGTTGCGGGTGCGCCTGGACGACGGCGAAGAGCGCCGTTTCCATGCCGGCGAAGTCAGCGTGCGCCGCGCGGAGCCGGCACGATGACGGCCTGGCTGTTCGACCTCGGCAACACCCGGCTCAAGTGCGCGCCGCTCGGCGCGGACGGTCGTCCGGGGCCGGTCTGCGCCCTGCCGCACCGCGAGGACGACGTCGCTGCGGCGTTGGGCGAGACCCTGCCGCAGGCGCGCATCGACACCGCCTATCTGGCCAGCGTCGCTCATCCGGCCTTGCGCATGGCGGTGCTGCAGGCGCTGACCGCGCGCTGTCGGCGGATCTCGCTGGCGCGCACCCAGGCCGGCTTCGCCCGCGACGGCTTCGGCCGCGTGCGCATCGCCTATGCCGATCCGCGCAAGTTCGGCGTCGACCGTTTCCTGGCCCTGCTCGGCGCGCACGCGCAGCAGCGTGGCGCGGCGCTGATCTGCGGCGTCGGCACCGCGCTGACCATCGACCTGATCGACGAGCAGGGCCTGCACCACGGCGGCCTGATCGCGCCGTCGCCGACCCTGATGCGCGAAGCGCTGCACGCGCGCGCGCCGCAACTGCCCGAGGACGGCGGCGATACGCTCGATTTCGCCGCCGACACCGAAGACGCGCTGGCGTCCGGCGCCAACGGCGCCGCGCTGGCCCTGATCGAGCGCAGTCTCGAGCGCGCGCAGGCGCGCCTGGGCCAGCGGCCGCGGCTGCTGCTGCACGGCGGCGGCAGCGAAGCCCTGGCGCGGTGGCTGCCGGCATCGACCCAGGAACCGGCGCTGGTGCTGGAAGGCCTTGCGATCTGGGCCGGCATCGAGACTCCGGCGTGACGGCTGACGCTAGAATCGGCGCATGCTCGCTCGTGCTCTCATCGTTCTGTTGATCGCGCTCAACATCGGCGTCGCCGCCTGGTGGGTCGCGCGTCCCGCGCCGGCCGTCCCCGCCGAAGAAGCGTTGCCGCTCGGCGTGGCCCGCCTGCGGCTGGTCGGCGAATCCGCCGCTCCCGTTGCTCCCGCCGCGTCGCCCGCGCCTGCGGCGTCGCCGACCGCGCCGGCGCAACCGCCGGCTGCCGCGCCGAAACCGCGGGAATCCGTCGTGCCGGAACCGGCCGCCGCCGCTCCCGCGACCGACCCGTCGGCCCCAACCCCGGCCGAGACCGCGCTGGCCGCGCAGCCCAAGCCGCAGTGCTACAGCCTGGGCCCGTTCGCCGACGCCGTGGCCGCCGACGCCGCACGCGCCAAGCTGCAGCCGCTGGCGCAGAAGCTGACCACGCGCAGCCAGGGCGCCGCTTCGGCCGCGCGCGGTTGGCGCGTGTACCTGCCGCCGGCGGCGAGCCGGGACGCCGCGCAGGCGACCGCGCAGCGCATTCGCGCCGCCGGCTTCGACGATCTGTTCGTGATGGGCGAGGGCGCCGACGCCAACGGCATCGCCCTGGGACGGTTCCGCAACGAAGACTCCGCGCGCAAGCGTGCCGCCTCGTTGAGCCAGGCCGGTTTTCCGGCGCAGGTGGAAGCGCTCGGCGAAACGGCGGCGGCGACCTGGATCGACGTCGCCGCGAGCGCGAGCGACGGCGATGCGTTGCGCCGCGCGTCCGGCGCACAGCGCTGGCGGAGCCTGTCCTGCTCGGCGATGGGCTGATCGCCGCCGCGCCGGCCTGCGCGCCGCGGCGACGCGAGAGACGGTAGAATGGCCGCGCCCCGGATCGCCGCAGGCGCATCTCCCGCGGGCCACGCGACACACAACTTGCCGCTTTAGCTCAGTTGGTAGAGCACTCGCCTTGTAAGCGAGCGGTCGTCCGTTCGATTCGGACAAGCGGCACCACGTGAATCCGGGAAGAAGACAACCGCCCGGCCAACCGCCCGAAGGCCGTCAGCCGACCGGCACTTTTCCTACACCCCCGCCATCGCATCCCCGGTTCTCAAGCGCGACGACCGCTTCCGCGCAACCGCCGGGCCGCGCGAGGCCGAGTGAAGCGAACCGCCCGGCCGGTGGTCCGAAGGCGGCGTGCCGTCCGGCGCGCTCGATCCACACCGATAGCCGCTGACGGCGTATCGTTCCGGCGGCGGGAGCCATGGCTGCTGCCTGCGTCGATCGGCCATATTCCCCCATTGCTCTGCACCGCAGCGCAGCCGCCGCTATTGCCCAGCTCAGCCCCACCCCTGCGCTAGAATGCCCGCATCGTCGGCGGCCGCAGCGCAACGCGCGGCCCTGTTGCGGCGATCGCGCGATGCCGCGGGCATCGTCTGCGTTCACCTTCGATACTGCGGCGCCGTCGCTGCGCGCCGCCAGAGGAATTCTCATGAGTCGTACCTATCCCCCGGTCTCGCTTATCGGCGCGCCCACCGACGTCGGCGCCGGCCATCGCGGCGCGCGGCTCGGGCCCGAGGCGCTGCGCATCGCCGGCCTTGGCGAAGCGCTGAGCGCGCGCGGCGTCGACGTGGTCGATCGCGGCAATCTCGACGGTCCGCGCAACCCCTGGCAGAAGCCGGTGGAGGGCTATCGCCACCTGCCCGAAGTGGTGGCCTGGAACCGGCTGGTGATGGATGCGGTCGGCGCCGAACTGAAGGGCGGGCGCATGCCGATCCTGCTCGGCGGCGACCACTGCCTGGGGCTGGGCTCGATCACCGCGGTCGCTCGCCATTGCCGCGACACCGGCAAGCAATTGCGCGTGTTGTGGCTGGATGCGCATGCCGACTTCAACACCAGCCAGGTCACGCCGTCGGGCAACATCCACGGCATGCCGGTGTCGTGCCTGTGCGGCCTCGGCCCGGAACCGCTGACCCATCTCGGCGGTTCGGCGCCGGCGATGCGCGCGGACGAGATCCGCCAGATCGGCATCCGTTCGGTCGACCCGGGCGAGAAGCAGCTGATCCAGCAGCACGGCCTGGACGTGTACGACATGCGCTATATCGACGAGATCGGCATGCGCCGGGTGATGGAGGAAGCGCTGGAAGGCCTGGACGAAAACACCCATCTGCACGTCAGCTTCGACGTCGACTTCCTCGACCCGAGCATCGCGCCGGGCGTGGGCACCACCGTGCCGGGCGGACCGAATTACCGAGAGGCGCAGCTGGTGATGGAGATGATCGCCGACAGCGGGCGGCTGGCCTCGCTGGACATCGTCGAACTCAATCCGATCCTGGACAAGCGCAACCGCACCGCCAAGCTCGCGGTCGACCTGGTCGAGAGCCTGTTCGGCAAGTCGACCCTGATGCGCGAGTGAGGGTCGCCGTCGCCGCCGCGGCGATGAATCGCGGCTGACGGCGACGCGGCAGGGCATGCGGCAAGGCCTTGTCCGGTCGTGGCGACGGTGCGGATTGCACGCCGGCTTCACATTCGCTCGCGTCTCATGATCGACAGGACGCGACGAGCGCGCGACCGGCACCGGCCACTCATCGACGGCCACCCACCGAACCCAGCCGGACCATCCGCTTTGGTCGTCGGCGGTTCGAATCAGACCGTTCAAGGAGATCCCATGAAGCGTTTGACTGCCCTGTTGCTGCTGGCCCTGTTCTCGATGGGCACCCTGTCCGCGTGCAACACGATCGCCGGCGCCGGCAAGGACGTGCAGAAGGCCGGCGAAAAGGTCGAGGAGACCGCCGAGAAGGCGAGCGACGGCAAGTAAGCCGCAAGCCGCGATGCCTCACGAAAAAGGCCGGAGCGATCCGGCCTTTTTCTTTGCCTGCGGATCATGCGTGGAACGCCGGGCGCCTGCCGATCCCCGGGGTGCGTCATGAGGTGCGGCTGCGCCTCACCTTCGTTCTCGTCATGAATGCGAACCCGCGCACGAATGCGGCTGAAGAGTTCATCCGGTTCACCGAGGTCAATCGCCGGCTAACGCAATCGTGATCGCTCGCGAACGGATGCGCTGCGACACTGGCCACGCGATATCGGCAAGCCCGGATGCGCGCCAGCTGCAATACGCACGCATCGCGCCGAAATCGACATCCCCCAACGAAGGAGTCGAACGATGAACAAAGACATCATTGCCGGCAAGTGGACCCAGCTCAAGGGCAAGGCCCAGGCCAAGTGGGGCGACCTGACCGACGACGTGTTCGATGTCGCCGAAGGCAATTCCGAATACCTGGCCGGAAAGCTGCAGGAACGCTACGGTTGGGAGCGCGAGCGCGCCGAGAAGGAAGTGCGCGATTTCGGCAAGACCTTGAACTGATCGCGCTGCACCGCGGCAGCGACGTCGCTGCGGTTCGACCAAGAACGACGAAGGGCCGGATCCGTCCGGCCCTTCGTCGTTTGCGTCCCCAACCTCACCAGCCGCGCGACGGCGGATCGGCGACGAAACCGTTGGGGAACGCGCGCGGCTGCGGATCGCGGTACGGTGCGCGGTAGCGCGGCACCACGCCGCGCGCGACCAGGCTACGGTAATCGTCGTAGCGCAGTTCCAGCACTTGCGCCGGCGAACGGCTGGCGCGCACGAACTGGGTCTGGCCGACCGGCGACCACTCGCGCGCGCCGTGGCCGGTGCCGATCGATTGCGCGGCGGCGTCGGCCGCGGCCTCGCTCGCCGCCGACGGAGCGGCGTTGCCGGCCGCGCGACGTTCGGCCTTGGCCGCTTCGTCGCGCGCGTACGGCGGGTAGGGCGCCGGCGCCGGGTAGGGATAGCGCGGCTCGCGATAGACCGGGCGCGACTCCTCGAACACCGCGACGCCGATCACGCCGACGTTGTCGGGGCGGCCGGTGCGCGCGGCATAGCTGTCGGGCAGGTCGGTGAACACGAACTGGGCGACGTCGTCGAGCGACTTGCGCCAGCCGTTGATCTCGGTGGACTGCCAGGGGTCGAGCACATAGCCGGCCTGGGACGGATGCGCGGTCTGGCCGGTGACGGCGTTGACGCCGTCGACCGACAACACCACCAGCACGCGTTCGCCGCTGGTGTTGGTCAGGCGCACCGAATAGCGATGGCCGGGCGTGCCGGCGATCCACTGCTGGCCGCGGTGCGGCCAGGCCGGCAGCCAGTCGCCGTTGTCGCGGTCGACCACCGCGACGTCGACCAGCGGGCGTGCGTGCAGCGGGGAGCAGGCGCTGGCGGTCAGGGCGGCAGCGGCGAGCAGGACGAGCGAGCGGAACATGGCGGCGTCTCCGGGGTGGTCGTGAGATCGAACGCGGCAGTGTCGGCAACGGGGTTGCGCGGTCGGCGCCGCGGCGGTCGCGGTCAGCCGCCGCTCAGCCGGGCGGACTTGGGACTGCGGCAGCCCCGCGTGCGCCAGGCGCGGCGGCACCGGCGCCCCGTGTCCGCGGTTCGCACGGCAGGGCGCACCGCCGCGGTCCGGCCCAGGCGGTACACTGGCCGGCCACACGTTGCACCCGCGCCGCCCATGACCCAGACCCGCGTTCTCACCGGCATCACCACCTCCGGCACCCCGCACCTCGGCAACTACGTCGGCGCGATCCGCCCGGCGGTCGCCGCCAGCCTGACCCCGGGCGTGGAAAGCTTTTACTTCCTCGCCGACCTGCATGCGCTGATCAAGGTGCAGGAGCCGGCGCGGGTGCAGCGCTCCACGCTGGAGATCGCCGCGGCCTGGCTGGCCTGCGGCCTGGACCCGGCCAAGGTGTGGTTCTACCGGCAGAGCGAGATCGTCGAGATTCCGGAACTGTCCTGGTTCCTGACCTGCGTCGCCGGCAAGGGCATCCTCAACCGCGCCCATGCCTACAAGGCGGCGGTCGACAAGAACCGCGCCGAAGGCGAAGACGACGACGCGGCGATCACCGCCGGCTTGTTCATGTACCCGGTGCTGATGTCGGCCGACATCCTGGTGTTCAACGCGCACAAGGTGCCGGTCGGCCGCGACCAGATCCAGCACATCGAGATGGCGCGCGATTTCGCCCAGCGCTTCAACCATCTCTACGGCGAGCATTTCGTCCTGCCCGAAGCGCAGATCGAAGAGGCGGTGGCGACCCTGCCGGGCCTGGACGGGCGCAAGATGAGCAAGAGCTACGACAACACCATTCCGCTGTTCGCGCCGCGCGAGCAGCTGAAGAAGCTGATCTATTCGATCGTCACCGATTCGCGCGCGCCGGGCGAGCCCAAGTCGACCGAGGGTTCGGCGCTGTTCCAGATCTACCAGGCCTTCGCCAGCGCCGACGAAACCGCGGCGATGCGCCAGGCCTTCGCCGACGGCATCGCCTGGGGCGAGGCCAAGCAGGCGCTGTTCGAGCGCATCGACCGCGAGATCGCGCCGCTGCGCGAGAAATACGAAGCGCTGATGGCGCAGCCGGAGAAGATCGAGGCGATCCTGATCGACGGTGCCAGGCGAGTGCGCGAGCGCTACGCCGTCGCCTCGATGAAGAAGCTGCGCGAAGCGGTGGGCTTGCGCGATCTGTCGCAGGCCTCTGGCGCGGCCGCGGCCGAGACCGAGACCCGTCGCGCGCTGCCGGTGTTCAAGCAGTACCGCGAGGCCGACGGACGGTTCTATTTCAAGCTCGCCGACGGCGACCGGGTGCTGGTGCAGAGCCAGGGCTTCGCTTCGCCCAAGGACGCCGGCCAGTTGATCGCCGCACTCAAGAGCGGCCGCAGCGATCTGGACGCGCTGCTGGCCGCGGCCGAACCGCTGCAGCCGGCGCAGCGCGAGGAGGCCGCGGCCGCGCTGGCGGCGATCGTGCAAGCCGAAGCGCAGGCCGAAGCGGCCAAGGCCGGCGCCGCGACGTGAGCCGTTTCGTCGAGCTCAACCTGGCGCTGATCCTGTTCCTGCCCTGGTTCGCGATTTTGGGCGCGCTGTTTTGGCTGTACCCGCGCCGGCCGCGCACGCCGGCGCGACAGTTGTTCGATGCCGTGTCGCTGATGGTCTCGGTGTGCGCCTTCGTGCTCGCGGTGCATTGGGCGCACGCCCACGCCGGGGCGAACTACGGTGCGATGTGGCCGCAGATCCTGGCCACGTCGCTCGGCTACGGCGTGTTCCTGGCGATGCTGGCCCTGGCCTGGGCCTTGCGCCGGCATTGGCTGCGGCGCGCTTATCCGCACGGCGATTGAGCCGTAGCGCGGGGCTTTCGACTCAGGTCGCATCGCCGCGCCGCGAGTGGCGGCTTAGACTGGGGCCTTCGTTCCCGCAGGCCCCGCCATGAACGCAGCCTCCGCCGACCACGGCATCGACACCGTCGATACCGGCTTCCACCGCCCGGCGTTCGACGCGGCCTATCTGATCGTCGAGCGCGGCCGCGCCGCCTTCGTCGACTGCGGCACCCAGCATTCGGTGCCCAGGCTGTTGCAGGCGCTGGGCGCGCGGGGGCTGGCGCCGGCCGACGTCGACTGGCTGATCCTGACCCACGTCCATCTCGACCATGCCGGCGGCGCCGGCGCGCTGATGCGGCAGTTGCCGAATGCGCGACTGCTGGTGCACCCGCGCGGCGCGCCGCACATGATCGACCCGGCGCGCCTGGTCGCCGGCGCCACTGCGGTCTACGGCGCGGAGGAAATGGCGCGCAGCTACGGCGACATCGTGCCGGTGCCGGCCGAGCGGGTGGTCAGCGCCGGCGACGGTTGCACGGTGGAGCTCGCCGGACGGCCGCTGCTGTGCGTCGACACGCCCGGTCATGCGCGCCACCACCTGTGCTTGTGGGACGAGCGCAGCCGCAGTTGGTTCACCGGCGACACCTTCGGCCTGTCCTATCGCGAGTTCGACAGTGCGCGCGGGCCGTACGCCCTGCCGACCAGCACGCCGGTGCAGTTCGAGCCGGAGCCCTTGAAGGCCTCGATCCGCGCGCTGCTGGCCCGCGATCCCGCGGCCATGCGCCTGACCCATTACGGCCCGGTCGGCGACGTGCAGCGGCTGGGCGCGGAACTGATCGTGCAGATCGACGCGATGGTGGCGATCGCCCGCGCCGCGCAGGCCGCCGGCGGCGACCGCCATGCGCGCCTGGTCGCGCAGTTGGGCGACTACTATGTCCAGCGCGTGCGTGCCCACGGCTGCGCCCTGGACGAGTCGCAGGTACGGACGATCCTGGCGGTGGACATCGAGCTCAACGCGCAGGGCCTGCAGGTCTGGCTGGATCGCGGTTGAGCCGCGGGCGCGGGCGCGGACGCCGCGCCGAATCCCAGCGCCGGCTGAGCCGGGAGGACGACCCGGTCGCAGTTCGCGGATGGAATCGTCACAGGACATGAATCGAGCGCGACTTAGGCTGGCGGCCGTCACCGCCTGGTCCGGCCCGCCGATGCCCATCGTGCCGCTGCGCCCCAGTCCGTTTCCGTTGCTGCCCGAGCCGCACGACGAGTCGGCGCGGCAATCGGCGTTGGAAGGCTACGAACTGCTCGACAGCGTGCCGGAGGCGGCCTACGACGATCTGGTGCGGCTGGCGGCGACGCTGTGCGACGCGTCGGCGGCGGCGATCGCCCTGGTCGACAACGGCCGCATCTGGTACAAGGCGCGCCACGGCCTGGGCGAAACCGAGCGCCTGCGCTCGCAAAGCATCTGCAGCCAGCTGATCGCCGACGCCGAGCCCGATCGGCTGATGGTGATCGCCGACACCGCCGAGGACCCGCGTTTCGCCGGGCTCGGCCTCAAACTCGACGGACGGCCGCTGCGTTTCTACGCCGGTGCGCCGCTGATGAGTCCCGACGGTTACGCCCTCGGCACGCTGTGCGTGCTCGACCACCGGCCGCGCGAGTTGCGCGCGGCCCAGCGCGACGGCGTGGCGGTGATCGCGCGCCAGGTGCAGCACCTGTTCGAGCTGCGCCGCTATGCGATCGAACAGCGCCGCTTGCTGTCCGAGCGCGAAGCTTTCGCCTTGCAACTGGAGTCGGCCCAGGCCGACCTGCAGCGGCGTCACGAACTGCTCCAGCACAGCGCCCGCCACGACGCGCTGACCGGGCTGCTCAACCGTTCGGCCCTGAGCCAGCTGTTGGGCAGCGAGGATGCGATGGAGCCCTTGCGCAACGCCGCCTACACCTTGCTGTTGGTCGACGTCGATCACTTCAAGCAGGTCAACGATCGCTACGGGCATCTGCTCGGCGACCGCGCCCTGCGCGCGGTCGGCGATGCGGTCGCCGCGTCGATCCGCGAGGGCGACGTGGCGGTGCGTTTCGGCGGCGAAGAGTTCCTGGTGGTGCTGCCGGGCACGCATCTGGCGACCGCGAGCGAAGTCGGCGAGCGCATCCGCCAGCGCCTGGCGCGCGCTTCGCTGCCGTTCGCGTTGACGGTGTCGATCGGCATCGCCGGCGGCGATCCCGCGCGCGACCGGCCCGAGCAGGTGTTCGACCGCGCCGACCGCGCGCTGTACCGGGCCAAGGCGCAGGGCCGCGACCGGCTCGCGGTCGACGAAGGTTGAGCGCGGCAACCACGCGCTCTCGACGCCGGGCTCAGTCCCAGACGTTGGGCGCCGGGCCGCGCTCGGGGTGCTTCATGCGCACGATGCAGAACCGGTGCCCGGTCGGCGCCTGCATCACCCACCAGCGCTTGACGAAGCCGATGCGCGTGGCGCCCAACGCCTCCAGGCGCGCGGCCTCGGCGTCGATGTCGTCGCTTTCGATGTCCAGGTGCACGCGCGAGGGGTGATCGACCATCTGTACTTCGATGTTGAGCCCGGCCGGGCCTTCGGCCAGCGGCGCGTACTGCGCGCCGTCGCCGTCGTAGGCCTGTTCGACCCGGGCCAGGCCGAGCGCGCGGCTCCAGAATTCGGCAGCCTGGTCGATCTCGCCGGTTTCGCAATCGATGATGAATCCGGCCAGGCGGCTGCGATGGGCCATGGCGCTGCTCCGCTGCGATGAGGGACGGCCAGAGTGCCGCGCCGTCGCCGATGCGGGAAGTGCCGGGCTTGCGGTCCGCTCAATGAGGCATCGCGGCGGCGTCGCGCTCGGCTTCGGCCGCGGCGATGCCGGCTTCGGCCTGGCGGTACAGCGCGTAGTCCGCGCGATCCAGGGCGAAGCGCTGCAGCGCGAACAGCGCCGCGCGTCGTTGTTCGGTGGTGATGCGCGCGTCGCCGGCCAGATCGAGCAAGGCGTCGCGCAGGCGCGGCGTGCGTGCGCCGGAGGCTTCGATCCCGGCGACCGCGGCGGCGCGGACGTCGGCCGCCGGATCGAGCAGCGCGCGTTCGAGCAAGGCGGCGCTGTCGCCGCTGCGGTTCCAGCGCGCCGACTGCAGCACCGCGCCGGCGCGCACCGCCGGGTCGGTGTGGCCGGTCAGGGCGACGGCGCGTTCCAGCAAAGGGGCGGCGTCTTCGTCGGCGAGCACGGCCGGTTCCAGTCCGCCGAGCAACTGTGCGAGCAAGGCCGGATCGGTTTCGCGCTGCAGGCCGTCGGCGATGGCGGCGCGCGCCTCGGCGCGATCGAGCGGGAACGCGCGCAGCAACGCATAGCCTTGGTCGCGCACCGCCGGATCGGCGTCGCCGGCGAGTCGGCGGCCGGCCTGCAGGACCTCGTCGTTGGCCACGCCCTGCAGCACCGCGAGCAGGGCGCCGCGGCGGTCGAGGTCGGCGGCGAAGGCGTATTCGCGCAGCAGTTCGCGCAGATGGGCGGGGTCCTGCGCGGCGCGGCGGATCGCGCGGTCGAGGTCTTCGCTGCCGCGTGCCGCGACAGGCGCCGTCGCGAACGACGGCGCCTGGGGGACGCGAACAGGGCCGGGCGTTGCGGCCGCTGCCGGCGTCGCGGCGACGGTGGCGGCGGTACCGGCGTCGTCGCGCGGCAGCAGGCGGCCGATGCCGATGCCGGCCGCCAAGGCGGCGAGCAAGGCGAATCCGAACCTGCGTGGACTCATGGGCGCTCCGTTCGCTGCGACGGGCCCGGCGCGATCAGCAATCCGGCGCGACCCGGCCGTCGGAGCCGGTGTAGGTGTAGGCGTCGGGAATATAGCGGTTGCTGCCGGCGGCGCCGACGTTGTTCCACAGATTGCTGGTGCCATAGGTGCCGGTCACCGACTCGCCGGTCTTCTGGCAGCGGATGGTGACGGCGGCGCCGTTGGCGAGCGAACCGACGATGCTGTAGCCGGTGCCCGGGCCGGAACGCACGTTCAAGGGCGAGCCGCTGGTGCGCACGGTGCCGGCATGGCCTCCGCCGCCGCTGCAGGCGTTGCGGCTCTTGTAGGCGACTTCGTATTGGTCGTAAACGATCGTCGAGCCGTTCCAGACGATCTTCTGGTCGTCGCCGTTGAGCCGCTGTTCGTAGTGCAGATGCGCCGAGATGTTGTTGCCGGGACGGCTGGTCTTGCCGAGCGTGCCGATCTTTTGGCCCTGCTCGACGCTGGCGCCGTTGGCGACGCTGATGCTGTTGAGGTGGGCGTAGTAGGTCTGCCAGCCGCCGCCGTGATCGATCACCACCAACTTGCCGTAGCCGGTGCCTTGGTGCGGGTTGTAGGTGTGGGCGACGCCCTTGGCCGAGGCGACCACGGTCGAGCCGAGGTCGGCGTCGCTGAGCGGACGCGGCTTGTGGTTGAGGTCGACCGCATAGCGCAGGCCGTGGCCGGGGTAGGTGTCGCCGTACCAGGTCTGGCCGCAGGGGAAGGGCATCTGGAAGGCCGGGCGGGCGGCGTGGGCCGTGGGCAGGGCCAGGCCGAACACGGCCAGCGACAGCCCGGTCAGCATCGGACGCAGGGAACGGATCATCGGAAAACCTCTCGAGGGACGATGAGGTGGACAGGCGGAACCGGCGCACGGGCGGCCGGCAGCGGGATTGCGCGCCGACGCTAGCGCGATTCCGTTGCCGTTATTTGAGGGAATTTTCTATTCCTGGATGCCGCGAACACGCCGAGCGTGATCGGGATCGCGGTCGCGGCCAGGGCGGACGCGCGCGGCTGCCGAGCCCCGAAACAACGACGCCGCCCCGAGGGCGGCGTCGCGAGGCCGGCGCTGACTCCGCCGGTCGATGCGAAACGGCGCGCCGTGGCGCACCGCTTGCGGCGACTCAGTTCGGCCGCGCCAGATCGTCGATCATGGCCTTGAGGAAGCGCGCGGCCTCGCCGCCGGTGCAGGCGCGGTGGTCGAAGGTCAGCGACAGCGGAATGACCTTGTGCGACTCGAAGCCGCCCATCACCGGAGTCATCTGATGGCGGCCTTTGCCGGCGGCGACGATGGCCACGGTCGGCGGCACCACCACCGGCGTGGCGTAGCGACCGGCGAACATGCCGAAGTTGGACAGCGAAATGGTGTAGCCGCTGAGCTCGGACGCCGGAATGCTGCGATCCTCGACTTGCGCGCGCAGACGGTTGATCGCTTCGCGCACGCCGCGCGTGTCCAGCACGTCGGCATTGCGCAGCGCCGGCACGAACAGGCCGTCGTCGGTGTCCACGGCGATGCCGATGTCCACGTGCGGGTGCAGGGTGCGGGTGAGCTTGTCGCCGTCGAACCAAGCGTTGAGCGCCGGCACCGCCTTGCATGCGGTCACGATCGCGCGCACCAGGCGGCCGGTGATGTCGTTGCCGGGCGCCCAGGCATGAATGTCGGCGTCGTCGGCCAGGGTGGTCGGCACGACCTTGCTGTGCGCGTCGGCCATGACCCGGGCCATGTTGCGGCGCACGCCCTTGAGCTGCTCGGGCTGGCCGGTCGCGGCCACGCCCGGCGGCTGGGTGCGCATCGGCCGGCCCGATTGCGACAGGGTGCTGCGCGCGGGCGCGGCGACCGGCGCTTCGGCGGCCGCGGCGGCGCGCGGCGCGATGGCGGCGGCCGGCGCGGAACCGATCTTGGCCGAGCCGTCGGCGCTGGCGCGCTTGACGTCGTCCATGCTGACCGTGCCGTCGGCGCCGGTGGCGCGGACCCGGCTCAGGTCGACGCCGAGCTTGCGCGCCAGCGCGCGCACCGCCGGCATCGCCTTGACCCCGCCGACCGCGACCGCCTGTTCGCTGCGCACCGCGTCGGAGGACTGCATGGCGCCGACCACGGTACCGCTGTCGGCGCGCTCGGCGCTTTCGGCCTTGGCCGGCGCGACAGGTTCGGCGGATGCGGTTTGCGCTTGAGGCGCCGGCGCATGACCGCCGCCGTGGTGATGGCCCGTGTCTTGGCCGTCGGCGCGCTGCGGCAGGTTCGGGTCGATCTGGAATTCGGCCAGCATGGTGCCGGTGACGATCACGTCGCCGGGGCCGCCGGCGAGCTTGAGTACCTTGCCGGACACCGGCGAGGGCACTTCGACCACCGCCTTGGCGGTCTCCATCGACACCAGGGTGTCGTCGAGGCGGACAGTGTCGCCGACCTTGACCGCCCATTCGACGATGGTCGCGTCCGGCAGGCCTTCGCCGAGGTCGGGAAGCAGGAAGGTCTTGGTATCGCTCATAACTCGTTGGTCTCTTGAGTAAGTTGGCGACGCGGTCGGGCCGGCGTCGTCCTTGGCATCGGCGCGGTCAGGCGCCGTCGTCGATCGTTCCCAGGTTGCGCGCCGGGACCCAGCCCTGCGCACCGTCCTCGCGTTGCGCCCACCACCAGCCGCCGAGCTCGTCGATCAGGCGCAGCCGCTGGCCGGCCTCGACGTCGAGCTCGCGCGCGTCGTAGTCGCGCAGCGCCTGCGCGCGCAGCGTACCGTCGACAGCGGGGTCGAGCGGGCGCAGCCAGTCCAGCGGCGCCCAGCCGGCGCGGCCGTCGTCGAGCGTGGTCCACACGAACGCCGGCCACTCGCTGTCGCGTTCGCCGAGCCGCACCACCGCGCCGCGCTCGAACGCGATCGGGTCGTGGTACTGGGCGCGGTAGCCGGCGACGACGAGTGCGCGCATGTCAGCCGTGGCCGAGCGCGCGCTTGGCCGCGGCGACGATCTTGTCGACGCTGGGCAGGTACTTCATCTCCAGGCGGAACAGCGGGATGTGGGTGTCGTAGCCGGTGACGCGCTCGACCGGCGCCAGCAGGTCGTACATCGACTCCTCGGCCAGGCGCGCGGCGATCTCGGCGCCGAAGCCGGCGGTCTTGGGCGCTTCGTGCACGATCACGCAGCGGCCGGTCTTGGCCACCGACTCGGCGATGGTGGCGAAATCCAGCGGCTTGAGCGTGGCGACGTCGATGACTTCGGCGCTGATGCCTTCGCCGGCCAGCTTGTCGGCCGCTTCCAGGGTTTCCTTGACCTGCGCGCCCCAGCTGACCAGGGTGATGTCGCTGCCGTCGCGCAGCACGTAGCACACGTCCAGCGGCAGCGCTTCGCCGTCGTCGGCGACCACTTCCTTGTACTGGCGATAGATGCGCTTGGGCTCCATGAAGATCACCGGGTCCGGGTCGCGGATCGCCGCCAGCAGCAGGCCGTAGGCGCGCGCCGGCGAGGACGGCAGCACCACGCGCAGGCCGGGCACGTTGGTGAACAGCGCTTCGTTGGCTTCGCTGTGGTGTTCCGGCGCGCGGATGCCGCCGCCCCACGGCACGCGCAGCACCATCGGGCAGCTCAGACGGCCGCGGGTGCGGTGACGGAAACGCGCGGCGTGGCAGATGATGTGGTCGAGCATCGGATAGACGAAGCCGTCGAACTGGGCTTCGGCGATCGGCTTCATGCCCTGCGCGGCCAGGCCGACAGTGAGGCCGGCGATGGTGGTTTCGTCCAGCGGCGTGTCGAGCACGCGCTCGGGGCCGAACTGCTGCTGCAGGCCGGCGGTGGCGCGGAACACGCCGCCGTTGACGCCGACGTCCTCGCCCAGCACCAGCACGCTGTCGTCGTGGCGCATCTCGTAGGCCAGCGCCTGGGTGATGGCTTCGATCAAGGTGATCGCCGCCGGGGTGGCGACCGGCTGCGCGGTGTCGATCTTGGCTTGGGTGGCGGCGTTCATCGGCGGCCCTCCTGGGCGAGCGCTTCGGCGCGTTGCGCCTGCAGATCCGCCGGCATGTCGGCGTAGAGGTAATCGAACATGGCTTCGACCGGTTGCACCGGCGTTTCCAGATAGGCGTTGATTTCGACGTCGACCTTGGCCGCGCATTCCTCGGCCCAGGCTTTTTCCAGTTCTTCGTTCCACACGCCCTGGGCGGTGAGGTAGGCCCGCAGGCGCGGCACCGGGTCGCGGGTCCAGGCGTCCTTGACCTCGGCCTCGTCGCGGTAGCGGCGCGCATCGTCGGCGGTGGTGTGGTCGTGCAGGCGATAGGTCATGAATTCGATCACGCTGCCGCCGCCGCCGTTGCGCGCCAGCTCGGCCGCGCGGCGCATGCCTTCGAGCACCGCGATCAGATCGTTGCCGTCGACCTGCAGGCAATGCAGGCCGCCGGCTAGGCCCTTCTGGGCCAGGGTCTTGGCGCCGGTCTGGGCCGAGCGCGGCACCGAGATCGCCCAACCGTTGTTGATCACGCACAGGATCAGCGGCAGCTGGTAGGCGCCGGCCGAATTCAGCGCGGCGTAGAAGTCGGTCTTGGACGAACCGCCGTCGCCGCAGCAGGCGACCGCGAGATTCTTTTCCTTGCGCAGCTTGAACGCCAGCGCGGCGCCGGCAGCGTGCAGGCATTGGGTGGAGATCGGCACCGACCAGGCGAAGTCCTTGCGCGGACCGGCGAAGTCGTTGCCGCGCTCGTCGCCGCCCCAGTACATCAGCACTTCGCGCGGCTGCACGCCGCGCATGAACTGCGCGCCGTATTCGCGATAGCTGGGCGCGAACACGTCGTCGGGCTTCATCGAGGCGCCGATGCCGACGTGGGTGGCTTCGTGGCCCAGGCAAGCGGCGTAGGTGCCGAGCTTGCCGGTGCGCTGCAAGGCGATGGCCTTGCTGTCGAAGGTCCGCACGAACAGCATCTGCTTGAACAACGGCAGCAGAACGTTGGCGTCCTTGAACGCGGCCGGAATCTCGGCGACGGGCTTGCCGTCGGCGCCGAGGTATTGGAGGTATTCGATTTCGAACGTCGCGGCGACGGTCATCGGGAAAGGTCCTCACGGAAAAGGGATGAGGTCCGAATCGTTCCGGTCCCGGATCCAGTGCCGGGCGCGCTGGTCAGCTTCAGACTGGCTGGGTCCGGATTCCGCGCATTAAGCCGGGAATTCCGGGCCGGGCTAAAGCCGCGGCGCCCGCTGGACGGGCGCTGCGTCATGGCGCGGATGATACCCAAAGGCGCGTTAAGCGCCGTTGCGCGGTGCGGCATGCAAGTTTCGCCGGAACGCGCTAGACGCCAAATAACGTCAGGACGGCGCGGTATGGATTCGGGCGCTGCCGCACGCCGCGAACGCGCCGCCGGTCGGGTTTCGATCCGCCGCCGGCCGGCGCGCGACCGGCATCGCGCAAAAAAAAGCGCGGCCGGAGCCGCGCTTGGATCTTGCATGCCGCGTTGGCGGGTTTTCGCTGCGGTCGGAACCGGGCGCGGACGCCCGGTTCCGCCGCGGCCGATCACCACCAGCGACCGGTCAGCTGCACGAGGTGGAAGTCGAAATCGTTGAACGGATTCGGATCTTCCACCGCCGACGCGGCCAGGCCGGTCAGCAGCAGTCGGCGATCGAACAGGCCCGGACGCGGCGCGACGATGGCGAAGTCGAAGCGTTGGCTCGCGCCGGCGGCCAGACGCGCGCCTTCGCAAGTGGCTTCGAAGCCGCTGCGCTGCGGCGCGACGGTGCAGTTCCAACCGGCCGGCGCGGCGATGGATACGTTGCCCGCCGGCGCATCGCCGTACAGGGTCACGCTCGGCAGCACCGCGACATCGCCGCCGCGATTGCGCAGGGCGACCGAGAACGCGCCGTTCTGGCCGCCGCGCAACACGCGCGGGCCGTCGACGTCGATCGCCAGGTCGGCGCGCGCGGTGGTCTCCACGTTGACCAGGGCCTGGTCGTTGCCGTCGTTCGGATCGAACGATTGCGCCTGCGCGGCGACCGCCAGGGTGGTGGTCTTGCCGATCATCGCTTCGGTCGCGTTCGCCGACAGCGCGAAGGTCGCGCCTTCGCCGTTGGCCAGGACATCGCGGTTGCAGGCGACGTGGGTCGAACCGGCGTTCACCTGCGGGGTGTCGCAGTTCCAACCCGACGGCGCGGTCACGTTCAGCGCCGGCAGTTCGGCGTTGATCGCGAAACCGATGCCCGGATAGTCGGCCTGTTCCGGACCGGCGTTGTTCAGCGTCGCGCTGAACTGCACCGGACGGCCGACGCGCACCGAGGCGGTCGAGGTCGAGGCGATCACCGCCAGATCGGCGCGCCGGCGCGCATCGACGTAGGCGACCACCGGGTCGTGGTCGGACAGGCGCGAGGGCGAATCGGCCAGGCTGCGGTTGATCTCCGGGAAGTCGGCGTTGATCCGCGCGTGGTCGAGCTTGAGCCCGGCCGCGGCGCCGACCAGGGCCTGGTTGGCGAGCACGTGGTCGATGGTCTGCGCGCTGCCGCCGAAGGTGTAGCTGTAGCGCTGATCCGGCGTTTCCAGATCGCCCAGCTTGACCAGGTTCGGTTCCACCAGGTCGGCGCCATCACCCGGCACCGCGGTCTGGTCGTCGGGCGTCGGCGTGCCGGCGACGGTGTTGATCACGTCGGTCAGGCCGTCGTTGAACTCGAACGCGTTGAAGTCGCCGAGGGTGACGATGCGTTCGGCCGGATTGGCGAGCTGGCGTTCCTGGATGAAACGGGCCAGGAACTCGGCCTGGGCCTGGCGCTTCATGCGCACGCGATGGCCGGCGGCGTCGTCGAGTTCGCTGTCGATCAGCGAGCGCTGATGGACCAGGATCACCGTGACCGGGAAGCTGCGGCCGTCGGCGCCGTGCACGGTCGCCTGCAGCATCAGCGGCGGGCGGTCGTTGAGCTGGCCGCTGCTGCCGTCGGGCTGGGTCCAGGTCGCGTCCTTGCCGACCTGGGTCACCGCCTGCACCTCGACCCGGGCCTGGCCGCCGAAGTCGGCGGTCTTGATCAGGTAGCCGACGTCGATGCCGCCGATGTCGTTGCCTTCCTGCAGGTAGGCGACGTACTTCGGATCGGGGCGGCCGGCGGCGACCGCATCGGCGTTGACGCGCGCGGCGATGTCTTGCAGCGCGGTCAGGTTCTCGACTTCGATCAGGCCCAGGATGTCGGGCTGCTGCAGGTAGGAGATGCCCTGCGAGACCTTGCCGAGGCGGCGCGCGTAGGCCTCCGGGGTCAGCACCGGTTCGCCGATCGCCGGGTCGTTGACCGCGTCGAAGAAGCGCTCGACGTTGTACGAGGCGATGGTGAATTCCCACGGCAGCGGCAGGCGCGAGGCGACCGGCTGCATGCCCTGGGTGATGGTCGACAAGGCGGCCGGATCGCGCAGGATGGTGTAGCGGCGGAAGCCGTAGTCCAGCGGGCCGGTGAGGTCGGTGACGACCGCGCCGGTCGACAGGTTGAAGGCGGTGCCGCCGAGCGCGTCGCTGTCGACGGTGATCAGTTCCGGATTGAAGTCCCAGCGCGGGATCGGCGGAATGCTGCCGCCGCCCGGCGCGGCGTCCGGCGCCTGAATGCCCGGTTCGCGGAACGGACGCGGCACGCCGGTGACGACCACGTTGAAGATGCCGTTGCCGCTGCCGGTGGCGTTGGTTTCGTTCTTCGAACCCTGGGTCGGCGAGACCACGGTGGCGCTGGGGATGACCACCCGCATGCCCTCGAAGCGCTCGAGCTGGTCCAGGCCGCCGTCCGGCGAGGGCAGGGAGGTGCTCAGCGCGACCGCCTGCGGCAGGGTGTTGGGACCCATCACCGCCGGCTGCGACACGAACACGACCTGCACGCCGTTGCCGAGTTCGGTCAGCGGCAACTGGCCCGGGTCGGCGGTCGGGATGTATTCGATCACCTGACCGCTGGCGCGCACGGTGTTGCCGACGGCGGCCGCGGCCGGGACCGGGCTGCCGGTGAACACGAACACGGCTTCGGAGGTGGCCGGGTCGGCGTCGATCTGGTCGTCCGGCGCTTGCAGGAAGAAACCGTTGCTCTTGCGGCCGGTGACGATGCCGGAGGTGTAGACGCGCTGGCCGACCAGCGGCGAGGTCTGGCCGCTGCCCTGGATGGCGTGGATCGCGGTCAGCTCGACTTCGTCGTTGACGATGGTGCCGATCGCTTCGCCGTCGCCGAGGCGGGCGCCGGTCGGCGAACTCAACCGGACGAAGAAGGTTTCGTCGCCCTCGGTGTCGCTGTCGTCGTTGACCTGCACGGCGACGGTGGCGCTGGTCTGGCCTTCGGCGAAGGTCACGGTGCCGTTGGCGACGTTGTAGTCGCCCGCGGCGCTCGCGCTGCCGTCGGCGGTGGCGTAGCGCACGCTGACGCCGCCGGCCGGCGCCGGTTCGGACAGGGTCACGGTGAACACGAACTCGCCGGCGTTTTCCAGCCGCAGCACGTCGCCGATGCTCAATACCGGCAGATTGGCGCCGCCGCACGAGAACGCGGCGCTGGCGCGGTTGCGCGGCGCGGCCGGCGCGGTGGCGAAATCGGCGCCGTTGACGTCGGTATCGGTGCAGCCGTTGTCGGCGCGCAGCGCGGCGAGAATCGCGCTGAGCGTGGCGGTGGGCTGGCTGCCTTCGGCGCAGTTGGTGCCGCTGCCGTAGCCGACGAAGTCGATGCTGCCGAGCGGGCAGGCGCCGCTGAGGGCGTTGTTGTGATTGACCAGGGCGACCTTGCCGGCGCCGCCGGCCATCGCCAGGGTGCCGATCGCGTCCGGCGTCGGCAGGGCGACCGTGCCGCCGCTGCCGTCGGCCTGCTTGATCAGGTAATAGCCGCCCGGCGCGATGGTGCCGGTCAGCGGCGTGCGCGACCAGTTCGAACCGGTGCTGGAGGCGTACTGCACGCTCCAGCCGGTCAGGTCGACCGGGTCGCTGCCGTTGTTGTGCAGCTCGATGAAATCGCTCTTGAGCGTGGCGCCGGAATTGCCGCCGCCGCCGTAGACCTGACTGATGACGACTTGGGCGTGGGCCGATCCAGCCGAAGCCAAAGCCAACAACAATGCCGCCGAAAGGCGGCTGAAGCACTTATCCATGTTTCTCCCCATGTGAACGCCTGGATCCCCCCGGACACGCAGACGGGGTGGATTGTGCCCTAATGCTCACTTCTTGGCGTTGCACGGCGATGACGCCGCGCCTGCGTTTTTTCGACGGCCGTCGCGAACTGCGCCGGCCCGGCCGACTGGCGCCGCTGGACGAGCCCGATTCGGGCCGAAACGGCCGGGGCCGTCCGTCGGCGAAGCCCCCCGGCCGGAGCCGGGGGGCGGTACCGCGGTTCAAACCTGGAGGAACTCAGGGCTGGGGCGTGCCGGCGGCGACGATCGGCAGCGCCATCCGGGCGGCGTTGTTGGCCGGGTCCGGATCGGCGGACGGGGAGGTCACCGAGGCCGCGAGTTCGACCGTGCGCCCGGCCATGGCCGCGTCGGTGGCGCTGCGCAGATGGAACCAATGGCTCTGGTGCCCGGTGCTGTCGACCGGCTCGCCGGTGCAGGCCACGCTGGTGTGATCGCCTACGATCGTGGGCGCTTCGCAGCGCCAGCCCGGCATGACCGCACTGACCTCCAGGTTCGGCCAGGCGCCGGACAGGGCCAGGCCGAGGCCGACCTGGCGCGCCCAGTCCGGGCCCTGGTTGTCCACCGACACCGACAGTTCCAGCGGGCGTCCGGCCTCCAACTGGGATTCGCCGTGCAAGGGGCCGGCCCAGACCCGCAAGTCGGCGTGGGTCCGCGGCACCAGCCGCAGGTGCAGCGGGTCGACGTCGCCGGCGCGCATCGGCACCGAGTCGTCGTCGCGCAGCACCGCCGGGTAGCCGGCATTGCTGCGCAGGCGCTGCACCTGGATCCAGTCGGTGGCGCCGATCAGGCGCTCGTCGGCGAAGGCGTGCTGCAGTTCCTGGCGGCTGCCTTCGTCGATCGAGGAATAGCGCTCGGACTCGGGTTCGGTCGCGGTGAGCTCGAGCAGGTCCGGATCGAAGCGGTCGATGCCGTCGCCGAGCACCATCGTGCTGACGCCCTCGCTCGGCCGGCCGGTCAAGGTGCCGATCGGATCGACCAGGCCGTCGTTGAACGCGTGCGCGTCGAACTTGCCCAGCACCAGCAGCGGCAGCGCGTCGGGGTCGCTTTGCTGTTGCCGCACCCAGCCGGCGATGAACTCGGCCTGCTGGTGGCGGCGGTCGCGCTGCAGTTCGGCTTCCGGCGTATCGGCGTCGCTGCCGGCCATCGGCGCCAGTTGCACCAGCAACAGGCGCTGGCGGAAACGGTGGCCGTCGAGGGAGTGGATGGAGGCATCGATGCTCAGCGGCGCCTGATCGAACAGCACTGCCGCCGGACCGCTGCCGCCCGGCAACAGCGCGTCGCGGCCGACTTGGGCGATGTGCTCCACCACCACCCGCGAGCCCCACGGGCCGACTTGCTCGCTGCGGGCAAGGAAACCGATCTGCGGCTTGAGCGGATCGACGTTGGACAGGGCGATGGCGCGGTACTGCGGGTCGGCATGGCCGAAGGCCACGGCGTCGCGGTTGATCCGCTCGGCCAGGCGCTGCAGCAAGGGCTCGTTCTCGATCCCGGTGATCGCGACCAGATCGGGCATCCGCAGGTCCTCGCGGATGCTGCGCGAGATCTTGCCCAGACGCCGCTCCAAGGCATGCGGCGGCGTCGCCGGCTGACCGGAGCCGGGCGGGCTGTACTCGTCGTAGAGGTCGCTCAGGTCGTAGCTGACCACATGGGTCTGGCGCTGCTGCGGATCGCCCTCCTCGATGCGCGGCGGTGCCGGCGGCGATTCGCGCACGATCAGTTGCGCCTCGCGCTGCAGCATCACGGCGTAGCGGCCGCTGCGTTGGTCCAGCGGACCGATCACGCCGTCGACGCGTGCGCCGACGCCGAGATCGACCGGCGCATGGCCGTCGGCGTCGCTGTCGACGCCGACCACCTCCTGATTGCCGTCCCAGCGCGGCAGCCAGCCCTGGACCTGACCGTGGAAGATCGGCGGATAGCGCGTGCCCGGCTCGCGCATCGGCGCCGGCTGGTCGTAGGGGCCGAGCGCGACGTGGAAGCGGCCGTCGCTGCGGGTGCGTTCCTGCGCGGCATCGAAGACGCCGCCGGTCGGTCCGACCACGCGCACCTCCGGCAGGCCCACGCGCATGCCTTCGAACGCTTCGTAATCCGGCGCGCCGGCGACCGGGGCCCAGGGCAGCAGCGGCGCCGGCGGCAACGGCCGCGGCGACGTCGTCAGCGCAACGACCGCCGGCGAGCCCGCGATCGCGGTCATGGTGCCGCGCATGGGATGGGCGCCGCCGTCGGACAGTTCCGCGACCGTGCCACCGACGCGCACGCGCAGGCCGCGCCATTGCGGATCGGGCCGAGCGCCGGTCTGCACGAACAGTCCCTGCGACGTGTTCGGATCGCCGTCGCTTTCGAACTCTTCGCTCTGCAGATAGAAGCCGTCCTCGCTCAGCGCGGTGACGATGCCTTCGACCGCGACGAACTCGCCGCGCAACGGCGAGATCGCGCCAGGCCCTTGCACCGCCGGAATCGGCACCACCCGCAGATCGTCGTCGAGGATCGTGCTGAAACCTTCCAGGGCGACGCTGCCGTCCTCGCCGATCGCGCCGGACAGGATCTGCGCCTTGATCTTGACCGTTTCGTCGCCTTCGTAGCGGGTGTCGCCGCGCACGCCGAAGCTGACGTGGACGCGGTCCTGGCCGGGGCCGATCATCGCTTCGTACTCGAACGGCAGATAATCCTCGTCCGCGCGGGCCGTGCCGCCGTCGGCCGAGCTCACCCGCACCCGCACGCCGTTGCCGTCGGCCGGGCGATCCAGGCGCAGTTCGATCGGGAACGGCGCGATGTCGGCGTCGCCTTCCTTGAGCGCGATCGGCTGCAGCGACAGCCGCGGCGGCGGTTGCTGCGGATCGTCGTTGACGATGACGGCCTGGAGGTTGAGGTAGTCGCCGTTGGCGGTCACCGCGCCGGAATGGACCTTGATCTGCAGGGCGACGGTCTCGTCGGCTTCGATCAGCGCATCGCCCTTCACCGGCAGGGCGAAGCTGGCTTCGGTCTGGCCGGCGGGGATGGTGCCGCGCAGGTCGATCGGCAGATAGTCCTCGCCCGCACGCGCCGTGCCCTGGCCGTTGCTGAAGACGCTCCAGCTGACGCCGCCGATGCCGGCGGGACGGTCCAGCTTGAGCTTGAACAGGAACGGCGCGATATCGCCGTGGCCTTCGGCCTGGGCGACATCCAGCGCCGACAGGCGCGGCGGCGGGCCGGGCGGGCAGGCGCGCACGGCCGAGTTGCGGGTGCGCGGCGTCGGCGAGCCGATGTTGAAATCGGCGCCGTTGACCTGGGTGTCGACGCAGCCGCCGTCCTTGCGCAACTGCGCGCTGGCGATGCCGGCGGCCGGCGTCGGCGCCGCGCCTTCGGCGCAGTCGATGCTGCCGTAGCCGACGAAGTCGATCGAACCGGTCGGGCAGGACACGTTGATCGGGTTGTTGTGATTGACCAGGGCCAGCTTGCCGTTGAGCTGATTCAACGAAAGATTGCCGGCGAGGTCGTAGGCGGTCAGCGGGCTGGAGCCGACCGAAACGCGCTGGCGGATCAGGAAGTAGCCGCCCGGGGCGATGACCCCGCTCAGCGGCGTGCGTTGCCACGCGTTGGCGCCGTTGACCGGCGCGTAGTGCAGGCTCCAGCCGCTGAGGTCGACCGGCGCGCTGCCGTTGTTGTGCAGTTCGATGAAATCGGCGTTGTAGCGTGCGCCGCTTTGGCCGGCGCCGGCATAGACCTGCGAAACGACCACCTGCGCCTGCGCGGCGCCGGCCAACGCCAAAGCGATGCCGGCCGCGAGGGCGCGGCTTGCGAATTTATGCATGGATTCCCCTTGAGAATGCGCCTGCGGGACGTGCTTGGCAGGCCCGGCCATTGTGCGCTGGGGGTGTCGCACCGGCCGCGACCGTTGCGCTCGTGCGGCGCCGGCGTTGCGCGCGCCGGGCCCTGCGCCGGCTGGGTTTGCGCTACGCTTTGCGCCCCTGCCGCGAGCTGTGCCGTATGTCCGTCGAAAAGAACCAGCGCGAACTGGAAAGCGGTATCCATACCGACCTGCACGGACGCATCACTTACGGCGGCTATCTGCAGCTGGACAAACTGCTGTCGGCCCAGCGCGGCCTGTCCGATCCGCCGCACCACGACGAGATGCTCTTCATCATCCAGCACCAGGTGTCGGAGCTGTGGATGAAGCTGATCATCCACGAGCTGACCGCCGCCCTGGAGCATCTGCGCCGCGACCAGGTCTGGCAGTGCCAGAAGGTGCTGGCCCGCTGCAAGCAGGCGCTGCGCCAGCTGACCGAGCAATGGTCGGTGCTGGAAACCCTGACCCCCTCGGAGTACATGGGCTTCCGCGAGACCCTGGGCCCGTCCTCCGGCTTCCAGTCGCTGCAGTACCGCACCATCGAGTTCATGCTCGGCAACAAGAACGAGGCCATGCTGCGGGTGTTCGCCTACGACCCGCAGGGCCAGGCGGCCCTGGAGCAGGCGCTGGCGGCGCCGAGCCTGTACGACGAATTCCTGATGTACCTGGCCCGGTTCGGCCACGCCATCCCCGCCGAACACCTGCAGCGCGACTGGCGCCGGCCGCACGTCAGCGACCGCGCCCTGCAGCCGGTGTTCGAGCGCATCTACGAGAACACCGACCGCTACTGGCGCGAGTACGCCCTGTGCGAGGACCTGGTCGACCTGGAGACCCAGTTCCAGCTGTGGCGCTTCCGCCACATGCGCACGGTCATGCGCATCATCGGCTTCAAGCGCGGCACCGGCGGCTCCAGTGGGGTCGGCTTCCTCAAGCAGGCGCTGGAGCTGACCTTCTTCCCCGAGCTGTTCGAGGTCCGCACCACGATCGGCGCCGGTCCGGAGCGCGGCGAGGGCTACTGAGCCCCTTCGCGCTGCGGCGGACCGGGTCCGCAGTCCGCCGGCGCGGCCCGCCCGACCGGGCGCCACAGAGGCGGTCGGCGAGCCCGTCCGCACGACCCGTCGGCGCGCAGTCGCCCCTCGACCGGCCTGCGTAGCCGTATTTGCGCGGCCGATCGCCGACGTTCGCCCTTCGCCAGCACCCGAACGGCGAACTTCGATCCGCCCGATGGCGCAAAAATCTCCCCTATTCAGCTGCTTGAGCGGGCGATTGTTGCATCGCAGCACGGCGCGGCGGCTACGACTAAGGTTTGACGGGACCGCCCCGGGCCGGTAAATCTCCCCGGCCCGTGCCGTCGGCGTGGGATTTTTATTCAGTTTCCACACGACAGGGGACACCGCATGAGCGGAGCCGCTACAACCACCTCGGGCCAGGCGCCCATTCCGGAATTCCAGCAGCGACTGGGGCATCCCAAGCCCCTGTGGATGCTGTTCATGACCGAGTTCTGGGAGCGCTTCGCCTTCTACGGCATCCGCTGGGCGCTGGTGCTGTACATCGTCCACCAGTTCCACGGCGGCGACGCCGCCGGCGAAGCGCCGGCCAACCGCATCTACGGCGCCTACCTGGCCCTGGTCTACGCCGCGGCGATCTTCGGCGGCTACATCGCCGACCGCGTGCTCGGCTACCAGCGCTCGATCCTGCTCGGCGCAGTGATCATGTCCGCGGGCCTGTTCATGATCGCCTTGCCCAACGAGCAGATCTTCAAGCTCGGCCTGGCCACGATCATCTGCGGCAACGGCCTGTTCAAGCCCAATATTTCGACCATGGTCGGCAAGCTCTACGCGGTCGGCGACGAGCGCCGCGACTCGGGCTTCACCATCTTCTACATGGGCATCAACCTCGGCGCGATGCTGGCGCCGCTGCTGACCCAGTACCTGGCGCAGAAGATCTTCGGCAGCGAATCGCTGCCGGACTACAAGATCGTCTTCATCTCCGCCGGCGTCGGCATGTTGATCAGCCTGGTGTGGTTCTGGATCGGCCGCGCCGGCCTGCAGGGCATCGGCCGTCCGCCGGAGAACCAGGGTGATCGCCGCAAGGTGCTGTACGTGTTCCTCGGCGCGCTGGTCGCGATCCCGATCGTGTACTTCCTGCTGGCGATGGGCGCCGGCGCGCTGCAGGGCGTGCTGACCGCGATGTTCCTGGGCCTGTGCGGTCTGCTGTTGGTCGAAGGCTTCCGCGAGGGCGCGGTGCAGCGCGACAAGGTGATCGCGATGCTGATCATCTTCACCTTCAACATCCTGTTCTGGATGTTCTTCGAGCAGGCCGGCAGCTCCTTCACCTTCCTCGCCGACAAGATCGTCGACCGCGACATCTTCTCCGGCGCGATGGCGGACTTCGTCTACAGCCTGAGCGGTGAGCGCGTGTTCCCGACCGCCTGGTTCCAGTCGGTCAACTCGATCGCGATCATCACCCTGGCGCCGCTGATCGCCTGGATCTGGGTGGCCATGGGCCGCGCCAATCCGTCGATCCCGCGCAAGTTCAGTCTCGGCCTGATCTTCAACGGCCTGGCCTTCCTGTTGCTGATGTTCGCCCTGGGCAGCCTGCTGGACAACGGCAAGATTCCGTTCTGGACCCTGTTCGCGGTGTATTGGATCCAGTCCATCGGCGAGCTGTGCCTGTCGCCGATCGGCCTGTCGATGGTGACCAAGCTGGCGCCGGTGCGCCTGGTCGGCTTCGGCATGGGCGGCTGGTTCCTGTCGACCGGCATCGGCAACAACCTGTCCGGCATCTTCGCCGGCCACGTCAGCGGCGAGGGCGGCATGACCACGACTTCGGCGTTGGGCGGCTACACCTTCGGGTTCTGGGCGCTGGTCGGCGCCGGCGCGCTGCTGTTCCTGGTCGCGCCGCTGGTGCAGAAGCTGATGCACGGGGTGAAGTAACGCCTCTGCGGCTGCGGCGTCCGCTGGATGCCGCGGTCCGCGCAGCGATCCAAAGGCGACGGCTGCGGCCGTCGCCTTTTTCGTTGGCCCGCCCGATCAAAGCGTCGCCCTTGTAGGAGCGGCGTAAGCCGCGACAACCGCAGCGATGTACGCAAGCGCAACGGCCGCAGCCCGGGTAAACGGGTTTTCGGTCCTGAAGGCGCGCCTGACTTCGGAATGGCGGCGTGGTATTCCACCGCTTCGGTTGTCGCGGCTCACGCCGCTCCTACATCAGCGGACACGCCGCCGGGAACCGCTTCGCGCGATTCCCCATTCCCATTCCCTATTCCCGCTGCCCCACAGCCGCCAACTCCGCCTCGGCCTGGATCTCCAGCTCGTCCAGGCGGTCGAGCAGGCGGAACAAGGCCTCGCGTTCGGCGGTTTCGATCCCGGCCAGCAGGCGCTGTTCGAAGGCCAGGGCCATCGGCGCGACCTCGTCGTAGATCTTGTAGCCGTCGGCCGACAGCTGCAGCACCGAGCGGCGGCGGTCGTCGTCGTGGGTGTCGCGCTCCAGCCGGCCGGCGTCGATCAGGCGCGCGACGGCGCGGCTGACCGCGACCTTGTCCATCGCCGTGCGCTGGGCGACCTCGTTGGCGGACAGGCCCGGGAAGCGGCCGAGCACGGCCATGACCCGCCACTCGGTCACGCTGAGGGCGAAGCGCTCGGAATAGACCCGGGCGATCGCGCCGCTGACCCGGTTGGACAGGACCGAGAGCCGGTAGGGCAGGAAGTGGTCCAGATCCAGTTCGGCATGGCGCGGTCCCGCGCCACGGCGGGCCGGCGCGGAGGCGGGGGCGCCGCTGCGCTGTTCAGGATCGGGCGATTCGGATTGGGACGGTGGTCGATTCATGCTGCACTGTGCCTTGCTTATGGTTTCATGTGAAACTATAACGACCCCTTAGCCAAGGCCGTCCGCAGCGGACCCGGCCGCCACCTGAGAACAATGCCATGAATGCGCAGCCCAACCTCGGCATGCAGGTCACCACCTTCGAGAACCCCCTCGGCATCGACGGGTTCGAGTTCGTCGAGTTCGCCGCCCCGCAGGGCCAGGGCGAGCGCCTGCACGATTATTTCCGCCGCCTCGGCTTCAGCGCGGTGCTGCGCCACAAGACGCGCCCGATCACGGTGTACCGCCAGGGCGGGGTCAACTTCCTGGTCAACGAAACCCCCGACAGCTTCGCCTCGGCCTTCGCCGACGCCCACGGCCCTTGCGCCTGCGGCTTCGCGATCCGCTTCCAGAAGCCGGCGCAGCAGGTCTACGACACCGTGCTCGGCAACGGCGGCGAAGCGGTGACCGAGCGCGCCGACACCCGCGCCATCGACGCGCCGGTGGTCAAGGGCATCGGCGACTGCATGCTGTACCTGGTCGACCGCTACGGCGCCAAGGGCGACCCCTATGCCGACTACGAGCCGATCCCGGGCGCCGAGCAGAACCCGGTCGGGTTCGGCCTGACCTTCATCGACCATCTGACCCACAACCTGTACTTCGGCAACATGCAGAAGTGGTCGGACTACTACGAGCGGTTGTTCAACTTCCGCGAGATCCGCTACTTCGACATCAAGGGCGCCAAGACCGGCCTGGTGTCCAAGGCCATGACCGCACCGGACGGCATCGTGCGCATCCCGCTCAACGAATCCAGCGACCCCAAGTCGCAGATCAACGAGTACCTGGACGCGTACAAGGGCGAGGGCATCCAGCACATCGCCTGCTTCACCGACAACATCTACGACACCGTCGAGGCCATGCGCGCCCAGGGCGTCGAGTTCCTCGACACCCCGGACACCTATTTCGAGGTGATCGACCAGCGCGTGCCGAACCACGGCGAGGACGTGCCGCGCCTGGCCAAGAACAAGATCCTGATCGACGCCGACCCGGAAACCCATCAGCGCAAGCTGCTGCAGATCTTCACCCAGAACGCGATCGGCCCGATCTTCTTCGAGATCATCCAGCGCAAGGGCAACGAAGGCTTCGGCGAAGGCAACTTCCAGGCCCTGTTCGAGAGCATCGAGCGCGACCAGATCAAGCGCGGCGTGCTGTAATCGCCAGGCTTGCGCCGGCGCGCCGCAAGGCGCGGCGACCCGCGCGCACGGCGCCCGCTAGGGCCGCTTGACGCGGCCGCGCGGGCCTCGGCACGTTTACCCGGTACTCGACCCCGATTCTTTCCACGGCTGCGAGCGCAGCGAGCGAAGCGACCCATGGCACCGATCAGCAATGGCTACCAAACCGGTTTCGGCAACGAGTTCGCCAGCGAGGCGATCGCCGGTACCCTGCCGCTGGGGCGCAACTCGCCGCAGCGCGTGGCCCACGGCCTGTACGCCGAGCAGCTGACCGGCACCGCCTTCACCGCGCCGCGCCACGCCAATCGGCGCAGCTGGTTGTATCGCATCCGCCCCGCGGCCATGCACGGCCCGTTCTCGCCCTACGCACAGCCGGCGTTCCACAACGATTTCGGCGACGGCGCGGTGAGCCCGGAGCAACTGCGCTGGAATCCGCTGCCGCTGCCGCAGGCGCCGACCGACTTCCTCGACGGGCTCTACACCATGGCCGGCAACGGCGGTCCGGCGGCGCAGACCGGCGTCGGCATCCACCTGTACGCCGCCAACCGCGACATGCGCGGGCGCTATTTCTACGACGCCGACGGCGAGCTGCTGATCGTGCCGCAACAGGGCCGGTTGCACATCGCCACCGAGCTGGGCGTGATCGAGGTCGAGCCGCAGCAGATCGCGGTGATCCCGCGCGGTGTGCGCTTCGCGGTGAGCCTGCCCGACGGCGCCTCGCGCGGCTACGTGTGCGAAAACTTCGGCGCTTTGCTGCGCCTGCCCGACCTGGGCCCGATCGGCAGCAACGGCCTGGCCAACCCGCGCGATTTCGAAACCCCGAACGCGGCCTACGAGGACCTGGAAGGCGAGTTCGAACTGATCGCCAAGTTCCAGGGCCATCTGTGGCGCGCGCCGATCGGTCATTCGCCGCTGGACGTGGTCGGCTGGCACGGCAACTACGCGCCTTACCGCTACGACCTGCGCCACTTCAATACCATCGGCTCGATCAGCTTCGACCATCCCGATCCGTCGATCTTCCTGGTCCTGCATTCGCCCAGCGACACCGCCGGCACCAGCAACATGGATTTCGTGATCTTCCCGCCGCGCTGGCTGGTGGCCCAGGACACCTTCCGTCCGCCGTGGTTCCACCGCAACATCGCCAGCGAGTTCATGGGCCTGATCCACGGCGTTTACGACGCCAAGGCCGACGGCTTCGCGCCCGGCGGCGCCTCGCTGCACAACTGCATGACCGGCCATGGCCCGGATGCGCAGACCTTCGAGAAGGCTTCGGCCGCCGACCTGTCGCAGCCGCACGTGATCGTCGACACCATGGCCTTCATGTTCGAGACCCGTGCGGTGATCCGGCCGACCCGGCAGGCGTTCGAGGCGGCGCACCGGCAGCGCGACTACCAGGCTTGCTGGGCGGGGCTGCGCAAGCATTTCGTCGCGGGCTGAGCGCGGCCCCGGTCGGCGACGCGCCGGCCCGCGTCACCGACGTGCCGTTTCGATGCGCATCGTTGCGTCGCGCAGGGGCCTCGTGTCGATGATCGCGGCCCGTGCGCGCCTGCACGAGTGCGGCGCCGCGGTGTGCGACGGCGCCGTTCGCGCTGCATTCACGCCAGCGGGCTAGGCTGCACCGGCCCTCGTACCGCGCCGTGCGCACCGGAGTTTCGTCGATGAAGTCGCTGCCGTCCTCGTCCGTTCCGACCTTCGCCTGCGCGGTACTGCTCGCGTTCGGCCTGAGCGCCTGCCAGCGCGAGGCCCCGCCCGCGGCCGAACCGGCGCCACCGGCCGCGAACGCTGCCGATCAGCCGGCCGAAGACGTGCCGCCGGCCACCGCGCCCGCGCCTGCGCCTGCGCCGGCCGATACCCTGGCCCGCTTCGACGGCTACGGCGACCTGCGGTTCGGCATGAGCGCCGAGCAGGCGCGCCAGGCCTGGGGCGGCGAACTCAAGGGCGAGGCCACCCCCGACGGCGGCTGCTATTACCTGCAGCCGCAATGGGCCAAGAACGCCGCCGAGTTCGGCCTGATGTTCGAGAACGGCCAGTTCGTTCGCGTCGACGTCGGCAACGACAAGGAAACCGCGCCCGGCGGCGGCCGCCGCGGCATGAGCGCCGAACAGATCCGCGGCCTGTACGCCGGCCGGATCGAAGAGCAGCCGCACAAATACGTGGAAGGCGCCAGGACCCTGCGCGTGAGCGACGGCGCCGGGGGCAAGGGCGCGCTGGTATTCGAGACCGACGCCGCCGGCCAGGTGACCGCCTGGCGGATCGGCCTGCCGCCGCAGGTCGATTACGTCGAAGGCTGTTCCTGACGCCCGCCGCGCTCGGCGCGGCACATTGGGGCGGAGCGCGGGGGCGGCGCAGCGCAACGACGCTCGGCCGCGGCCGAGTGTGGCTAGAATCCAGGCAACGACCGCAAGGGGAAGACCGTCATGTTCGAAGCCGTCGGCTTGTTCGTATTGGGCCTGCTGCTGCTGGCGCTGGGCGGCGATTCGATCGTCAAGGGCGCCTCGGGCCTGGCCCAGCGCTTCGGCGCCTCGCCGTTCGCGGCCGGGCTGATCCTGGTCGCATTCGGCACCTCGTTGCCGGAGCTGGCGGTCAACCTGCAGGCCTTCGTGCGCGGCCAGCAGGCGCTGGCGCTGGGCAACGCGGTCGGCAGCAACATCGTCAACTTCGGCCTGACCCTGGGCCTGGCCGCGCTGGCGGCGCCCTTGCTGGTGCGCTGGCGGGCACTGGCGCCGCTGCTGGTCGTGCTGTTGCTGGGTACCGTGGCGACCATCGTGCTGGGCCTGGACGGCGCGCTGAGCCGCGGCGAGGGTCTGGCGATGGTGTTGGCCTTCGTCGCCGTGGTCGCGTTCGCGGCCGCCCGCACCCGCCGCGAAGCGCCGGAGCTGCAGGACGCCATCGCCGCGTTCGCCATGACCCAGACCCACCTTGGCCTGAACCTGGTGCGGGTGCTGATCGCGGTGTTCCTGATGCACCTGGGGGCCTATCTGATCGTCGGCGGCAACGGCCTGTGGAACTTCGGCGCGTCGCCGGCGCTGAGCGGCGGCCTGGGTTCGCCGAACGCGGCCATCATCGGCGCGGCGATGGGCCTGTCGCCGCTGCTGACCGGCCTGTTGCCGGTGGCGATAGGCACCGCGCTGCCCGAAGTCGCCGCGGCGATCGCGGCCGCGCGCCGCGGCCAGGGCGACATCGTGGCCGGCCACGTGATCGGCTCCAGCCTGTTCAACCTGCTGATCGTGATCGGCGGCATGGCGGCGCTGCGCAGCGTGCCGCTGCCGGCCTCGTTCGTGCGTTTCGAGCTGCCGGCCGCGGCGTTGTTCGCCTTGATGCTGTATCCGATGCTCAAGGGCGATCTGCGGGTCAGCAAGCGCGAGGGCACGATCCTGCTGGTCGCGTTGCTGGTGTGGATCGGCTTCGAAGTGGCGATGCTGCACAGCTGAGCCGGTGCCGGCGGCCGGTTTTCGCCCGGCTTTGGCGGAGGCTGGCCCTATAATGGGCCGATGAGCGAAACCCACCTCCCACCGCGGCTGCCGCGGCGCGCGTTGCGCGCACTCAGCGAGTTCTTCCGCCTCGAGGCGGCCGGCGGCATCGTCCTGATCTGCGCCGCCGTGCTGGCGCTGATCGCCGCCAATTCGCCGCTGCGCGACGCCTACGAGGCGTTCCGCGCGATCCCGGTGCAACTGCGCATCGGCCCGCTGGACATCGACAAGCCGTTGTTGCTGTGGATCAACGACGGCCTGATGGCGGTGTTCTTCCTGTTGGTCGCCCTGGAAATCAAGCGCGAGGCGCTCAGCGGCCAGCTGGCCGAGCGCTCGCAGCTGGTGCTGCCGATGGTTTGCGCCAGCGCCGGCGTGATCGTGCCGGCCTTGCTGTTCTTCGCCCTCAACCGCGGCGATGCCACGGCCATGCGCGGCTGGGCGGTGCCGACCGCGACCGACATCGCCTTCGCCCTGGGCGTGCTGGCCCTGCTGGGCTCGCGGGTGCCGGTGGCGATGAAGCTGCTGTTGTCGACCATCGCGGTGGTCGACGACCTGATCGCGATTTTGATCATCGCGTTCTTCTATTCGCACGGCCTGTCGGCGACCGCGCTGATCTGGGCCGCGGTGGCGCTGGCGGCGATGTGGCTGCTCAACCGGCGCGGGGTGACCGCGCTGGCGCCGTACCTGGCGCTGGGGGCCGTGCTGTGGGTGTGCGTGCTCAAGTCCGGCGTGCACGCGACCCTGGCCGGCGTCGCCACCGGCCTGCTGATTCCGCACGTCGACAAGCGCAACGCCATCGACGACGAGACCGAGCACTCGCCGCTGGAAACCCTGGAGCACGCGCTGCATCCGTGGGTGGCCTACGCGATCCTGCCGCTGTTCGCCTTCGTCAACGCCGGCCTGGCCTTGGGCGGAATCCAGTTGCAGGACATGCTCGATCCGCTGCCGATGGGCGTGGTGCTGGGCCTGGTGGTGGGCAAGCCGATCGGCATCGTCGGCGCCGCGCTGCTGATGCGCGCGCTGGGCTGGGCGCGGTTCCCGTCCGGCATGGACCTGCGGGCGATGTTCGGGCTCGGCCTGATGTGCGGCATCGGCTTCACCATGAGCCTGTTCATCGCCTCGCTTGCGTATCAGGACCCGTCGCGCTACGACGAAGCGGTACTCGGCATTCTCGGTGCATCGCTGCTGTCGGCGCTGATCGGTTACTTCTGGCTGCGCGCGGTGCTGCCGGCGCGCGGCGGGCAGGGTTCGCACGAATGAAGCATGCGTTGGTGTTCGGCGGCAGCGGCCAGATCGGGATTCCGCTGCTGCAACGGCTCTATCACGCCGGTTGGCGGGTGACCGCGATTTCCCGCCACGAGCAGCACGACCGTCCCGGCCTGCACTGGCTGCACGGCGACCTGGACGCGATGCCGCCGTTGCCGGCGCGGGTCGATGCGATCTTCAGCTGCGGGCCGCTGCTGAAGTTCTCGCGCTGGTACGCGCAATCGGGCATCGAGGCCTCGCGGGTGATCGCGTTCGGTTCGACCAGCGCCGAAACCAAGCGCGGTTCGGCCGATGCCGACGAGCGCCGGGTCGCGGCCGAGCTGCGCGAAGGCGAGGCCAACCTGTTCGCCGCCGCACCGCCGCGCAGCGATGCGGCGACGGTGCTGCGGCCGACCCTGATCTACGGCGCCGGGCGCGACCAGACCCTGACCCGCATCGCCCAGCTGGCGCGTCGCTTGCGTTACTTCCCGCTGCCGCGCGGGGCCAACGGGTTGCGCCAGCCGGTGCACGTGGAAGATCTGGCCGAGGCGGCGTTCACGGCCTATGGCGCGCCGGCGACTTGCGGCCAGGTATATGCGGTGCCGGGCGGCGAAACGCTCACCTATCGCGAAATGGTCGCGCGGACCCTGGCCTGCCTGCGTCCGCCGGTGCGGCTGATCGAGCTGCCGTCGCCGATCTTCAACCTGGCCTTGCTCGCGGCGCAGGCGACCGGGCGCGCGACCGGCCTGGGCGAGGCGGCGGTGCGGCGCATGCGCAGCGACATGGCCTTCGACGCGGCGCCGGCGCAGCGCGATTTCGGCTACGCGCCGCGGCCGTTCCGGCCCACCGCCGAGATGTTCGACACGCCGAGCGAATGAGGCCGGCGCCAGTCGGCGTGGTTGCTTCAGGGGCAAGCAGCGGCGCAAGCCGCGACCGCCATCCCTCAACTTCGCCGCGTCTTGTCCTGCGCCCCCTGTAGGAGCGGCGTAAGCCGCGACCGCCATCCCTCAATCTCGCCGCGTGTTGTCCTGCGCCCCCTGTAGGAGCGGCGCAAGCCGCGACCGCCATCCCTCGATCTCGCCGCATCTTGTCCTGCGCCCCTTGTAGGAGCGGCGTAAACCGCGACCGCATTCTTGCGGTCTCGCGCCGTTGGTCGCTCTAAAGCTCTAAAGCACAGCTTCCGTCCGCAAGCGGCCGGGTTACTTTCTTTGTCCAAGGCGACAACGTCCTACGGGATTTCCTTCGGTCAAAAGTAACCAAAGAAAACGCCATGGCGGTTTCGGATCAAAAGCCACTATGGGGCGAGGTTTTCGCCGGGCTGCTCCGCACAAGCCATCCCTGGCCTGGCTGCACACGGGCCGCATCCCTGCGGCCGCCCTTCGGGGCTGCTGTTGTTCTCGCGAGTTCGTTGCGCCGCCAAGCTCTTACGGCAACGGCAACGGCAACGGCAACGGCAACGGCAACGGCAACGGCGATGGCGATGGCGATGGCGATGGCGATGGACGGCGACGGCGGTTACTTCCCCGTCCGCGACTTGGCCAGGGTGCGCAGGGCGATCGCCAGCACGCCGCCGAGTACCATCGCGCCGCCGATCCACAGCCGCGGGCCGGGGCGGTCGCCCCAGAAGGCGATGCCGAGGGCGATCGCGAACACCGGCACCAGCAGCAGCCAGGGCGTCACCTGCGCTACCGGGTAGCGCTGCACCAGCACGTAGTACAGGCCGTGGCCGAACAGCGAGGACACGAAGGCGGCGTAGGCCACGCCGAGCCAGGCGATCCAACTGACCGAACCCAGCGCAGCCAGGCCGCCGGGTTCCAGGACCAGACTCACGGCCAGCAACGGCGTCACCGCGATCAACGCCGTCCAGCCTTGCTGACTGACCATGTCCAACCCGCGCAGGCCTTTCATCAACACCGTGCCCAGGGCCAGGAACGCGGCCGAGACCAGCATCAGCACCAGCGCCAGCGGCCGATCCAGCACCAGCGGATCGAAGCCCAGCACCAGCACGCCGGCGAAGCTGATCGCGATCGCCGCGCCGGTGCGCCAGGCGAAGCGCTCGCCGAGCAACCACCAGGCCAGCAGCGCGGTCATCGGCACGTAGCTTTGCAGCACGATCGCCGGCGAAGACAGATCGCCGGCGGCTTTCAACGCGCTGAAGCTGAGGCCGAAATGCAGCACGCCGATGCACAGGCAGACCGCGATCAGGCGCGGCCACTGGCCCGGCGGCGGACGCTTGAGCAGGAACGCCAGCGGCAGCGCCAGCAGGGCGAAGCGCAGCGCGGTGAACAGGAACGGCGGAATCTCGCGCAGGGCGAAGGCCGAGGTCAGGAAATTGAGCGCCCAGGACAGGACGACGAGCAGCAGCAGGACGAGATCGCGGACGGGCATGGGGGCGGCGGCTGGGCTATCGTGGCCGGCTGGACGGCGGCCCCAACGGCGGGGCGGAGGACGGCATTGTGGCGCATGACTCGGTAACCCCGCTGCTCGCGGCGGCGGGCGTGTTGTTGGCGGCGATCGCATATTGGACGATCGCGGCCTGGTGGTTGCGCGCCGGCGTGGCGCGCGCGTTCGGCGCGCGGCCGGCGTTCGGTGCGGTGTTGTGGACGGTGCTGTTCGGCGTGGTGGTGTGGGCGATGCTGGCGGTGACCGGTTTGATCCTCGCCCACGGCAGCGCGCTGAGTTCCGGCCCGCTGTTCGCGGCCCTGGCCTTCGTCTTGTCGCTGCTGGCGCTGGCCCTGGGCGTGCGCCTGTTCCTGCCCGGGCCGGACGGCGCGCGCCTGCGCTGGACGCGCGCGTTGGCGGTGTCGCTGCTGCCGGCGCTGTGGCTGTGGGGCGCGGCTCTGGCGGCGGCACGCTATGCGGCCGCCTGAGGGCGCTCAGTAGCGCCAGCCGAGCTTGCGGTACAACTTGGCCAGCACCCAGGCCGGGCCGATCAGCAAATAGGTCAGGTCGGTCAGGAAGCTGGGCTTCTTGCCTTCGATCTTGTGGCCGACGAACTGGGCGATCCAGGCCACCACGAATACCGTCACGGCCGTCCACAGCAGCGCGCTCAGGCCGAAGCGCTGCGCGATCCACCAGGTCAGGGCCGAGAACACGGCGAACTGGATCAGCATGCCCAGTCCGAGCGAGCGCGAAGCGCGGTAGTAGTACAGCATCGCGCCGAACATCGCCGCCGCGGCCCAGATGCCGGGGCGGAACCAGGTGCCGGGCGCGGGGATGCACCACAGCAGGGCGATCACGCTCCACAGGATCGCCGGCACCGCGATCACGTGGATGCGTTGGTTGACGGCGTTGCGGTGGTCGCCGGAGTAGCTGGCGAACCAGCGGTCGATGGGGCGTTGCGTTTCGGCGGCGGTGCTCATGCTCGGCTCCCGGTGGGGCGGAACGGCGCCGGTGTCGGCGGGCGGACGCCCGTACGGCCGGCCAGGGCGACGCTCAGTGCGCCGCGGCTTTCGAGAATAGCTGGATCACCGCCACGCCGGCCACGATCAGGCCGATGCCGAGGACCGCGCCGGCGTCCAGGGTCTGCTTCATGAACAGCCAGCCGATGGCGGCGATCAGGACGATGCCCACGCCCGACCAGATCGCGTAGGCGACGCCGACCGGCACCGTGCGCAAGACCAGCGACAAAAAATAGAACGCGGTGCCGTAGCCGGCGGCGACGAGCAGCGACGGGACGGTGCGGGTGAAGCCGTCGGAGGCCTTGAGCGCGCTGGTGCCGACCACCTCGGCGACGATCGCGATCGCCAGGTAGAGATAACCGATGTTCATGCGATGCCCGTGCGATAGGAGGTGCGGGCAGGGTAGCGCGCATGTTCGGACCTGTATCCGTGACCGACGGGACAGGCGCAGTGTGGCGCGGATCGGTGCGGGCCGGCGCGGCGCGGCGGCAGGTTGGCCGCGGCGCCGCCCTCACTTGGCCGCGGACGCCCCGCGCCGGGGCGTCCAACGGGATCAGTCGACCGAAATCCCGGCCAGCTTCTGCAGCGCTTCGGCGTACTTGGCGCGGGTGCGCTCGATCACTTCCGCCGGCAGGCGCGGACCCGGCGGCGTCTTGTCCCAGTCCAGCGTCTCCAGGTAGTCGCGCACGAACTGCTTGTCGTAGCTCGGCGGGCTGGTGCCGACCTGATACTGGTCGGCCGGCCAATAGCGCGAGGAGTCCGGGGTCAGCATCTCGTCCATGACGTAGAGGCGGCCGTCGGCATCGGTGCCGAACTCGAACTTGGTGTCGGCGAGCAGGATGCCGCGCTCGGCCGCGTAGTCGGCGGCGTAGCGGTACAGGCGCAGGGTGGCGTCGCGCACCGCCTCGGCCAGCTCGGCGCCGACCGTGCGTACCGCGGTGTCGAAGTCGATGTTCTCGTCGTGGTCGCCGACCGCGGCCTTGGTCGAGGGGGTGAAGATCGGCTCGGGCAATTGCTCGGCCTGGCGCAGGCCGCTGGGCAGGGCGATGCCGCTGATCCGGCCGGTGCGTTGGTAATCCTTCCAGCCGCTGCCGATCACGTAGCCGCGGGCGATGCACTCGATCGCGACCGGCTTCAGGCGCTTGGTCACCACCGCGCGCTTGGCGTACAGCGCCGCGTCCACGCCCTCGGGCAGGACCGCGGCGACGTCGATGCCGGTGAGGTGGTTGGGAATGATGTGCGCGGTCTTGCCGAACCAGAAGTTGCTGATCTGGCACAGCATCTCGCCCTTGCCCGGGATCGGGTCGGGCAGGACCACGTCGAAGGCGCTGAGGCGGTCGGTGGCGACCATCAGCAGGCAGTCGCCGCCCGGGGCGGCGCCGGCCGGCAGGCGCTCGGCGGGCAGATCGAAGACGTCGCGGACCTTGCCGCGATGGCGCAAGGGCAGGCCGGGCAGTTCGGATTGCAGCAGTGTGGTCGTCAAGGTGGAAACCCCGATGGCGGTGCGTGGACCCCCTGTCGCCGGTCGCCGGAGCCCGCGAGAGCTCGCGCGCGTGCGCGACAGGGCCGGGCAGTGTACGCCGGCTGGGCGCCGCGTGCAGGTAGACTGGCGTCCGGCGGCCCGGGGCGGGCCTGGGCGGGGCCGCGAAGGCCCGGGACGGCGGGCGCGATGCAGCGCTGGTACGGCAAATTGCTGGGTTTCTTCGCCGGCGCGGCGCTGCTGCGCGCCAACCCCTTTCTCGGCGCGGTGATCGGCCTGCTGATCGGCCACGCCTTCGATTCGGACTGGTTCCGCCTGCGCGGCGACGACCCGTATGCGGCCCTGGGCCTGACCCGCGAGGCCAGCGACGCCGAGGTCGACCAGGCCTACCGGCGCCTGATCGCCCAGTACCACCCCGACCGGGTGGTCAACGCCGCCCCCGAGCTGCGCGAGCAGGCCGAGCGGCGGGCGCGCGAGCTCAATCGCGCCTACGACCGGATCAAGACCCTGCGCAAGAACAGGAAGTGAGCGCATCGGAGACGGCAAATCCCGAGGCCCGAGGCCGGCCGACGCCTGTCCCCTCCACGCTGGCGCCGGCCTTTTGCGGGACAATACCCGCCTGTCCTCCCCGAGCCGCGCCCATGCAATCCACCGTCATCGCCCCTTCGATCCTTTCGGCCAATTTCGCCAAGCTCGGCGAAGAGGTCGACAACGTGCTCAAGGCCGGCGCCGACTGGGTGCATTTCGACGTGATGGACAACCACTACGTGCCCAATCTGACCATCGGTCCGATGGTCTGCGAAGCCCTGCGCAAGCACGGCGTGACCGCGCCGATCGACGTGCACCTGATGGTCGAGCCGGTCGACCGCATCGTGCCGGACTTCGCCAAGGCCGGCGCCAGCCTGATCAGCTTCCATCCCGAAGCCAGCGCCCACGTCCACCGCACCGTGCAGCTGATCAAGTCGCACGGTTGCCAGGCTGGGCTGGTGCTGAACCCGGCCACGCCGGTCGAGGTGCTGGAGTGGGTGCTGCAGGATCTGGACCTGGTGCTGCTGATGTCGGTCAACCCCGGCTTCGGCGGGCAGAGCTTCATTCCCTCGGCGCTGGACAAGCTGCGCCGGGTGCGCGAGATGATCGACCGCAGCGGCAGGCCGATCCGGCTGGAGATCGACGGCGGGGTCAAGGCCGACAACATCGCCGAGATCGCCGCCGCCGGCGCCGATACCTTCGTCGCCGGTTCGGCGGTCTTCAACGCGCCGGATTACGCCGAGGTGATCGGCAAGATGAAGGCGGCGGTGGCGGGCGTGCGCGGCTGAGTGAGGCGCGCGGTTCGGCCGCGGCGAAACCAAACCGCGGCATGACCCGCTGCGCTTCCCTTGCCGCGGCGTACGCCGCAGCTGCGCAGCTTGGCTTCGATCGGCGCCGGTTTCCTCGTGCGGCGCCCGTCGCGGCTTGCGTCGCTGAGGCGCAGGCCGCGGTAGGCGCGGGCGCGACGGCGTGGCATGGTGGCGTCATCGGGCAGCCGGAGCGACGCGATGAACACCTGCGATCTGTGCGATCTCCACGAGGAGCGAGTGCGCGTGCTGGAGTTGCCGCTGCGCGATTACGGCGGACGTTTGGCGTTCGACGGCCGGGTCAGCACGATCAAGGCCTACGAAGACAATTCGCTGGTGCGCGAAGCGGTGGCCGAGGACGGCCGCGGCCGGGTGCTGGTGATCGACGGCGGCGGTTCGATGCGGCGGGCGATGCTCGGCGATCTGCTCGCGGCCAAGGCCTTGGACAACGGTTGGGCCGGGGTGCTGGTGTTCGGCGCGATCCGCGACAGCGGCGCGATCGGGGCGATGGCGCTCGGAGTCAAGGCGCTGGGCGCCTGCCCGCGCAAGACCGACAAGCTCGGCCAGGGCGCGCGCGATGTGGCGGTGGAGTTCGGCGGGCTGGTCATTCGCCCCGGCGAGTGGCTGTGCGCCGACCAGGACGGGGTGGTGCTGGCCGATGAAGAACTGCGCTAGGAGCGCTGGGCGCTAAGCCGCGGGGCGCGCTCGCCCGCACCGGATCGGTCCCGGCGGCCTGACGGTCTGCGTTCCTGCCGGTGCCTGCCGGCGCAACGAAAAAGACGCGGGCCTGGCGGCCCGCGTCCGGAAGATTTGGAGGCAATCCAGCCTCCGCCCGTCGTCCCTGATATGGCCTCCCATATTCCGGATCGACGATGACAAGTGTGTGACATTCGTAGCGAATCTTGATGTTCACCGCGGCTTGAGCCGCGGCTGCTAGCCTCGCCGGACTCCGATCCGCCCAGGAACCTTCATGTCCGCACTGCGTTGGCGCCTGATCCTCAACGGCAAGTCCGCCGGCGACGACTCGCTGCGCGAGGCGGTGGCGGCTTTGCGCGAAGACGGCGTGGCGCTGGACGTGCGGGTCACCTGGGAAGGCGGCGACGCCGAACGCTATGTTGCCGAGGCGATCGCCGACGGCGTCGACAGCATCGTCGCAGCCGGCGGCGACGGCACCCTCAGCGAGGTCGCCACCACGCTGGCGCATCGCGACGAAACCGCCGCGCAGTTGCCCAGCCTGGGCCTGGTGCCGCTGGGCACGGCCAACGATTTCGCCGGCGCGGCCGGCATTCCCGATGCGCCGCACGAGGCCTTGCGACTGATCCGGCGCCGGCCCGCGCAGGCGATCGACCTGATCCGTCTGCAGGCGCCGGACGGCGTGCATTGGGCGGCGAATCTGGCCAGCGGCGGCTTCGGCACCCAGGTCACCCTGGAGACCGACGAGGGCCTGAAGAAGATGCTCGGCGGCCTGGCCTACCTGGTGACCGGCATCGCCAAGCTGGGCCGGATCGAACCGCTGCGCGCGCGCCTGCACGGCGACGGTTTCGATTGGGAGGGCGACTTCATCGCCCTGGGCCTGGGCAATGGCCGTCAGGCCGGCGGCGGCCAGGCGCTGTGCCCGGACGCGATGATCGACGACGGCTTGCTCGACCTGACCATCGTGCCGGCGCTGTCCGGCGAAGTCGGCGCGACGGTGCGCACTTTGCTGACCGAAGGCAAGCACGCCGCCCTGGACCGGATCGCGACCCGCGCGCGCCTGCGCCGGGTCGAGATCGACGCCGCTGCGCCGCTGACCCTCAATCTCGACGGCGAGCCGGTGCAGGCGCGGCATTTCCGCGTCGACTGCGTGCCCGGACGGGTGCGCATGCACCTGCCGGCCGACTGCCCTTTGCTGGCCGCCGCCGGGCCCGCGACGCTGCCCGGCGCGCTCGCCGGCTGACCCGTCGCGCGGCGTGCGCGAAGCGGTTACAGTGTGGCCATGAACGCCTGGGCGAACCCGCACTCCTTCTGCGCCGACGTGGGTTGGCGATGGTGGCCGTCGGCCATCGTCGCTCCTGCCCACTCGCCCATGAAGGAACCGCCGCGTGATCTCGCACGAACTCTTCCAGCAGCAAGCCGCTAACGGCTACACCCGCATCCCGGTCGTGCGCGAGGTGCTGTCCGACCTCGATACGCCGCTGTCGGTCTACCTCAAGCTCGCCGACGGCCCGCATACCTACCTGTTCGAATCGGTCGAAGGCGGCGAACGCTTCGGCCGCTACTCGATCATCGGCCTGCCGGCGCAGCGCGTGTACGCCTTCGCCGGGCATACCCTGTTCGTCACCGAGCACGGCGAACTGGTCGACAGCCGCGTGGTCGAGGACCCCTTCGCCGAAGTCGAACGCCTGCGCACCGAGTACCAGGTGCCGAAGATCGACGGCCTGCCGGGCTTCACCGGCGGCCTGGTCGGCTGGTTCGGCTTCGAGTGCGTGCAGTACATCGAGCGCCGCCTGGCCGGTGGCGAGAAGCCCGACGAGCTGGGCACGCCCGACATCCTGCTGATGCAGAGCGAGGAAATCGCGGTATTCGACAACCTCAAGGGCCGGCTGTACCTCATCGTGCACGCCGATCCGCGCGAGCCGCAGGCCTTCGCCCGCGCCAACCGCCGCCTCGACCAGCTCGTGCACCGCTTGCGCATCGGCGGCGCCAGCTACCCCGAGACGCTCGATCCGGCCGGCCTGGACGAGGGCGACTTCGTTTCCGGCTTCACCCGCGAAGGCTTCATCGAGGCGGTGGAGAAGTCCAAGGAACTGATCCGCGCCGGCGACATCTTCCAGGTGGTGCTGTCGCAGCGCCTGAGCGTGCCGTTCAAGGCGCGCCCGGTCGACGTCTATCGCGCCCTGCGCGCGCTGAATCCGTCGCCGTACATGTATTTCCTCGACGTCGGCGGCACCCAGGTGGTCGGTTCGTCGCCGGAGATCCTGGTGCGCCTGCAGGACGGCGAAGTCACCGTGCGCCCGATCGCCGGCACCCGTCCGCGCGGCAAGACGGTCGAGGAAGATCACGCGCTGGAAGCCGAGCTGCTGGCCGACCCCAAGGAGCGCGCCGAGCACCTGATGCTGATCGACCTCGGCCGCAACGATGTCGGCCGGGTGTCCGAAGCCAGCACGGTCGAAGTCGGCGAGCAGTTCGTGATCGAGCGCTACAGCCACGTCATGCACATCGTCAGCGAAGTCACCGGCCGCCTGCAGCCGGGGCTGAGCTACGCCGACGTGCTGCGCGCGACCTTCCCGGCCGGCACGGTCAGCGGCGCGCCGAAGATCCGCGCCCTGGAAGTGATCCGCGAGCTCGAGCCGGTCAAGCGCAACGTCTACTCCGGCGCGGTCGGCTACATCGGCTGGCACGGCGACGCCGACACCGCGATCGCGATCCGCACCGCGGTGATCCAGGACGGCCGCCTGCACGTGCAGGCCGGCGCCGGCATCGTCTACGACTCCGACCCGCAGAAGGAGTGGGAGGAGACGATGAACAAGGGCCGCGCGCTGTTCCGCGCCGTGGCCGAGGCGGCGCGCGGCTTGTAAGCGTCGCGCGTGCCCCTGTAGGAGCGGCGTCAGCCGCGACCACCCGAAGAGAACGAATACCACCGCAGCCGCCGAAGCGAGGATGCTTGGCGGCTGTTTCGTTCATGCCCGCGGGCTTGCGGCTTCGGTTTCAGCGCTCGCGTACATCGCTGCGGCTGTCGCGGCTGACGCCGCTCCTACAGACGGCCATGCCTCGCGATCGGATGTCCGGGTCGTGTGTTTTTGTAGGAGCGGCGCAAGCCGCGACCACCCGAAGAGAACGAATACCACCGCAACCGCCGAAGCGACGATGCTTGGCGGCTGCTCCACGCCTTGCCCGCGGGATTGCGGCTTCGGCTCCGGCGCTCGCGTACATGGCTGCGGCTGTCGCGGCTGACGCCGCTCCTACAAAGAACGCGCGGCGCGGTTCGCAGCGCCGGCGGATTAAAAAAAGTTCATGCGCAGGAAAGCTGTGCGGCAGGGGCGAGGGCGCAATCTGAGCCGGCGATGGGGACACGCCCCACCGGCCCAGACTCCCAACCCCGAACTGCAAGGAGCTTCCCATGAACGTCCGCAACGCCCTGATCGCCGTCGCCCTGACCGCGTTCGCCGGTTCCGCTTTCGCTGCCGCGCCGACCACGGCCGCCGGCGCCGCGCCGGCCGCGAAGACGGTCAAGCACGCCCACCACAAGGCCAAGAAGGCGGCCAAGCCCGCGGCCGCCGCCACGGCGCCGGCGTCGAAGTGAGCCCGCGCCGGCCGCCGCCCGGCGCGGATCGTCTCCGTCCGCTGCGCACCGCACGACCCCACTGCGTCGGTCGCCGGCCGGCCCGCTCGCCCTGAGCCCCCGAGCCCCACGCATCGTCGGCGTGGGCCCGATGCCCCGCCGGCCGAGCCGGCGGGGCATCGCCTTTGCGTCGCGGCTGATTTACCTCGCGGCCTCGACGGGCGGCGTATCCTGTCGCCGTCCTTGTTGCGCCGTCGCGAGTCCGGAGTCGGCATGCGCGTCCTGATCGTCGAAGACGACCCCCATACCGCCGGTTTCATCGCCAAGGGCTTGCGCGAGGACGGCCATGCGGTCGACCACGCCGACAACGGCAAGGACGGCCTGTTCCTGGCCACCACCGACCCCTTCGACGCGATCGTGCTCGACCGCATGCTGCCCGGGCTGGACGGCATGACCGTGCTGCAGACCCTGCGCGGCGCCGGCAACCGGGTGCCGGTGTTGCTGCTGACCGCGCTCGGCGAAATCGATCACCGCGTCGAAGGCCTGCGCGCCGGCGCCGACGATTACCTGGTCAAGCCCTTCGCCTACGCCGAGCTGTCGGCGCGGCTGGACAGCATCGCCCGCCGCGGCCAGGCCGGCGGCAGCGAGCCGACCCGGTTGCGGGTGGCCGACCTGGAACTGGACCTGCTCAGCCGCGAAGCGCGCCGCGGTGACAAGCGCATCGAGCTGCAACCGCGCGAGTTCCGCCTGCTCGAATACCTGATGCGCCAGGCCGAACGCGTGGTGACCCGGACCATGCTGCTGGAAGCCGTGTGGGACTACCACTTCGATCCGCAGACCAACGTCATCGACGTGCACATCAGCCGCCTGCGGCAGAAGATCGACCAGGGCTTCCCGCGCCCGCTGCTGCACACCGTGCGCGGCGCCGGCTACCGGCTCGGCGCATGAGCCGCTGGCGGCCGTGGCCGCGTTCGACCAGCGCGCGGCTGGCGCTGGCGGTGACGGTGTCGTTCCTGCTCGCCTTCGTCCTGCTCGGCGTCGGCGTGCACTACGCGGTGTCGGCGATGCTGACCCAGGACGCGCGCGAACTGGTGCGGGTCGACGCCGCCGGCCTGGTCGAGTTGTACCGCGACGACGGCCGCGCCGCGCTGCTGAGCGAATTGCGCGAACGCATCGCCGGCGACGAGGACCCGGATGCGGTCTACGCCCTGACCGCGAACGACGGCCGCATGATCGCCGGCGATTACCCGCGCTTGCCCAACCATCGCCGCGGCGCGCGCTGGATCGAATTCACCGAGCGCGACGGCGACGGCGAGCGGCGCGTGGTCGCGCAGTTGCAGCGCCTGCCGGACGGCAGCGTCTTGCTGACCGGCACCCGTACCCGCAGCCAGGACCGGTTCCTGGCGCTGATGCTGCGCACGGCACTGATCGCGCTGGCGTTCGCGGCGAGTCTGGGCGCCTTGATCGGCTGGCTGACCTCGCGCTGGGTGTCGCGCCGGCTGCGCCATCTCGACGACACCGCGGCGCGGGTCGGCCGCGGCGAACTCGGCCTGCGCGCCACCCCCGACGGCAGCGACGACGCCTTCGACCGGCTCGCGCGCCGCTTCAACGCCATGCTCGACCGGATCGAGGAATTGCTGGGCGGCGTGCGCCACGCCACCGACCACATCGCCCACGACCTGCGCACGCCGCTGACCCGGCTGCGCAACCGCCTGGAGGAGTTGCGCGCGCGCGCCCAGGGCGATACCGGCGCGCGCCTGGACGCTGCCATCGCCGAGACCGACCAGTTGCTGCAGTCCTTCGGTGCGCTATTGCGACTGGCGCGGATCGAAGCGCAGCCGCCGGTGCACGACGAGCCGGTGTTGGACCTGGCGGCGTTGGTCGCCGACGCGGTCGAGCTGTACACGCCGATCGCCGCCGAGCGCGGCATCGCATTGCGTGCCGCCGCGGCGGCGCAGGCGCGGGTGCGCGGCGACGCCGACCAATTGTTCCAGTTGCTGGTCAACCTGCTCGACAACGCGGTCAAGTACGCGCCGCCGGCGACCGAGGTCGAGGTCGCCCTGCGGCGCGAACGCGACGAAATCGTGCTGGAGATCGGCGACCGCGGCCCGGGCATTCCGGCCGCGGACCGGGAGCGGGTGTTCGACCGCTTCCAGCGCCTGGAGGCGCACCGCGGCTCGCCCGGTACCGGCCTGGGCATGAGCCTGGTGCGGGCGATCGCGCACCGCCACGGCGGCCGCATCGCGCTGCTGGATCAGGCGCCGGGGCTGCGGGTGCGGGTGAGCCTGGCGAACGCGGACTGAGGCCGCGGCCTGCGGCCGGCCCGGGCGGCGCCGTACGGTCGGGCCGGCGGGGGGCGGAGGGGGGCGGAGGGGCCGGGCTCTCGCGCAGACCCGAGCCCAGCGGTTACAGTAGGGCCATGATCGTTCGCGCAATTCCGCAGAAATCCGCATGGGCCGGCCTGGGCTGGCGATGGTGGCGTGCCGCCTTCGTCCCCGCTTCGCCGACCTCCGAGGATTCGCTGCGTGACCCCGCCTACGACCCCCGTCCCGCCGGACGCTGAATTCCCCCGCCGCGCCCGCGCCCGCGCGCGCCGCCCCGCCGGTTCCGCGCCGGCCGGAGCCCGCTCCGCTTCCCGTAATTCCCCTCTCCACCGGCCTGCGCGCCGGCGCGAGCGCGTGCGCCCGTCCGCGGTCGCCGCGTGCGCCGGGTCGCAGCCGGCGCAACCCGCCGCCGGCATCCTGGCCGGCCCGCACCCCGGCATCCTCCGCATTCGAGGCGCGTCATGTCCGTCCTGATGATCGACAACTACGACAGCTTTACCTACAACCTGGTCCAGTACCTGCAGGCGCTGGGCGCGCAGGTGCGGGTGATCCGCAACGACGAGCTGTCGGCGGACGAGATCGAGCGCCTGGCGCCGGAGCGGATCGTGATTTCGCCCGGCCCGTGCACGCCGGACCAGGCCGGGGTGTCGCTGGACGTGATCCGCCGACTGGGCGCCACCACGCCGATCCTGGGCGTGTGCCTGGGCCATCAGAGCCTGGGCCAGGCCTACGGCGGCCAGGTGATCCGGGCCAAGCGGATCATGCACGGCAAGACCTCGCCGATCCGGCACGAGGGGCGCGGCGTGTTCGCCGGCCTGCCGGACGGCTACGAGGCGACCCGCTACCACTCGCTGGTGGTCGAGCGCGAAAGCTTGCCGGATTGTCTGGAGGTCACCGCCTGGACCGAATTCGAGGACGGCGGTTTCGAGGAGATCATGGGGCTGCGCCATCGCCAGCATCCGGTCGAGGGCGTGCAGTTCCATCCCGAGTCGATCAAGACCGAGCACGGCCATGCCCTGCTGCGCAATTTCCTGCAGCGATGACGGCGCGCCCGCGCTACTCGGTACGCGACCTGCGCCACGGACGCGACGGCGAACGATGGCGAGGCTGAGCCCGCCGTACCCGCCGACCGCCGCACCGTTCTCCTACCAGGCCCCGATCCCATGCCCTTGAATCCGCAAGAAGCCCTGCAACGCACCATCGAGCACCGCGAAATCTTCCACGACGAAATGGTCGAGCTGATGCGCACGATCATGCGCGGCGAAGTTTCGCCGACCATGACCGCGGCGATCCTGACCGGCCTGCGGGTCAAGAAGGAGACCGTCGGCGAGATCGCCGGCGCGGCCACGGTGCTGCGCGAGTTCGCCCGGCCGGTCGAGGTCGCCGACCGCAGCCATTTGGTCGACATCGTCGGCACCGGCGGCGACGGCGCGCACACCTTCAATATTTCCACCGCGAGCATGTTCGTGGTCGCCGCGGCCGGAGCCAAGGTCGCCAAGCACGGCAACCGCAGCGTCTCGTCCAAGTCCGGCAGCGCCGATGTGCTGGAGGCGCTGGGCGCGGCGATCGAGCTGCAGCCCGAGCAGGTCGGGCAGTGCATCGAGCGCGCCGGGATCGGCTTCATGTTCGCGCCGGTGCACCACCCGGCGATGAAGGTGGTGGCGCCGGTGCGGCGCGAGATGGGCGTGCGCACGCTGTTCAACATCCTCGGCCCGCTGACCAATCCCGCCGGCGCGCCGAGCATCCTGATGGGCGTGTTCCATCCCGACCTGGTCGGCATCCAGGTGCGCGTGCTGCAGGAGATGGGCGCGCAACGCGCGCTGGTGGTGTGGGGCCGCGACGGCATGGACGAGCTTTCGCTCGGCGCAGGCACCCTGGTCGGCGAGTTGCGCGACGGGCAGGTGCGCGAGTACGAAGTGCACCCGGAGGATTTCGGCATCGCCATGGCCGCCAGCCGCAACTTGCGCGTGGCCGACGCGGACGAATCCAAGGTGCTGTTGCTGCAGGCGCTGGAGAACCGCGACGGCCTGCCGCGCGAGATCGTCGCGCTGAACTCCGGCGCGGCGCTGTACGCGGCCGGCAAGAGCGAAAGCATCGCCGAAGGCATCGTCCTGGCGCGCCGGGCGATCGCTTCGGGCGCGGCGCGGGCCAAGCTGGACGAATTCGTCGCGCTGACCCGGGAATTGGCGGGGGCGTGATCGCGGCATGCAGGATCGAATCTCTCGTGACCGCACTTTTTCACAGGGGCGCAGGGACAGGGGGCAGCGAGCGGCTCGGCCCCGGACGCGCCGGTTCAACCGGCTCGATGCTGCCGTTGTCGTTCCTTCCTTTGAAAAAAACGGGCAGGGGGGACTTGCCGTTGCCCTTGCTTCTGCCTTCTTCCTGACCCGGGAGCCCGCATGACCGCCCGCTTCGCCCGACTGCCCAGCCCGCCGTACTACGCGGTGATCTTCAGCTCGCAGCGCAACGGCGAGGACGACCCCGGCTACGGCCAGGCCGCGCAGCGCATGGTCGAGCTGGCCGCGCAGCAGCCGGGTTTCCTCGGCGTCGAATCGGTCCGCGGCGACGACGGCTTCGGCATCACCGTAAGCTATTGGGCCGACGAGGCGGCCATCGCGGCCTGGAAGCGCCAGGCCGAGCACGCCGCCACCCGCGCCTACGGGCGCGAACATTGGTACGACCATTTCGAACTGCGCGTGGCCAAGGTCGAACGCGCGTATGGGAGCAAGAGCAGGGCATGAGCGACATCCTCAACACCATCCTGGCGCGCAAGCGCGAAGAGATCGAACAGCGCAGCCGGGTGCGTCCGCTGGTCGACGTGCGCGCGCGTGCGCAGGCGATGCAGCTGCCGACGCGCGGTTTCGTCGATGCGATCAAGCGCAAGCACGCCGCCGGCGAGGCGGCGGTGATCGCCGAGGTCAAGAAGGCCAGCCCGTCCAAGGGCCTGATCCGGCCCGACTTCAAGCCGGCCGAGATCGCGCGCAGCTACGAAGCCGGCGGCGCGGCCTGCCTGTCGGTGCTGACCGACGTCGATTTCTTCCAGGGCAGCAACGCCTATCTCGGCGAAGCCCGCGAGGCCTGCGCGCTGCCGGTGCTGCGCAAGGATTTCACCGTCGATCCGTACCAGATCTACGAGGCGCGCCTGATCGGCGCCGACGCGATCCTGCTGATCGTCGCCGCGCTCGAAGACGGGCCGATGATCGAGATGGCCGGCCTGGCGATGGAGCTGGGCATGGACGTGCTGGTGGAAGTGCACGACATCGACGAGCTCGAACGCGCGCTGCAGACCGACTGCGAGCTGATTGGGGTCAACAACCGCAACCTGCGCACCTTCCAGGTCTCGCTCGACACCAGCCTGGAACTGCGCAGCGCGGTGCCGCCGGACCGCACCCTGGTCACCGAAAGCGGCATCGCCACCCCGGCCGACGTCGCGCGCATGCGCGCGGCCGGCATCGAGACCTTCCTGGTCGGCGAAAGCTTCATGCGCGAACGCGACCCGGGCGCGGCGCTGCAGCGGCTGTTCGCGGCGTGAGCGCGGTCCGGCCCGCGCACTTCCCGCCGGTGCGCGAGGGCGCGCCGCTGGTGGTGTTCGATTTCGATCACACGCTGTACGACGGCGATTCCGGCAGTCATCTGTTCGCCTGGCTGATCAAGCGCTCGTGGTGGCGGATGGCGCTGGCGCTGCTGATCGCACCGGTGGCCGGGCCGATGGTGGCCTGGCTGCCGACCCGCCGGCGCGGCATTTCCGCCTTCGTCTGGATCGGCACGGTCGGCCTGAGCCGGGCGCGCGGCCTGGACGCGATGATCGACCGCTACGTGGCCCTGCACACCGCGCAGATCCGCGCCCGCCTGCTGCCGATCGCCCTGGACGTGCTGCATCGCCACCGCGTGCAGGGCGACCGGGTGGTGGTCGCGACCGGCGCGCCGCCGGAACTGGCGCGGGCGATCCTGGCCTTCGTCGCCCACGAGGACGTGCCGGTGGTCGGCACCCTGGTCGGCCCGCGCCTGGGCGCGCTGGCCGCGCGTCGCCACTGCCATTCGGACATGAAGATGACCATGCTGCGCGAGGTCGGTTTCGACGCGCCGGTGGAGATCGCCTACTCCGACAGCAGCGCCGACCTGCCGCTGTTGAAAGCGGCGCGCGCGCCGGTGGTGGTCAACCCCAAGGCCGGGCGGGTGGACATGTTCCGCCGGGTGCTGCCGCCGGGCACGCCGATCCTCAACTGGGGCTGCCCCGGCCGGGCCGGCGACCCGGTGGCCCCGGCCGAGCTCTGAGGCCGGCGGGGGGCGCCGGCGCCGGCGTGGCCCGGTGGAGGCCGGCATCGGCCCGACACGAAAGCGGTGATCCGCCCTGCGCGGCGGCTTCCCGGGGATTGGCCGGATCGGCCGATCCGCCGATTCGAGGCCGCTGCGGCGGCGCTTCGATAGACAGGGTCAATCGCCGAGGGTCTTGACGAACTTCACCGAGCCGTCGGCATAGCCGCAGCGGCGGTAGAACTCGTGGGCCTCGAGGCGGGCGCTGTTGCTGGTGACTTCGATCCGGCTGACCCCGTCGCGGCGGGCGCGGCGCTCGACCTCGCGCAGCAGCAGGCGGCCGATGCCCTGGCGATAGCAGGAGCGGGCGACCACCAGGGCGGTGATCCGGGTCAGGTCTGCGCCATGGGTCAGCGAATAGCGGGTATGGCTGGCGACCAGGCCGCAGGCGTGGCCGTCGAGTTCGGCCAGCAGCAGGTAGTGGCGCGGGTCGTCGCGGAGCACGGCGATGCGCTCGGCGGCCTCATCGCGGGTGCAGGGGTAGCCGAGCTGGCTCAGCAGCTCGGCCACGTCGCTGGCGTCGCCCAGTTCCGCGAGCCGCACCCGGGGTGCGGTCTCGGCGGACGGTGCGACTCGTCCCATCGGGACTTAGCGGGTCCCGTACAGAACGACGGTCTTGCCGCGGGCGTGGAGCTTGCCGTCGGCCTGCAGCTTCTTCAGCACGCGGCCGGCCATCTCGCGCGAGCAGCCGACCAGGCGCGAAAGCTCCTGGCGGGACACGCGCAGCTGGGTGCCCTGCGGGTGGCTCATGGCCTCGGGTTCCTTGGCCAGGTCGTGCAGGGCGCGCACGATGCGGTCGGTCACGTCGAGGAAGGCCAGGCGGCCGGCCTTGCGGCTGGTATCGAGCAGGCGCCGGGAAATCTGCGCGCCGATCGCGTACAGCAGCTTGGGCGCGTCCAACGACAGCCGGGTCAGCAGCAGGTCGTAGAGGCGCTCGTGGCCGATCTCGGCGAGCTCGCAGGTGCTGCGGGTCCGCAGGATCACCTCGCGGTGGTCGCTCTCGATGAACAGGCCGAGTTCGCCCACGAATTCGCCCTGGCCGAAATAGCCCAGGACCAGTTCGCGGCCGTCCTCTTCTTCGGTGATGATGCTCACCGAGCCGGAGACGACATAATAGAGGGTGCTGGCCGGGTCACCGGGGCGGAACACGTCCGTGCGGGACGGGTAGCGGCGGCGATGGCAGTGGGCCAGGAAACGTTCGATCGTTGCGCCGTCAGGCAACAACGGGCTGTTGGTTCGGCGCAGTGCGGTCAAGGGAGCTACCGGGTTGGCGGACATTGGGAGTGGGCTTCGTCTGTCGGCCGAGCTTAGGGCGATCCGGCCGCTGGGGCAAATCCTGCCCCTGAAAATCCCGGTCCGATAGAGAGCGATGATGGAAGCGCAGAAGCGGTCACGCTTTTGTAATCGACAACGCCCAAAAACGCGGTGCGTTTCCCCCCGGGGCCAATTGCCTCATAATCGCGGCCCTCGCCGTCCGTCCGGATCCTCCTACAGTGGTCAAGCCGTTGCCGCGCCTGCGGTTGCAGGGTTTCAACAACCTCACCAAGGCCCTCTCGTTCAATATCTACGATGTCTGCTTCGCCGCCTCGGAAGACGAGCGCAGGCGCTATATCGAATACATCGACGAGGCGTACAACGCCGACCGCCTCACCCAGATCCTCACGGATGTGGCGGAAATCATCGGCGCGAACATCCTCAACATCGCCCGCCAGGACTACGACCCGCAGGGCGCGTCGGTCACCATCCTCATTTCCGAGGAGCCGGTGATCGACAAGAAGGCCGCCGGCAAGGAGATCATCTCCGACGCCGTGGTCGCGCACATGGACAAGTCGCACATCACCGTGCACACCTATCCGGAAACCCATCCGGACAGCGGCATCGCCACGTTCCGCGCCGATATCGACGTCGCCACCTGCGGCGTGATTTCGCCGCTGAAGGCGCTGAATTACCTGATCGAAAGCTTCGAGTCCGACATCGTGGTGATGGATTACCGCGTGCGCGGCTTCACCCGCGACATCAAGGGCAAGAAGCACTACATCGACCACAAGATCAATTCGATCCAGGATTATCTGGCCAAGAACATCAAGTCGCGCTACGAGATGCTCGACGTGAACGTCTATCAGGAAAACATCTTCCACACGAAGATGCACCTGAAGGAATTCGACCTCGACACCTACCTGTTCGAGGAGAAGGCCAAGAACCTGTCGTTCAAGGAGCGGATGAAGATCGAGGCGCGCCTGCGCCGCGAGATCGAAGAGCTCTACCACGGCCGCAACCTGGCCGATTGAGTCGGTTGCTGCGCCGCAACGCCGAAGCCCGCCGCAAGGCGGGCTTCGCGTTTGCGGGCGGGCGATCGGAACGAGGCCAGGGTCAAGGCAGGAGCAAATCCCCAGTCCCCTGTTTCAACGGGGACTTCGGCGAGGCGGAAGGTCCTGGCCGGCGCTTGCCGCTTCAAGACCAATCCCGAATCCCCAATCCCCAATCCCGGCCGTTCAGATCCTGTAAGCGACCGACTTCATCAGCTTCGACGCCGCCGCCATCAGCGCCGGCACCGGCATCGGCAAGATGCGCGCGCCGGCGGCCTCGGCGTTTTCGGCATGGCGGGCTTCGTCGGCTTTCATCGTGCGCAGGATCGCGCGGCTGCGCTGGTCGCCTTCGGGCAGCGACTGCAGGTGCTCGTCGATATGGGCCTCGACCTGGCGCTCGGTTTCGACCACGAAGCCCAGGTTCCAGCCGTCGCCGCGCAGGCCGGCCAGGGCGCCGATGGCGAAGCTGCCGGCGTACCACAGCGGGTTGAGCAGGCTGGGGCGGCTGTCGAGTTCGCGCAGGCGGTCGGCGCACCAGGCCAGGTGGTCGGTCTCTTCCTGGGCGGCGTGCAGCAGGTGTTCGCGGGTGGCCTCGTCGCGCGCGACCGCGGCCTGGCCGCAGTACAGCGCCTGGGCGCAGACCTCGCCGACGTGGTTGATCCGCATCAGCCCGGCCGAATGGCGGCGCTCGTCGGGCTCCAGCACCAGCTCGGCGGTGCTGCCGGCCGGGTTGGGGCGCTCGGCCGCGGGCGCGCCGAACACGGTGTCGAGGGCGCGCTGCGCTTCGGCCAGCGTGCGGTCCAGGGGGGTGAGGCGGCGGGTCGTCATGAACGCGATTCTACGGCGCGCGCGTCAGGGTTGCGGGCCCGGAGGCGGGTGGACAAATCGTCCGGGACGGGGGCGGCCCGGCCGTCGCTGGGGCGAAAGCCGATGCTCGGGGCGTTGCCTCGGTGCGGCCCGGGTTCCCGCCTGCGCAGGACGGTCGGCAAGCGGATCGAGCCGGGGTGGGGCAGGCGGCGATTACGCCGCTTGCTCCGCGTCCAGGCATTGCGCCAGAAACTCCAGCGGATGCAGCACGGGCAGACCGGTGCCGCCGGCCAGATGCAGGCGGCAGCCGATGTTGGCGCTGAGCAATACCGTCGCGCCGCTGCGCGCGAACTGCTCCAGCAGCGGTGCGCGGAAATCGGCGGCGCGCGCCGGATCGGTCAGCATCTGGCTGCCGGACGCGCCGCAGCAGCCGTAGCCGGCGTCGAGTTCGACCACCTGCAAGTGCGGCACCCGCGCCAGCAGGCGGCGCAGGGCCGGCGCGGAGCGCGACAGGTTGCGTTGGCTGCAGGGCAGGTGCAGGGCCACGCGCTGCGCGGCCGGGCGGAAGCGCAGGCGTTCGCCGTGTTCGGCGAGGAAATCGATCGCGTCGCGGGCGCCGCCCAGCGATCGCGCCAGCGACTCGTGGCAGCCGCTGGCCAGGGTCAGCACGGTCCGGTGGCCGGAGAAGGCGCGGCGGTTGGCGTCGGCCAGCGCCTCCGCGCCGGCGGGGTCGCCGGCATGGGCGTGCAGGGCGCCGCAGCAGCCCTGGCCGGCGGGTGCGTCCAGGGCGATGCCGACGGCGGCCGCCAGGCGAGCCAGCGCCGTACGCAGCGGCCGTTCGTAGGCGCCGGCGACGCAGCCCACGAATACGGCGGCGCGGGCCTGTGGCGTCGGCGCAGACGGGCTGGCGGCGGTCCGCGGCGGCGCCGGCGGCCGCGGCAGCGGGCGCCAGGCCGCCGGCAGGGCCGGGTGGGCGAGCCGGTACAGGCTCAGCGCGGCGCCGAGCAGGCGCGGCCGTGCCGTGAGGGCCTCGATCAGGCGCTGTCGCCACGGCGGCGGCCGGCGCTCGCGCTGACGGCTGCGCGCGGCGACCAGCAGGCTGCCGTACTCGACCCCGGCCGGGCACACCGCCTCGCAGCTGCGGCAGCCCAGGCAGTGGTCCAGGTGGGTGTCGGCGACCACGGTCGCCGGCACGGTGCCCAGGGCCAGGGCCCGCGCCAGCGCGATCCGGCCGCGAGGGGACTCGGCTTCGAGCCGGTCGCGGCCGTAGGTGGGGCAGGCCGGCAGGCACAGCCCGCACTGCACGCAGCGGTCGGCCAGGGCGACCAGCGGCAACGGGTCCGGGGTCGGCGGGCGGGCGGCGGGCATCGGCGCATGCTAGCACCGGGCCGGGTCGACTTGCGGCGGCGGGGCGGGACCGCTATGATCTCGCCTCTTTCGCTCCACCTTTCCAAACGCGAGGCGAAGTTCCGCCCGCCCAGGCCACGCGGCCGGCGTCCGGAATCAGCCCGACCAGTCACCCATAGCAGAATCCTCAATGAAGACCTTTACCGCCAAGAACGAGACCGTCCAGCGCGACTGGTACGTCGTCGACGCGTCGGGCAAGACGCTCGGCCGCTTGTGCTCCGAACTCGCGCGCCGCCTGCGCGGCAAGCACAAGCCTGTCTACACCCCGCACGTGGATACCGGCGATTACCTGGTGGTGATCAACGCCGAGAAGATCGCGGTCACCGGCAACAAGCTGCAGGACAAGATGTACCACCGTTTCACCGGTTACATCGGCAACCTGAAGAGCGAGACCCTGGGCCAGGCGCTGGAGCGCCACCCGGAGCGCGTGATCGAGATCGGCGTGAAGGGCATGCTGCCGAAGAACCCGCTGGGCCGCGCCATGTACCGCAAGCTCAAGGTCTACAAGGGCTCCGAGCATCCGCATGCCGCCCAGCAGCCGCAGCCGTTGGACATCTAAGGTAAAGATACGAACATGGCTATCCAGCAGAACTACGGCACCGGCCGCCGCAAGTCCTCCACCGCTCGCGTGTTCCTGCGCAAGGGCGAGGGCAAGATCACCATCAACCAGCGTTCGATCGAAGAGTTCTTCGGCCGCGAGACCGCGCGCATGATCGTGCGCCAGCCGCTCGAGCTGACCCAGTCGACCGACAAGTTCGACGTTACCGTCACCGTCGCCGGCGGCGGCATCACCGGCCAGGCCGGTGCGATCCGCCTGGGCATCGCCCGCGCGCTGGTCGAGTACGACGAAACCCTGAAGTCCGAGCTGCGCAAGGCCGGCTTCATGACCCGCGACGCCCGCGAAGTCGAGCGTAAGAAGGTCGGTCTGCACAAGGCGCGTCGCGCCACCCAGTTCTCGAAGCGCTAATCTTCGATTACTGCACGTTCCGCGGCTTCGAATTGTTTTTGCAGCCGCGGAATTTTGCGCTAGAATCTGTTCCATAGCCCCGTCGCCAAGCGGTAAGGCATCTGACTCTGACTCAGACATTCGGTGGTTCGAATCCATCCGGGGCTGCCAAACAAGATCGCTGAGGACCGCCAGGTCCAGGCGCAACAAAAAACCCGCCTTTCGGCGGGTTTTTTGTTTTTCGTCCGCGCAAACCGCCCTGCGGCCGATTCAGCCCAGCGGCCGGATCAGGCTGATCTCGTCGCGAAGCGGGATGCCGTGCCGGCCGAGCAAGGGGATCGCGGGGTCGGCTTCGCGCTCCAGGTCGATCGCGCCCGCGACGAGGCGATGCAGGCGGAAGCCGCGCCGCTGATAGAAGCGCAGGGCGTCCAGGTTGTCGTTGGTGGTTCGGGTCAGCAGTGCGCGCAGGCCGAGCGCGCAGGCTCGCCGGGCGGCGAGTTCGACCAGCGCGGTGCCCAGGCCGGCCCGCGGCCGCACGGCGTCGAGAGTGACGATTTCGCTGTGCCCGGCTTCGTCGAGCAGGGTCGCCAGCGCGGCGATGCCGCCTTCGTCGTGGCCGATGAAGCCGGGCAGGGCCGCGGCGTCGATGGCGCGGCCGTCGAGCACGATCGTGGCGTTGCCCCAGCGCGCCACGAGGAAGCGACGGACGGCGTCGCGGTCGGCGGGGGCCAGCGGGCGCAGCGGAATCATGGGCGGCTCGTCGGTCGGTTCATGCGGTCGATCCGCGCGTTCGAATCGGCCGCGGAGGCAAGCCCGAGACTGTACTCGTCGCGGCGTCGCCGGGCGACGCGCGATCCGGCGGTTGGCGCACGCCGCCGCGCATCGCCGCATGCGAAATCGTGGCGGCCGTCGCGTCGGATTGCGCGCGACTGCGCGATGCTCGGCGCGCGCCCGACGTGGGCGCGCATGGACGGCGTCGAGGGGCGCGTGGACGAGGATCTGACCGTTCTGCTGCACGGCTGGCGCGCGGGCGATGCGGCCGCGCGCGACCGCCTGTTCGTCCAGGTCTACGACACCTTGCGCGGCATGGCTGCGGCGCGGCTGCGAGCGCGCGGCGGCGAGCGCACGTTGCAGGCCACGTCCCTGGTCAACGAAGCCTTGATGCGGTTGCTCGGCGGTGCGGTCGACTGGCAGGACCGCGCGCATTTCTTCGCCTTGGCCGCGCTGAAAATGCGTTCGGTGCTGGTCGACGAGGCGCGCGCGCGCGCCGCCGACAAGCGCGGCGCCCATCCGGTGATGCTGACCCTGTCGCATGCCGACCTCGGCGGCGGAGCCACCGCCGGATTGGACGTGCTGGCCCTGCACGAGGCCTTGCAACGTTTGTCCGAACGCGATCCGCGCGCGGCGCGTGCGGTGGAGATGGCGTACTTCGGCGGCATGGCGCAGAACGAGATCGCCTGCGTGCTGGAAGTGTCGCTGCCCACGGTCGAGCGCGACCTGCGCTTCGCCCGCGCCTGGTTGAGCCAACAATTGAGCTGAGCGGCCGGGCGTGCTCGCGCGCGGCGCAGGAGAGCACATGCAGACCGAGCATTGGCGGGAGTTGCGGCGCTTGTTCGATGCGGCCTGCGATCTGCCGCCGCCGCGCTGGCGCGAGACGCTGGCCGGGCTGAGCGAGGACCCGGCCTTGATCGAAGAGGCGCTGCAACTGCTCGGCGCGCAGACCGACGAACTCGGCGCGGTGGCGCGGCCGCTGCAGGCGTTGCTGGAGGCCGGCACGGGCGTGGCCGACGAGGGCGCCGGCGATCCGCTCGTCGAGCCGCGCATCGGCGATAGGCTCGGGCCCTGGTTGCTGGTCGAGCGCGTCGCCAGCGGCGGCATGGGCACGGTGTTCGTGGCCGAGCGCGCCGACGGCCTGTTCCGCCAGCAGGCCGCGATCAAGCTGCTGCGCAGCGACGGCCCGCATGGAGTCCGCATCGACCGCGACGAGTTCGCCCGACGCCTGGCCGCGGAGCGGCAATTGCTGGCCGAGCTGCAGCACCCCAACATCGCCCGCCTTTACGACGGCGGGACCACGCCCAACGGCCAGCCGTACCTGGTCATGGAGTACGTGCAGGGCGAGCCGCTGGACGAGTACTGCAAGCGCCGCCGGCCCGACCTCGAACAGCGCCTGCGCTTGTTCCAGCGCGTCTGCGGCGCGGTGCAGAGCGCGCACCAGCGCCTGATCGTGCATTGCGACCTCAAGCCGGCCAACGTGCTGGTGGCCGAGGACGGCGAGCCGGTGCTGCTGGATTTCGGCATCGCCCAAGCGCTGGACCGGCAGCAGGGCGATCCCGAGCGCGGCAACGCGTTCTGCACGCCCGCCTATGCCAGCCCCGAGCTGCTCGGCGGCGCGCGGGTCAGCGTGGTCAGCGACGTGTTTGCGCTCGGCGTGCTGCTGACCGAACTGCTGGCCTGCCGCACGCTCGGCCGCGGCGTCGGCGACCGCGACGTCGCGGTGCCGACGCCGAGCGAACTGGCCTCGCCGCGCTGCCCCTGGCGCGGCAAGTTGCGCGGCGACCTCGACGCCATCGCCCGGCGCGCTTGCGCGCTGGATCCGCGCCTGCGTTATTCCTCGGTCGAAGCCCTGGCCCAGGACATTCTGCGCCACCAGCGTCGGCGACCGGTGTCGGCGCGCGCGCCGAGCTGGAGCTATCGCTTCGGTCGTTACCTGCGCCGGCACTGGCGCGAAGCCACGGCGACCGCGGCCGTGCTGGCACTGGCGGTCGGTTTCGTCTGGCGGGTCAGCGCCGAACGCGCCCGCGCCGAGCGCGAGGCGGCGGTGGCCGGGCAGGTCAGCGAATTCCTGGTCTCGGCGTTCGACGCCGCCGACCCGAGCATGCGCGGCGCGCGTGCGCGCCAGGACGTCAGCGCGCGCCATGTGCTCGACGCTTCGGCCGCGCGCATCGAGCACGGTCTGGACGAAACTCCGGCGATCCGTGCCCGCCTGCGCGCGGTGCTCGGCCGCGCCTACCGCAATCTCGGCCAGCCGCAACGCGCGGAAGCGCTGCTCGATCGCGCCGCGCGCGAGTTTCTCGATCCGGCCGTGGCGCAGCCTGAGCGCGCCGCGCAGGCGCTGCTGGAGCTGTCGCGTTCGCTCAGCGAACGCCAGTACGGCGCGCAGGCGGTGGCCGCCGCGCAGCGCGCGCTGGCGTTGCGGCAGGGGCAGGCCGACGCGCGCGGGTTGGCCGAGGCCTACGACGTGCTCGGCCTGGCCCGCGTCGCCGACAGCCGCTACGATCTGGCCGCGGACGCGTTCGCGCAAGCGCAGGCCCTGCGGCGCAAGTACGCGATGCGGCAATCGTCGCAGGAGCGCGCGGCGATGCTGGGCCACCTCGGCCAGTTGTACCGCCGCCGCGGCGAACTCGGCCGCGCCGAAGCCGCGTTCCGCGAAGCCCTGGACTTGGCCCGCGCCGACGGCGCGCACAGCGTCGCCGCGCAGGTGCAGCAGTTCTACCTGGCGAAGGTGCTGTTCGGCCAGGGCCGTGTCGCCGAGACCCGGCGCGAGTTGGCGGACAACCTCGGCCTGGCGCGTGACCTGTACGGCGAGCAGAGCGACATGGTCGCCAACATCCACGTCGACATCGCCGATGCGGCTCAGGACATGGGCGATTACCGCGCCGCGGGCGATCACTACCGCGCCGCGTTGGCGATTATGGCGCGGGTGGCCGGCGCGCGCAGCCTGGACTATGCGCGGGTGCTCAACAACTACGCGACGCTCGCCGACGAACGCGGCGACGTCGGCGAAGCCGAGCGGCTGTGGCGCGAGGCGTTGTCGATCCGCCGCGAGCACCTGGACCCTCAGGAGCGACGCGTGCTGCGGGTGGAAAGCTACCTGGGCCGGTTGCTCGCCCGCGCCGGCCGCGGCGAAGAGGCGCGGCCGCTGGTCGAGCGCGCGTATGCGGTATGGCGCGAGCGCTACGCCGACGATCTGGCCGGTGTGCTGACCGCCGACCTGGGCCGGATCGAGTGGCTGCTCAGTCGCGACCGCCTGGACGCCGCCGCGGCCGGGCTGGATGCGATCGACCTCGGCCGCGGCGAGTACAACGCTTTCCTGCTGGCCCGGATACCGGCGCTGCGCGCGGAACTGGCGCAGCGCCGCGGCGACCGCGAGCGCGCGGTGTCCGGCTGGGCGCAGGTGGTGGCCGAGAGCGCCGGACGCAACGGCGAGGCGCAAGTCCTCACCGCCAAGGCGCGGATTCCGTATGCCGAATCGCTGCTGGCGCGCGGCGACCGCGCGGCGGCGCTGGCGCAGTTCGAAGCCGCAGCGCCGTTGCTGCGCAAGGAGTTGCACCGCGACGCGCCGTTGTTGCGGCGGGTCGACGCGCTGGAGCGCGCGGTAAAGTCCGAGAGCCTTGCCGCGCGTTGAGCCCCCCCCCCGCGACGTGCGCCGGCCGGGTGCGGCGCATCGGCGTCGGCATCGGCCTCGATTGCGCGAATGCGCCGTGGCCGAAACGACGAAACGCCGCCCTCGCGGGCGGCGTTTCGCGGCGACGCATCGCTCCGGGCTTACTCGATGGCTTGCACGTCCACCAATCGCAGGTTCTGGGTCGCGTACTTCTCCGACGACTGGAACAGCCCCTGCCAGCCCTTCACCGCCTCCAGCGCGGTGACGCCGCTGCCGGCGCGGTACACGCCGACGTAGTTGCGCACGCCGGCTTCGACGAAGGTGTCGACATCGATCAGGCGGTAGCCGGCATTGGACAGCTCGTGCCACTTGGCGACGAAAGCGCTCCACGAGGGCGAACGCGCCAGCTCGCTGTTGTCGCTGCCGGCGCGGTACACGCCGACGTACTGGCGCTGGCCGTTGCCGAGGTCGAAGCTCTCCATGTCGATCAGGCGCAGGCCCAGGCCCTCGGCGATCTCGCGCTGGTTGGCGAAGGCGCTGTAGCCGGTGTGGCTCCACAGGCCGGCGTGATCGTTGCCCGGGCGGAACACGCCGACGTAGTGGCGCTCGTTGCCGCTGAGATAGGTGGTGAGGTCGACCAGGCGCTGGCCGTCGTCGCTGAGCTCCTTCCACACCGCGGTGAACTGCTCCCAGCTGGCGCCGTTGTAGAGCGCGCCGCCGCCGCTGCCGCGCTTGAACACGCCGACGAAGTGGCGGTCGCCGTTCTCGACGAAGGTGTCGATGTTCTCCAGGCGGAAGCCGTCGCCGACCAGCTCGTTGCGCTTGGCGACGAAGCTGCTCCAGCTGGGCTTGTTGATCCGGATCTCGATCGCGTTGCTCGGGCGCCAGACGCCGATGAAGGTCTTCTCGTCCTTCTCTGCGGCGTCGAAGGGGAACGCGGCGCTGGAGGGATAGATCAGGCTGTAGGGATGCGGCGCGGAGTGGTTACTCAGCGCGGTCCAGTCGCTGGGGTCCATGCTGCCCAGCCCGGCCATCGTGTTGGCTTCGCCGCGGGTCAGGCTCTGGATCTCATCGAAGGTCATCGGGCGCGGACGCTTGTCGGTGCCGACGCACGGCGTGCCGCTTTCCTTGCTTACGTGCACGTGCAGGTGCGGGCCGCTGGAGGCGCCGGTGTAGCCGACCTTGCCCAGGTACTGGCCGCGCTTGACCGTCGCGCCCGGCACCAGCAGTTCGGCCGGGATCGAACCGGGCTGCAGGTGCGCGTACAGGGTGATCTCGTTGCCGTTCTTGAGGTTGAGGAAGTTGCCGCCGCTGGAGTATTTGCCGGTGCTCGGCGACACCGGTGCGGGCTCGAGTTCGTCGGACACGCGGGGGAAGTTCTTCCACTCCGGCAGGTCGTTGAGCGCGCTGCAGACGGTGCCGTCGGTCATCGCGTACACCGGCAGGCCGTAGGCGCGCTGGCCCTCGGTCTGGGTCGAGGTCGCGCCCGGACGCTTGGCGTCCCAGAAGCTGCCGTTCCAGCCGGCGACGCTGGTGTCCAGACCGAACGCCTGGGTGTTGCCGAGGTGATTGCTGGAGGTCTGCCAGGCTTCGTTGGGACGCAGATCGTTGGCGCGGGCGGCGTAGTTCAGCGGGCCGCCCTGGTTGGTGGTGGTGGCCAGCGGCAGCGTCTTCACCACCGGGTTGGCATAGCCCTGCAGATAGACCGCGATCTTGACCGTGGCCGGGTAGGGCGCATTGATCACGATCGGAAACGAGCTCGGTATCTTGGGCGCGGTCTCGTCGGGGTTGTACCAGTTGCAGCGGCAGTTCCAGAACTCGATTTCGGTGCCCGGCGCGATCTCGGCCGGGGTCAGGTAGTTGGAGGCGATCTGGTCCTGGATTTCGACCTTGACGACCTTGAGCGGAACCGTGTCGTTGTTGCGCAGGGTCATGCCCATCGAGATGCGGCCTTGCATGACGCCGCCGACCTTGGCCGGGCCGATCGGTTCGAGCACGACCTTGCCGGCCTCGAGCGGATTGAACACGGTGACGTTCAAGGCCTGGGCCTGGGCGCCGCCGGCGGCGCACAGGGCGAGCAGCAGCGCGGCCGGCAGCGAGCGCAGGGCCAGGAGGGAGGCGGAAGATTGCGATTTCATGATGACGAACTCCTTGTCGGGTTGGGATCGCGCGGGCGCAGAGGGACGTGCCCTCAACCGCCGCGGCGGACGCGCGGTCCGCCGCTACGGCTGGGCCTGCCCCGGTGGACCCGGGCGTGACCACGCCGCGCTTGATCCAAACAACCGGCGAACGGCGCCCGATCCCCTCACGGCGCAGCGAACTTTTTTCGGATTTTTTGCAAGTGTCTGATTCGAAAGGATCGGTCGCCGTCGTCACGGCCCCGGACTCGTCCCGGCCAGCGGCGGCCAGCCGGCTCGGGCGACAATCGCTGCCGCAGCGGGGGCCGGCGCGGCGCCATCGGAATGCCCGGCTAATCCGTTACAATTGAAACCAATCGACCCGAATGCACCGAACCTCGAGGCCTGGATGAAACTCGGATCCCTGAAGGAAGGCGGCCGCGACGGCACGCTGATCGTCGTCTCGCGCGACCTGACCCGCGCCGTGCGCGCCACCGGCATCGCCGACACCCTGCAGCGCGCGCTGGAGGATTGGTCGAACGCGGCGCCGCGCTTGAACGCACTGTCCGACGCGTTGAACGAGGGCCGCGCCGACGGCGCCTTCGAGCTCGACTTCGCCGCCCTGGCCGCGCCGTTGCCGCGCGCCTACGAATTCGTCGACGGCAGCGCCTACCTGCCGCACGTCGAGCGCGTGCGCCGCGCGCGCGGCGCCGAGGTGCCGGAAAGCTTCTACGTCGATCCGCTGATGTACCAGGCGGTCAGCGCCGGCTTCTACGGCCCGCGCGACCCGGTGCGCGTGCCCGACGAGGCCTACGGCATCGACCTGGAGGCCGAAGTGGTGATCGTCACCGACGACGTGCCGATGGCGGCGACGCCGGAGCAAGCCGCCGGGCATATCCAACTGATCGGCCTGGTCAACGACGTCTCGCTGCGCAATCTGATCCCGAACGAACTGGCCAAGGGCTTCGGCTTCCTGCAGTCCAAGCCGCGTTCGGCGCTGAGCCCGGTGTTCGTGACCCCGGACGAACTCGGCGTGGCCTGGCAGGACAGCAAGGTCCACCTGCCGCTGCTGACCCACATCAACGGCGAATGGTTCGGCGCGCCGGAAGCGGGCGTCGACATGCAGTTCAACTTCGCCCAGTTGGTCGCCCATGCGGCCAAGACCCGGCCGCTGTCGGCCGGCACCATCGTGGGTTCCGGCACCGTCGCCAACCAGGACACCTCGCTGGGCGCGTCCTGCTTCGCCGAGCGCCGCACCGTCGAGACCCTGGAGCAGGGCAAGCCGGTGACGCCGTTCATGAGCTTCGGCGACACCGTCCGCATCGAGATGCTCGATCGCGACGGCGTCAGCCTCTTCGGCGCGATCGAGCAGCGCATCGAAAGGCCCTGAGCCACCGCCGGCAGAGCCGCGAAACGGGCCGCGACTGCGGCCCGTTTTCGTTGCTGCGTCCGGCGCGCGCCGTGCGCCGGCGCGATGCGCCGATGCGCTTTCCGCCCGGCGGCGCCGTCGTGCGGCCGAGCGGCGGCCCGATCGCGTGTGCGCCCGGTTAAGGTGCGCGACGCCGGCCGCATCGAAACGGGGCCTGAGTCGCAGGCCGGCGCCGCGGCGACCCCGTGCGCGGCCTTTACTCGTTACTCTTCAACCGTTCCTCAGCCAAGGCAGTCCCGGTGAGCGATCAACTGCGTCTCTATTCGTACTGGCGGTCCAGCGCGTCCTATCGCGTGCGCATCGGCCTGAATCTCAAAGGCCTCGACTACGACATCGTTCCGGTGCATCTGGTCCGCGACGGCGGCGAGCAGCATCGGCCCGACTATCGCGCGCTGAATCCGCAGGGCCTGGTGCCGATGCTGCAGCACGGCGAGCGGCACATGACCCAGTCGCTGGCGATCCTGGAGTACCTCGACGAAGTCTGGCCGCAGGCGCGCTTGCTGCCGAACGAGCCCGGCCGGCGCCAATGGGTGCGCTCGATCGCCCAGACCATCGCCTGCGAAATCCATCCGCTGAACAACCTGCGCGTGCTGCAGTACCTCGACGGCACCTGGAACGTGCCGCAGCCCGAGCGCGACGAATGGGTCAAGCACTGGATCCACGACGGTTTCGCGGTGCTGGAGACGCTGCTCGCCGCGGGTGCGGCCCAGGCCGAGTTCTGCGCCGGCGATGCGCCGGGCCTGGCCGATTGCTGCCTGGTGCCGCAGATGTACAACGCGCGCCGATTCGGCGTGGCGCTGGAGCCGTTCCCGACCCTGCAGCGGATCGAGCAGGCCTGTCTGGCGCTGCCCGCGTTCGAGGCCGCGCGCCCGGAAAACCAGCCCGACCGGCCGGCCTGAGCCGGCGCCGCGCGCGCCAGGGCCCGCAAAACCAAACAGCCGGCGGTCGCAAGACCGCCGGCTGTCGTGTTTTCGTCCGTCCGGCCGTCCGCTCAGTGCGTCGCCGAAGCGTCGTACATGTCGGCGTAAGGATCGTGCTCGCCGCTGCCGCCTTCGGACAGGCGGAACTTCAGCGCCAGGCCGTCGCGCGAGTCGGCGGCCTTGAGCGCCTCCTCCATCTCGATCCGGCCTTCCTTGTACAGCCGGAACAGGCACTGGTCGAACGACTCCATGCCGTCTTCCAGCGATTCTTCCATCGCCTGCTTGATCTCGTGGACCTGGCCGCGACGCATCAGGTCGCGGATGTGCGGAGTGTTGATCAGCACTTCCGCCGCCGGCAGGCGGCGCCCGTCGGTGCCGACCACCAGGCGCTGCGAGACCACCGCCTTGAGGTTCAGGGCGAGGTTCATCAGCACGTTCTTGTGCGCGGCTTCGGGGAAGAAGTTGAGGATGCGCTCCAGGGTCTGGTCGGCGTTGTTGGAGTGCAGCGTCGCCAGGCACAGGTGGCCGGTTTCGGCGAACGCGATCGCCGCCTCCATGGTGGTGGCGTCGAGGATTTCGCCGATCAGGATCACGTCCGGCGCTTCGCGCATCGCGTTCTTGAGCGCGTTGTGGAAGGCGTGGGTGTCCAGGCCGACTTCGCGCTGGTTGACGATCGACTTCTTGTGCTTGTGCAGGTACTCGATCGGGTCCTCGATGGTGAGGATGTGGCCGGCGGTGTTGCTGTTGCGGTGATCGATCATCGAGGCCAGCGTGGTCGACTTGCCCGAGCCGGTGGAGCCGACGATCAGGACCAGGCCGCGCGGCGCCATGATGATGCTCTTGAGCACCTGCGGCAGCTGCAGCTCCTCGATGCTCGGGATGATGCTGCGGATGGCGCGGATCACCATGCCGACTTCGCCGCGCTGCTTGAACACGTTGATGCGGAAGCGGCCCGCGTCGGGCAGGGCCAGGGCCATGTTGAGCTCCAGGTCGCGCTCGAACTGCGGAACCTGGCCCTCGTCCATCAGCGAATAGGCGATCTTCTTGACCATGCCGGCGGGCAGGCCGGTATTGCCGAGAGGGTACAGCCGGCCCTCGACCTTGATGTACACCGGCGCGCCGGTCGTCAGGAACATGTCCGACGCGTTCTTTTCCGTCATCAGCTTAAGGAAATAGCCGATGTCCATGCATTCTTACCCCTTGTTGACGGCGCGTACCGTTGCAAGCACGCTGCCGGCTTCCGACAATGGCCGTGCGATATCCTTCCCGTACGGCGCTCCCCAATGACCGCAAGCTTCGCACACTTTCGTTTGCCGCTGCTGGCCGCAGTTCTCGCTTCGGCCCTGGCCGGCTGCGCGTCCACGCCGCCGCCCACGGGCGAGCTTTCCGCCGCCCGTCAGGCGGTGATGCGCGCCGACGACGCCGACGCCGACCAGTATGCCCCGCAGGACCTCAATGCCGCCCGCAGCGCGCTCAGCGCGGCCCAGGCGGCGATGTCGCAGGGCAAGGACGAGGACGCGCGGCGGCTGTCGCTGACCGCCTCCGCAGAAGCCGACCTGGCCTACGCGCGCAGCCGGGAGGCCGTGGTCCGGGCCGAATTCGACCAGCGCCAGGGCGAGATCGCCGAGTTGCGGCGCCGTCTGCAGGAGGGCGGCCGATGAACGCGCGCCTGTCCGCCTGCCGTCTGGCCCTGGGCCTGGCCCTGATCTGCGCCGGCGGCCTGGCCGCCGCGGCCCCGGCCGAGGACCCCGAGCTGGCCCGTCTCGGCCAGCGCCTGAGCGCGATCGAGGCCCGCCCCGACGCCGCCCAGTTCGGCGCCTACGAGCGCCTGCGCGCCCGCCAGGCCATCGACGCGGCGCGCGAGGCGCGCAGCCGCGACCGCGCCTGGGCTGTGCGGATCGCCGATCGCCGGGTCGAGACCGCGGAAATCGTGTCCCGCACCCAATTGGCCCAGCGCGAGATCGACCGCCTCGACCGCGAGCGCAGCGAATTGCTGGTCGAGGCCAGCCGCCGCGACGCCGAGCGCGCCCGCGCCGAGGCCGAACGCCTGCGGGTGCAGGCGCAGATCCAGGCCGAGGAGGCCGAGCGCCTGCGCCAGGCCGCCGATCAGGAGGCCCTGGCCCGGCAGGAGGCCGAGGGCCTGCTCGACAACGTCGCCAGCCAGCAGGCGGCCAAACTCAAGGCCGCGCGCGAACGCGACGCCGAGTTGGCACGGCAGGAGGCCGAACTGCTCGGTCAATCGCCGGCGGCCCCCAAGCCCAAGCCGAAAAAGAAGAAGTAAGCCCGCCGCCGTCCGGCGGGCGGCGGGGCGGCTCCCGACGAACGGCCGCGCCTGCCGTTGCGGGCAGGCGTCGCCTGCGGCGAGTCGCGCCTGGGGCCCTTGGCGGGGCAGAAATGCTAGTTAAAACAATGGTCTGGGCGGGCGATGGCGGTCGATCCCGGCGAATCTGGCTGGACCCTGAAAACGGTTGCAGCCGGCCTTGCCGGATGTCGGGGACAGGAGTAGGGTCAAACGACCAAGCGATTCCGCAGTCGCTTGGCGAGAGCCAGGCCGATGACCGATACGCCCCTGACGCAGGATCCCGCCGCCGCACACCCGCATGCGGCCGGGCGGCGTGAAGCCGGCGCCGTGTCCCGCCTGACCCACCTCACGCTCCCCCGCGACGCCCTGGTCTCACGGCCGGGGCGTTTGCATTAGTGCTGAAGGAGGCTTTCATGTTCGAAGAACGACCGCAGCCCGAAATCGACGCGCTCATCAAGAGCAATCCGGAGTTCAAGCAGCTCTACCAGCGCCACAAGGACCTCGACAAGAAGGTCATGGACGCCGAGCTCGGCGTGTTGCCGATCGACGACACCACCCTGGGGCAGATGAAGCGCGAGAAGCTGGCTGCGAAGGACCGCCTGGTGCAGCTTTACGAGCAGCAGCACCACTGAAGGATGCTGCGGCGCCGGCGCGAGGCCGGTGCCGCGACGGCGGGGACGGCGATGTCCCGGCCAGGATCGAAGCGGACCCCGACCCGCCCGCGGTCGCGGTCCCCGGCTTAGCGCGGGCGGCGGCGGTCATCCTCGTCGACCGCCGCCGCCCGCGGCTACCACGCCCGCGCCTTGGCGCTCATCGTCCGGATTCGTACCGGAACCGGCGAGCCCGTCGCGACCGCGGCGCCGGCACGCTGCGTTCTCCGCGGCCGGCGGGCGCAGCCCGCGGAGGCCCCGCTAGAATGGCCGGGAACCGCCGCATGGAGCGGCTGCAGGATCCGCATGGCCATTCACTCTTCCGTACTCGAACTCATCGGCAATACTCCGATCGTCAAGGCGCAGCGCCTGGATACCGGCGTCTGCGAGCTTTACTTCAAGCTCGAATCGCAGAACCCCGGCGGGTCGATCAAGGACCGGATCGGTCTGTCGATGATCGAAGCCGCCGAGAAGGCCGGCAAGATCAAGCCCGGCGACACCCTGGTCGAGGGCACCGCCGGCAACACCGGCATCGGCCTGGCCCTGGTCGCCCAACAGAAGGGCTACAAGCTGCTGCTGGTGGTGCCGGACAAGATGAGCCGGGAGAAGATCTTCAACCTCAAGGCGATGGGCGCGCAGGTCGTGCTGACCCGGTCCGACGTCGCCAAGGGCCACCCGGATTACTACCAGGACATGGCCGAGCGGATCGCCCGCGAGACCCCGGGCGCGTATTTCATCAATCAGTTCGGCAACCCCGACAACCCGGCCGCGCACGAGTTCGGCACCGGCCCGGAAATCCTCGCCCAGATGGACGGCAAGCTCGATGCGATCGTGTTCGGTTGCGGCAGCTCCGGCACCATGACCGGCCTGTCGCGCGCGTTCGCCAAGCTGTCGCCGTCGACCGAGCTGGTCCTGGCCGACCCGGTCGGTTCGATCCTGGAGGAATACATCAACCGCGGCACGCTGTCGGACAAGTCGGCGAGCTGGATGGTCGAGGGCATCGGCGAGGACTTCCTGCCGCCGATCTCGGACTTCACCCGGGTCAAGCGGGCCTATGCGATCTCCGACAAGGAAAGCTTCCTGACCGCGCGCGAACTGCTGGAGAAGGAGGGCATCCTCGGCGGCTCCTCGACCGGCACCCTGCTGGCCGCGGCGCTGAAGTACTGCCGCGAGCAGACCGAGCCCAAGAAGGTGCTGGTGTTCGTCTGCGACACCGGCAACAAGTACCTGTCGAAGATGTACAACGACTACTGGATGCTCGACAACGGCTTCATCGAGCGTCCGCGCCACGGCGACCTGCGCGATCTGATCCTGCGCCCGTACTCGCAGCGCGACACGGTCGTGGTCGGTCCCGGCGACCTGCTGGTGACGGCGTACCAGCGCATGAAGCTCTACGACGTATCGCAGTTGCCGGTGATGGACGGCGAGCACATCATCGGCATCGTCGACGAGAGCGACGTGCTGCTGCACGTCTACGGCGACGAGTCGCGCTTCCGCGACCCGGTGTCGACCGCGATGGTCAGCAAGCTCGACAAGATCCCGGTCGGCGAGCCGATCGAGTCGTTGCTGCCGGTGTTCGACCGCGGCCATGTCGCCATCGTCATGGACGGCGAACGCTTCCTCGGCCTGATCACCCGCATCGACTTGCTGAACTTCCTGCGCCGCCGGGTGCAGTGACCGGCCGGCGGGCGGGCGCGCCGCGACGGCGCGCCCGCGTTCAGGACGACCGGGCCGGGCGGCACGCCTTCCACCCGTTCAGTTCGCGACCGGGCGCACAGACTCGGTCGCGCCGGCCGCCACGGCCCGCCTGCACCCCGGCTGAAGTCCCGGCCGGCGCGAAGAGCCCCTCACCGCGGCAATGTTAGAATTCGCGGTTACGCCAAATGGCGCGACATCCAGCGAATGGGACGGATTCAATGAGCCAACAGCAGGCAAAGGGCGGGGCGTCCAAGCTCGGCCTCGGCACTCTCGCGATCCATGCGGGACAGTCGCCCGACCCCAGCACCGGCGCGGTCATGCCGCCGATCTACGCGACCTCGACCTACGCCCAGCGCAGCCCCGGCGAACACCAGGGCTTCGAGTACTCGCGCAGCCACAACCCGACCCGCTTCGCCTACGAGCGCTGCGTCGCCGGCCTGGAAGGCGGTAGCCGCGGCTACGCCTTCGCCTCCGGCCTGGCCGCGACCTCGACCATCCTCGAGCTGTTCGACGCCGGCAGCCACGTGATCGCGATGGACGACGTCTACGGCGGCACCTACCGCCTGTTCGAGCGCGTCCGCCGCCGCTCCGCCGGACTGGACTTCAGCTGGGTCGACCTCAGCGACGTCGCCGCCTTCGAGGCGGCGATCCGCCCCGAAACCAAGCTGGTCTGGATCGAGACCCCGACCAACCCGTTGCTGAAGCTGGTCGACATCGCCGCGATCGCCGCGATCGCGCGCAAGCGCGGCCTGGTGGTGGTGGTCGACAACACCTTCTCCTCGCCGATCCTGCAGCGCCCGCTCGAACTGGGCGCGCACATCGTCATGCACTCGGCGACCAAGTACCTCAACGGCCATTCCGACATCGTCGGCGGCATGGCCGTGGTCGGCGACGACGCCGACCTGGCCGAGCGCCTGGGCTTCCTGCAGAACGCGGTCGGCGGTATCCAGGGCCCGTTCGACAGCTTCCTGGCCTTGCGCGGCCTGAAGACCCTGCACCTGCGGATGAAGGCGCACTGCGAGAACGCGCAGGTCCTGGCCGAGTGGCTGGAAACCCATCCCGCGGTCGAGAAGGTGATCTATCCGGGCCTGAAGTCGCATCCGCAGCACGCCCTGGCCCAGCGCCAGATGCACGGCTACGGCGGCATGATCAGCCTCTTCGTCAAGGGCGGCCTGGACGGCGCGCGGCGGATGATGGAACGCTGCGAGCTGTTCACCATCGCCGAGTCGCTCGGCGGCGTGGAAAGCCTGGTCAATCATCCGGCGGTGATGACCCACGCCTCGATCCCGCCCGATCGCCGCGCCGCCCTGGGCATCGCCGACAACCTGGTGCGCCTGAGCGTGGGCGTGGAGGATGCGGCCGACCTGAAGGCCGAGCTCGAGCGGGCGCTGAGTGCTTAAGACCATGATCGTGGTGCGCTGGAAGCTCGCGTGCAGGAGCGCGCGCCCATGACCGCTGCCGCTTTCGACTCCACCCGCGGCCTGTTGGCGCTGTGGGCCTGGGGGCGCCGGCAAGCCTGGCTACAAGGCGTGTATCGGCTTGTTCCGCAGCGCGCCCGCTACAAGGTGTCGTTCGAACTGGCGCGCCGGGCGAGCCGACGCACCCGCTTCCCGCGAACCGAGTCCTGGTCGCGGCCCATAGCGACGTCCACGCCGGCGGCGCCGGCGGCGCCGGCGATCGGCGCGGGAGCCAACATCCTGGGCTACCTGCGCGGCCAGTTCGGTTTGGCCGAAAGCGCGCGAATGTATTCACGCGCGCTGCTCGATGCGCGTTATCCCGTGGCTCTGTTCGATGTCGCCATCGATCTGCCGCACGGTCTCGACGACCGCAGTGTCGAGGCGCATATCGGCGACGCCACGCCTTACTCAACCAGCATCCTATTCGTCAATCCCGATTGTCTGCAGCCGGCTATGGATCTCATCGGCCCGGCGCGCCTGCGCGGCAAGCGGTTGATCGCCTGCTGGTTTTGGGAGTTGCAGGACATTCCGCACGATTGGTTGCCGGCGATCGAGCTGGTGGACGAAATCATGGTCGCGTCCGAGTTCGTCAAGGACGCCTTCGAGCGGGTCACCGACAAGCCGGTGTTCTGCGTCCCGTTGCCGTTGAGCCCGGTGCCCGACAGCGGCCTGCAGCGTGGCGACTTCGGCTTGCCGGAAGATTCTTTCGTTTTCCTGTGTACGTTCGACTTCAACTCCTGGGTGCATCGCAAGAATCCGTTCGCGGTGATCGAGGCTTTTCGGCGGGCGTTTCCGCAAGGTCGCGATGACGTGCAGCTGCTGGTTAAGTCCAGCAACGGCCATCGCCACCCGGACAAGTTCCTCGAGCTGCTGGCGGCAAGCGCACAGGATCCGCGCATAGTGGTGCGCGACGAAGTCATCGACCGCGCGCATGTTCACGCCCTGCAGCGTTGCGCCGACGTCTACGTATCGCTGCATCGCGCCGAAGGCTTCGGCTTGGGGCTGGCCGAGTGCATGGCAATGGGCAAGCCGGTAATCGCCACCGGGTGGTCCGGCAACGTCGACTTCATGGACCAGGCCAACAGCTGTTTGGTTGGCTATCGGCTGGTGCCGGTAGGCGACGGAGAATATCCGCATCCCGATGGAGCGCTGTGGGCCGAGGCCGATGTGGACGAGGCAGCCGCGCACATGCGGCGCCTGGCCGACGACCGCGGCTATGCGGCGGGCTTAGGCGCGCGCGCGGCGCAGTCCGTTGCGGCGAGGTTATCTCCGCAAGCAGCTGCGGCGGCGCTGATCGCGCGACTCGAAGCCGGGTCGGTCGGAGGACTGAGCTGATGCGTTCCGGTTGCATCATCGGCGCCGCACGAATCGGATCCGCATCGTGCGGTCCGCGCGTCGCCTCGGATTTGGTTGGAGACCTCAATGCGTGACCTGATTCTCGCGATATGGCGCTATCGCTTCTTCATCGCCTCATCAATCAAGAATGATCTGCGTTCGCGTTTCGTGCGCAGCAAGCTAGGCGGCTTATGGATGATCATCCATCCGCTGATGCAGGTGCTGATCTTCGCCCTGATTCTGTCGGAGGTGCTGGCGGCCAAGCTGCCTGGCATCGACAACAAGTACGCCTATGCGCTGTACCTGATGGCTGGAATGACGTGCTGGTCGTTGTTTGCCGAGACCATCTCGCGCTTCCTGAGCCTTTTCGTCGATAACGGCAACCTGATGAAGAAGATGGCGTTCCCGCGCATCTGCCTGCCGATCATCGCGGCTGGCACCACGTTGGTGAACAACGTGTTGTTGTTGCTGGCGATCTTCGCGGTTTTTGCGGTGCTGGGGCATTTCCCCGGCGCCACGGCTTTGTGGTTGCCGTTGTTGATGTTGTTGACCCTTGTGTTGGCGATGGGCTTCGGCATGGTGCTCGGCGTGCTGAACGTGTTCATGCGCGATATCGGCCAAGTGGTGCCTGTGGTGCTGCAGGCGCTGTTCTGGCTGACGCCGGTGGTGTACGTGATCAAGGCCTTGCCGGAGCACTACCATCAGTGGTTCCGGCTCAATCCGATGTATCCGTTGGTGACCAGCTACCAGAACGTGCTCGTGTTCCAGAAGCCGCCGCTGCTGGCGGATCTGGCCTGGTTGTCCGTGTGGGCGGGAGCCTTCATGTTCATCGGTTTCTGGACCTTTCGGCGCGCCAGCCCTGAAATGGTGGACGTGTTATGAATGGCGGCGCATTGCAGGTTCATCGGCTTGGCAAGGCCTATCGGCATTGGCGCAGCGAGTGGCTGCGGGTGGCCTCGTGGTTCGGCCTCTACACCGGCGTCGCGGATGAGCATTGGGTGTTGCGCGACGTTTCGTTCTCCGTCGCGCCCGGCGAGAGCGTCGGTATCGTCGGCCAGAATGGCGCCGGCAAGAGCACCTTGCTCAAGTTGGTGACCGGCACCTCGCGGCCGACCGAAGGCGCGGTGGGCGTGCAAGGCCGGGTCGCGGCGATCCTGGAGCTGGGGATGGGCTTCAACCCCGATCTTACCGGCCGCCAGAACGCATTCCATTCGGCCGGTCTGATGGGCTATTCCGAGTCCCAGATCGCCGCCGTGATGCCCGAGATCGAGCGCTTCGCGGAGATCGGCGAGTACTTCGACGAACCGGCGCGGACGTATTCCAGCGGCATGCAGATGCGCGTAGCTTTCAGCGTGGCGACCGCGATCCGGCCTGACGTGCTGATCGTCGACGAAGCGCTGTCGGTCGGCGACGCCTATTTCGTCCATAAGAGCTTCCAGCGTATTCGCGAGTTCCGCGAAGCGGGAACGACCTTGCTGATCGTTTCCCACGATGCGGTCGCGATCCAGTCGATGTGCGACCGTGCGGTACTGCTGGATGCGGGGCGTTTGGTATTGGACGGGCCGCCGCAGGAAGTCTTCGACTATTACAACGCGATGATCGCGGACAAGGAAAACGCCTCGATCCGGATCGAGGCCAGCCAGGGCCACGTGGCCACCCATTCCGGCTCGGGCGAAGCGGTGTTCGAATCGGTCGGGTTGTTCGACGCACAGGGGCAGCCGGTCGAGTTCGTCGAAGTGGGGGCGCCGCTGACGCTGCAAGCGCGAGTCCGAGCGAACGAAAAAATTCCACGCCTGATTTTCGGCTACATGCTGCGCGACCGGCTCGGCCAGCCGATTTACGGCACCAACACCGACCACACCGCTCAGCCGGTGGAAGGCTTACGCGAAGGCGACGAAATTGTTTTCCGGGTGTGCTTCCAGGCCGATCTGGGCGTCGGGTCGTATTCAATATCGGTCGCTCTGTCGAGCACCGAAACCCATTTGGTCAAGAACTACGAGTGGCGCGACATGGCCGTGCTGTTCACCGTGGCCAACGCTGCCAAGCCGAGATTCGTGGGTCTTGCTTATCTGCCGGCCTCGATCGAGGTCCAGCATAAGCATGGAGCATGAGGCCTTAGCCGCTGGAGCGTGGTTCGCGGTGAGGGCGACCCTGCGATCCGCGCCGGCATCCAATCGAGATCGAGAGAGAGTGACATGAGTGCTTCATTTATGACGTTCGATGTCGGACACGTGCTTCGCCGCGTCCGCAACGAAGTGGCCCGGCTGGGTGGCAGCCCCGAGGCGTTGGGCGGGGATTTTCTCGACGGGGGAGAGGATTCCCTGCCGCGCTGGCGCCCGGTGACGCCTCCGCTCGAGCGCAAGGCAGCGTACACTCTGGGCGAGCTTCTGGCCTATTCGGACGAGGCTTTCATCGAAAATGCCTACATGGCGATCTTGCGCCGCCGGCCCGACGAAGGCGGCGGCCGCGCCTTGACCGAAGCATTGCGCAGCGGTCAGCTGACCAAGATCGGCGCGCTTGGCGAACTGCGCTGGTCGGCCGAAGGGATGCTGTATCAAACCCACATCGACGGGCTACTGGTTCCCTACACTTTCTTCAAATGGTCGCGCAAACGGCTGATCGGCCCGGCGCTGCGATGGGCCCACGCGGTGTTGCGGCTGGGCGACATGCCCAGGCGCGCCGCGGCCGGAGAGGCGGCGCAGAGTCGCGAGACCCGCGAACTGGGCCGCCTTGTCAACACGCTTTCGCTGGCAACCGAGGCGCGCCTGGCGCGCGTCGAGTCCTGGGTGGACGCCGCCACCATCGCCGCGCGCGAGGAGGCGCGGACCGAAAAGACCTTGTTCGAGCGTTTGGCCCGGGTCGAGGCCTGGATCGATGCCCAGGCCGCCGAGAAGGCGGCGAGCGAATCGCGCGAGCAGGCCTTGGCGCCGTTGTACGTGCGCTTCGAGGAGGCGTTTCGGGGCGCGCCGGATTTGATCCGCCAGCGCGCGCTGCCGTATCTGGGAATGGTACAGGCAGCCGGCTTGGGGACGGCTGCCGCGCCGATCGTCGACGTCGGCTGCGGCAACGGCGAATGGCTGGAATTGCTGCGCGACCACGGCCTGGTCGGACGCGGCATCGATACCAACGCGACGTTCGTGCAGAGCTGCCGCGCACGCGGGCTGGATGCAATGGAAGGTGACGCCCTGGCCTTGTTGGCCTCCATGCCGGACGAGTCGGTCGGCGCCGTCACCGGCATGCACATTGCCGAACATCTGCCGTTCCCGGTCCTGGTGCAACTGGTCGACGAATGCCGGCGGGTCATCCGTCCCGGCGGAATGTTGATCCTGGAGACGCCGAACCCGGAGAATCTGCTGGTCGCATCCCACTATTTTTACTTCGACCCGACTCACCGCAATCCGTTGCCGCCGCTGGCGCTGCAGTGGCTGGCTGGGGAACGTGGCTTCGAGCATGTCACGATCGAGCGACTGACCATCGGACGGGAAATCCAGGCGCCGCCGTTGCTGCCCGAAGATGCAGCCGGCGCGGCTTCGATCAACGTCATGCTGAGCTTGCTGCACGCCGCGCCGGATTACGCGATTGTCGCGAGGCGCGGACAATGAGCGCGGCCAAGCGATTGCTCGTGACCGGCGCGACCGGGTTCGTCGGTGAGCACGTCCGCCTGGCCTGCGTCGCCGGCGGCGCGTTCTCGGGGTGGGAGTTCTGTCCCGCGCCCAAGGGCTGGAATATCTTGGAGGCCGAGCGGGTCAAGGCGCTGGTGTCCGAGGTGCGGCCGGACGGTGTGCTGCACCTGGCCGCGCAGAGCTTCGTGCCGCGCTCCTTCGAAGCGCCGCGTGAGACCCTAGAGGTGAACCTGATGGGCACCTTGAACCTGCTGCAGGCGCTGAGCGCGACGGGGTTCAAGGGGCGCATGATCTATGTGAGTAGCGGCGACGTCTACGGCCGAGTCGCCGACGAGTCGCTGCCGGTCGACGAATCCACCCCGGTCGCGCCGCGCAGCCCCTATGCGGTCAGCAAGGTTGCGGCCGAGCACCTGTGCCTGCAGTGGCAGCGCAGCGAAGGGCTCGAAGCCATGATCGCGCGGCCCTTCAACCATGTCGGCCCAGGCCAGGACGCGCATTTCGTACTGCCTGCGCTGGCGCGCCAGGTGGCCGAGATCGAAAGTGGCCGGAAATCACCCGTCATCGACGCGGGTGACATCTATGCTACCCGCGATTTTACCGATGTGCGCGACGTGGTCGCTGCCTATGCGGCCATGCTGGCCTCCGGCGTGGCAGGGCAGACCTATCTCATTGCATCCGGAAGGGAGCGGCGCGTTCGCGACCTTCTGGATGCAATGTGCGATCTCGCCGGCGTGTCGCCGCAGATCAGGCAGGATCCGGACAAGCTCAGGCCCGCGGAACAGCGCCGGATGGTGGCCGACGCGGGCCTGCTGCGCCGGGATACCGGCTGGATGCCGCGTATCGCATTGGAAAACACACTACTCGATATCTTGAACGACGCAAGGAATAAACTATGAGCAGCACCAAGAGCGCATTGATCACTGGCATCACCGGGCAAGATGGTGCTTACCTCTCCCGTCTTCTCCTCGGCAAAGGATACGAGGTGTACGGCGTGCTTGCTCGGCGCAGCTCTGACACGCTGTGGCGGCTTCGCGAACTCGGCATCGACACCGAGGTCCGCTTGCTCGACGGCGACCTGACCGACCTTTCCTCGATGATCCGCGCCATGGAAATCTCGCGCGCCAGCGAGGTGTACAACCTCGGCGCCCAGAGTTTCGTCGGCAGCTCCTGGCAGCAGCCGCTGCTGACCGCGCAAGTCGACGGCGTCGGCGCGCTGAACGTGCTTGAGGCGGTGCGTATCGTCAACTCGCAGGCCCACTTCTATCAAGCCTCTACCAGTGAAATGTTCGGTCTGATCCAGGCCGAGATGCAAGACGAAAAGACGCCGTTCTATCCGCGCAGTCCGTACGGCGTGGCCAAGCTGATGGCGCACTGGGCGACGGTGAACTATCGCGAGAGCTTTGGTCTGCACGCTTCCAGCGGCATCCTCTTCAATCACGAATCCCCGCTGCGCGGCATCGAGTTCGTAACCCGCAAGGTCACCGACGCGGTCGCGCGGATCAAGCTCGGTAAGCAGAAGGAGCTGCGTTTGGGCAATATCGATGCCAAGCGCGACTGGGGCTTCGCTGGCGACTACGTCGAGGCGATGTGGCTGATGACTCAGCAGGACCGGGCGGACGACTATGTGGTTGCAACCGGGTTGACGACGACTGTGCGCGAAATGTGCGAAATCGCGTTCTCCCATGTCGGTTTGAAGATGGACGATCACTTGGTTATCGATCCCAAGTTCTTCCGTCCGGCCGAAGTGGATGTGTTGCTCGGCAATCCGGCCAAGGCAAAGGCCAAGCTTGGCTGGGCTCCTAAGACTTCGTTGGCCGAACTGATCACGATGATGGTCGACGCGGATCTGCGCCGGCTGTCGCCTTGAGGCGGACGCAGCGCGCGGTACACATACGGTCGAGACAGACAGAAATATGAGAATTGCAGTAGACCTTCAGTCTTGCCAGACCGATTCCCGGGACCGGGGCATCGGGCGTTACGCGATGAGTCTGGTCGCGGCGCTGGCGATGGCGTTGCCCGAGGGCGACGAGTTGGTGATCGCCATCGACGGCACCGACGATCGGCGCGCGAGTGAGGTTCGTCGCGAGCTTCGGCGCGCTGGCGTGGGCGCGAAGGTCGTCGCATACAACTATCCGGCGAGCCGTTTCACCGATCAGTCCCAGGATCTGGTGGCGGCCGCCGGAACGTTGCGATCGCAATTCTTCCGTTCTTTGGATCCGGATGTGGTTTTGGTCAGTTCGTTCTTCGAGCTGGGCAGCAACTTCACCACCGAGCTCGACGAAGCGGTGCTCGATGGAATCAAGACCGCAGTCATCGCGTACGATCTGATCCCGCTGCTGTACCCGGACCGCTACCTGCGTCCAGGCGAGTTTGTGTCCAGCTGGTATCCGGCGAAGATCGAACGGTTCAAGAAGTTCGATATGTTCTTTGCCATTTCCAAGGCGACCAAGCGCGATCTGATCGAGCATCTTGGAATCGAGCCGGAGCGCATCCACGTCATCGACGCGGGCTGGGACGACAAGCTCGCTGTGTCGGCGCACAGCGACGGAGTCGATCGGATCACGGAGCTGGGCATCGATAGGCCGTACGTTCTGATGGTCGGCAACGCCGACTGGCGCAAAAACTGCATGGGCGTCCTGCGCGCATTCTCGGATTTGCCGGCCAGCGTTTCCAAGGAACACCAATTGGTGTTCACCCAGGTCGGCCAAGACGTGCGCGATGCGCTGGAGAAGGAGTACGCCCACCTGCGCGACCGGGTGATCGTAGCGGGCAAGGTCGACGAGGCCACTCTGGCCCAGTTGTACCGCCGTTGCCGGGTGTTCTATTTTCCGTCGTTGTACGAAGGCTTCGGCCTGCCTGTGCTGGAGGCGATGGCGTTCAACGTGCCGGTGCTGTCGTCCTCGCTCGGTGCGTTGCCGGAAGTCGTGCACGACGAGCGCGTCCTGTTCGATCCTGCCGATGCGGCGGCGTCAGAGAGGATACTGCGCCGGGCTCTGCAGGACGAGGCGTTCCGCGAGTCGCTCAGCCGCGGAGCGCGCGAGCACGCGCTGCAGTTCACCTGGGAGCGCTGCGCGCGTTTGCTGCTGGATGGGTTGCGCGAGCGGAGCGTCGTCGGATGCGGCGAGGAGCGCTCACCATGGATTCCGCAGAACGAGGACGTTCAGCGCTTCGCTAGGGCGATGATGCAGACCGAGGCGGATTTCGCCGCAGGCTTGAAGTTCGGACTGGAGTCGATCGCCTCGCGCGGCCGGCGCCGCATTCTGGTCGACATCACCGAGGTGGTGAGGTTGGATGCGCGCAGCGGGATCCAGCGCGTGGTACGCAACTACATGGCCGGCCTGTTCCGCGCCGCACATTCATCGAACGACGCAGTGGTCGAGCCGATCTGTTGGACCGAAGACGGCGTCCAGTACGCGCGTAGTTTCGCCCGCGAGCGCTTCGGCCTGGACTGTGAGGGCGCCGACGATCTGGTTCAGGCGTTCGCGAACGACTTGGTCTTCATGGTGGATTCGTCCTGGTGGTCGCCCAGCCGCTTCGACGAGCTGCATCGGCAGGTCGGGCGGGCCGGCGGCGAGATCGTATGGATGGTATACGACCTCGTGCCGATCAATGCGGCGGAGTACTGCGATCCGGTCATGCCACCTGTGTTCTCTCAGTGGCTGGAACATGTCGCCGCGACCGCCGACGGATGCGTGTGCATCTCGGAAGCTACGCGCGCGGACCTGGAGAGGTTCTTCGACGAACTCAAGATCGAGTCGCGGCCGTGGACGCGGAGCCTGCACCTGGGCAGCGATCTGGAATCGGGGCGGGTAGCGGCCCCGAGCGAGCTGGCTGCGGAAGTGATCGAGAAGATAGGGGCGGCCCCGCTATTCGTCGCGTTGAGCACGCTGGAACCGCGCAAGGACTACGCTACGATACTGACGGCATTCGAAGGCCTTTGGGCGACAGGCGCCGATGCTGTACTGGTGATTATCGGCAAACAGGGATGGAACGTCGAAGCCTTGGCGGAGCGCATCCGCAAGCATTCCGAACTCGGCCGGAGGCTGTTCTGGCTGGACGCGGCCGGTGACGGCGATGTGCAGGCGTTGCTATCCAAGGCCACGGCCCTCATCCAGGCCTCGGTCGCCGAAGGCTTCGGGCTGGCGGTGGTGGAGGCCGGCAGCCTCGGCGTGCCACTGATTCTCAGCGATCTCGCGGTTTTCCGCGAAATCGCTGCCGATGAAGCCTCGTATTTCGCAGTAGGTGATCCGGATGGGCTGGCCGGAATAATTTCCCAAAGTCTGCTCACGGGACGGTGGCTAAAACCAGTGGGCATACGCACCATGACCTGGGCCGAGTCCAGCTCGAGATTGCTGGCGCTTCTGATGCGCTGAGCGGAGCGCATCTGTGAGTGGGTTGAGAACCCTTCACTGTGTCGGTCAACTCCTGTATCGGAGTTCATGGCGGCTTGACTGGCGCTTGAAGCGCAGTCAGTCATATTCTATGCGTAAGCGGATCATTCCGATTCCAAGCTTGCGTACGTCCGCGCTGACTCCAAGCCGCTGCGGAGATATCGGCGCCGCCGGAATGAACTCGATGGCGTTGGTGGATTCGCCAACCAAGTCGACAGGCAATCGCACTTCCTTGCCATCTCCGCCGATTCGTAAGGCATAGCTTTGAGTCCCTATTTTGACGACCACTTTGTCGTTCTCGGGCTGGAATGCTCGGGCCGTCAGTATTAGGGAGAACTTCTTAGGCAGCGGCGATATAAGCTCCAACTTGACGCTTGGAGCGATGTTGGCGTCAGACCAGCGCCCCCATTGCTCACGTCCTGAGAGCCCTGTTGCGTCCTTGACGAAATAAGGCCAGCCGTCCTTGGAAAAATCGACTCCCTCCTTGAACGCGAGCCGCTGGGGGGCGCGCGTGGACTCGCCGGCTGCTGCGGGGATGGGGCTGGAGTTCGAGTCATCTGCCGGCTGCGCGGCATCGTGCTTTGTCGGGCCGAACTTGAAGAAAATGATTTCCCCGTCGGTTCGCGACAGGGCTGCCTTAGAGCCGTAACGTGCGGTTAGCTGTGCTAAGAGTGTGTCCGCATGGTCAGCGAAACCGCGGCGATCGATGTAGATGCCGGCAAATCCCATGCGCTCGACAACTTGGAGTTGTGTGGCCAGTGGTTGGCTGGCGAGCGTCCTATAAAACAGGTCTCCTTTGCGACCTTTCATTCCTCCGAAACTCCAGTTCAGCGCCTTTGAATGCAAGAACCCGATGGCGAGCTCATAGCTGACCAATTGGTGCACCGGCGAGGATTCCGGGAACGGCATGTAGGGAAGCTGGTAGATTGCGCTGCCAGGGGGCAATTGCCGTTCTATTTTGGCTATAAACTCGCGATCTTGATCGAACGCCTGTTCTACCTGCACGTTACAGGGTCGGCAGACTGGGGTGGATTGATCGTAAAGTCCCAAGGATCCTAGCGCCAAGCCGCAGCAGCCCAGCGTCAGTCGGCGCTTTGACGTGGGTACAAGGCGCGCAGTGAGGATCTGTATTGCTAGGAAGCAAAGCGAGATCGAGGCGAAGGCGATGAAGACGCTGATGCGGTTCCAGCCACGAATAGACGCGGAGATTGTGGACGAAAAGAGCGTGCCTAGGCCACCGATGGTGCCGAAAGCGAATAGGACCAGGGCTAATAAGGTTAGGAACGCCAATCTTTGGTCGGTGCTGCCTCCGGAAAGCCGAATCAGCAAGATCGCCCCAGCCAAAAGAAATCCTACTGTTCCGAGCGCGCCCAGCGTGGCGGTCGAATTTTCGTTCACCAACGGAAAGCTGGCCCGATAGGTGTTTCCTATCGCCGCCAAACGCGGAACGCGATGATCGGCTCGAGGCAGGATGAGTTGCATCATCTTAAGCCCGTAAACTTCTGACTCCACCGGCGATCTGGCTGCGACCTCGGGGTTAGGGCCGTTAGCCGCTCTGTTCGCCAGGCTGGGCGCAAGGTTCAGCATAGTGCCAATCACAATCAATGCGATAGCGCCGACGGCAGGAAGCGCAACCGTCGCAGTGCGGTTTCGGATGCCGGCTGCTGCTCCGGCGATGCTAAGGACAATAATACCGAAAAACGCGTAATAGACGCCGAAGCAGGCCAGTAGGATTAAGCTGGCGCAGATGGAGATGAGCTTGCAGGGTCCCAGGGTCTTCAGGTTCCCAGACGGTTCTGCAAAAAAAATCCGCAACCCGACATAAAAGAAGAGCGGTACAACAAAGTACCAGGTGTAGAAAAGATGCGGCAGCCTAAGGAAATGAAAAGGTAGAAAAGCAAACGCAAGCGACGCGCTAGCTGCCAGGTTGCGAGACAGTCCCAATGTTCTGAGCACGCAGAACGCGGCGATGAACGTCGCTGGAAAACCCAGTAGGAAGTAGAGATTGAAAGCCGACTGATAGCTGCCGGTAATGGCGCCAAGCAGTTTCAGCAACGCGAGGTTGGCTGCGTCTGAGTTTGGATAGTCGAGAAAGTTCGAACCAAATGGGTAGCCGTTGCGGGGATTATCCGATAGCCAGCCCTCCATGACACGCTGGATCATCCAAGAATGGCTCAATCCATCGCCGGAATAGACGTAAGGATAGTTCAGGTTCGGCAGCAAACCTTCAGGCCATCCTGACATTAGAATGCTGGCGAGTACGAAGCTGAAGATCGCTCCTAGCGACCACCACCTCCAATCGGATGCAAACACGCCTCGTATCGACGCAGGCCTGAAGGGCTGTAAAGGAGGCTGGGCGATTTGTGGCTTCATCGTGTCCGGCTCTCGTCAGAACGTTGTTTGTCAACCAAGGCGCCGGCTTTGCGGAGCACGAACTTGTTCATCAGATAAGTTATTGGAACCATCGCTGCGGTCACGATTAGCGGCCCTAGCGATTCTGGGACATGGGCAAATTCGATTATTATTGCCAGAAGTGCCGCCGACGCTGCGTACTGGACGATATAGACGATAGGATAGGCCAGCAGTCCCTTCCACGACATCGGTACTTTGAACACGAGAGTCGAATTGACCCAGTACGCGAACAGGATGCCAAGCGCGTAAGCGATCAGGTAGGACACCTGATAGCTCATCAACGTGTTGAGTGCTAGGTAAACTGTGTAAGTGAAACCCGTGTTCGCGACGCCTCCGACCAGGAAGCGCAACCAGCGCTTGGTCTGGAATCGAGGTTCGATCATCGCTGGGACGCTTCGCGGCGCGCCAGTTTCATAAATTCGGAATAGTCTCGAATATAATCGTCGGCTTCGTACGGATGCGATGCGAACACCAGTAGAACAGCGTCGCTGGAGTATTTGTATTGAATGCCCCAGGTCATCGGCGGCAAGTATATGCCCTTGTCGGGCGAATCCAACAGCACCTCACAGCGGGACTCGCCGTCGTCGGCCACGACCGCGCAACTGCCTTTTACGCAAATCAGGAACTGTTCGCAGTGATGGTGCGCATGCTCGCCGCGAGTCTTTTCGCTGGGAACGTCAAACACCAGGAAATAGCGCTTTGGTTCGAACGGAATGTCCTTGAGGAACTCGCCGACGGTCAGCGCGCCTCGCATGTCTTGGACAGATTTGAAGCGGTGCAGGGTGACTCCCTTTACCCCCACGGAAACGATCGATGGGCCGCTGTCCGGATTGCTGTTGGTCGTTTTTTCGTTAGGCGCTGATGCGTTCTCTACGTAACCGGCAATGCGCGCTGGCGAGCCGTAGACGATGGCGTAGGGTGGAACAGACTTAGTTACAACCGCGCCGGCGCCGACCATCGCATGGCGGCCGATAATTACCCCTGGCAGTATCACCGCTCCGCCGCCGACCGATGCTCCGGTTTCGATATGGGTTTGAAGAAACCGATCCGGATAGACTTTTGAGCGTGGAAACTTGTCGTTAGTGAACGTCACGTTGGGGCCGATGAAGACATCGTCCTCCACGCAAATGCCGTCCCACAGGTATACGCCGGACTTGACGGTGACCCTATCGCCGATTACCACGTCGTTCTCGACAAAGGTATGGGCGCATAGATTGACGTCGGCGCCAATGCGAGCGCCAGCTAGAACTACTGCTGACTGCCATATCGTCGTGCCCGCGCCGATTTGCGTGGTCTGCACGTCCGCGGTTTCATGGATCTTGACATTGTTCATTGCGGTTCCCGATCGTTGGCGTGTTTCATGCTTACTACGGCGAGGGGGCGTTGTTTGCTGTTTTCATATCCTCGCCAAGCGTAAGTACCAACCAGCCCAAGTCCCAATAAATTCAGTGTGCCGAAAAACAGGACGACTAACATGGTTGCGGCGTAGCCCGGTACAGCGATGCGCCCGCTTAGCGATGCGATCAATACGATCGCGCCCAGCACAAATGACAAGGCTGATCCCGCCGCGCCAGCACGGATCAGTAGTTTGATGGGGTAGTCGGTGAAGGCGAACACGCTATCCATCATGTATTCGACTTTCTTGCGCAGAGTCCAAGCTGATTTTCCGTGCTCGCGCTGGAGGCGCTCATAGCTGACCAACTTGCGTCGGAAGCCCAGCCAGAAGATCAATGCGATCAGGGACGAGCGCGATTCCTCCAGCCGCAACAGCTGATCTCGGAAGATCTGGTTACACCCGAACACGTCCACGCCGCCTTCCGGCATTTCGCGCACTACCAAGCGACGGTACAGTCCCCAAAACAGGCCCGAGGCCATTCGGGACAGCAGCGGATCCTTGCGGCCTGTACGCGTTCCGATCGCAACGTCGCATTGGTCGGATTCCAGCGTCTTGAAAAAGGTGATCAGCAGTTCCGGCGGCTCCTGTAGATCGGCCGCCATGACCCCGAAATAACGGCCACACGCCGCTTCGAGCCCGGTGCGGATCGCCGGGAACGAGCCGAAGTTACGCGAGTGCGCCAACAATTGTGCGGGAAATTCGAGCCCGTCCAGCGCTGCGCTCAGCAGCGCGTACGACTGGTCAGGGCTGCCATCGACGACGAAGACTGCTTCCATTCTTCCGCTCAGCTCGCGGTTCATGGTTGCAAGTGTCAGCAGCAGCTGAGGAATCGACCCTTCGTTTTTGTAGACCGGGATGACCGTGCTGAAAGTTACGGTTGCCATGAGTTAACGCTCGCAACGACTTGTTCGATTTGCGCGTCGGTCATTTCCGGATAACAGGGGAGGGTCAGGATTTCCACCGCCAGACGCTCGGTGTTCGACAAGCGGACATCGGCGTAGCGGTCGCCGAATACCGGCTGGCGATAGTCGGGGACTGGATAGTGGATATCCGACGCGATGCCCTGCGCGCGCAAGTGCTGCCGCAAGGAGTCGCGCTGCGCGCTGCGCAATACGTACAAATGGCCGACGTATTCCGGGCCCGCGGCGGCGGGCGGTTCGACTTGTGGATGGCAAATGCCGGCGTTGTAGCGCGCGGCGATTTCGCGACGGCGCTCGTTTCCGGCGTCCAAGCCCGGCAGGAACGTGGACAGAATCGCGGCCTGCATTTCGTCCAGTCGGGTGTTGCGTGCGCCGTCGAATTCCACGTTGTACTTGTCGGTCCAGCCGTACTGGCGAAGGCGGCGGATGCGTTCGGCGACGTCGGCGTGCCGAGTGGTCGCAGCACCGCCGTCGCCAAGGGCGCCAAGGTTCTTGGTGGGATAGAAGCTGAAGCTGGCAGCGTCGCCGAAGGTGCCAACCATGCGGCCCCCGACCTGCGCGCCATGGGCTTGAGCGCAGTCTTCGAGCAGCTTTGCGCCGCTGCCGGCGCAGAGTTGGGCGATCTGGGAGATTTCCGGGGTCGCTAGGCCATAGAGGTGGGTCACCACGACGAACCTGACGCCGGCGGCGATTGCACGTTCGACTTCGATGAGCGAGACGTTGCGGGTATTCAGGTCGACGTCGAGGAAGAACGGCTCGGCGCCGATAGCTCGCACCGCAGTAGCGGTGTACATGCCGGCGTTAGCGACAGTGGCGACCTTATCACCGGGGCCAACGCCGAAAGCGCGCAACGCCAGTTCGATGGCGTCGGTACCGTTGCCCACACTGACGCAGTACTCGACGCCCAGGTACTGAGCGAAGGCCGATTCGAACTGCTTCACTTCGGGACCGAGCACCAACCAGCCGCTGGTAAGCACGCGCTGGATCGCACCTGTGATCGCCTGCTCATTGGCCTTGATGCGGGCGGAAAGGTCGTTGATTTGCATGAGCTCTCACTTCTGGTTGTGCTAGGTGGTGGGCGCGCGATTTGGACGATGGTTCGGTTGCGGGATTTTGTAGGCTCCGCGCGCCCTCATACATAACCGCATATAAGACGAAAACCGGCACGAGGCCGGTTAAGGAAGATATCTACTGCGGCGAACGGCAGGGGGCGTCGGGGCAAGCCGCAAACGCGCCAGCGGCGCGCTGCGGCCTGCTGACCCGGATCAGGCCAACGCCGCTTCCAACTCCGGCAACAGCTTGAACAGATCGCCGACCAGGCCGATATCGGCGATCTCGAAGATCGGCGCGTCGCCGTCCTTGTTGATCGCGACGATGGTGCCGGCGTCCTTGATCCCGGTCAGGTGCTGGATCGCGCCGCTGATGCCGACCGCGACGTACAGCTCGGGGGCGATGATCTTGCCGGTCTGGCCGACCTGCAGTTCATTCGGCACATAACCGGCGTCGACCGCGGCGCGCGATGCGCCGACCGCCGCGCCGAGCTTGTCGGCGAAGTCGTAGATGATCTTGAAGTTGTCCGCCGAGCCGACGCCGCGGCCGCCGGAGACGACGCGCTTGGCGCTCTGCAGGTCGGGACGGTCGGACTTGCCGGCGGCCAGGCCCCGGTAGCGGGTGTGGCTGGGCAAGGCGACGTCGACCGGCGCGGCTTCCACCGCGGCGCTGCCGCCCTTGCCGGCTTCCGGCCAGGACGCGGTGCGCACGGTGGCGACCACGGCGTGATCGGCCGGCGCTTCGACGGTGACGATGGCGTTGCCGGCGTAGATCGGGCGCTTGAAGGTGTGGCTGCCTTCGATCGCCATCACGTCGGAGACCTGCGACACGCCGAGCAGGGCCGCGACGCAGGGCATCAGGTCCTTGCCGAAGGTGGTCGAGGGGCCGAACACGTGGCTGTAGCCCTTGCCCAGCGCGGCGATCTGCGGCGCCTGGACCTGGGCGATGGCGTCGGCGTTGGCGGCGTTGGCCACGGTCAGCACGCGGGCGACGCCGGCGATCTGCGCGGCTTCGGCGGCTACGCCGGCCGGATCGGCGGCGAGCACGACGATGTCGATGGATTCGGGTTTGAGCGCCTGCGCGGCGGAGACGCACTTGGCGGTCGAGGCGTTGAGCTTGCCTTGCAGGTGTTCGGCGACGATCAAAACCTTACTCATCACAGCAACCCCTTCTGCTTCAGTGCGGCGACCAGTTCGGCCGCGTCCTTGACCATCACGCCCTTGCTGCGCTTCGCCGGCGGTGCGTAATGGGTGGTTTTCAGCGTGTCGCCGGTGTCGACGCCGAGCTCGCCGAACTGGATCGTTTCCAGCGGCTTGCTCTTGGCCTTCATGATGTCCGGAAGCTTGATGAAGCGCGGCTCGTTGAGGCGCAGGTCGGTGGTGACCACCGCCGGCAGATCCACTTCCAGGGTTTCCAGGCCGGCGTCGACTTCGCGCACGACCGTGGCCTTGCCGCCTTCGACGTCCAGCTTGGAGGCGAAGGTCGCCTGCGGACGGCCCCACAGGGTGGCGAGCATCTGGCCGGTCTGGTTGGCGTCGTCGTCGATCGCCTGCTTGCCCAGGATGACCAGGTCCGGCTGCTCCTTCTCGATCAGCTTGAGCAGGGCGCGCGCGGCGGTCAGCGGCTGGATCGGCTGCTCGCTGACCACGTGCACGGCACGGTTGGCGCCCATGGCCAGGCCGTTGCGCAGGTGGGCCTGGGCGTCGGCGGGGGCGATCGTCGCCACCACGACCTCGGTGGCGATGCCCTTGTCGCGCAGGCGCAGGGCTTCTTCCAGGGCGATTTCGTCGAACGGATTGGCCGACAGCTTGACGCCGTCGGTGACCACGCCGGAGCCATCCGGCTTGACCTGAATGCGGACGTTGTAGTCCACCACGCGCTTGTAACCGACGAGGATCTTCATCGTGCGGGGGTTCCTTGTGGGGGGGCTGGCCGGGCGGCCGACAGCCCTCGATTCTAGCGGAGACGGGGCTGTGGGGGCAGTGCACGCGGATCCGCTGTATCACGCGGCGAAGGGGAGGCAAATGGGGGGGGCTCGGTTGAAAGATGAACCTCGGCCAAGTAGTTCCACCGAGCAGGCTGATGGCTGAAGAGCTGAACAGGAGGTTGCGGCCTCTGTGGATAACGTGGTGGGGCAGGCTTGAGGCGGTACGGGGCGGCTTCAGTCTGGTTTTCGATGACTGTCTTTCCCAGGACGGTTGGACTGTGGCCGTCTCGCAGCGAGGGCCGCGCAAATGCCGCGTATGTCGCTTGATCGTTGCGTGTTGTCGCGTCGCAGGATGTGCGCACCGGATGGCCTAATCTTCATAAGACGCTCTATAAGGCGCTCTGCTCGCAACCGAATGTTAAGGAGGATGGCTATGATCAATATTTCCGATAGGGACAGTGTCATTGCTTCTGCTGATGGTACTGCTGAGGACAAATCAACAGAGCCTCAAGCTGCAGTCGGGAGTTTAATGTCGCCCGAGAGCTCTGCCGAGATAGGGTTTATTGGCGGCGCGAGTGCAGGTGCCGGGACTGTACAGGCCGAACTGCGAGAACGCGCGAGCATTGCGGACTTCGGTGCGGTCGGCGATGGCTTGGCAGACGACACGGCCGCAGTGACGTCGACGATCGCGTTCGCGCTCGACAATAATGTGCGTTATCTATTTGTTCCGTCAGGCGTTTATCGCTTGACAGCGCCGATAGTTATCGGTGGAAGCCTGTGGCTTGACGGCGATGGCGTAGAACCTTACGAAGGATTCAGTCCCGGTCCGGGGCCCAACCAGCGAGGCGGAGGCTCTTGGTTCTTTCTCGATCATGCCGGCAAAGGCTTCATCCTTCAGCGTCCATCGGTTGGCAATAGTGCGAGCGGCATCTCGATATCGTGGCTGGGGACCTTCCGCGCTCATACGGTCGGCGCACCGGGGACTACGTTCGTTCCCACGGTATACGACTACGATTTCACGGTTGATGACGCGGATGCGCTTTTCGACAACGTTACGTTGCTAAATGCCTACAATGGCATCCAGGTGCTCAACGGCAATGCCGGCCGCTTGACCACGAGCAACTTACGTGGACAGCCGCTCAATATTGGCATTTTTATAGACCAAGCCTACGACGTTGTAAGAATAACGGATACGCATTTCTGGCCTTTCTGGTCCCAGTCCGAAGATGTGGCAAAATATCAGCTCAATCACTCTCGTGCGATCGTTTCCGCGCGCAACGACAATCCTTTGATCGTCAATTTGTTCTGTATCTTCTACAAGATCGGATTGCATGTCGTAGGCAACGGTTTCGGCACCACTAATAAGTTGAAGCTGGTGAATGCGGACTTTGATCGCGGTCAGTATGGTATTTATGTGGAGCCATCCGCGGTCGGGCATACCGGCATGTATACCAACGTAACCGCACAGGGTGAGGTCGGATCGCTCGCGACCTTTGCGAGCAACAACTCTGGTGTTTCGGTCAACGCGATTAATTGCGTCATGAATTTTTCCGGGCTGGATTTGGCGGAGCATCGGGGCCCAAGTCTTGACGCGAACGCCGCCGGTATCGAGTTGAACGTGGCCCAGCTTCAAGCTGGAAACTGGAATGGTTCGGGGCTCGGATTCGGCTGTGTCCAGGCGGCCTCGGGCGCCGTGGTGGAAATTAGCGACCGGCCGAAATTTTTCGGTGGCGGAGGAGCGGCGGTATTTTCCGGAAACGGAGAAATCTCCGCGCCGTTGCGCGCAGGTACATCGAGTGCAAACACGGACGCGAATGGCGACGTCGTAATTACGCATAATTGCCCAATCACCCCGCGTAAAATCTTCGTGACGCCATCCAATTCCGTCGGGCTGATTTGCACGGTTCGCGCCCGTGGTCCGACGACCTTTATCGTGCGGCTATTCGATTCTGCCGGGAACGCGTGGGCCTCGGGAGACGCAAAATTCGACTGGAAAGCCGAATACTGAGGTACGGTGATTCAGCATCCCCGGTTGGATTGGACTGTGAGAATCTGCGCCCCGGTCCAGGTCTGACCGGGCTGCAACCTCACCGGCTGCAGCACCTGTGCGGCCTCGACGCAGACGAAGCGGCGGTACCCGTCGGGTTCCAAGTCGGACAGGCCTGCGGCCAGTTCGGCGCCGGGATTCCACACCACGGTGTCGGCGAAGCCCTCGGCTTCGAAGCGCAGCATATGCTCGCCGTCGGTGACGCGCAGCAGGCGACGGGTGTCGGCGTAGATGCGGTCGACCTCGCCGCCGAAGCGCACCGGTGCGCCGCTGGGCGGGCAGGGCGCGCCGCCGCGCGCGGAGTCGATGTAAGGCCGGTCTTCCAGGCCGTGAACCTGGGTCTCGGCGATGTCGCCGACAGCCAGGTAGGTATGCAAGGCGGCGCTGAACTCGAACGGGTCGGCATCGGCGTTGTGCACGGTCAGGGTGATGCGCAGGCGGTCCTCGCCGGGTTCGACGTCGAGCTCCGCCCCGAAGCGGTAGGGCCAGTGGCGGCGGGTTTCCTCGCGATCGCGCAGGCGAAAGCGTAGACGTTCGGGGTCGGGCTCGGTTTCCCAGGTGAGGGTGCGCGCGAAGCCGTGCCGCGGCCCGGGGCCGCGCGCGGCGAACTGCGGAAAGATCACCGGCACGCCGCCGCGGATCGCCGCGCCAGAAACGTCCGCCCGCGGGCTCAAATACAGGCGTTCGCGGCCGCGGCAATGCCAGGACAGCGCCTGGGCGCCGAACGCGGTGGCTTCGACTCGGCTGTCGCCCGGGCCGCTCATTAATAATGTGTTGTGCATGTGCGCTAGCGTGGACGCCCCAGTCAGGCGCCCATTTTAGCCTCGACCCGCCGCCAGTCAGGCGCCGTGAAGCCGGTCGTGACGAGGTTCGGCTATCCTTGGCGGCCCTTTCCGTTCCGAAATCTGGAGCCAGGATGCTTCATCCCGTCGTTCTCAGCGGTGGCAGCGGTTCGCGGCTTTGGCCGCTTTCGCGCCAGAACCAGCCCAAGCAATTTCTGACGTTGATCGGCGATCACTCGCTGTTCCAGGAAACCATCCTGCGCGCGAGCGCGCTGCCGGATGCCGGGGCGCCGGTGACGGTGTGCGCCGAAGACCATCGATTCATGGTTGGCGAGCAATTGCAGGAAATCGATGTCGCCAACGGCGCGATCATTCTTGAGCCGATCGCGCGCAACACCGCGCCGGCGATCGCCCTGGCGGCCCTGCACTTGGTCGCACAGGAGCCCGATGCGACCATGCTGGTGCTGCCGGCCGATCACCTGATCGAAGACGTGCAAGCGTTCCGCGAGGCGGTCGCGCGAGCCTCGACCCTGGCCGCGCAGGACTGGCTGGTGACGTTCGGCATCGAACCGGATTACCCGGAAACCGGCTATGGCTACATCGCTCGCGGCGATGCCCTCGACGGCGCCGGCTACCGGGTGGCGCGCTTCGTCGAGAAGCCCGACCTGGCGACCGCCGAGCGCTACCTTGCCGAAGGCACCTACGCCTGGAACTCAGGCATGTTCCTGTTCAAGGCGCAGCGCTATCTGGACGAGCTGACGCGCCTGGCGCCGGCCATCGTCGAAGCCGCGCGCGCGGCCTATTCGCAAGCGCAGACCGACCTGGATTTCATCCGCCTCGGCAAGGACGCGTTCGCCGCCAGTCCCAACGATTCGATCGATTACGCGTTGATGGAGAAAACCGAGCACGCCGCGGTGGTGCCGGTCAGCTGCGGCTGGAGCGATATCGGTTCGTGGTCGTCGCTGTGGTCGGTCGCACAGCGCGACGACGACGGCAACCGCTACGAGGGCGACGTGATTTCGGTGGACACCCGCGACAGCCTGGTGCGCGCTTCGGACCGGCGCATGATCGCGACCATCGGCGTCGAGGATCTGGTGATCGTCGATACGCCGGACGCTACCCTGGTCGCCCGCAAGGACCGGGTCCAGGACGTCAAGACCATCGTCGACAAGCTCAAGCAGGCCGGGCGCCAGGAGCATCTGTTCCACCGCAAGGTATACCGCCCCTGGGGCAACTACGATTCGATCGACATGGGCGACCGTTTCCAGGTCAAGCGCATCGTGGTCAAGCCGGGCGCGGCCTTGAGCCTGCAGAAGCACCACAAGCGCGCCGAGCATTGGATCGTGGTATCCGGCGTGGCCGAGGTGACCTGCGACGACAAGGTGTTCGAGCTGCGCGAAAACCAGAGCACCTATATTCCGCTGGGCAGCGTGCATCGCCTGCGCAATCGCGGCACCCAGCCGGTCGAGCTGATCGAGGTGCAGTCGGGCAGCTATCTGGGCGAGGACGATATCGTCCGTCTGGAAGACGTCTACGGCCGTTCCTGACCGGCGCGGCGAGTTTCGACGGAAGACCGGCTTCGGCTGGTCTTCTCGTTTGCGGGCTCCAAACGGCCGGGCGATACGCGCCCGCGGCTCAGGATGCAGCGCTGGTCTGCAGCAACTCCGCCAGCGCTTCGGCGAAGCGCGCCGCGCTGCCGGGGGCGTGTTCGAAAAACAGCGAGGGCTCGCACAGTTCGAGTTCGAGCAATTGCGGGCGGCCGTCTCCGTCGCGGATCAGGTCGACGCGCGCGTACAGCAGCGGGTCTTCCAGATCGAGTCGGGCGCCGGCGGCGCTGAGCGCGTGCAGGGCCGCGGTGAGTTCGTCCTCGCCGGGTTCGCGCGCGGCGATGCGCTCGGTCGCGCGCAGGTTCAAGGCCTCGTCGCGATGCAGCATCGCGCCCTTGCGGATCGCGTGGCTGAAGACGCCGTTGACGTGGATCAGCGCGGTCTCGCCGTCGCGGTCCACCGAGGCCAGATACGGCTGCAGCAGCACGCTGCGGCCGTCGTCGAGCAGGCGCGCGACGTGGTTGGCGGCGGCGAATTCCTGCGAACGGGCGTAGCGCTGGGTGTCGCGCGAGCCGGCGCTGACCGCGGGCTTGACCACGAACTCCTCGCACTCGGCATGCGCGGCGAGAAACTCCTGCAGCGCCGGCAGCGGATCGGCATCGGGTTCGACGAAGGCGCTGGGCACGACCGGCACGCCGCGTGCGGCGAGATCGGCGAGATAGTGCTTGTCGCTGTTCCAGCGCACCACCGCCAACGGGTTCAGCAGCCGGGTGGCGGCGTCGACGCGCGCGCACCAGTCGAGGAACTCGTCCAGGCGCTGGGTGTAGTCCCAGGGCGAACGCAGCAATACGGCGTCGTATCGGCCCCAGGCCACGCTGGGATCGTCCCAGGCGCGGATGTCGGCGGCCAGGCCGAGGTCGGCGCAGGCTTGCCGCAGCGGCAGCAGGTCCTGGTCTTGTCCGAGGGCGGCGATGGCGGTGACCAGGGCGATTCGGCTCATGGCGCAAGTCTAGCGTCGCTGCGGCGAAAGGGCGGGGGCGGCAACGGCATTGTCGCGGCATTGCCCGAAAGTCCGCTACGTCCGCCGCCTGCGGCAGGCTAAACTTCGCATATCCCGCAAAGGAGTTGTCCCATGGCCCAGGCCTCATCCGCGACGCCCGCCCGCGGCGGCGCGAACAACAAGCTGTACCCCGACGCGCAGACCGCCCTGCAGGGCGTGGTCGGCGACGGGCAGACCCTGGCCGTCGGCGGCTTCGGCCTGTGCGGCATTCCCGAGGCGCTGATCGGCGCGCTGCGCGACAGCGGCGCCAAGGGCCTGACCGCGATCTCCAACAACGCCGGCGTCGACGGTTTCGGCCTTGGCCTGCTGCTGGAAACGCGCCAGATCAAGAAGATGATTTCGTCCTACGTCGGCGAGAACAAGGAATTCGAACGCCAGTTCCTGTCCGGCGAACTCGAACTCGAGTTCAATCCGCAAGGCACCCTGGCCGAGCGCCTGCGCGCCGGCGGCGCAGGCATTCCGGCGTTCTTCACCCGTACCGGTTACGGCACGGTGGTGGCCGAAGGCAAGGAGACGCGCGAGTTCGACGGCCACCACTACGTGATGGAAACCGCGCTCAAGGCCGACGTGTCGCTGGTCAAGGCGTGGAAGGCCGACAAGGCCGGCAACCTGGTGTTCCGCAAGACCGCGCGCAATTTCAATCCGGCCTGCGCGATGGCCGGCAAGGTCTGCATCGCCGAAGTCGAGGAACTGGTCGAGATCGGCCAGATCGATCCCGACCAGGTGCATCTGCCGGGCATCTACGTCGACCGCATCGTGGTCAACGCCACGCCCGAAAAGCGCATCGAACAGCGTACGGTCCGCGCCGGTTGACGCTGCGCGTGCCGCGCCGCCCGGCTCCGAACGGCCTTACGGCGCAGCTCGGATTGTCCCCGTCGCAGCTTATCTCCGACCTCTCATACAGGTAGATCTATCCATGTCCTGGACCCGCGATCAAATGGCGCAGCGCGCCGCGCAGGAACTCACCGACGGCGCTTACGTCAATCTCGGCATCGGCCTGCCGACCCTGGTGGCCAACTTCATTCCCGACGGCATGGACGTGTGGCTGCAGTCCGAGAACGGCCTGCTCGGCATCGGCCCGTTCCCGAGCGAGGACGAGGTTGACGCCGATCTCATCAACGCCGGCAAGCAGACCGTCACCGCGCGTCCCGGCGCCAGCTATTTCGGCAGCCACGACAGTTTCGCGATGATCCGCGGCGGCCATATCGACCTGGCGATCCTCGGCGCGATGCAGGTCACCGGCAAGGGCGACCTGGCCAACTGGATGGTGCCCGGCAAGATGGTCAAGGGCATGGGCGGGGCGATGGACCTGGTCGCCGGGGTCAAGCGCGTGGTGGTGCTGATGGAGCACACCGCCAAGAACGGCGAGCACAAGATCCTGCCCGAATGCACGCTGCCGCTGACCGGCCTGGGCGTGGTGAACCGGATCATCACCGAACTGGCGGTCATGGACGTGACCGAGCGCGGCCTGGTGCTGGTCGAGACCGCGCCGGGGGTGAACGAAGACGAACTGCGGGCCAAGACCGGCGTGCCGCTGCTGGCCGCCTGAACGTCCCTGGTCTGCGCCGCCTAGGAAAACGCAAACGGCGCGATCGATCCGATCGCGCCGTTTGCGCATCTCCGGACCGGCGGCCGACGCAGACGCGCGCCACCGCCGCCGTTGTCTCACAGGTTCTGGTAGTTCGGCCCGGACCCGCCTTCCGGGGTGACCCAGTTGATGATCTCGTACGGGTCCTTGATGTCGCAGGTCTTGCAGTGCACGCAGTTGGCGGCGTTGATCTGCAGGCGCTTGGCGCCGGCCTCTTCGACGATCTCGTACACGCCGGCCGGGCAGAAGCGGGTGCAGGGGTTGCCGTATTCCTCGGCGCAGCGGGTCACGCAGACGTTGGTGTCGGCGACCTTGAGGTGCACCGGCTGGTCTTCGTCGTGCTCGGTCGCGGCGAAATACACCGCGGCCAGGCGGTCGCGCGGGGCCAGGCTGCGCTCCAGGTAATCGCGCTTGGGCTTTTCGGCCTCGCCGAGTTTCTGCAGCGAGGACCAGTCCGGCTTGTTCTTCAGCGTCCACGGCGAGGCGCCGCCGGTCAGGGTTTCCCAGGCCGCGTTGAGCATGCCGAACCACAGGCCGCGCTTGAAGCCCGGCTTGACGTTCCGCACTTTCTTCAGCTCGCTCATGATCTCCGAGCCGCGCAGCTTGGCGTCGAAGCCCTGCGGCGACAGCTGCGAGCCGGCCAGGTGGTCGGCGGCGAGCATGCCGCTGCGGATCGCCTGGTGGGTGCCCTTGATCTTGGGCACGTTGAGCAGGCCGGCGGTGTCGCCGATCAGCAGCGCGCCGGGCATTTCCAGCTTGGGCAGCGACTGGAAGCCGCCGGTGACGATGGCGCGCGCGCCGGCCGAGACGATGTTGCCGCCGTCCAGCAGCGGCTTGACCATCGGGTGGTTCTTCCACTGCTGGAACGCTTCCCAGGGCTTGTAGTCGGGATCGCGGTAATCCAGGCCGCTGACGTAGCCCAGCGCGATCCGGCCCTTGTCCAGGTGGTACAGGAAGCTGCCGCCGTAGGTGTGGCTGTCGGCCGGCCAGCCGAAGCTGTGCACGATCTTGCCCGGGGTCGTCCGGTCTTCGGGCACCTGCCACAGCTCCTTGATGCCGATCGAATAGCCCTGCGGGTCGCTGTCGGCGTCGAGCTTGAAGCGCTTGATCAGGCGCTTGGTCAGATGGCCGCGCGCGCCCTCGGCGAACACGGTGACCTTGGCGCGGATGTCGATGCCGGCGGTGAAGCCGGGCTTGTGGCTGCCGTCCTTGGCGATGCCCATGTCGCCGATGCGCACGCCGGCGACGCGGCCGTCGGCGTCGTGCAGGGTTTCGGCGGCGGCGAAGCCCGGGTAGATCTCGACCCCCAGCGCCTCGGCCTGCGGCGCCAGCCAGGCGCACATCGCGCCCAGGCTGACGATGACGTTGCCGTGGTTGTTCATGCCCGGCGGCACCGGCAGCTTGCGTCCGCCGGTCTTGCTGAGCAGCCAGAACTCGTCCTCGGTCGCCGGCACGCAGATCGGCGGCGGGTTGTCGCGCCAGCCCGGCAGCAACGCATCCAGCGGACCGGTCTCGATGACCGCGCCGGACAGGATGTGCGCGCCGATGGTGCTCGACTTCTCGATCACGCAGACCGAGATCTCGGGATTGAGCTGCTTGAGCCGGATGGCGAAGGACAGGCCGGCGGGACCGGCGCCGACGGTGACGACGTCGTATTCCATGACGTCGCGTTCGATTTCGATGGCTGGCGTGTCGGACGGCTGGACCGTGTCGATCGGCTGTTCGCTCATGCTGGCGGGACTCTGGCGTGCAATGCGACATTGTCGCGGGTTTGCGCCGGCAGCGCCAAGCCGGGGCCGTGCCGGCCCTGCGGCGGGCGTCGCGTTTAAAACGCGTTGAGCGCCGTTTCACGCTCGTTCCCGGACGTTGGCTCCGGCCGGCGTATGGAGGCCGCGTCGGCGGCGGGTGGGCGGGAGCCGGATCCGGAACGCGGTGCGCGCCGGCCGCGTGCTAGCGTGCGGCATGCCCTTGCAACGACTGCCGCTGGAAGACGCCGAACTGGCCTTCGACCCGCATTGGCTGGCGCGCGAAGACGCCGACGCGCTGTTCGCGGCGCTTCGCCAGGGCATCGACTGGGAAGTGCACCGCATCCGCCTGTTCGGACGCGAACACGATTCGCCGCGCCTGAGCAGTTGGATCGGCGACGCCGAGGCGCGCTACCGCTATTCGGGCGCGCTGTTCGAGCCGCGGCCGTGGCCGGCGGCGTTGTTGCCGGTGCGCGCCCGTTTGAGCGCCGAACTCGGCGCGAGGTTCAACAGCGTGCTGGCCAACCGCTACCGCGACGGCCGCGACGCGATGGGCTGGCACAGTGACGACGAACCCGAGCTGGGGCCCGCGCCGACCATCGCTTCGCTGAGCCTGGGCGCGCCGCGTCGGTTCGCGCTCAAGCACCGCCGCCGCGACGGCCTCAAGGCCGCGCTGGAACTCGGCCACGGCAGCCTACTGGTGATGGCCGGGCCGACCCAGGCCAATTACCGCCACGCCTTGCCGCGCACGGCGCGGCCGGTCGGCGAACGGATCAACCTGACCTTCCGCGCGATCCGGCCGCGCTAGCCACGCGGCTCAGGGCCTGCGCCAGGCGCGGATGTAGTCGACGTAGGTGATCGCCGACTGGGTCGCCGCCGCCGGCGGCTTGCCGGCGTAGACGAACTGGTCGACCAGGATCGAGGTTTCGATCTGGCTGGCGTTGGCGGTGGTGCGCACCAGGCGTCCGTCGATGTAGAAGCGGGTCGCGTCGGGGGCGATGTCGGCGCCGTAGACGTGGTAGTCGGCGCTGGGATCGAAGCCGGGCGTGTGCACGTGGCTGTCCAGCGCCTCCGCGCCGTTGCGGATCACGTACTGGTTCAAGTACAGCCGGGTCTTGTTGTCGGAGTAGTACTCGAACACGTCGGTTTCGTTCCACTGCTGCGCGCCGGGCGCCTGGAAGGTCCAGAACGCCGGCCAGAATCCGGCTGCGGCGGGCAGCTTCATGCGCGCCTCGATGAAGCCGTAGCGGAAGTTGTAGCTCGGGTGCGAGGACAGCAGGCAGGAGGTCCAGTCGTAGCTGCGTCCGGAGGGCGACACCACGCGTTCGCGTTTGGCCAGCAAGCGCAGCGCGCCGCCGGCGACCGAACAGTTCGCGGCCTGGTTCCACTCCAGTTGCTGATTGCCGGGGTTGCCGTGGCCGTGGTCGGACTCGGCCGAAGAGGTGTCGGCCCATTTGCTCCAGTTCACGGCCGTCCCGTCGAACTCGTCGCCGAAGGCGTAGACCCAGTCGTTGCCGGCGCCGAGCGGGCGAGTCGCGGCCGGATCGCCGCCGGGCGCGGCGACGACCGTGAAGCTGCGTTCGGGGACGAGGTCGGTCCAGCGGCCGCCGGCGTAGTACGACAGCCAATAGCGGTACTGGCCGGGCGGGAAGCGGCCGCTGCCGATGAGGGTACGTTCGCTGGCGCCGACGCTGTAGCCGCTTTGGTGGCCGAGGTCGAAATTGCGCCCGCCGCCGTCGCGCACCGCGAACACGATCTGGTCGTAGACCACCGGCTGGGGGTTTTGCAGCCGGGCGCCGAACAGCACGGTCTGCTCGGCGGTGGGGGCCGGCAGGTCGCGGCCGATCGCACGCAGCGGGGTCGCGCCGACGGTTTCGTAGTCGATCACGCCGGGCGGGGTAGCCCGGGTCGGACCGAGGGCCACCATCCCGCCGAAGGCCAGCGCGAGGGCGAGCAGGGCGGGCCGCGAAGCGGCGCGGCGGCGGTGCGGCGAGGGTGCGGACATGGCGCCTCCGGTGCGCGGCGAGGCTGGCCGCGCGCTCTAGGTTGCGCAGTCTAGGAGCGCACCGGGGCCCGGCCTGTGCCGGCGGTCACCCGATTACAAGCTCTCTCGAGCGGGCGTTTCGGGGGAGCTCTTCGCGGGCCGCGTCGCGCCGGCCCGAAACGGCGCGGCCTCAGCGCTTATGGCTCTTCTCGTGCGCCGAGCCGGTGTCCAGCGTCCAGCCGGCCAACTCGCCGGTGGTCGCGGCCAGCGAGTGCTCGAACGCGGCGACGACATCGCCGACCTCGGTCGTCGCCGCCGGCGTCGACTGCAGGAAGGTGCGCTGCGCGACCACTTTCTGGTCGGGGTTGTGCAGCAGCTTGGCGTTGAGTTCGATCACCGCCGACGGCAGGGCCTGGCCGGCGTAATCGGATTCGAACCGGCGCAGGTCCAGCACCAGTTTGTAGTCGGCGCCGATGCCGCTGCCCTGGCGCGCCACGGCGGCGATCTTGCCGGAGTCCTCCAGCGTGCGCAGCAGCGCGTCTTCGATCATGGCGCTGGGCAGCTTGGCCCAGGCCGCGCCCTTGTAGACCTGGAACTCGTCGCCGTTGGGACGCACGGCGATGCGCAGGCTGTCGATCATGCGCGCTGCGGTCGGCGCGGTGACCGACAACTGCCAGTCGGCCTGCGGCCAGGCCGGGTCGGCCGCCACGCGCGGGTCCGGCGCGTACTGGGTGGTCGGGTTCTTCGGCTTTTCGTCGAGGATCGAGCAGCCGCCGAGCAGGGCGGCGGCGGCCAGCGCGGCGGCGAACGCGCGCAGCGCGGGCGGGGTCAGGGTCGGGATGCGGATCATCGGGCGGCCGGCTCCGGTTCGAATTCCTTGGTGGCGTCGCGACCGAGCAGGTAGCGGGTCGGGTTGCTGTCGAGGCGGTCGCTGATCCGGCGCAGGTCGCGCACCAGCACGCGCAGCTCGGCCAGGGTCGGGCCGAGCTGGGCCAGGCCGTCGTTGGCGAAGCTGCTGATCGCGGCGCGATTGTCGTTGAGGATGCCGTTGGCGCCGGTGGCGGCCGAATCGAGCTTGGTCAGGGTGCTGTCGAGCTTGGCGACGATGCCCGGCAACTTGCCGGCGATCTCGCGGTCGACGGTCTCGACCGCGCGGTTGGTAGTGTTCAAGGTCGCGCTGAGCTGTTCGCTGGATTTGCGCGCGTTGGCGATCAGCGCGCGCAGGTCTTCGCGCTGGTCGGCGATCGAGCCGGTCAGCGATTCGATGTTGGCCAGGGTCTTGGAAACGTGCTCGACGTTGTCGTCGCTGAGCACCTGGTCCAGGCGCGCGACCAGGCGGTTGGCGGTGTCGGCGATGTTCTGCAGCGCCGAGGCCTCGGTCTGGATGATCGGGATCTCGCTGCCGCGTTCGGCGTCGGCCAGGGCCGGGCTGTTCGGGCTTCCGCCGGTGAGCTGGATGATCGGGCTGCCGGTGATGCCGGTCATCGACAGCTTGGCGCGGGTGTCGGTCTTGATCGGCGCGTCGGCCTGCAGGCGCAGCTTGGCGATGACCCGGCGCGGGTCGTCCGGCGCCAGGCTCAGCTGCTGCACGGTGCCGACCGAGATGCCGTTGTACTGCACGTTGCTGCCTTCGGACAGACCGGTCACCGGTTCGTTGAAGATCACCGCGTACTCGCGCCAGCCGCGCTCGGAGGAGTACTTCGCCGCCCACAACGCGAACAGCAACAGGAACAGCGTCACGAGAATCGTGAACGCGCCGATCAGGACGTAATTGGCCTTGGTTTCCATCAGGCACCTTCAGTACGACTGGGCGTCGCCGCCGCTTTGGCCGGCATCATGCCAGCATGGGATAGGTAAACGCGGTGAAATGAATGAAGTTCAGGCCGAAGTGAGCCAAAACCGCGCCGAACAGACCGCCGCGGCGGTAGGCCCAGCCGTAGGCCAGCCCGGCCAGGGTCGCCAGCAGCACCCAGCGCGCGCCGCCGCCGGCATGGACCAGGCCGAAGGCCAGCGCCGACACCACGATCGCCAGCGCATCGCCGTGGCGCAGCGCGCGCCAGCGCTGTTGCAATGCCTGCTGCAGATAGCCACGGAACATCGCCTCTTCGGTCAGCGCCACCAGCAGCAGGTTGTTGGCCGCCCACAGCGGGGCGAAGCCCGGCCATTTCGGCGCCCAGGCGACCACGCCCAGCAGCAGAGCCAGGCCCAGGCAGGCGAGAGCGGCGGCGCCGGCACCGATCGCGCCGGCGCCCAGTGCCGCGCCCCAGCCCGGACCGAACAATGGCGGATGCGCGGGCGCGGCGACATCGCCGCCGCCTTTGCCGTGCGCGCTGGCGCCGATCCAGCACAGCAGCAGCCAGAACCCGGCCAGCGGCTTGTCGAAGTTGAGGTACAGCGACATCGGCGCGGCGTCCGCGCTCAGGCGCAGGCCGTCGGCCAGTTGCGGGTTGCGGAAACCCGGCATCAGGTGCAGGCCGAGCGCGAAGGCGACCACGACGAACAGGGCGTGGCCGGCGACCCGCGCCGGTTTGGCCCGCGCCGGGCGCACCAGCCATGCAGCCAGGCCGAGCAGGGCGAAGGCGGCCAGTGCCGGCGGCGCGAGCAGGCCAAGCGCGAAACCGGCGCCGACCGCGACGGCGAGCAAGACCGCGCTGAGCGCATGCGCGCGCGGCCACCACAGCAGGGCCGCAGCCAGGCACAGCACGCCCCAGGCGGCGAGGCTCGGCAGCTGCGCAGGGTCCGGGGGCCAACCGCTCATGCGCCGGCCGCGTCCGCGTCGCGGAGGTTGCGCGCGCGCGTGACCTGGGCGGCGCGCGCGCGCGGGCCGTGGAAGTACTCCTGCACCCAGGGATGATCGAGCCGTTCGACGTCCTCGATCGGCGCGCAGGCGACGACCTTCTTGTCGGCCAGCACCGCGATGCGGTCGCAGATCGCGTACAGGGTGTCGAGGTCGTGGGTGATCAGGAACACGGTCAGGCCCAGCGCCTGCTGCAAGGTGCGGATCAGGCGGTCGAAGGCGGCGGCGCCGATCGGGTCGAGGCCGGCGGTGGGCTCGTCGAGGAACAGCAGCGGCGGGTCCAGGGCCAGTGCGCGCGCCAGGCCGGCGCGCTTGCGCATGCCGCCGGACAGCTGCGAGGGCAGCTTGTCGATCGCATCGGCGGGCAGGCCGGACAGCTTGACCTTGAGCAGGGCCAGTTCGTAGCGCAGCGAGTCGGGCAGTTCGCCGTGGTACTCCTTGAGCGGCACCTGCACGTTTTCGCCGACGGTCAGCGAGGAGAACAGCGCGCCGTCCTGGAACAGCACCCCGGTATTGCGCTCGATCTCGCGGCGCAGCCGCGGGTCGGGGCTGCGCGCGTCGATGCCGAGTACCTCGATCTCGCCGGCGTCGGGCCGGCGCAGGCCGAGGATGGAGCGCATCATCACCGACTTGCCGGTGCCCGAGCCGCCGACCACGCCGAGGATCTCGCCGCGGCGCACGTCCAGGTCCAGCCCGTCGTGCACGCGCTGTTCGCCGAATTGGTTGACCAGGCCGCGGATGCGGATGATCACGTCGTCGCCTTCGGCGCCGACGTCGGGATTGGGGAGTGGGGAGTGGGGAGTGGTCAAAGCAGGGCTCCGTTGGGGTACGGCAGCGCTCGGCTTTGGCCTTTAGCCAATCCCGAATCCCGAATCCCGGATCCCGGCCTCACCAGCCCATCTCCATGAACCAGATCGCGAAGAACGCGTCGAGCACGATCACCAGCGAGATCGCCTGGACCACGCTGGAGGTGGTGCGTTCGCCGACCGATTGCGCGGTGCCCTTGACCTGCAGGCCCTCCAGGCAGCCGATCAGGCCGATCAGCAGGGCGAACACCGGGGCCTTGGACATGCCGACCAGGAAATGGCGCAGCTGCATGGTGTCGTGCATGCGCGTCAGGTACTGCGGCGGCGGGATGTCCAGGCCGTAGGCGCCGACGGTGAGGCCGCCCAGCAGGCCGGCGACCATGGCGATGAAGGTGAGCAGCGGCAGCATCACCAGCAGCGCCAGCACGCGCGGGATCACCAGCAGGTCGATCGGGTCCATGCCCAGGGTGCGGATCGCATCGACCTCTTCGCGGCTGACCATCGCGCCGATCTGCGCGGTGAAGGCGCTGGCGGTGCGGCCTGCCAGCACGATCGCGGTCAACAGCACGCCGAACTCGCGCAGGAAGGAGATGCTGACCAGTTCGACCACGAAAATGGTGGCGCCGAAGTCTTTGAGGATGGTCGAGCCGAGGAAGGCCACCACCGCGCCGACCAGGTAGCAGAGCAGGGCGATCAGCGGCACCGCGTCGAGGCCGACCTGCTCCATGTGGTGCACGGTCGCGGTCGGCCGGAAACGGCCCGGGCTCTTGAACAGCCGCAGCATCTTGACCAGGGTTTCGCCGAAGAAGGCGACCAGGGCCAGCACTTCCTTCCAGTTGTCGGTGACCGCGAAGCCCAGGCGCGCGAGCGCGGCCTGGAAGCCGTACTCGCGCTTCTTCTTCGGCCGCTCGTCGGCGACGTCCTCGATCGCGCTGACCAGGGCGCGGTGGCTGTCGTGGAAGGAGAACGCGGTGTCGAAATCGAGTTGGCGGCGGCGCGCATAGCGCATCAGCTGCAGCACGCCGACCGAATCCAGGCGTTCGACCCCGCGCGCATCGATCTCGGTCGCGCCTTCCGGCGCATTCTTGAGCGCGTCGCCGATGCGCAGGGCGTGTTCCAGCGTCCAACAGCCGGACAGGCGCAGGCGCGAAGGCGCTTGGCCGTCGGCGGCGATTTCCGGCGCGTGCGAGGTCGATGCGGTCATAGGCTCTCGGGCGGGAGAATACAGGCTAGGAGCGGACAGGTGAGTGTCGGGTGTGCGGTCCATGCGGGGGCGTGCGGGGCCGCTTATGCGACAGCGCCTCGCTCGCGCGCGGCGGGATCGGGCCGGCGCGGCCGCATCCGCCTGACTCTGACTGCCGCATGCACCGGCGGCGCGCGGCGTCTGCCCAGCGACGCGCGCGCATGCGATGCTTCGCGGCTATGTCCGCCCCGCATCCGCTCAGCGCCACCAGCTACGCGGCCCGCATCGCCTTCGTGGTCGAGCTGGCCGAACGCCTGCACAGCTATGGCACCACGGCTCAGCGCCTGGAAGCGGCGGTGACCGCAGTGGCGCAGAAGCTGCGCCTGGAATGCGAGCCCTGGTCCAATCCGACCGGGTTGATCCTGACCTTCAGCGACCCGCAACGACCGCTGGGCGACAGCGACACCACCCGGGTCATCCGGCTGCCGCCGGGCGAGAACGATCTGTACCGGCTCAGCGAAACCGACCGCATCGCCGAGGAGGTGATGGCCGGCCGGCTCGACCTGGCCGCCGGGCATGCCGCCCTGGAGGCGTTGGACCGGCCGCGCACCCGGCGCTGGCGGGCGATGCAGGTGATCGCCTACGGCCTGGCCGCCGGCGCGGTCGCCAGCCTGCTGCGCCTGCCCTGGCTGGACATCGGCGTGGCCGCGGTGAACGGCCTGATGATCGGCCTGCTGGTGGACTTCTCCGGCCAGCGGCCGCGACTGCGCGAGGCGCTGGAAGCGATCGCCGGCGTGTTCGCCGCCGCCGCGACCGTGCTGGCGGCCAATTTCGTCGCTCCGTTGAACCAGAACACGGTGATCATCGCCTCGCTGATCGTGCTGCTGCCCGGTATGGCGCTGACCAACGCGGTCAACGAGCTGACCAGCCAGCATCTGGTCTCGGGCACCGCGCGTTTCGCCGGCGCGGTCACCACGGTGGTCAAACTCGCGGTCGGCACGGTGATCGGCCTGTACCTGGCCGACCTGATCGGGTTGGAGCCGGTGGTGCGGGCCTGGCGTCCGCAGGAGTCGTGGGTGGAATGGTGCGGCCTGGCGGTATCGGCCTATGCCTTCGCGGTTTTGTTCCGCGCCGATCGCCGCGATTATCCCAAGGTGATGGCGGCGGCCGCGGGCGGTTATCTGATTTCGCGTTTCGGCGGCCTGGCCTGGGGCAACCCGGCGGGGATCTTCCTCGCCGCCCTGGTCATGACCGCGCTCGGCAACGCCTATGCGCGCTGGGGCAACCGGCCCGGCGCGATCATCCGCGTGCCCGGCATCATCCTGCTGGTGCCCGGCAGCGTGAGCCTGCGCGGGCTGCTGACCATGCTGCAGCAGCAGGACGTCCACGTCGGCCAGGACGCGGTGCTGGCGGTGGTCAATATCCTGTTGGCGCTGATCGCCGGGCTGATATTCGGCAATCTGCTGTTGCCGGCCCGGCGCAATCTCTGATCCGGCTCCGCCGGGCGCCGATCCGGCCGCCTGCGTCCCCGGCCGAGTCCGGCCGGCTCCCATTCCCTGGCGGGTCGAATTCGCCGCACCGCTCCCCCGGGCAGCGGTGCGGCCGGTTTTTCGCCGACGCAATGGAAAACGCCGGCGGCTGCCGGCGCCTGCGGCCGAAGCCGGTTACTTGATCAGGAAATCGTCGAGCTTGCGGCCCGCGGCGGTGTAGGCGGCCAGCCAGCGCGGCTGCTTGCCGCGACCGGTCCAGGTTTCGCCGGTATTGGCCGGATTGCGGTACTTCGGCGCGACCTTGCCGAGCGGCTTGCGCGCCTTGCGCACGCCGGCGGCGGCCGGCTTGGCGGCCTTGGGGCCGGCCTTGGCGGCGCGCGGTGCGGACGCGGCGCCGAACAGTTCTTCGATGGTGTAGCCCTCGGCCTTGACCAGCTGGGCGATTTTCTTGCGCACTGCAGCAACCGGCTTGCGCTTGTTGAGCGTGGTTTTGCGCTTCTTGGCCTGGCTGATCAGGGATTCGAGTTCTTTGGCGGACAACGAGGAGATATCGATCGTCATGGAGCCTCCGGGAGTGTGGTCGGTTTACGGCCAGTCCCTGGCGCGCGGCCAGCATAATAGAGGGACATACCCCGGGCGTAAATGTGCCGATGGTCGCGATATATTCGTTCGCGATTCTGCAGCCGGTTGGCACGATTAGTGCTGTGCTATTAGTGCCGCGACGTGAGCGGGCCGCGATGGTCAATGGGGCGTGGGGCCAGCGGGACGCGGCGCAAAGCGGCGCGATACGGTGCCGTGGGCGCGCCGGGGTTCGCGCAACCGGCGGCGGATAATCCGCGCGACGCCCCCGGCGCGATTTTATCCGGGCGGTGGATTCGCGACGTGCGGCGGGCGCAGAAAATCGCCGCGCGGGGCAGGCGATAAAACGTGCCTGCCGTCATATTTTCGAACATTATTACCAGCGATGCGGCGGCATCGGCCGCCGCGGCGCCGGCGGGATGACCCGTGCGGTTTACCCGGGTAATCCGCCCCGGCCGGCTCAGCGGCCGGCGATGCGCGCCAGCACCGCGGCGCGATCGAGGTTTTCCGCCTCGGCGGCGCGGCGATGGCGGTATTCGAAGCTGCCCGCGGCCAGGCCGCGTTCGGACACCACCACCCGGTGCGGCACGCCGATCAGCTCCATGTCGGCGAACATCGCGCCCGGGCGCAGGCCGCGGTCGTCGAGTGCGGCGTCGACGCCGGCGGCGAGCAGGTCGCGGTACAGCGCCTGTGCGGCTTCGGCCACGGCGGCATCGTTCTTCGGGTTGATCACGCACACTACCGCCTGCCACGGCGCCATCGCGTCCGGCCAGGCGATGCCGGCGTCGTCGTGGTTCTGCTCGATCGCCGCGGCGACTATCCGCGACACGCCGATGCCGTAGCAGCCCATGGCCGGCGTCGCCGCCTTGCCGGTTTCGTCGAGCACGCTGAGCTTCATCGCTTCGGCGTATTTGCGGCCGAGCTGGAACACGTGGCCGACCTCGATGCCGCGGGCGATGCCGAGCGTGCCGCGGCCGTCGGGGGAGGGGTCGCCGGCGACGGCGTTGCGGATGTCGGCCACTTCGCCCGGTTCGGCCAGGTCGCGGCCCCAGTTGACTCCGGCCAGGTGGTAGCCGTTGTCGTTGGCGCCGACCACGAAGTCGGCGAGCGCGGCGACGCTGCGGTCGGCGATCACCCGCACCGGCTTGGCCGGCGCGACCGGGCCGAGGAAGCCCGGCTGGGCGCCGAGGTGTTCGAGGATCTCGGCCTCGCTGGCCAGGCGGTACTCGGCCAGGCCGGCGAGCTTGGACAGCTTGATCTCGTTGACGACGTGGTCGCCGCGCACCAGCGCCAGGGCGAACTGCGGCTGGCCGTCGGCGTCGGCGCCGACGATCGCGACCGACTTGACCGTGCGCGCCAGCTCGATGCCGAGCAGGGCGGCGACGTCTTCGCAGGTCTTCTGGGTCGGCGTATCGACCTTGCGCATGGCCTCGGCCGCGGCCGGGCGCGGGCCCGGCGATACGGCTTCGGCCAGTTCGACGTTGGCGGCGTAGTCCGAGCCGTCGGAGAAGGCGATCGCGTCCTCGCCCGAATCGGCCAGCACATGGAACTCGTGCGAGGCGCTGCCGCCGATCGCGCCGGTGTCGGCGAACACGGCGCGGAACTTCAGCCCCAGGCGGGTGAAGATGCGGCCGTAGGTGTCGTACATGTTGCGGTATTCGCGGCCCAGGTCCTCGTCGGTGACGTGGAAGGAGTAGGCGTCCTTCATCAGGAACTCGCGCGCGCGCATCACCCCGAAGCGCGGTCGGATCTCGTCGCGGAACTTGGTCTGGATCTGGTAGAAATTGACCGGCAGCTGCTTGTAGCTGGCCAGCTCGTTGCGGGCGAAATCGGTGACGACCTCTTCATGGGTCGGGCCGAAGCAATACCAGGCTTCCTTGCGGTCCTGCATCTTCAGCAACTGGCCGCCGAACTTCTCCCAGCGCCCGGTCTCTTCCCACAGCTCCTTGGGCTGCACCGCCGGCATCAGCACTTCGATCGCGCCCGCGGCGTTCATCTCCTCGCGCACCGCGCGCTCGACCTTGCGCAGCACGCGCAGGCCCAGCGGCGACCAGGTGTACAGGCCGGCGGCGAGCTTGCGGATCATGCCGGCCTTGAGCATCAGCTTGTGGCTGACGATTTCGGCCTCGGCGGGGGTTTCCTTGCTGGTACGGAGATGGAACTGCGACAGGCGCATCGGCAGGGGTTCGCGGATGGGGAAAGCGAACAGTTTGCCATGCCGGCGCGCCAGGCTCGTTCGCGAACCGGGCCGGCGGGGCGCCGGGGGCGCCCTGGAGGCGAGCGCCGAAGCCGCTGCGGGCGGGCTCCGGCGCTCAGCGGGCGCCGATCAGGCGTCGCCTTGCTTGGTGGTCGGGCGGCCCGTGGCCGGCGACCCGGCGGCCGGCGCCGCGGCCGGCTGGGTGCAGTAGGCGCGCACCGCGGCTTCGGCCAACTGGACCTGGGCGGCGCGCTGCTGGGCGTCGAGCACGTTGTCCGGCTTGCCGTCCTTGTTGGCGTCGACCCCGACCGAGCGCGAGCTTTGCAGCTGCTTGAGATTGCCGCGCGCGGTCACGCACTGCGGGTTCTCGGCGGCCGGCGCGTCGGCCGCGGTGGCGGTCTGCGCAGCCGTGCCGGAGCGGTTCTTGATCACCCGGTTCTTGACCCCGGCCTGGTTGGGCGGCGGCGAATCGGAGTAGTGAGTGACGCCCTTGGCGTCCTTCCACTGGTACAGCTCGGTCGCGGCGACCGGGGCGGCCAACAGGACGAGCAGGGCGGCGCTGAGGCCCAGCGCCGGGAGGGGGCGGCGGGCGGAAGGGCAGGTCGGGCGGGACATGACGGAGCTCCGGGGCAACGGGCGGAACGGGGCGGCAGGCGCCGGTGAGGCGGGGGGAAGCTACGATTGCAGCATCCTGTCCGGATGCAGGCAAGCGCTACACTTCGCAGTATGGAACCCCATCACACGCCCCGCCCCCGCGGACGCGGCATTTACCTGCTGCCCAACCTCTTCACCACCGGCGGCATGTTCGCCGGCTTCTACGCGATCATCGCCGCCACCCAGGGCCGCTTCGACGACGCCTGCGTGGCGATCTTCATCGCCGCGATCCTCGACGGCGTCGACGGCCGGGTCGCGCGCCTGACCAACACGCAGAGCGAGTTCGGCGTGCAGTACGACTCGCTGGCCGACCTGATCAGCTTCGGCCTGGCGCCGGCGCTGGTGATGTACCACTGGGCGCTGGAATCGACCAAGCTGGACGGCGTCATCCCCGGCAAGATCGGCTGGGTCGGTGCCTTCCTGTACGCCGCCTGCGCCGCGTTGCGCCTGGCCCGGTTCAATTCCCAGGTCGGCCAGGTCGACAAGCGCTGGTTCATCGGCCTGGCCAGCCCGGCTGCGGCGGGCCTGGTCGCCAGTTTCGTCTGGACCTGCCACAGCTTCGACCTCGCCGGCGAGCAACTGCGCTATGGCGCGTTGGCGGTGACCGTACTGGCCGGCCTGCTGATGGTCAGCCGGATCCGCTACGTCAGCTTCAAGGGCAGCGGCCCGCGCAACGACCGGGTGCCGTTCCTGGCGATCCTGGTGGTGGTGGCGGTGGTGGTGGCGATCGCGATCGACCCGCCGCGGGTGTTGCTGGCGATCTTCGCTCCCTACGCGCTGTCCGGTCCTGTGCAGGCGATCTACCGCCGCGTGCGCCGCCTGCCGCCGCCCCCGACCGAGGGCACCGCGCCATGAGCGGACTGTGGAGCGCGCAGCAGCGCGAGTGGCTGCAGGCGATGGACCACAGCGTGCTGAGCCTGGCCGGCGACGCCGCCGAGGCCGTGCCGCCGATGGAGCCGCGCGCCTCCGCTGCGTCGGCGGTCGGCGCGGTCGCTGCGCCGCCGGCCAAGGTGGCGAGCGCCGGCGCGCCGGCGCTCGACAGCCCGCTGCTGCGCAATCTGCTGCGCGCCGCCCGCCGTTCGCCCGGCGATGCGGCGGTGCTGGCCTTGTTCGACGCGGCCGCGCTGCGCGGCGACCCGCGCGCCAAGCGCGCGTTGTGGCCGCAGTTGCGCGCACTGCGCCGCGGGAGCGGGCGCCGATGATCGCGCTGGCCTCGGACCTGGAACGTCCCACGGCCCCGGCCGCGCTGCGGCCGATGCGCGAAGACGACTTGGATGCGGTCCACGCGATCGAGATCCGCGCCTACGAGTTCCCGTGGACCCCGGGCATCTTCCGCGACTGCCTGCGCGCCGACTACCCGGCTTGGGTGCTGGTCGAGGACGAGCGCATCGTCGGCTATTTCTTGATGAGCGTCGCCGCCGGCGAGGCGCACGTACTCAACGTGTGCGTCGCTCCGGAAGCGCATGGGCTGGGGTTCGGCCGCAAGCTGCTGCGCGCGCTGGTGATGATCGCCCGCGGCCGCGGCGCCGAACGGGTATTCCTGGAAGTGCGCCCGTCCAACGCCGGCGCGATCGCCCTGTACCACAGCGAAGGCTTCAACGAGATCGGCCGCCGCCCGCGCTACTACCCGGCCCGCGGCGGCCGCGAGGACGCGCTGGTGATGGCGATCGAGCTGTTGCCCGAGGGTGGGGATTAGGGATTAGGGATTAGGGATTAGGGATTGGGGATTGGGGATTGGGGATTGGGGTTTGGGGATTGGGGTTTGGGGATTGGCAGGAGCGGCGACGCTGCCCCCTGTAGGAGCGGCGTGAGCCGCGACAACCCAAACGACGAAACACCACGCCTCCTTCGGAAGCCCCGACCCTTCCCGCTCTGCCTGCCCAAATCGCGGATATCCGCGCTTCGGCTGCCACGCTTGCGTCCGTCGCTGCGGGTTGTCGCGGCTCACGCCGCTCCTACAGGAGCCACGCGCGGACGCAAAAAAGCCGCGGCATGACCGCGGCTTTTTCGCCTGTGCGACCGCAGCGGCCGCTCAGTCCAGCTTGGCTCGCTGCGCGACCAGCTCTTCCAGCATCGTGGTCCAGTCGATCAGGCGCTTGCGCTCCTGCTCGACCACCGCCGGCGGCGCGTTCTGGACGAAGGTCTCGCTGGCCAGTTTGCCCCGGCACTTGGCGATCTCGCCTTCGACCCGCTTCTTCTCCTTGTCCAGACGCACGCGCTCGGCGTCGAGCTTCTCCGCCGGCAGCGGCACCAGCAGGGTCAGCTCGCCGACCACCGCCGGCGCGGCCGGCGGCGCGGCGGCCACGTCGTCGACGAACTCGATCCGCTCCAGTTTGTTGAGGAACGTGAGCTGGCTGGCGAAGCGTTCGCTGCGCTCGCGGTCGCTGGCGTCGCCCTTGGCCAGCAGCAGCGGCACCAGGTCGGACGGCTTGACGTTGAGCTCGCTGCGCACCTTGCGCAGCGCCGACACCATCGCCTTGAGCCATTCCACGTCGGCCTCGGCGCGGGCGTAATCGCCGGCGAACTCGGCCGCTTGAGGGTAGGCGCGCAGCATGATCGTGCTTTCGGCCACGCCCAGCTTGAGCGCGACCTGCTGCCACAGTTCCTCGGTCACGAACGGAATCAGCGGATGCAGCAGGGACAGCAGGCGCTCGAGCACGTACAGCAGGGTGTGGCGGGTGCTGTCGGCGGCCTCGCGGTCTTCGCCCTGCAGCGCCGGCTTGGCCAGTTCGACGAACCAGTCGCAGAACGCGTTCCAGGCGAACTCGTACAGGCTCTGCGCGAGCAGGTCGAAACGGTAGGCGGCGAAGTGCGCCTCGGCCTCGGCCGCGGCCTTGGCCAGTTGCGCCAGGATCCAGCGCTCGGCGTCGGTGCGGGGCTGCGGCGCGCCGGCGAAGCGGGCGCCGTCGGTGTTCATCAGCACGAAGCGGGTGGCGTTCCACAGCTTGTTGCAGAAGTTCTTGTAGCCCTCGGCGCGGCCGAGGTCGAACTTGATGTCGCGGCCGTGGGTGGCGAGCGCGGCGATGGTGAAGCGCAGCGCGTCGGCGCCGAACGCCGGGATGCCTTCGGGGAATTCGCGGCGGGTGGCCTTTTCGATCTTCTCGGCCATCTTCGGCTGCATCAGGCCGCTGGTGCGCTTGGCCAGCAGTTCGTCCAGGGTGATGCCGTCGATCAGGTCGATGGGGTCGAGCACGTTGCCCTTGGACTTGGACATCTTCTGCCCGTCCTTGTCGCGCACCAGGCCGTGGATGTACACGTCGCGGAACGGGACCTGGCCGGTGAAGTGGTCGGTCAGCATGATCATGCGCGCGACCCAGAAGAAGATGATGTCGAAGCCGGTGACCAGCACCGAGGTCGGCAGGTAGCGCTCGAAGCCGCGTGCGCCCATCGCCGCCGCGTCCGGCCAGCCCAGGGTGCTGAACGGCCACAGGCCGGAGGAGAACCAGGTCTCCAGCACGTCGTTGTCCTGGGTCAGTCGATGTTCGGCGTGTTCGCCAGAAAGAACCTGCTCGTAATCGTCCTGTGTGAGGATGCCTGCGGGAACGTCCTTTAGATACTTCTCGTACGCTTCAGCGGCAGTCCGAGCGACGTAAATATTGCCCTGCGCGTCGTACCAGGCCGGAATGCGATGGCCCCACCACAGCTGGCGGCTGATGCACCAGTCCTGGATGTTCTCCATCCAGTGACGGTAGGTATTGATCCAGTTGGCCGGGACGAAGCGGACCTCGCCCTGCTCGACCAGCGCCAGGCCGCGCTTGGCCAGGCCGTCCATGCGCACGAACCACTGATCGGTGAGGTAAGGCTCGATCACCTGGCCGGTGCGGTCGCCGCGCGGCACCTGCAGCTTGTGCGGCTTGGTTTCGACCAGCAGGCCCTGCGCTTCCAGTTCGGCCAGCACGACCTTGCGCGCTTCGTAGCGGTCCAGGCCGACGAAGCGTTCCGGCGCGTTGCCGTTGACGGTCGCGTCGGGGGTGAAGATGTTGATCAACGGCAGCTCGTGGCGCTGGCCGACCGCGTAGTCGTTGAAGTCGTGCGCCGGGGTGACCTTGACCACGCCGGTGCCGAACTCGCGATCCACGTAGGCGTCGGCGATGACCGGAATCTCGCGGCCGGTCAGCGGCAGGGTCACGGTCTTGCCGATCAGGTGTTGGTAGCGCTCGTCGTCCGGATGGACCATGACCGCGGTGTCGCCGAGCATGGTTTCCGGGCGCGTGGTCGCCACGGTCAGGGTCGCGCTGCCGTCGCTGAGCGGGTAGCTGATTGACCACAGGAAGCCGTCTTCTTCCTCGTTGACCACTTCCAGGTCGGAGATCGCGGTCTTCAGCACCGGGTCCCAGTTGACCAGGCGTTGGCCGCGGTAGATCAGGCCCTGCTCGTGCATGCGCACGAAGGCCTCGATCACCGCCTGCGTGGCCATCGGGTCCATGGTGAAGGTCGAGCGGGTCCAGTCGCCGGAGGCGCCGAGGCGGCGCATCTGCCGTTCGATGGTGCCGCCCGAATGCGCTTTCCACTCCCACACCTTCTCGATGAAGCCGTCGCGGCCCAGGCCGTCGCGGGTCAGGCCTTCCTGGCCCAGGTTGCGCGCCACCACCATCTCGGTGGCGATGCCGGCGTGGTCGGTGCCCATCTGCCACAGCGTGTCGTAGCCGCGCATGCGGTGATAGCGGATCAGCGCGTCCTGCAGGGTGTGCTGGAACGCGTGGCCCATGTGCAGGGTGCCGGTGACGTTCGGCGGCGGCAGCAGGATCGAATACGTCGGGCCTTCGCCGCGCGGCTGGAATACGCCGCTGCTTTCCCACTGTTCGTAGAGGCGGGCTTCGAACTGTTTGGGGTCGTAGCTGGAGGCGAGGGACATAGGGGCGGAGATTCGGGATTGGGAATTCGGGATTGGGTACAGCGGGGATTCGGGATTGGAGATTCGGGATTCGTTAGGACAATGGCGAAAACCGAAGCGTGGGGCCGCCCCTCACATATCGTGCTTGTTCAACGCCAGCCCGCGCGCCTGGTATTGCTTCCAGCGCTCGCGCAGCGGACCGCGCGCGGAGTCGTCGGCGGGAACCACTTCGAGCACGCGGTCGAAGCCGTCGGCGACCGCGGCGTCGCGCAGGTTGATCACCAGCGGGCGCAGCGCGGCGTCGGACTCGGGCGCGGCGATCAGCACGTCGGCTTCTTCCTCGTCCTCGTCCAGGCCGGCGATCTGGTGCGGGATGTAGGCGTCCTCGCCCATGTCCCAGAGCATGTCGTCGAGTTGCTCGGCCTGCTCGGCGCTGCGCGCCAGGATCAGGGTCGGCAGCCCGGCGTCGTGGGCCTTGCGCGCCAGCTCGCAGACCAAGCGCATCGGCTCCTCGCGGAAGCGCGGCGATTGGATCAGGTAGAAGTCGGCACGGGGCATCGGGAAGCCGGGATTGGGGATTCGGGATTGGGGATTGGTTGGGGCAAAAGCCGAGGCGGAGCCGGTGGGGATTCGATGGCGGCGTCAGGAGCCGTCATCGAATCCCGAATCCCGAACCTCAAATCCCGGCCTGATCGAGCAACCACTGCGACAGCAGCCCCACCGGGCGGCCGGTGGCCAGGCCGCGCTTGCCTTCTTCGTTGGAGACGCCGGCGATGTCCAAATGGGCCCAGCGCTGGCCTTCGGTGAAGCGGGCCAGGAAGCAGCCGGCGGTGATCGCGCCGGCCCAGCGGCCGCCGATGTTGTAGACGTCGGCGAAGCTGGATTCGAGCTGGGTCTGGTACTCGTCCCACAGCGGCAGGCGCCAGGCGCGGTCGAAGACCTGCTCGCCGGCCTGCAGCAGTTCGCCGGCGAGGTCGTCGTCCTTGCTCATCAGGCCGCTGGCGAACTTGCCCAGCGCGACCACGCAGGCGCCGGTCAGGGTGGCCACGTCGAGCAGGGCCTTGGGTTCGAAGCGCTGGGCATAGGTCAGCGCGTCGCACAGGATCAGGCGGCCTTCGGCGTCGGTGTTGCCGACCTCGATGGTCTTGCCGGACATGCTGGTGAGCACGTCGGACGGACGGTAGGCGTCGGCGTCGGGCATGTTCTCCACCGCCGGCACCACCACCACCAGGTTGATCGGCAGCTGCATGCCGACCGCCGAGACGAACGTGCCCAGCACCGAGGCGGCGCCGCACATGTCGAACTTCATCTCCTCAATGCCGCCCTGGACCTTGAGGTTGATGCCGCCGGTGTCGAAGGTGATGCCCTTGCCGACCAGCACGTAGGGCTTGGCGTCGCCGCCGTTGTCGTACTTGAGCACGATCAGCTTGGGCGGATTGGCCGAGCCGCGCGCGACGGCGAGCAGCGAGCCCATGCCCAGCGCCTGCATCTGCTCGCGATCGAGCACTTCGCAGGAGGCCTTGTCGAAGCGGCCGGCGAATTCCTGCGCCTGCTGCGCCAGGTAGGCCGGGTTGCAGATGTTCGGCGGCAGGTTGCCGAGCTCGCGCGCGAACGCGACGCCGGCGGCGATGGCCTGGCCCTGCGCCAGCGCGACCGTGTCGGTGCCGCTGAGCGAGAGCTGGCGCAGGCCGGGTTCGTCCTTCTTCTTGCCCAGGGTGGCGGTGTAGCGATAGCAGGCGTGGTCGGCGGCGATCGCGGCCTGGCGGATCGCCCAGGCCGCGTCGCGGCCCTGCACCGGCTCTTCGGACAGGGTCAGCAGGGCGTGCTGGACCGGGCCGGCCTTGAGCGCGCGGGCGGCGTCGCCGACCGCCTTCAGGTACTGGGCGACGCCGAACTTGCCCGGCTCGCCGAGGCCGACCACCAGAACGCGCGGCGCGGTCACGCCGGGGACGTCGTGCAACAGAGCGGTCTTGCCGGTCTTGCCGCTGATGTCGCCGCGTTCCAGCAGCACGGTCAGGCGGCCGCCGCTGATTTCATCCAGCGTTCGCGCGGCAGCGGTCAGGGTCTTGTCGGCGAAGGCGCCTACCACGACGCAATCGGTTTGAGCGGCCGCGGGCGTGTCGCGGTTCAGGTCGAATTCGAGGGCCATCCAACAGATTCCCAGCAGAAAAGAGGAGTTGTCTCGTACAATCGGCCGGCTTTGCCTACGGCCGGAGGCCAAGGACTGAAGCCGGGGCCTGAAGCCCGCGCCGCCTGGCGCTCTTGTCGATCCGCAGCCCCTAGATCGGGGCGGGATCGGGCCAGCCGGCCGTCGAACGAACCCCCGAGTTTAAAGCAAGCCCGCCCGATGCCGAAGCCCAACCCGAAGCGCGCCCCCACGCCTCATGCAGAAGCTTGACCGTTACCTGACCGGCGAATTCGCCCAGGCCGTCTTCGCGACCCTGGTGGTGCTGCTGATCGTGAGCGTCGGCGGCGCCTTCACCGACGTGCTCGAGGACATCGCCAAGGGCAAGGTCCCGGCCGGGATGATGCTGATGCAGCTGGGCCTGGTGCTGATCAAGTGGCTGCCGCTGATCCTGCCCCTGGCGTTGATGCTGGGCCTGATGCTGGGCATCGGCCGGCTGTACCGGGACTCGGAAATGCCGGTGATCGCCTCGATCGGCGTCGGTCCCAAGCGTTTGCTGCGCCCGCTGCTGTACGTGGTCGGGCCGATCGTGCTCGTGGTCGGCGCCTGCTCGCTGTGGCTGGGTCCCTGGGCCGACCGCGTCTCGCGCGAAATGATCAACGAGGCCAGCCGCAGCCTGGTCGTGGCGGGGCTGGAGCCGGGCGCCTTCACCGGCCTGCCGAACGACAACGGGGTGATCTACGTCGGCGCCATGTCCGGCGACGGCAGCCGTTTCGAGCGGATCTTCATCTATCGCAACAAGCCCGAGCGGCAGACCGTCACCACCGCCAAGAGCGGCCATCTGACCGTGCGAGCCAACGGCGACCGCTACCTGACCCTGGACGACGGCTTCGAGGTCGACGGGCCGATGGACGGCGGCCTGGACTACCGGTTGATGCGCTACGCCAGCAACGACGTGCTGATGCCGGCCAGCGAAGACCGCTACGACCCGTCGCTGCCGGAAATGATGTCGACCCCGCAATTGCTGACCGACCCGCGGCGCGAGGCCGCGGCGCAACTGCATTACCGGATCGCGCCGCCGCTGCTGGCGCTGGCGTTCGCCCTGCTGGCGGTGCCGCTGGCCCGCAGCACCCCGCGCCAGGCCCGCTACGGCAGCGTGCTGATGGGCTTCCTGGCCTATCTGATCGGCAACAACTTCATGATGATGGGCACCGGCTGGATCGAGGACGGCAAGGTCCCCGGCTTCGTCGGCCTGTGGTGGCTGACCCTGCCGCTGCTGGCGGTGTCGGCCTGGCTGTACCTGCGCGACGGCCGCGTCGCCCGGCGGAGGAAGGCGCGATGAAGCCCTTCCCCAAGATCCACGACGTCTACGTCGGCCGGGCCGTGCTCGGCACCGTGCTGCTGACCTGGGCGGTGCTGCTGGGCCTGGACTTCATGCTCAGCCTGGTCGGCGAGTTCGGCGACATCGGCAAGGGCCGCTACGGGCTGATGCAGGCGCTGGCCTACATGCTGATGACCGTGCCGCGCCGCGCCTACGGTCTGTTCCCTTATGCCGCGGTGATCGGCGCGCTGATGGCCCTGGGCCAGTTGGCCTCGACTTCCGAACTGACCGTGCTGCGCGCGGTGGGCCTGTCGCGGCGCCGGCTCAGCCTGGCGGTGGCCGGCGCGCTGGCGGTGCTGACCCTGGCCATGGTGGTCAACGGCGAGACCCTGGCGCCGGAAGGCCAGCGCCGCGCCGATGCGCTGAAATCGGCGGCCAAGTCCAACAACCAGGTGGTGGCCGAGTATTCCGGCCTGTGGGCGCGCGAGGGCGACGTGATCCTCAGCGCCAGCCAGGGCCAGGAGCGCAGCAGCGGCCCGGACCGGTGGCTGGAGCTGCGCAACGTCAATCTGTACCAGTTCGGCGCCGACGGCCGCCTGGCCTCGTACGCGATCGCCAAGATCGCCGAGCACCGTCCCGGCGGCTGGCTGCTGCGCGACGTCACCCGCACCACCTTCCACGCCAAGTCGGCCGAGCAGACCCAGATCGCGCAGGAGCGCTGGGAGTCCAAGCTCGACAGCGCGGCGCTGATGAGCGGCACCAACCGGCCGCGCTACCTCAGCGCCAAGGCCCTGCACAAGGCGATCGAGGACCGCGAACGCAACGACCTCGACGCGGCGGAATTCGAGGCCCATTACTGGGGACGCTGGTTCTACCCGCTCAACGTGCTGACCCTGTGCCTGGCGGCGATTCCGTTCGCCTTCGGCAGCCTGCGCAGCGGCGGCCTGGGCAAGCGCTTGTTCATCGGCATCGTGTTCGCCCTGGTGTTCTGGCAGTTGCAGACCCAATTCGTCGAACTGGCCAAAGTGTTCCACTTCGACTTCCGCCTGGCCTATGCGATGCCGACGGTGGTGATGCTGGCGGTCTCCGCCTACCTGTTCAAACGCAGGTCGGGGTGAGCCAAGCCCGCTTAGGCGGCACTGCCGCCTGGGCTTGGCGAACGCCCGGCGCGCTGCGCCGGGCCGGGGCCGTACCCTCCAGTTCACGCATAGCCGCCCGAAGCCGCGTGCGGCACTGCTGCCTGGGCTTGGCGAACGCCCGGCGCGCTGCGCCGGGCCGGGGCCGTAACCCTCCAGCTCATGCATAGCCGCCCGAAGCCGCGTGCGGCACTGCCCCTGGGCTTGGCGAACGCCCGGCGCGCTGCGCCGGGCCGGGGCCGTACCCTCCAGTTCATGCATAGCCGCCCGAAGCCGCGTGCGGCACTGCCGCCCGGGCTGGTCGAACGCCCGGCGCGCTGCGCCTGGCCGGGGCCGTACCCTCCAGTTCACGCATAGCCGCCCGAAGCCGCGTGCGGCACTGCCGCCCGGGCTGGTCGAACGCCCGGCGCGCTGCGCCTGGCCGGGGCCGTACCCTCCAGTTCACGCATAGCCGCCCGAAGCCGCGTGCGGCACTGCTGCCTGGGCTTGGCGAACGCCCGGCGCGCTGCGCCGGGCCGGGGCCGTAACCCTCCAGCTCATGCATAGCCGCCCGAAGCCGCGTGCGGCACTGCCGCCTGGGCTGGTCGAACGCCCGCGGTCCCTACGCCCCCTCGCAACTAACGCTTCGGCAATCGCACCATCCGCGTCCCGCTCGCGCGGTCGTGCCAAGTCAGCCGTTCGCGATCGAACAGCGCCCACCAGAAGCCGAGCCCGCCGGCCAGCAGCGAGAGCGTGCCCACCGCGTAGCGGATCCACAGCGCCCTCCAGCCTGGGGCCGCACCGTCGGCGCCGATCACCCGCAGCCGCCAAGGCCGCATGCCCAGGGTCTGGCCGCCGCGGCGCCAGCTCAGCGTCGCGTAACCGCCGGCGGCCAGCCAGCACAGCGCCCACTCCAGCCACCACCAGCCGGTCAGCGGCCGGATGTTCTCGTGGGTGTCGTGGCCGGCCAGAGTGAAGGCCAGCACCATCAGCAGGCCGATCAGCATCCACAGCGCCAGCACCGGCCAGAAATCGTAGAACAGCGAGAACAGCCGCCAATGCAGCAGGGCGGCGGGGCGGGGCGGGGCAGCGGTGGGGGCGGTTGCGGTCATCGCGGCAGGATACGTGCAGGAACCGGCGCAGAGGAGTGAGAAGTGAGCGCGGGCGGGGACCGCTGTTCCCCTGCAGTTGCTGCCTCACTCCTTTCCACTCGCCCCTCGCCGTAAGCTTCCCCCATGCCCACGCCCGCCGATCGCCGCACGCTCGCCATGGCTCTGCCGCCGCTGGAGGAGCGCGACGACGCCGACATCGCCGCGTTCCTCGATGCGATCTGGGCCGAGAGCGGCTTGGCGCAGCAGACGTTGCACAGCTATCGCCGCGACCTGGAAGGGCTGGCGCGCTGGCGCGACGGCCGCGGGCTGGCCGGCGCCGACCGCACCGCGCTGTTCGAGTACCTGGCCTGGCGCACCCGCGAGGGCTACTCGCCGCGCAGCAATGCGCGGCTGCTGTCGGCGCTGCGCGCGTTCTACGCCTGGCGCCTGCGCCGCGGCCTGCGCAGCGACGATCCGACGGCGCTGCTGGAGCCGCCGAAACTGCCGCGGTCGCTGCCCAAGGCGCTGGCGGAAAGCCAGATCGACGCCTTGCTGGCCGCGCCGGAGACGGACGCGCCGCTGGGGCTGCGCGACCGCGCGATGCTGGAATTGATGTACGCCTCCGGCCTGCGCGTCAGCGAACTGGTGAACCTGCCGGCGACCGCGGTCAATCTGCGTCAGGGTGTGCTGCGGGTCACCGGCAAGGGCAGCAAGGAGCGGCTGGTGCCGCTGGGCGAAGAGGCCCAGCACTGGCTCGAGCGCTACCTGAGCCAGGCTCGCCCGCAACTGGCCGGCAAGCGCGCCCTGGCGCCCTTGTTCATCGGGGCTTCCGGCGAAGCGCCGAGCCGGCAGGAGTTCTGGCACCTGGTCAAGCGCTACGCTGCCGTCGCCGGCATCGATCCGGCGCGGATCAGCCCGCATGCCTTGCGCCACAGCTTCGCCACCCACCTGCTCAACCGTGGCGCCGACCTGCGCGCGCTTCAGATGCTGCTCGGCCACAGCTCGCTGTCGACCACCCAGATCTACACCCTGGTAGCCCGCGAGCAGCTCAAGCGCCTGCACGCCAAGCACCACCCGCGTGGGTGAGGATCAGCGCTCAGGCGGCACGGCCGCCTGCTGATCCGAACGCCCGGCGCCCCTGCGCCGGGCCGGGCGCATCGGATCAGGTCGCGAGTACCCCCAACGAAGCCGCGTGCGGCACGGCCGCCTGCTGATCCGAACGCCCGGCGCCCCTGCGCCGGGCCGGGCGCGCCGGGTCAGGTCGCGAGTACCCCAACGAAGCCGCGTGCGGCACGGCCGCCTGCTGATCCGAACGCCCGGCGCTCCTGCGCCGGGCCGGGCGCGCCGGGTCAGGTCGCCAGTACCTCCGCGTCACGGCGGGCGTCGAGCGGGCTTGCCCCCCTCCCTCCCTGGCTTCCGTCCGCCGGTCCTTGTCCCCCGCACATCGGCGCATTCACCCCGGCGGCCCCGGGCCGGCGCACACTCCACGCGACGGGCGGCCCGCGCCGCAAACCGCGACCGGCATCGCCACTCGCGCGGCGATCCGGTCGCGGTACCGCGATCGCGGCGCCGCCCGTGCCACAATCGGCAGAACCTATTCCCCGTCGGGCGGTCCAAGCCCGACCTCTGAACCAAGGATTCGATGGATGAAGCGCATCATTTTCGCCGTGCTCGGCGCGATCAGCCTGTCCGCCTGCGCCCAGGCGCCGCAGGGCGCCGCCGCCAAGGCTGAGCCGGCCGCCAAGGCCGATGCCGTCGCTGCCGCACCGACCGGCAAGGCGCCGGAGGTCAAGGCCGGCAGCGCCGAGGCGCGCGCGGTCGAGGCGATCCGCCAGCTCAACCCCAACATCACCATCGACAAGGTCGGCGCGGCACCGATGCCGGGCTTCCGCGAAGCCCTGGCCCAGGGCCAGGTGGTCTACATCAGCGACGACGGCCGCTACCTGTTCCTGCCCGGTTCGGGCGGCGCGCTGTTCGACACCCAGGCCAAGAAGAACCTCAGCGAGGACAGCCTGGCGGCGATGCGCAAGGACCTGCTGAAGACCATCCCGGCCAGCGAGCGCATCGTGTTCGCCCCGGCCAACCCCAAGCACACCGTCACCATCTTCACCGACGTCGAGTGCGGCTACTGCCGCAAGCTGCACAGCGAAATCGCCGAGTACAACCGCCAGGGCATCGCGGTCGAGTACCTGGCGTTCCCGCGCATGGGCATCGGCAGCGAGGACTACAAGAAGATGGTTTCGGTCTGGTGCGCGGCGGACCGCCGCAAGGCCCTGACCGACGCCAAGGCCGAGCACAGCGTGCCCAGCAAGGACTGCAAGAACACCGTCACCCAGCAGTACAACGTCGGCCAGCGCGCCGGCCTGACCGGCACCCCGATGATCCTCACCGCCGAGGGCGTCCAGGTCGGCGGCTACGTGCCGCCGGCGCAGCTGCGCCAGACCCTGGACAAGATCGCCGCGGACAGCAAGCCGGCGGCCGCCGGCGCCAAGCCCTCCGCCGCGGTCGCCGCGCCGGTCGGCGGCCTGTAAGCCGCGGGCCCTGCCGCGTTCGCCTCGACGCCGCCTTCGGGCGGCGTCGTCGTTTGTGGGGCGGGAAGGGGCGCACGGGGCGGGCGGGCGAGGCCCGTGCGGAGCGGGGCGACCGGGTCGGCCGGCCGCCGCGGACGCCGGCCGAAGCCTGGAGCCGCCCGAGCCGGGCCGGCGTTTTGGTTACAATACCGGGCCCTGCGTTGCACGGTTCCCCGGACATGATCGTCCTCGAGGGCCCTTCGGCCCTGTCTTCGTTCCGCCGCGATCGGCTTCAAGCCCGCCTGCAAGTCATCCACCCCGATGTGCGTCTGCTCGATGCCTGGCCCGTGTATTGGGTCGAGCCCGAGGCCGGCGCCGCGCCCGACGATGCGACCCTGCGCCGCATCCTGCAGGCGCAGCCTGAGGCCGCCGCGCGCGCCGACGGCGCGGTCTCGCGCTACGTCACCCCGCGCCTGGGCACCTTGTCGCCCTGGGCCAGCAAGGCCACCGAGCTGCTGCGCGGCGCCGGGCAGCCGGTCAAGCGGGTCGAACGCGGCACCCGCTACGACCTCCTGGGCTGGCCGGCCGATGCCGCCACCCAGGGGGCGCTGGCCAAGGCCCTGCACGATCCGATGACCCAGTCGCTGCTGGACGCACGCGACGATGCCGCGGCGCTGTTCGCGGTGCCGGCGCGCGGCGAACTGGAACGCATCCCGCTGGATCGGCTGGAGGCCGCCAACGCCCGCCTCGGCCTGGCCCTGGCCGACGACGAAATCGCCTACCTGCGCGAGCGTTACGCCGCGCTCGGCCGCGAGCCGGCCGACGTCGAACTGATGATGTTCGCTCAGGCCAATTCCGAGCACTGCCGGCACAAGATCTTCAACGCCTCCTGGACCGTCGACGGCCGCGAACAACCGCTGTCGCTGTTCAAGATGATCAAGCACACCCATGCGCAAACGCCGGAGAACACTCTGTCGGCGTACAGCGACAACGCGGCGGTGGTCGAGGGCTATGCCGCGCGCCGGTTCCGGCCGCAGCCGGGCAGCCAGGCCTACGCGGCCGAGGCGGAAATCCCTTCGGCGTTCTGCATCAAGGTCGAAACCCACAATCATCCGACTGCGATCGCGCCGTTCCCCGGCGCCAGCACCGGCAACGGCGGCGAGATCCGCGACGAAGGCGCGACCGGCCGCGGCGGCCGGCCCAAGGCCGGCCTGTGCGGTTTCAGCGTCTCGCACCTGCGCATCCCGACCCTGCCGCAGCCCTGGGAAAGCCCGCGCGCGCTCAATCCGCGCATGGCCCCGGCGCTGGAAATCATGCTCGACGGCCCGATCGGCGCGGCCGCGTTCAACAACGAATTCGGCCGGCCGAACCTGACCGGCTACTTCCGCAGCTTCGAACTGGGCCAGGGCGAGATCGCCCGCGCCTACGACAAGCCGATCATGCTCGCCGGCGGTCTCGGCGCGATCGACCGGGTCCAGGTGGCCAAGCTCGGCCTCAGGCCGGGCCATGCGGTCATCGTGCTCGGCGGCCCGTCGATGCTGATCGGCCTCGGCGGCGGCGCGGCCAGCTCGGTCGCCTCCGGCGACAGCGCGGAGGAACTGGATTTCGCCAGCGTCCAGCGCGACAACCCGGAAATGGAGCGTCGCTGCCAGGAGGTGATCGACCGCTGCGTCGCGCTGGGCGAGGCCAACCCGATCGACAGCGCTCACGACGTCGGCGCCGGCGGTCTGTCCAACGCCATTCCCGAACTGCTGCACGACTCCGGCCTGGGCGGCGTGATCGACCTGGCCAAGGTGCCCAGCGACGACCCCTCGTTGTCGCCGATGCAGCTGTGGTGCAACGAATCGCAGGAGCGTTACGTGCTCGGCCTGCCGGCCGATCGCGTGGCCGACTTCGCCGCGATCTGCGAGCGCGAGCGTTGCCCGTTCGCGGTGGTCGGCTACGCCACCGCCGAAGAGCGGCTGGTGGTCGGCTACGGCGCTACCGTCGAGTCGGTGTACGGCGACGGTGCCGAGCCCGCGGCGGACTGGCCGATCGATCTGCCGATGGACGTGCTCTTCGGCAAGCCGCCGAAGATGCACCGCGACACCCGCCATCCGGCCGCAGCGCCGTGGCCGGCGCTGGACTGGGACGGGCTGGACCTGCACCAGGCCGGCTTGCGCGTGCTCGCGCACCCGACCGTGGCGGCGAAGAACTTCCTGGTCACCATCGGCGATCGCACCGTCGGCGGCCTGGTCGCGCGCGACCAGATGATCGGCCCCTGGCAGCTGCCGCTGGCCGACTGCGCGATCACCCTGAGCGGTTTCGACGGCTTTGTGGGCGAAGCGATGGCGCTCGGCGAGCGCACTCCGCTGGCCCTGCTCGATGCGGCCGCGGCGGCGCGCATGGCGGTCGGCGAAGCGATCACCAACCTGTGCGCGGCGCCGGTGGAATCGCTGAACCGGATCAAGCTGTCGGCGAACTGGATGGCCGCGGCCTCGCATCCGGGCGAAGACGCGTTGCTGTTCGACGCGGTCAAGGCGGTCGGCCTGGAGCTGTGCCCGGAGCTCGAGTTGAGCATCCCGGTCGGCAAGGATTCGCTGTCGATGCAGGCGCAATGGAGCGACGGGATTCGGGATTCGGGATTGGGGATTGGCAAGAGCGATTCCCCGGCGACCGATGCCGAATCCCGAATCTCCAATCCCCAATCCCATAAGTCGGTCTCGCCGGTGTCGCTGATCGTCAGCGCGTTCGCGCCGGTGGTCGACGTGCGCCAGCAGCTGACTCCGCTGCTGTCGCGCGAGGCCGAGACCGAGCTGTGGCTGATCGGCCTGGGCGCGGGCAAGCAGCGCCTCGGCGGCTCGGTGCTGGCCCAGGTGCATCCGGAGGCCGGCGCGGCCGACGGACTGCCCGCGTTCGCCGGCCTGCCCGGCGAGGGCGCGCGCTTCGACACCGGCGTGCCGGACCTCGACAGCCCGCAGCGCCTGCGCGATTTCTTCGAGCTGATCCGCGACGCGCGCGAGGCCGGCCTGCTGCTGGCTTACCACGACCGCAGCGACGGCGGCGCCTTCGCGACCCTGGCCGAAATGGCGTTCTGCTCGCGCCTGGGCCTGGACATCAGCCTCGACGGCTGGGGCGAAGACCCGTTCCGCACTCTGTTCAACGAAGAGCTGGGCGCGATCGTGCAGATCCACGACGAGGACCGCGCCGAGTTCGCCGACCTCATCGCCCGCCACGGCCTGATCGACTGCGCCCAGCGCATCGCCAAGCCGACCACCGCCGCTTCGGTGCGGGTCAAGGAGGACGGCAAGGTGCTGGTCGAGTGGCGCTGGGAAGAATTGTTCGACGCTTGGTGGTCGACCAGTCACGCGCTGCAGAAATTGCGCGACAACCCCGACTGCGCCGACGAGGAGCGCGCGATCGCGCGCGACTTCAACGCCCCGGGGCTGAAGCCGAAGCTGGGCTTCGACGCCAACGACGATATCGCCGCGCCGTTCGTCTCCCATGCCGTTCACATCGGCGGCGCGCGGCCCAAGGTCGCGATCCTGCGCGAGCAGGGCGTCAACGGCCAGATCGAAATGGCGGCGGCGTTCCACCAGGCCGGCTTCGAAGCCTACGACGTGCACATGAGCGACCTGATCGCCGGCCGCTTCCGGCTCGAAGACTTCAAGGGCTTCGCCGCCTGCGGCGGTTTCAGCTACGGCGACGTGCTCGGCGCAGGCCGCGGCTGGGCCACCAGCATCCTCGAGCGCAGCGCGCTGCGCGACGCCTTCGCCGCGTTCTTCGCCCGCGAAGACAGCTTTTCGCTCGGCGTCTGCAACGGCTGCCAGATGCTCGCCCAGCTCAAGCCGGTCGTGCCCGGCGCCGAGCACTGGCCGGTGTTCCTGCGCAACCGCAGCGAGCAGTTCGAAGCGCGCCTGGGCCTGCTGGAAGTGGTCGAGTCGCCGTCGCTGTTCCTGCGCGGCATGGCGGGCTCGCGCATCCCGGTCGCGGTCGCGCACGGCGAAGGCCGCGCCGACTTCGCCAGCGGCCTGGACCAGGCCGCGGCCAACGTCGCGCTGCGCTACGTCGACGGCGACGGCCGCGTCGCCGACCGTTACCCGCTCAACCCCAACGGCTCGCCCGACGGCATCGCCGGCCTGACCAGCGCCGACGGCCGCGCCACCATCCTGATGCCGCACCCCGAGCGCACCCTGCGCAGCGCCAACTTCAGCTGGGCGCCGAAGGACTGGAGCGGCGACTCGCCGTGGCTGCGGATGTTCCGCAACGCGCGGGTGTGGGTGGGCTGAGACCCGTACCGCATCGACGCAAGCCAAGACGGGCGCCCTGCAAGGCGCCCGTCTTCGTTGTACGGCGACATGATCGGCAGGCCGAACGCACCGCTGTCGAAAGAGGCGGCTGCATGCAGGACCCACCCGAGTCTATGCACGACAGGACGCTGAGCGGAACCGAAGCGGACTGGGGCGGCGCGACGGCGACGATTCGTCTTCTCGACCGCGACTCGTCGCCGGTGGTCTTGCTCGCCGAAGGGTTGCGCACTGCGGCGGCGCTCGGCACAAGCGCAGAGGACCGGCCGAGCGGTCTGCCCATCGTTGTTCGGGACGTTCCGGAGTGCGGAATGTGATGTCCGGCCTGGCGTTCGCCAGTGTCTTTTGCGAGCGCGCCCATCCCGATTTTCCGTTCCGGGATCGCAGCTGGATCGCGGTCGCGTTCGAAAGGAACGCCTACGACCGCACGTACATGCCGGAATGGTTCTTCAGGGCGGCATCGAAGCGCTTAGGCGACCGCGTAGCGCTGCTTGTGGCCGGCGATGGCTTCGCCGATGCGGGGCTTGCGGAGGTGTGCGCGCTGCCCTTCGCGTGGGAAGACTATCGTGAGTTTATGGCGCGGCCGCGGGCGTACTCGCTGGCGTATCGAATGACGGGCGCCGATGCGGCGTTCGGCTGCGTCGCAGACGCCGACATGACCGTGTTCGCGGGCGAGGCTGCACGGATGGAGGCGTTGCTGGCCGATGTGGGCGGGGCCGGGCGCTTGCTGGAACACATGCGGCAAGAGTTCCTGCTGGGCGACACGGGCGGCTATCCGGAAATGGATCTGTTCTTTCAGCGGCTGTTGTTTCCGTCGAAGCGCGAGGGCAGCGATGCCGGCGCTTGAGCCGTTCCGGCGGCGCCCGCATCGGTCATCGCAGGCTCGATGAAACCCGCGGCCTACGGGCCCAGAAGATGCGCCGCCGCAGGCGATCGACATGGCCGCCGGGGCGGCCGGAGGCAGAGGCTGCGACGGGCCGGACTGGCCGCAAGCGCCGTCGCCGCATGGCTCACGCGGCCTTTCGTTTCCTCACCGATTCCCCCGCGGGCGGGTCCGGCCTTTGAATCGCAACCGCCCGCAGCCCGTCAAACCGCGCGGCGTTCTGATTGAGCGAGCCTTTTCCCAGGGGCGGCTCCGGTGCCCGCCCCCGAAGCCGTCGAACCGGCGACGGCTACGCGCAGGGTCGCCGCCGGGCCCCGGCCGACGTCCGCGTCCGCGTCCGCGCCCGGCTTGCGAGAAGCCGGGCCGCCGCGATCGCCGGCCTGCGCACGAAGTCGGCCGGCCCGGATGGCGACGGTACGGTACGCAACGCAGACCCGGATTCGAGCGTCCGAAGGGCGTAGCATGAATCCGCTGTCGACGGCCGGTTTGTCCGGCGCGGAGGGCCTGTGAAGTGTGATGATCCGAGCAGTCCGATCGTGCCTGGCCGCCTGAATCCGAATACGTGCGACAACTCTCGCACACTCTGTGCGAACGCGCGGCCGGACACGCCGGCAAGGAACCGGAGCGGTCGCGCGCGGTCTGGTAGAGACCATGAGCGAAACTGCTAAAGTCCAGGGTTCACGCGCAGGAGGGTGACGTGAACGCAGTAGTGAACAGTGCCGGCGCGGGCGCCGGCGGGATCGCGGACGGCGTGGCCGAAGACGGTCAGGCCGCGGTCGATGCGCGCATCGTCGATGCGCTGCTCGCCAAGGGGCGGCTCAAGGAGCCGGATCTGGCGCGGGCGCGGCGCTTGCAGGAAGAGACCGGCGGCAGCCTGCTGGCCTTGCTTGCCCGGCTCGGCCTGGTGTCCGAGCGCGACCACGCCGAGACCGTGGCCGCGGTGCTCGGCCTGCCCTTGGTCAACGTCAAGGACGCGCCCGAGCTGCCGCCGGAAGGGGTCAGCCTGACGCCGAAATTCATGAAACAGTTCGCCGTCTGCCCGGTCGCCGAGAGCGAGGCGCGGGTCGACGTGCTGATGGCCGACCCGCAGGACGCCTATCAGGTCGACGCCCTGCGCCTGGCCACCGGCCGCGAGATCCGGCCGCTGGTCGGCTTGCGCTCGGAGGTCGGCGATCTGGTCGAGCGCTGGTACGGGCAGGGCCGCAGCGCCATGGGCGCGATCGTCGAGACCGCCGAGGGCGAAGGCGCCGGCGATCTGGACGATGTCGAACATCTGCGCGACCTGGCTTCGGAAGCGCCGGTGATCCGCCTGGTGAACCTGGTGATCCAGCGTGCGGTCGAGCTGCGCGCTTCGGACATCCATATCGAGCCGTTCGAGAACCGGCTCAAGGTGCGTTACCGCATCGACGGCGTGCTGGCCGAGGGCGAAAGCCCGCCGGCCAACCTGACCGCGGCGGTGATCAGCCGGATCAAGATCATGGCCAAGCTCAACATCGCCGAACGCCGCCTGCCGCAGGACGGCCGGATCATGCTGCGGGTGCAGGGCAAGGAACTCGACCTGCGCGTCAGCACCGTGCCGACCGCGCACGGCGAGTCGGTGGTGATGCGACTGCTCGACCGCGAAACGGTGGTGTTCGACTTCTACAAGCTCGGTTTCACCGACGAGTTCCTGCCGCAGTTCCAGAAGGTGCTGGACCTGCCGCACGGGATCATGCTGGTCACCGGCCCGACCGGTTCGGGCAAGACCACCACCCTGTACACCGCGCTGAGCAAGCTCAACACCAGCGACGTCAAGATCATCACCGTCGAGGACCCGGTCGAGTACCAGATCGAAGGCATCAACCAGATCCAGGCCAAGCCGCAGATCGGCCTGGACTTCGCCCATGCGCTGCGTTCGATCGTCCGCCAGGACCCGGACATCATCATGATCGGCGAAATGCGCGACCTGGAGACCTGCCGGATCGCGATCCAGTCGGCGCTGACCGGCCACCTGGTGCTGTCGACGCTGCACACCAACAACGCCGCCGGCGGCATCACCCGCCTGCTCGACATGGGAGTCGAGGACTACCTGCTGACTTCGACCATCAACGGCATCCTCGCCCAGCGCCTGGTGCGCCGGCTGGAGCCGACCCACGCCGAGAAGTACCCGGCCTCGCCGGAGGAAATCGACAAGTTCGGCCTGCGCCGTTACCAGCCCGAAGGCGAGATCTTCCTGTACCGCCCGCGCGGCTCGGCCCTGGCGCCGTCGGGCTACCTCGGCCGCACCACGATCATGGAGTTCCTGGTCATGAACGACGAACTGCGCCGCGCGGTGATGCGCCATGCCGGCATGGGCGAGATCGAACAGATCGCCCGCCAGGCCGGCATGCGCACCATGTACGAGGACGGCATCGTCAAGGCTCTGGCCGGCCAGACCACAATCGAGGAAGTGTTGCGTGTTACCGAAGATGGCTGATCGTTCGGGATTGGGGATTGGGGATTCGCAAAGCGGATCCACCCGACTCGATCGTCTTCGACCCCTCCCGCTTTTACTGATCCCTAATCCCTAATCCCTAATCCCTAATCTCCAATCCCGGCCTCCATGCCCCTCTACCACTACAAAGCCCTGAACGCGCGCGGCGAGCTGCTCGACGGCCAGATGGAGGCCGCGAGCAACGGCGAGGTGGTGCAGCGCCTGCAGGAGCAGGGGCATTTGCCGGTCGAGGCGAAGCTGGCTTCGGAGGCGGGCGCGGCTTCGTCGTGGAAGGGCTTGTTCAAACCCAAGCCGTTCACCGGCGCGCGGCTGGTGCAGTTCACCCAGCAGCTGTCGACCCTGCTCGGCGCCGGCCAGCCGCTGGACCGGGCGCTGACCATCTTGCTCGATCTGCCCGAGGACGAGGCGGCCAAGAGCACCGTCGCCGACATTCGCGACGCGGTGCGCGGCGGCACTTCGTTGTCGGTGGCGCTGGAACGCCAGCACGGCACGTTTTCGCGCCTGTACATCAACATGGTCCGTGCCGGCGAGGCCGGCGGCAATCTGCACGAGACCCTGGCCCGCCTCGACGATTACCTGGAACGCAGCCGCCAGTTGCAGGGGCGGGTGATCAACGCGCTGATCTATCCGGCGATCCTGCTGCTGATGGTCGGCGCCAGCCTGCTGTTCCTGCTCGGCTACGTGGTGCCGCAGTTCGGCGCGATGTACGAGAGCCTGGACGCCGAGCTGCCGATGTTCACCCAGGTGGTGCTGGCGCTGGGCCTGTTCGTGCGCGACTGGTGGATCGTGCTGATCGTCGCGCCGGCGCTGGCCTTGTGGTGGTTCGACCGCAAGCGCCGCGACCCCGCGTTCCGCGAGGCGCTCGACGCCTGGCTGCTCAAGCGCAAGTTCGTCGGCCCGCTGATCGGCAAGATCGAGACCGCGCGCCTGGCGCGCACGCTGGGCACCTTGGTGCGCAACGGCGTGCCGCTGATGACCGCGATCGGCATCGGCCGCAACGTGCTCGACAACCGCGTGCTCGCCGCCGACGTCGACGCGGCCGGCGAAGAGGTCAAGAACGGCGTGGCCTTGTCGACCGCGCTCGGCAAGGGCAAGCGTTTCCCGCGCCTGGCCCTGCAGATGATCCAGGTCGGCGAGGAGTCCGGCGCGCTGGATTCGATGCTGATCAAGACCGCCGAAACCTTCGAGCAGGACACCGGCATGGCCCTGGACCGGATGCTGGCGGCGCTGGTGCCGGTGGTGACGGTGGTGCTGGCCGGCATCGTCGCCACCGTGGTCATGGCGGTGCTGCTGCCGCTGTACGACCTGACCAACGCGATCGGGTGAGCATGAGCCGCCTCTCGCCCCTGCCATCCGCCGCCGCCTGGTTGAACGCCGGCTGTACCGATGCCGGCGAGCGCCGAACTTTGCAAATCCACGCGGAACACACTCCAGGGCGGCCCAGGCCGCCGGCTCGACCCCGCGGCCGCTGCCGGCGCGTTTGATACCCAGGCCGGCTCCGCGTTTTATTCAGCTACCACCACCTACGGATGACGATCGAAATGCGCAATCCCCGTTCGATGACCCGCTCCCCGTCCCCGGCCCGCCAGCGCGGCATGAGCCTGATCGAGATCATCATCGTGATCGTGCTGATCGGTGCGGTGCTCGCCTTCGTCGGCAACCGCGTGCTCGGCGGCAAGGACCGCGGCGACTACAACCTGGCCAAGGGCCAGATCCAGACCCTGGCCGGCAAGGTCGATTCGTTCCAGATGGACACCGGTCGCCTGCCGGGCTCGCTGGAAGAACTGGTCAAGCAGCCGGCCGACGCCAATGGGTGGCTCGGCCCCTACGCCAAGGATGCCGAACTCAAGGACCCGTGGGGCCATCCGATCGAGTACCGCCAGCCGGGCGAGAGCGGTCCCTACGATTTGGTCAGCTACGGCAAGGACGGCAAGGCCGGCGGCAGCAGCGTCGACGCCGACATCAAGAACAACTGAGTCCAGCGCTCATGACGCGCCTGCGGCATAGCCCTTCCCGCGCCGGAGGGCGCGGGAACGGGGCCGCGGCGCGCAGCGCCCCCGGCCGCGCCGGGCGGACTCAGCGCACGCCGGGTGCGGCCACGGTGCGCCGGACTTCGCGCGGCATGTCCTTGCTGGAGATGCTGCTGGTGATCGCGCTGATCGCCGCGATCGGCGTGCTGACCGTGGCCGCGCTCACCGGCGGCGTAGCCGGCATGCAGTTGCGTAGCGCGGCCAAGGAAATCGCCGCGCAGTTGCGCTTCACCCGCAGTCAGGCGATCGCCACCGGGCGGCCGCAGAAATTCACCCTCGACCCCTCCGCGCACACCTGGAGCGCGCCGAGCGGTCGCCGCGGCGAGATCCCGAAAAAAGTGCGGATCGTGTTCACCGGCGCGCGCGAAGTGCAGCCGCGCCGCGGCGAGGGCGCGATCGTGTTCTTCGCCGACGGCGCCTCCACCGGCGGCCGGGTGCAGTTGGCGGTCGAGCAAGCGGCGTGGAACGTCGATGTCGCCTGGCTGACCGGCGAGGTCAAGCTCAAGCGCAGCGAGGCGCGGCGATGAGCCGGTCGCGGCGAACGCGCGCCCTGCTGTCGCGGCCCGCGCGAACGCGCGGCTATACCCTGTTGGAAGTGATCGTCGCTTTCGCTCTGCTCGCCATGGCCTTGACCCTGTTGCTCGGCACCCTGTCCGGCGCCGCCCGCCAAGTGCGCTGGTCCAACGATGCCGGGCGCGCGGCGATGTACGCGCAGTCGCTGATGGACCAGGTCGGGGTCGGCCAGGCGCTCAAGCCGGGCCAGCGCAGCGGCGATTTCGAACAAGGGCGTTACCGCTGGACGCTGGGAGTGAAGCCATGGCGCGATCCGGCGCCGGCCTCGACCCAGCCGATCGATCCCAACGCGCTGCGGCTGATGGAAGTGCAGTTGGCGGTGGAGTGGGGCGACGGCGGTTCCGGCCGGCGGTTGATGCTGCGCAGCCTGCGCAGCGCGCCGCCGTCCAACGAGATTTCGCCATGAACGGCGCCGTCGTCCGCCCGCGCCTTGCGCCGCGCGCCGCTGCGCGCGGCTTCACCCTGATCGAAGTGCTGCTGGCGATGGTGTTGCTGGTGGCCGGGCTGACCCTGGCCTTCGCCACCTTGTCGGCGGCGACCAAGACCGCCGCGCGCGGCGAGTCCCTGGCCCAGCGCAGCGAACGCGAGCGCGCCGTGGTCGGGTTCCTGCGCAAGCGCATCGCCGCGACCCGTCCGATCCCGTTCGCCTTCGACCAGAGCACGGCGGTGCCGCAGCGCTTCGTCGGCGAGCCCGACCGTCTGCGCTTCGTCGCCGACCTGCCGGACTACCTCGGCCAGGGCGGGCCGTATCTGCACGATTTCGCGATCGAGAGCGACGGCGACCAGGCGCGCATGGTGCTGTCGCTGTCGATGGTGCTGGCCGGCGAGACCATCAAGGACCCGCAGCCGCGCCCGCCGGAGTTGCTGGTCGACGGACTGAAGTCGGCACGCTTCCGTTACCGTTCGATCGACCCGCAGCGCGGCGAACTCGGCGAATGGCAGGAGCGCTGGACCACGCCGGAGCAACTGCCGCTGTTCGTCGAGGCGACCTTCGTCGATCGCGACGGCCGCCGCTGGCCGCCGCTGATCGTGTCGCTGCCGTTGGCCACCGCCAGCGGCGGCTTCGTGCCGGAGTTGTGATGAGGACGGCGCGAGCGATCGGGACGACAACGCAAGGCATCGCGCGACGCGCGGCGCCGCTGCCGGCTTGCGCCGGCGAGCGCCGCGATCCGGCAACCGCGCCTGGACGCTCGCGTGGGGCGGCGCTGCTGTTGGTGCTGTGGCTGATCGCGCTGCTGACCGCGTTGATCGGCGCCTTCGCCCTCACCGCCCGCACCGAGAACCTGCAAGGACGGGTGATGGTGCGCGGCCTGGTGGCACAGAACGCAGCGCGCGCCGGCCTGGAGTACGCCATGACCCGGGTCGCGATGAACGACCCCAAGCTGCAGTGGCAGCCCGACGGCCGCCCGCATCGTTGGCGTTTCGGCGACGCGCAGCTGGAGATCGGCATCGTCGATGAGAACGGCAAGGTCGACCTCAATCAGGGCGACGCCACCGTGCTGGCCGGACTGATGCAGAGCGCCGGCGGACTGGAGCAGGCCGAGGCCGCGCGCCTGGCCGCGGCGATCATGGATTGGCGCGATGCCGATACCCTGACCCAGCCGGCCGGCGGCGCCGAAGACGCCGACTACGCCTCGGCCGGTCGTCCTTACGGCGCCAAGGATGCGGAGTTCGAAAGCGTGGCCGAACTCGAACAGGTGCTGGGCTTCACGCCGGCGCTGTACGAAAAGATCGAGCCGCATGTCACGGTTTACAGCGGCCGCACGCGGCCCGAACCTGCGTTCGCGTCCAAGGAAGTGCTCGATGCTATCGGCATGAATGGCACACAAATCGTCGAGCAACGGCGCAGAACGCAGCCCGGATCACAATTGCCCGGCGGCACCGGCGGCGGAGATCTTCCCGGTCTCGTCGGCGAACGCAGCGGCACCTATAGTATCGACAGCCGCGCCCGGCTAGCGGATGGCCGCGAAGCGGTGTTGCGAGCGGTCGTGCGGGCGGGGGGAGGTTCCATGCCCGGCATGGCCTACACGCCGCTGCGTTGGGAGGAGGGAGCTTCGTCACGATGAATGCGCAGGTTGCCGAGGGTCGGTCGGGCAATGACCGGTTGCGACGTCTCAGCGCCCGGTTCGCGCCGGGTGCGGGCGGCTTTTTCTCTTGGTGGGGGCGCACGCTGGCGTCGTGGCTGCCGTTGCGGACCCGTCAGGCGCTCGGCGTCGACCGCGGCCGTCTGTTGCTGCAGGTCGACGGCGACAGCGTGCATCTGCGCCTGCAACAGGCCGGCGAAGTGCGCGACCTGGCGGTGCTGCCGAGCCTGGCCGACCTGACCGCAGCGGCCGCGTCCGATCCGTTGGAACCGTTGCTGCCGCCGCGCGTGGCCGAGCTGCCGCGCTGGCTGTTGTTGCCGCCGGCGTCCAGTCTGCGCCGCCGCCTGAACCTGCCGGCCGCCGCCGCCGAGCGCTTGCGCGACGTGGTCGGCTTCGAGATCGACCGGCAAACGCCTTTCACCGCCGATGCAGTGGCCTACGACGCGCGCGTGCTGGCGCGCCGCGACGCCGACGGCCAGCTCGACGCCGAACTGGTCGCGGTGCCGCGCCAGGTGCTGGACCCGCAGCTGGCCGCGATCGGCCCGTTGGCGTCGACCCTGTCGGGGATCGAAGTCGCCGGCGCCGACGGCGCACCGCTCGGGGTCAATCTGCTGCCTCCGGCGCAGCGCAGCACCCGCAGCGATCCGTTCCGCTACTGGAATCTGGCCCTGGCCGCGGTCGCCGTGCTGGCCCTGGCCGCGGCTCTGTGGCAGGTGCTGGAGAACCGCCGCGAAGCGATCGCCGACCTCAAGCAGACCATTTCGCGCAACGCCGCCGGTGCGCGCCAGGCCGCGATCCAGCGCCAGGAACTGGTCGACCTGATCCAGGGCCAGGCCTTCCTCGACCGTACCCGCAAAGCGCGGCCCAGCACCGTCGAGGTGATCGACGAACTCAGCCGCCGCTTGCCCGACGGCACTTATCTGGAAAAACTCGCGATCGAAGACGAGAGCCTGCTGATGATCGGCCTCAGCGGCGAAGCCTCGGCGCTGATCGGCAAGCTGCAGGGCACGCCGCTGTGGCGTTCGCCGGCGCTGACCGGCGCGGTGCAACCGGACCCGGCGACCAATCGCGACCGCTTCACCCTGACCGCCGAGATCGGCCCGCCCAAACCGCAAAACCCGGAGGCCGCGCGTGGCCCGTAACTGGCGATCCCTCGGCGCGGACCGCGAACGCTGGCTGGCCCTGGGCCTGCTGCTGGCGACGCTCGCGGTCGCCTATGCGGTGCTGATCCACCCCTGGTGGACGGTGCCGATGATGGAAGCCGGCGACGAACTGTCCGACCTGCAGCAGCGCGAACTGCGCCAGCGCATGGAGTTGCGGCAGGCGCCGCAGATCCGCAACCGCCTGGACGAGGTGCGCAAGCGCCAGGCCGACCGCCCCGGCTTCCTGCCCGAGGCCACCGCCGAGCTGGCCACCGCCGGCCTGGTCCAGCGCCTGGAAACCGTGGTGCTGCAGGCCAGCCCGGGCAACCGCAGCTGCGGCATCGTCAACCGCTCGCCGCTGGCCGAGCCGCGCCGCGACCGCTACGCGCGGGTGGTGGTGCAGGTGCGCCTGCGCTGCGGCGCGCCGGAGACCGCGGCGGTGCTGCATTCGCTGGAAAGCGGGTCGCCACGGCTGTTCGTCGGCAACCTCAACCTGCTCTCCACCCGCGGCTACTTCGTGCCCGGCACCGCCGGCCCGGCCAACGACGGCGGCCTCGACGTGAGTTTCGACCTGTACGGTTACCTGCGTCCGGGCCCGGGCACGGCAGGCGCTGCCTCCGCCGCCACCAACACCGCTGCGGGGGACGCCGATGCGCCTTGACGACGCCAGCCCGCGCACCTGGTTGTTGGCCACCGTGGCCGGCTGGGCGCTGTTGTCCTGGGTGCTGGCCTTGGCCGGCATGGGCCGCAGCGTGGCTCAGCTAGACGAAGACCCGACCCTGATCAAGCCGCTGCCGCAATCGGGCAAGAGCGCTGCCGATTCGCTCGGCCCGCTGGCCAAGTACAGCGAGATCGCGGCGCGGCCGTTGTTCGTCGACGACCGCCGGCCGAAGCCGTTCTTCATGCAGGGCAAGGGCGAAGGCGAGAACCAGGCCGCCGCGTTCGACTACCTGCTGACCAGCGTGCTGATCACTCCGCAGCTGTCGATGGCCTTCCTGCAACCGGCCGACGGCAGCGAGTCGGTGCGGGTCAAGCTCGGCGAAGTGCCCGAATCGCACCCTGCCTGGCGGCTGACGTCGCTGGAACCGCGGCGGGCGGTGTTCGAGGGCCCCGAGGGGCGGCGCGAACTGGACCTGCGCGTGTTCAACGGCCAGGGCGGCGAACCGCCGACCCAGGTCGCCGGGCCCACGCCGGGCAGCGTGCCGGGCGCGGTGCCGCAGCCGGGCCGGCCGATCCCGCCGCCGCAACCGCCGCAGCCGGTGCCGCAACCCCAGCCGCAGCCGCAGCCGCCCAATCGCAGCGTGTCGCAGGTGCCGCCGCCGCAGCCGGTCAAACCGGCCGAGGCGGCGCCGAACGAAGCCAGCAACGCCGCGCCGCTGACCGAGCAGGCGCAAATGGAAGCCATCCGCAAGCGGATCGAGGCGCGACGCGCGCAATTGCGGCAGCAGCAAGCCGCTCAACCCCCGGCCAACACGCCGTAGAGTGAACGCATGAAGCTACGTCCCCAGCAATACGCCAGCAATGCCCTGGTCGCGGCGATCATCGCCACGCAATTGGCCTCGTGCGCCAGCGTGGTGTCGCCGCGCGTGCATCGCGACGGCGATCCGTCCGCCTTGCGCGGCAACCAGGCCGGCGAGTCCGCCGCCGACAGCGGCGTGCGCGTCACCCGCGACGGCGTGGTCCAGCAGCCGCTGGAGGCCAAGGCCGACGAGGAGGGACCGCAGGCGCAGATCCGCCGCGGCACCGGCCAGACCATCAACCGGCGCGCCGCTTCGGCGCCGCCGCCGGGGCTGGGCGCGACCAGCGGCAGCGCCACCTTCAACTTCGAAGGCGAGTCGGTGCACGCGGTGGCCAAGGCCATCCTCGGCGACATGCTCGGGCAGAACTACGTCATCGCGCCGGGCGTGCAGGGCACCGTGACCCTGGCCACGCCCAAGCCGGTCAGCGCCTCGGAAGCGCTGAACCTGCTGGAGATGGTGCTTAGCTGGAACAACGCGCGACTGGTCTACACCGGCGGTCGCTACAACATCGTGCCCTCCGACCAGGCCCTGGCCGGCAACGTCGCGCCCAGCACCGCCTCGCCGGCCGCCGCGCGCGGCTTCGAGGTGCGCACCGTGCCGCTGAAGTTCATCTCGGCCACCGAGATGGAGAAGATCCTCAAGCCCTACGCGCGGCCGAACGCGATCGTCAACGTCGACAATTCGCGCAACGTCATCACCGTCGGCGGCACCCGCGCCGAACTCGAGAACTACCTGCGCACGGTCGAGGTGTTCGACGTCGACTGGCTGTCGGGCATGTCGGTGGGCGTGTTCCCGCTGCAGTCGGGCAAGGCCACCAGGGTGGTGGCCGACCTGGAGAAGGTGTTCGGCGAGCAGAGCAAATCGCCGGTCTCGGGCATGTTCCGCTTCATGCCGCTGGAAGGCGCCAACGCGGTGATGGTGATCACCCCGCAGGCCGACTACCTGGACGACATCAAGGACTGGTTGGACCGGATCGACAGCGCCGGCGACAACGTCCAGCTGTACACGCGCGAACTCAAGTACATCAAGGCCAAGGATCTCGCCGACCGCTTGGCCGAGGTGTACGGCGCCGGCCGCAGCGGCGGCGGTGGCGGCGGCGACGGCGCGCCCTCGCTGATGCCGGGGCTGGAGTCGGTCGAGCTGCGCGACGGCGACGGCGGCTCCACCGCCGACATCGGCAAGAGCTCCAGCGATGGCGGTTCCAGCGGCGGCAGCAGCGGTGGCGGCCTGGGCAGCGGCATGTCGCTGGGCTCGCGCCAGGCCGGCAACGGCGCGGTGACGCTGGAAGTCGACGGCGCCAAGGTCGGCGTGGCCGCGGTCGAGGAAACCAATTCGATCCTGGTGCGCAGCAGCCCGCAGGCCTGGAAGTCGATCCGCGACGTGATCGACAAGCTCGACGTCATGCCGATGCAGGTGCACATCGAGGCCCAGGTCGCCGAGGTCGAGCTCAACAACGGCCTGGAGTACGGCGTGCAGTGGTTCCTCGAGCGCGCCACCATCGACAACGGCTTCGGCGACCTCAACCGCCGCACCAATCCGCTGGTGCCGTCGAAGTGGAGCACGATCGCCGGCAGCATCGGCGGCAAGAGCGGCGAGGGCCTGGCCTGGTCGCTGATCAAGAACAACGCCGCGGCGGTGCTGACCGCGTTGGACCAGGTCACCGACGTGCATATCCTGCAGACCCCGTCGGTGTTCGTGCGCAACAACGCCGAGGCCACCCTCAACGTCGGCACCCGCATCCCGATCGAGTCGGTGTCGGTCAACGCCGGCACCGGCAACAACAACACCTACAGCCAGGTGCAGTACCTGGACACCGGCGTAATCCTCAAGGTGCGGCCGCGGGTCAGCCGCGACGGCATGGTGTTCCTGGACATCGTCCAGGAGGTCAGCTCGGCCGGCAATCCGCTCAACGCCAACAGCAGCAACGTCGTCATCAACACCAAGAAGCTCAAGACCGAGGCGGCGGTGCAGAGCGGCGAGACGGTGCTGCTGGCGGGCCTGATCGCCGACCAGACCGACCGCGGCTCCAAGGGGCTGCCGGGGTTGAGCCGGATCCCGGTGGTCGGCGGTTTGTTCGGCCGGCAGAACTCCAAGACCACCCGCCGCGAAACCATCATCCTGCTGACCCCGACCCTGGTCCGCAATCCGATGGAGTCGCGCGAGCTGACCGACGAGTACAGCCGCCGCTTCCGCGCCATGGAGCCGCTGCAGCCGAAGAAGAAATAAGCGGCGCCCCTCCGGTGACGGCCCCGCGGCCGCACCGGCTGCGGGACCCTGGGGGTTCGTGATAGAACCGCGGCATGACAGAACTGCCCATCGTCGTGGTGCCGGTCGGGGTCGACGACGACGCGCTCGACGCCTGCCTGGCCGCGCTGGACCTGTGCACGCCGCCGGGCGCGCGGGTCTGGCTGGCCGACGATGCCCAGGCCGGGCCGCGCGGCTACGCCATCGTCGAACGCTGGCTGGCGCGCACCGCCTTGCGTGCCGACTACAGCCGGCGCCAGCGCAGCATCGGCGAGGTGGCGCATCTGGACGAAGTGCTCGGCGCCTGCGGCGAAGCCGACGTGGCGGTGCTCGCGGCCGACGCCGTGCCCGCGCCGGGCTGGCTGACGCGGCTGAGCGCCTGCTTCGCCGCCGACGGCGCGATCGCCACCGCCACGCCCTGGTGCAACGCCGGCGAAGCCGCGGCCTGGCCGCGCGTCGGCGAGATCGCGCCGCAACCGGACGGCGACGACGCCGACCGCCTGGCGCGCGCGCTGGCGCAGATGCCGGCGGCGCATCCGGAGCTGCCGGCGGCGGTCGGCCATGCGGTGCTGTTGCGCGGCAAGGCGCGGCGCCGCGCCGGCGGCCTGGACGCGGCCAGCTACGGCTCCTGGTACGCGGCGCTGACCGATCTGTCGCTGCGACTGGCCGGATTGGGGTGGCGCAACGTATTGTGCGACACCGCCTATGTCGCGCGCGGCGGCGAAGGCCGTCCCTGCGACGGCGACATGGAGGCCCTGGCCGTGCGCTGGCCGGACTGGCACCCGCGCCTGGCCCATTTCCTCATGCAGGACCCGCTGCGCGGGCTGCGCGAACAACTCGCCGAGCGCCTGGAACGCATCGGCCCACCGGAACCGCAACGTGATTTTTTCCTCTGAGCCCGATCCGTCCGTCCGCCCCGAAACCGCCTCGGGGGTCGGATTGGGCGCGGTCGTGGTCAGCTACCGCAGCGCCGCGACCATCGACGAGTGCCTGACCCGGCTGCGCAACGGTCGCGGCGTCGGCGCGATCCGTGTGGTCGACAACCAGTCCGACGACGGCACCCTGGAGATCGTCCAGCGCCACGCCTCGCTGGACCCGCGCGTGCGTTTCATCGCCAACCCCGACAATCCCGGCTTCTCGGTCGGTTGCAATCAGGGCGTGGCCGAGCTGGAACCGCCGCCGCCGGGGAGCCACTGCGGCTGGGTGGCGTTCGTCAATCCCGACTGCATGGTCGAGCCGGACACCTTGCAGCGCCTGCACGCCGCCGCGGCCTCGCTCGGCGAGGCCCTGGTCAGCGCTGACCTGGTCAGCGAAGACGGCGAGCGCGATGCCGCGGTGCGCCGGCGCGATCCCGATTTCGGTGCGATGCTCGGCGGCCTGCTGCGCCCGTGGGCGGCGCCCAAGCTGGCGATCGCGCCCGACGACACGGCGGTACTGCAGCGGGTCGAGGCGACCTCGGGCGCCTTGATGCTGATGCCGCGCCGGCTGTTCGAGCGCATTGGCGGCTTCGACGAAGGGTATCGCCTGCACGCCGAGGACCTGGACCTGTGCCGGCGGGTGCGCCAGGCCGGCGCCGAGGTCGCGGTCGCCAACGGCGTGCGCGTGGTGCACGTGCGCGGCGTGTCCAGCCGTTCGCGGCCGTTCTTCGTCGAATGGCACAAGCACCGCGGGCTGTGGCGCTACTTCTGCAAGTTCGAGGCGCCGCGGCGCGGCGCGGCGATGCGCGCCGGGGTGTTCGCGGCGATCTGGCTGCGCTTCCCGATCGCGGCCTTGCGCGCCTGGTTGCGCTGAGCGTCGGCCGGGCAGGGCGGGCCGCGCCGGCCCGCGGCCTCGCCCCGCGGCGCGCGTCTCCGACGGCCTGTGCCGTCAGTCGGAAAACCGCGGCGGCGGCGATTGCGCCTGTCACATGCGCCGTATAGTCCGGGGACGCTGGCCCACAGGGGGTAGGTCATGTCGTTGTTCAGCAAGCTGTTCGGCGGCAGGCGCGAGGCTGCGCAACGCGCCGAGCCGATGGATCTGGTGGCGTTCGCCGAACGCTACGCGCAGGCGATACGCGCGGCCTGGCCCGAGGCCACGGTCGCGATCTCGCACGGCGCCGGCGCGGCCGACGCCAAAATCGACTGGCGCCTGCCGGACGGGTTTCAGGCCACCCATTTCCTCGGCAACAGTTACCAGCGTTACCTCGATGCGCCGGACGAGCCGGAAGCGGTGTTCGCCGATCAGATCGCTTCGGCGCGCGAGCTGCAGCTCGGCATCGGCCGCGGCAGCGACGCGGCGCGCTCGGCCATCCTGCCGGTGCTCAAGACTCGCGGCTGGCACGAGATCGCCTTGCAGCAGACTCGCTCGATGGGCATCCGCAACGCGATGCCGTTCATCGTCGAGCCGCTGGCCGGCGACCTGGTGCTGACCTATGTCGAGGACTCGCCGGATTCGATGAGTTATCTCTCGCCGGCCGAGGCCGAACGCCGCGGCCTCGATGCGCAGGCCCTGCGCGCGCAGGCGCTGGAGAACCTGACCCGGTTCCTGCCCGAACTGGACGTGCAGGGCGGCGGCGGCCGCTACGCCGCGCGCCTGGACCGCAACTACGACGCCAGCATGGTGCTGCTGTTCGAACACTGGCGCGACCGCCTGGAGATACGCGGCGAGCCGGTGTTCGCGATCGCCGCGCGCGACGAGCTGATGGTCTGCGGCAGCGAGGACGCCGACAGCCTGGCCTCATTGCAGGACGTGGCCGGCGAAATCGTCCAGTCCTCGGCCTACAACCTGTCGCCGCGGCTGTACGTGCACCGCGACGGGCGGCTGCACGAATTCGCCGGCGCGCAAGCGCTCAGCGATAGCGGTTGATCTGATCGCGCAGCTCGCGCGCAGCGGCCGCGGCGGCGGCCGCGTAGTCGTCGCCGGAAGAGGCGTACAGGATCGCACGCGAGCTGCTGACCATCAGGCCGCTGCCGTCGGCGGTCTTGGCGTTGCTCACCACCGCTTCGACGTCGCCGCCCTGGGCGCCGACGCCGGGCACCAGGAACGGCATCTCGCCTACGATCGCGCGCACTTCGCGCAACTGCGCCGGCCAGGTCGCGCCGACCACCAGCGCGCAATTTCCGTGCCCGTTCCACTCGCGCGCGACCTTCTCGGCGACGCGCTGGTACAGCGGGCGTCCGTCGACGATCAGATCCTGCAGATCGCCGGCGCCGGGGTTGGAGGTGCGGCACAGCACCACCACGCCGCGCTCGGCGCGGTCGAGGAAGGGCTGCACCGAATCGCGCCCGAGATACGGGTTGGCGGTGACCGCATCGGCGCGGTACCGGTCGAAGGCCTCGGCGGCGTAATGCTGTGCGGTGCTGCCGATGTCGCCGCGCTTGCTGTCCAGGATCACCGGAATGCCCGGATGCGCGGCGTGGATGTGTTCGATCAGCCGGTTCAGCGCCGCTTCGGCGCCGAGCGCGGCGAAGTGGGCGATCTGCGGCTTGAACGCGCAGGCGTATTCGGCGGTGGCGTCGACGATGTCGCGGTTGAAGGCGAACACCGCATCGGCGTCGCCGGCGAAACGCGCCGGAAACCGCGTCGGCTCCGGGTCCAGCCCCACGCAGACCAGGGTGCCGGCCTGCTGCCAGCGGTTGCGCAACGTCTGCATGAAGTTCATGGCGATCAAGTCCTATTCCAATGCAAGTTCAAACAACGAAAACCCGGCCCCGGCTTTTCCGAATCCCGAATCCCGAATCCCCATCCCGGCCTTCAAGTCACCACGATCGGTTCGCCCGAAGTCACCACCACGGTGTGCTCGAATTGCGCGGCGAAGCCGCGCCGGCACAGCATCGACCAGCCGTCTTCGCCTTCTTCGGTGCGGGTGGTGTGGGTGGCCAGGAACGGTTCGATCGTAATCACCATGCCCTCGTGCAGGCGGCGGGTGTCGCGCGGATCGTAGTAGCCGGGGATGTTGCCCGGCGCTTCGTGCAAGGCGCGGCCGACGCCGTGGCTGCCGAGGTTGCGGATCACCTTGAAACCGCGCCGGGCCGCGACCGATTCGACCGTGCGGCCGATGCTGTTGATCGGCTGGCCGGCGCGCAACTGCGCGATCGCGGCGTCGCGCGCCTCGCGGGTGGCATCGAGCAGCTTCTGCTGCGCGGCGCTGGCCTGGCCGACCACGAAGCTGCCGCCGGTGTCGGCGAAATAGCCGTCCAGTTCGGCGGAGACGTCGATGTTCACCAGGTCGCCCTCGCGCAGCACGCTGAGGTCGGGAATGCCGTGCGCGGCGACCTGGTTGATGCTGATGCAGGTGGCGCCGGGAAAATCGTAGGTCAGCTGCGGCGCCGATCGCGCGCCGGCCTCGCGCAGCATCGCCGCGCCGATCGCGTCGAGATCGCGCGATACCGCGCCGGGCACGGCGGCCTCGCGCATGGCCGCCAGGATCGAGGCGACCAGCGAGCCTGCGCGGCGCAGGCCTTCGAGTTCGAATGCGTGCAGTACGGTCATGTCGATGCTCCCATGCCGATGGCCGCGATCAACGCGGCGGCGATTGAGGGGGAATCAAGTCGGACTCATGGCGAACGCCGTCGTCGTCGATGTCCAGGTACCAACGTCGGCCGACAGGCCAGGGAGACGGCACGACCGTTCCGGTAGCGAACAGGCGATCGGGACGGCCGTCTTCGTCCGTATCTTCATCGAAGACGGTCAGCACCATCCCTTCGGTGAACACGACGGTCCGGCCTTGGACGTCCAAGGCCGCTCCGTCGTCGCCGCAGTGCAGCGGCAACAAATTGGGCCTCAGCATGCCGTTGAAGTCGCCGTTGTTCAGCCAGCGCTCGAACGGTTGCATGCCGAAGCTCCTTCTTACTTCAGCGCCTTGAAGCGCAGGCGATGCGGCTTGGCGCCTTCTTCGCCCAGGCGGCGCTTCTTGTCCTCTTCGTACTCGCGGTAGTTGCCCTGGAAGAATTCGACGTGCGAGTCGCCTTCGAAGGCCAGGATGTGGGTCGCGATGCGGTCGAGGAACCAGCGGTCGTGCGAGATCACGAAGGCGTTGCCCGGGAATTCGAGCAGGGCGTCTTCCAGCGCGCGCAGGGTTTCCACGTCGAGGTCGTTGGACGGTTCGTCGAGCAGCAGCACGTTGCCGCCCTGCAGCAGGGTCTTGGCCAGGTGCAGACGGCCGCGTTCGCCGCCCGACAGGCTGCCGACCATCTTCTGCTGGTCCTGGCCCTTGAAGTTGAAGCGGCCGATGTAGGCCCGCGACTGGATCTCGATGCCGTTGATGTTGAGGATGTCCAGGCCGCCGGACACTTCGTGGAAGACGTTGTGGTTGCCTTCCAGCTTGTCGCGGCTCTGGTCGACGTAGGCCAGGTTGACGGTTGGGCCCATGTCGATCTCGCCCGAGTCCGGCTTCTCCTGGCCAATGATCATCTTGAACAGGGTCGACTTGCCGGCGCCGTTGGGGCCGATGATGCCGACGATCGCGCCCGGCGGCACGACGAAGCTGAGGTCGTCGATCAGCAGGCGGTCGCCGAACTTCTTCGACACGTTCTTGAACTCCATCACCTTGCTGCCCAGGCGCTCGCCCGGCGGGATGAAGATTTCGTTGGTTTCCTGGCGGCGCTGGTAATCGACCGCCTGCAGCTCTTCGATCCGGGCCAGGCGCGCCTTGCCCTTGGAGCGGCCGCCCTTGGCGTTCTGCCGCGCCCACTCCAGTTCCTTCTGGATCGCCTTCTGGCGCGCCTTTTCCTGGTTCTCTTCCTGCTTCAGGCGCTCGTCCTTCTGCACCAGCCACTCGGTGTAGTTGCCCTTCCACGGAATGCCGCGGCCGCGGTCGAGCTCGAGGATCCACTCGGCGGCGTTGTCGAGGAAGTAGCGATCGTGGGTGACCGCCACCACGGTGCCGGTGTAGCGGGCCAGGAACTGTTCCAGCCATTCGACCGATTCGGCGTCGAGGTGGTTGGTCGGTTCGTCGAGCAGCAGCATGTCCGGCTTCTGCAGCAGCAGGCGGCACAGCGCGACGCGGCGCTTCTCGCCGCCCGACAGCTTGCCGACCACCGCATCCCACGGCGGCAGGCGCAGCGCGTCGGCGGCGACTTCGAGCTGGTTTTCCAGGGTGTGGGCGTCGCCGGCGGCGAGAATCGCCTCCAGCCGCTCCTGTTCCTTGGCCAGGGCGTCGAAGTCGGCGCCTTCCTCGGCGTAGGCGGCGTACACCGCTTCCAGCGCGGCCTGGGCGTTGAGCACTTCGCCCACGCCTTCCTCGACCGCTTCGCGCACGGTCTTTTCCGGGTCGATCTGCGGTTCCTGCGGCAGGTAGCCGACCTTGATGCCGGTGGCCGGGCGCGCTTCGCCGGTGAAGTCGGTGTCGACGCCGGCCATGATCTTGAGCACGGTGGACTTGCCGGCGCCGTTGAGGCCGAGCAGGCCGATCTTGGCGCCCGGGAAGAACGACAGCGAAATGTCCTTGATGATCTGACGCTTCGGCGGCACGGTCTTGCTGACGCCGTTCATGGTGTAGATGTATTGCATGCAGACTCCGAAGCAGAGGCGCGCGCCGAGCCCGGCCGGAACGGCCGGAAGGCGGGGCGGGGGGCGTTGCGAATAGCCGATTATCCCGCAGCCGGGGGGCGGGTTCCAGCGCGGGGCCTTGCGGGCAGGTGAACCTGCGGGCGCCGGGCCGCAGGGGCGGGCGGCGCAAGCCCGGGCCGGCCGTTGGATCCGTTAATGCCTTGCCGGCCGTCGCGCCTGCGCAGGCCGGCCTGCGCAAGCTTCAGCGCCAAGCTGCGTCCCAGCGACGTTTCCAGGCCGGCGCATCGGCGGTCGCGCCGTGCGGCGGCTCACCACCAGACGATCAGGGCCACCACCGCCAGCACCGCCAGGTACTTGATCGCGTAGTAGGAGCCCTTGCTGCGCTCCTTGAGCGCCTTGGTCTTCAGCCGCACCGCGTAGAAGTACTTGAACAGCTTGTTGATCGCGCCGGTCTTGTCGCCTTCCTGGTTGGGCGAGGCGCCGGCGGCGATCAGGCGCTGGGCGATGAAGCGGTTCAGCCCGCGCGCCCAGGCCCAGCGCATCGGCCGTTCGATGTCGCAGAACAGGATGATCCGGTTCTGGCTGGAGCCGTTCTGGGCCCAGTGGATATAGGTTTCGTCGAACATGGTCCACTCGCCGTCGCGCCAGCTGTAGCGCTGGCCGTCGACGTCGATGAAGCAGGCGTCGTCGTTGGGCGTGTCCAGGCCCAGATGCAGGCGCAGCGAGCCCGCGTAAGGGTCGCGGTGCGGGCGCAGCTCGCCGCCCGGCGGCAGCTCGGTGAACATCGCCGCCTTGACCCCGGGGATCTCGCGCAGCAACTGGGTGGTGACCGGGCACAGCTCGGCCGCCGAGGGATGGGCGTCGTCGTACCACTTCAGGTAGAAGCGCTTCCAGCCGCGGCGGAAGAACGAGTTGAAGCCGACATCGTTGTAGCCGTCGGCGGCCTTGATCTGCTGCAGCTCGCGCAGGTGCAGGGCCTCGGCGCGGATCTCGCGCCAGCGCGCGCGCAGCGGCTCCAGCTCGGGGAAGTGCTGGTCCGGGTTCAGGAAGGCGGTGGTCGGCACCCGCGAGCAGGCGTACATCAGCACGTTGATCGGCGCCATGAAGGTCGAATGGTCGAGCAACTGGCGGCCGAGCCGGTGCCGGACCCGGCCGCGGAAGTGCACGTACACGGCGCTGGCGAGGAACGCGAAGACGAAGACCCATTTCATGGTCGGGGCATCCAAGGTCGAACGGGCCGGCCGGGGAGCGGCGGGCCTGGGGAGGGGAGGTCGGCGCATTGTCCGCCGGGTCGGGGCGCTGCGGCAGCCCCGCTTTGGCGGTTGGCCGCCATACGCCCCTAGGCTAACATTTCAAGTCTTACGTCAAGCCCGCCCCCTGCCACGCGGGCCCGGCCTGACGCGGCGTACCTCCCCCTCCCGTCCGTACTTCTTTCCGAGGCCGCGAATGTTCCCCAGCCACACCCGTATTGCCGGATTCGACGACGAGCTCGCCCAGGCCATCGCGGCCGAGGCCCGCCGCCAGGAAGACCACGTCGAACTGATCGCCTCGGAAAACTATGCCAGCCCGCGCGTGCTGGAGGCCCAGGGCAGCGTGCTGACCAACAAGTACGCCGAGGGTTACCCGGGCAAGCGCTACTACGGCGGCTGCGAATACGTCGACATCGCCGAGCAGCTGGCGATCGACCGGGTCAAGCAGCTGTTCGGAGCCGACTACGCCAACGTGCAGCCGCATTCGGGCTCGCAGGCCAACCAGGCGGTGTACTTCGCCCTGCTCAACCCGGGCGACACCATCCTGGGCATGTCGCTGGCCCACGGCGGCCACCTCACCCACGGCGCCAAGGTCAACGCCTCCGGCAAGCTGTTCAACGCCGTGCAGTACGGCGTCGACGCCCAGGGCCTGATCGACTACGACGAAGTCGAGAAGCTGGCCCTGGAACACAAGCCGAAGATGGTCGTGGCCGGCTTCAGCGCCTACTCGCAGAAGATCGACTGGGCGCGCTTCCGCGCCATCGCCGACAAGATCGGCGCCTACCTGTTCGTCGACATGGCCCATGTCGCCGGCCTGGTCGCCGCCGGCGTCTACCCGAACCCGCTGCCGCACGCCCACGTGGTCACCTCGACCACCCACAAGACCCTGCGCGGTCCGCGCGGCGGCATCATCCTGGCCAAGGGCGCCGACGAGGACCTGACCAAGAAGCTGCAGAGCATCGTCTTCCCGGGCATCCAGGGCGGTCCGCTGATGCACGTGATCGCGGCCAAGGCGGTGGCGTTCAAGGAAGCGCTGGACCCGGAGTTCAAGGCCTACCAGGAACAGGTGGTCAAGAACGCCCAGGCCATGGCCAAGACGATCATCGCCCGCGGCTACAAGATCGTCTCCGGCGGCACCGACAACCACCTGATGCTGGTCGACATGATCGGCAAGGGCATCACCGGCAAGGACGCCGAAGCCGCGCTCGGCCAGGCCCACATCACGGTCAACAAGAACGCCGTCCCGAACGACCCGCAGAAGCCGTTCGTGACCTCCGGCCTGCGCATCGGCACCCCGGCGGTGACCACCCGCGGCTACAAGGAAGCCGACTGCGTGGCCCTGGCCGAGTGGATCTGCGACGTGCTGGACCATCCCAAGGACGCCAAGGTCATCGCCGGCGTGCGCGAGAACGTCACCAAGCAGTGCGCGCAGTTCCCGGTGTACGGCTAAGCGCCGGGATTCGGGAGTAGGGATTCGGGGATGGAGAGCGCATTCGCGGCGGCTTGGCACTATGCTGGCATCCGCCGCAAGCGCTTTTGACTTTCCGAATCCCGATTCCCGAATCCCAAATCCCGGCTTCCCATGCATTGCCCCTTCTGCCAGCACCAGGACACCCGCGTGATCGATTCGCGGGTGTCCGACGACGGCGCCACGATCCGGCGCCGGCGCGTCTGCGAGGCCTGCGGCGAACGGTTTTCGACGCTGGAGACCATCGAGCTCAAGCTGCCGATGATCATCAAGGGCGACGGCCGCCGCGAGCCGTTCGACGCGCGCAAGCTGCGTCTGAGCATGGACCGCGCGCTGCACAAGCGGCCGGTCTCGGAAGAGCAGGTCGAGGCCGCGGTGCGCGCGGTGGTGCACCGCCTGCGCATGACCGCCGAGCGCGAGCTGGCTTCGCGGCGGGTCGGCGATTTCGTCATGGACGAGCTGCGCAAGCTCGACCACGTCGGCTACGTGCGTTTCGCCTCGGTCTATCGCGCCTTCGAGGACGTGGCCGATTTCCGCGAAGAACTCGATCGGCTCGAACGCGACGCGCCCGGCGACGGGCAACTGCCGCTGCTCGGCGAGGAACCCGCGCACGAGCGCAACCGCAAGCGCTGAATCTGCGGCCGTTCGCTTCCGGCGAGAACCGCCGGCGCCCGCCGCTCGTGCGGCGGCCGCGCCGCTGCGCCGTCACGCGGGCCATCGCCGCGATCCCGATCGGCGCTGTCACGGCCGGCGCGATGACGCCCAGCGATGCGGACGCGGTCGCTATTCGCGCGCGTCGGGCCCAGAATGAGCCGATGACCGCCTCCTTCAGCGCTATCGATCACGCCCTGATGGCCCGCGCGTTGCGCCTGGCCGAGCAGGGTGCCTACACCACCAAGCCCAATCCCATGGTCGGCTGCGTGCTGGCGCACGGCGAAGAGGTCGTCGGCGAGGGCTGGCACCAGCGCGCCGGCGAGCCGCATGCCGAGGTGCTCGCGCTGCGCGCCGCCGGCGATCGCGCGCGCGGCGCCACCGCCTACGTGACCCTGGAGCCCTGCGCCCATACCGGCCGCACCGGGCCCTGCAGCGAGGCCTTGATCGAGGCCGGCGTGGGACGGGTGATCGCGGCGATGCGCGACCCGTTCCCGCAGGTCGACGGCGCCGGTTTCGCCCGCTTGCAGGCGGCCGGCATCGAGGTCGCCAGCGGCCTGATGGAAGCGCAGGCGCGCACGCTCAACCGCGGTTTCCTGTCGCGGATCGAGCGCGGCCGGCCGTGGCTGCGGGTCAAGCTGGCGACCAGCCTCGACGGCCGCAGCGCCTTGGCCAGCGGCGAATCGAAATGGATCAGCGGCCCGGCCTCGCGCCTGGACGTGCAGCGCTGGCGGGCGCGTTGCGGCGCGATCGTGACCGGTGCCGGAACCGTGCTCGCCGACGACCCCGAGCTGACCGTGCGCCTGGGCGACGACACGCCGTTCGTGGCGCCGCTGCGGGTGGTGCTCGACCCGGGCCTGGCCACGATCGCCCGCGGCCGCGTGCGCGGCGGCGAGGCGCCGACCCTGTACCTGCACGCGCCCGACGCCAAGCTGCCGCGCGGCTTCGCCGCCGAACACGCCGCGGTGCCGGTGCGCGAAGGCCTGATGGACCTGGAAGCGGTGCTCAAGCTGCTCGCCGCTCGCGGCGTCAACGAAATCCAGCTCGAAGCCGGCGCGACCCTGGCCGGCGCCTTCCTGGCCGGCGGCTGGGTCGACGAAGTGCTGCTCTACATGGCCCCGGTGCTGCTCGGCGAACGCGCGCGGCCGCTGTTCGACGGCCTCGGCATCGAGGCGATGGCGGACAAACGCAAGCTGGAGCTGGTCGATGTGCGCCAGCTGGGCGGGGATATGCGGGTGCTGCTGCGGCCCAAACCCTAGACGTCGGCGGGCCGGCGTCAGGAGCCCGCCCGAAGCGTCGCCGACTCTTGCCTCCTGACCGTTGGGCCTGCCTCATGAGCTCGAATCCCTTCAAGGACCATTTCTCCGCCCTGGCGCAAAGCTACGCCGCGTCGCGGCCGGAGTATCCCGACGCCATGTTCGACGCCATCGCCGCGCAACTGCCGGCGACGGCGGTGCGGGTGTGGGAGCCGGGCTGCGGCAGCGGCCAGGCCACCCGAGGCTTGGCCGCGCGGTTCGAGCGGGTGCACGCGACCGAGCCGAGCGCGGCGCAGATCGAGCGCCATTGGGCGCGCGAGGCGGCATTGCGCGGCGAGGGCCGGGTGAGCCTGGCGATCGAGCCGGCGGAGCGCTGCTCGCTGGCCGATGCCAGCGTCGAACTGGTCGCGGTCGCGCAGGCGATGCACTGGTTCGATCGCGAGCGTTTCTACGCCGAATGCGAGCGCGTGCTGGTGCCCGGCGGGGTGCTGGCGGTGTGGGCCTATGGCGATTTCCTGCCGCCGGAGGGCATGGTCGAGGCGGTCGAGGCCTTCCGTGCCCGCATCGGTCCCTATTGGCAGACGGAGAACGCCGAGGTCCGCGACGGCTATGCCGGCTACCGCTGGCCGTTCGCCGCCCTGCCGGCGCCGGCGTTGTGGCTGGAGGCCGAATGGAGCCTGAGCCGCTGGCTGGGCTATTTGCACAGTCTGTCGGCTGTCGAGCGCTGCCGAGCCGCCACCGGCGACGACCCGGTGGCGCTGCACCGCGCGGCGCTGAGCGCGGCCTGGGGCGCGGCCGAGGACGTGCGCACCGTCCAATGGCCGCTGCACCTGCATTTGCGGCGCAAGCCGGGCTGAGGCCAGCGGCCGGCGCGGCCGCCCGGAGGCCGCACCGGGGCGGCCCGCGACCGGTCCGGCCGCGCCGCGGCGGAACGCTGCATCGCGGCCGCGGCGGTGGGCCGGCTCCGGACGCTCGGGCGGCCGGTGCTAAACTGCGCGCGCCGGTTCGCCGGCACCCACAGGTAACGTCTTCAGGGCGGGGCGGAACTCCCCACCGGCGGTAGGCGCGGCGACGCGCGAGCCCGCGAGCGCTGCCCGGCCGCGCGTCCCAGGACGTCCCGGCCGGGCGGGTCAGCAGATCCGGTCCGATGCCGGAGCCGACGGTCACAGTCCGGATGAAAGAAGACGGCTACGCGCGACGCCCGCCGCAAGGACGGGCGCCCGAGGCTGCGGCCGCGCCGCGGCCCGTGCGTTGTCTTCGAGCCTTGAGGCGTTTTTCGCTCAACATCACGCGGGAAACGTTTCATGACCCAGTTCGTTCGCAACACCTGCCCGGCGGCCGCCCGCCAGGAGGCCGGCTGATGTTCACCGGCATCATCGAAGGCGTCGGCTCGCTCGCCGCCACGCAGGATCTCGGCGGCGACGTGCGCCTGCGCATCGCCACCGGCACGCTGGATTTCTCCGAACCCAGGCTCGGCGAGAGCATCGCCGTCAACGGCGTGTGCCTGACCGCGATCGCGTTCGAGCGCGATTGGTTCGAGGCCGACGCGTCCACCGAAACCCTGGCGCTGACCACGCTCGGCGCGCTGCGTCCCGGCGCCGTGCTCAACCTGGAACGGGCGATGCGCCCGACCGACCGGCTCGGCGGGCACATGGTCAGCGGCCACGTCGACGGCGTCGGTGCGGTGCTGGGCGTGCACGAGGACGCGCGCGCGCAGCGCTGGCGCTTCCGCGCGCCCGCGGCGCTGCTGCGCTACATCGCCAAGAAAGGCTCGATCTGCGTCGACGGGGTCAGCCTGACGGTCAACGAAGTCGACGCCGAAGGCTTCGAGGTCGCGCTGATTCCGCATACCGTCGCCCACACCGCCTTCGCCGCGACCTCGGTCGGCGACGCGGTCAATCTGGAAATCGATCTGGTCGCGCGCTACGTCGAGCGTCTGCTCGGCGCGCGCGCGGAGGAAACCGCATGAGCTTCGCCACCGTTCCCGAACTGCTGGAAGAAATCCGCGCCGGCCGCATGGTCGTGATCGTCGACGACGAGGACCGCGAGAACGAAGGCGACCTGATCATGGCCGCCGAGCTGGTGCGCCCGGCCGACATCAACTTCATGGTCACCCACGCGCGCGGCCTGGTCTGCTTGTCGCTGATGCGCGAACGCTGCCTGCAGCTCGGCCTGGGGCCGATGGTGCGCGACAACACCTCGCCGCACCACACCAACTTCACCGTCAGCATCGAGGCCGCCGAAGGCGTCACCACCGGCATCTCGGCCTACGACCGCGCCCATACCGTGCGCACCGCGGTGCGTCCGGACGCCAAGCCCAGCGATTTGGCCCAGCCCGGCCACATCTTCCCGTTGATGTCGCAGCCCGGCGGCGTGCTCAGCCGCGCCGGCCACACCGAGGCCGGCACCGACCTGGCCCTGCTCGCCGGCCTGGAGCCGGCGGCGGTGCTGGTGGAGGTGCTCAACCCCGACGGCAGCATGGCGCGGCGCCCGGAGCTGGAGGCCTTCGCCGCCGAGCACGGGCTCAAGATGGGCTCGATCGAGGAACTGATCCGTTATCGCCTGGCCACCGAGCACACGGTCGAGCGGGTCGACGCGCGCACCATCGAGACCGAGCACGGCCCGTTCCAGCTGCTGAGCTACCGCGACCGGCTCAGCCACGCCCTGCATTTCGCCCTGCTGCGCGGCGAGCCCGACCCGGCCGCGCCGACCCTGGTGCGGGTGCACGTGCAGAACCCGCTCGCCGATGCGCTGCACTGGCGCCGGCCGGACTTCGGCCCGGCGATCGGCGAGGTGCTCGGCGCGATCGCCCGGGAGGGCCGCGGCGCGCTGGTAGTGCTGGCCGACCATGCCGACGCCGAGGCGCTGCTGGCGCGAGTCCGCGGCCAGGCCGCGCACGAGCCGGCCGGCGAGGGCGGCCCCGACGAGGCGGCGCCGCCGACCCGCGGCCACGCTCTGGCCGAATGGCGCCGCAACGGCGCCGGCGGCCAGATCCTGGCCGACCTGGGCCTGGGCAAGCTGCGCGTGATCGGCACCCCGCGCCGGCAGATCGGCCTGGCCGGTTTCGGCCTGGAAGTGGTCGAGTACGTCGACCCGCACCGGCTCGGCTGAGCCGGCGCGTCCCATCCGCCGAGGCGGCCGGACCTGAGCCGGCCGCCAACCCGCTAAACTACCCCTTTCGTCCGGTCGATCCCCCACCATGCCCCATTACGAAGGCGACCTGCGCAGCCCCCAGGGCGCGCGCTACGCCATCATCGCCAGCCGCTGGAACCCGCGCATCACCGATACCCTGGTGGCCGGCGCGCGCAAGACCTTCGCCGATCACGGCGTCGCCGAGGACGCGATCGACGTGTTCCGCGTGCCCGGCGCCTGGGAACTGCCGGTGCTGGCCAAGCGCCTGGCCGCGGCGGGCCGCCATGCTGCGGTGGTCGCGCTGGGCTGCGTGGTGCGCGGCGACACCCGCCACTACGAGCAGGTCGCCGACGGTTGCTCGGACGGCCTGATGCGGGTTTCGCTCGACTACGGCCTGCCGATCGCCAACGGCGTGCTCGCGGTGGAAATGCACGAGGACGCCATGGCCCGCGCCGGCGGCAGCCACGGCAACAAGGGCGAGGAAGCGGCGCTGGCCGCCCTCGAGATGAGTCACTTGCTGGAACAATTGCCATGAACCGCCGTCGTCAGGATGGAATCGATCCGGTCGCGCGCTCGCGCGCTCGCCGCCGCGCGCTGCAGGCCGTGTACGCCTGGCAGATGTCGGGCGCCAAGGCCAACGACGTCATCGCCCAGTTCGCTCACGAGCAGGCGCACGAAGTCGCCGACCTGGCCTACTTCGAAGACCTGGTGCGCGGCGTCGATGCGCATCGCGCCGAACTCGACAAGGCGCTGACGCCGTTCCTCGACCGCGAGGTCGAGCAGGTCGATCCGATCGAGCGCGCCGCGTTGCGCATCGCCGCCTACGAGCTGCGCCACCGCGTCGACGTGCCGTACCGGGTGGTGATCAACGAAGCGATCGAGACGGTCAAGCGCTTCGGCGCCGAACACGGCCACACTTACGTCAACGGCGTGCTCGACCACGCCGCGGCGGACTGGCGCGCGGTGGAATTCGCCGCGTCGAAGAAGCGCTGATGCGCGGGCGCTGCGCCGCCGCGCAGCGCCGGAACGCGGCCGCGCCGACGCGCGCGCCGCGCCGGGCGGCACGATGAGCGCGGCCGAATTCGACCTGATCGCGCGCATCCGCGCGCGCGCCGGCGTGCGCGACGACGTCGCGCTCGGCATCGGCGACGATGCCGCGCTGTTGCAGCCGCCGCCGGGGCGGCAACTTGTGGTGGCCACCGACACCCTCAACCGCGGCGTGCACTTCGGCGAAGGGGCCGCGGCGGCCGACATCGGCTGGAAGTCGCTGGCGGTGAACCTGTCCGACCTGGCGGCGATGGGCGCCGAGCCGGCCTGGTGCACGTTGTCGCTGTCCCTGCCGACGCAGGCGGACAACGCCGCTTTCGTCGACGCTTTTCTCGACGGCTTCCTCGACCTGGCCGCGCAGCATCGCGTCGCCCTGGTCGGCGGCGACACCACCCGTGGCCCCTTGTCGGTCTGCGTGACCGTGCTCGGTCTCGTCGCGCCCGGCGCGGCCTTGCGCCGCGATGCGGCGCAGCCCGGCGACGAGATCTGGGTCACCGGCACGCTCGGCGATGCCGCGGCGGCGTTGGCCCTGGACGGCATCGCGCCGTACCGCGAACAGGCCGTGCGCCGCTGTGCCGGCGATCCGGCCACCGATGCGGCGCGCCTGCACGAGCGCCTGGCGCGGCCGACGCCGCGCGTCGCCGCCGGGCGTTCCCTGGCCGGGCTGGCCTCGGCCGGCATCGACGTGTCCGACGGTCTGCTGGCCGACCTCGGCCACGTTTGCGCGGCATCCCAGGTCGCCGCGCGGATCGAGTTGGCGCTGCTGCCGGTGTCGCCGGCCTTGGCCGCGGCCGCCGAAGGCGCCGCGCGCTGGCAGCTGCAGGCGGCCGGAGGCGACGATTACGAGCTGTGCTTCACCGCCGTGCCGGAGCGGCGAACCGCAATCGAGCGCGCGCTGGCCGAGGCCGCGGTGCCCGGCTGCAGGATCGGGCGCATCGAAGCCGGTCGCGGCGTGCGCGCCTTCGCGCCGGACGGCACGCCGTGGCGACCGGCGCGGACCGGCTACGAGCATTTCGCCGGCTGAGCGCCGCGGCGGCCGGTTCGGTCGCTGGGCCGGGGCGGTGCCGCACCGTCGGGCGGTGGCGGATTGGGTCGGCGCACTCCGCCGCGCTCACGCGTCCGGCAGCAGCTTGCCCGGGTTGAGGATCGCGTCGGGGTCGAACACCTGCTTGAGCTGGCGCATCAGCGCCAAGGTCTGTGCGCTCACCGCCTGCGGCATGAAGTCGCGTTTGGCCAGGCCGATGCCGTGCTCGCCCGACAAGGTGCCGCCGAGCGCCAGCGCCAGCGCGAACACCCGCGCCATCGCCGCGCGCGCGCGTTGGTCCTGCGCGACGTCGGCGGGGTCGTAGAGCAGGTTGACGTGCAGATTGCCGTTGCCGGCGTGGCCGAAGCAGACGATGGGCAGGTCGAACTCGCTCGCCAGCGCCTGCACGCCGTCGACCAGCTCGGGGATGCGCGACACCGGCACCACCACGTCTTCGTTGATCTTGCCCGGCGCCAGCGTGCGTAGCGCCGGCGACAGCGCCTTGCGCGCCGCCCATAGTTTTTCCCGCGCGGCCTCGTCGACGGCGTCGTCGAGCGCGAGCAGGCCGTCGCCGGCGGCGGCGCGGCGCAGCGCTTCCAGCGCGTGCGGCAGGGTATGCGCATCGCCGTCGGCTTCGATCATCAACAGCGCGCCGGCCTCGTGCGGCAGCTCGGCGCCGCCGACGTCGCGCGCCAGGCGCACGCATTGCGCGTCCATGAATTCCAGCATCGACGGCGTGACCGGCTGGGCCATCAGCCGCGCCACCGCGCGCGCCGCGCTGGACACGTCGCGATAGATGCCGCGCAGCGCCGCGCGCGCCGGCGCGCTCGGGGTCAGGCGCAGGCTGGCCTCGACGATCAGCGCCAGGGTGCCTTCGCTGCCGACCAGCAGGCGGTGCAAGTCGTAACCGGTGCTGCCCTTGGTGGTGGCGGTGCCGCAGACGATCAGCTCGCCGGCGCCGGTGACGGCGGTCAGCGCCAGCACGTTGTCGCGGCTGGCGCCGTACTTCACCGCGCGCGGACCGCCGGCGTTGCAGGCCAGGTTGCCGCCGACCGTGCTGAACGCCGCGCTGGTCGGGTCCGGCGGCCAGAACAGGCCGTGCGGCTTGAGCGCGGCCTGCAGGTCGCCGTTGAGCACGCCCGGCTCGACCACCGCGCAACGGTCGCCGGGGCGGATCTCGAGGATCCGGTCCATGCGTTCGAACGAGACCACCACGCCGCCGGCCACCGGCACCGAGGCGCCGGTGGTGTTGGTGCCGCGGCCGCGCGCGATCACCGGCACGCGATGACGGCGGCAGGCGCGCACCAGGGTCTGCACCTGCTCGCGCGTGCGCGGCAACGCGACCGCGTCGGGCAGGGACTGGCGGCGCGAATTGTCGTAGGCGTAGGCCAGCCGTTGCCCCGGGTCGGTCAGCCAGCCATCGCCGAACACCGCGGCCAGCTCGCGCTGCAGGGCGTCGGGCAGGGCGATCATGGCGTCGCTTCCGCGCGCGGCGCGGTCCAGCGCCGCAACGCCGCGCCGCACAGGCCCAGGGCGAAGGCCGGCAGCACGATCCAGCGCGCCTCCGACCACAGCACCTGCAGGCCGCGCAGGCTGAAGAAACGCGCGCCGATCGGCGAGACCTCGATCGGCCGCCACGGTGCGAACAGGCGCTGCTCCGACCACGGCCAGTACAGCGCGACGCCGAGGCCGCCGTTGGTCAAGGCGTCGAGCAGCGGGTGCGAAACCGTGCACAGGAACAGCCAGGCCGCGGCGCGCCACGGCGGGGCGCGCAGCCACGGCGCCGCCAGCGCGCCGAGCGCGGCGATCAACGCGGCGAATGCGAACGAGTGACTGGCGCCGCGGTGGCCGAAGCCGTCGGCGTAGGCGATGCCGAGCTTGAACGCGACCACATCCGCGTCGGGCAGCATCGCCGCGAGCGCGCCGGCGACCAGCAGTCGCGGCGGAACCGCGCGCGCGCCCAGGGCCAGGCCGAGGGCCAGCGGTACGGCGGCGTGGGTCATCACGGTCGGCATCGCGCGGCTCGGTCTCGATCGGGTATCGGCAGGAGAGGGGTCAGGCGTCGTCGGCGCGGAACGCGTCGCGCAGCCAGCGCAGTTGCGGCTCGGCCGGGTCGCCTTGGGCTTCGATCACGTCGAAACGGCAGGCGTGCTCGGCGTAGCCGGGGTGGGCGAGCAGGAACGACTGCGCCGCCAGCAGTAGTTTGCGCCGCTTGCGCAGGTCGACCGAGGCCGCGCCGCCGCCGTAGCGGGCGTCGCGGCGGTAGCGCACTTCGACGAACACCAGCACGGCGCCGTCGAGCATCACCGCATCGAGTTCGCCGCAGCGGTAATGGGCGTTCGCGGCGACTTCGCGCAGTCCGGCGCCGAGCAGATGACGGCGCGCGGCGGCTTCGATCGCGGCGCCGCGGGCGCGCCGTGAGGGCGCACCCGTGGAGCGGGCGTTGCCGTCAGCGGCGCGAGGCATCCGCCAGCGGCACTGCGACGCCGCTGCTGAAGGTCGACCAGGCCGGCGTGCGCAGCACGCTGCCGAAGCCGTCGACCCGCAGCACGCCGGTGGCGCCGGCGACGAAGGCGTCGGAGCGGCTGGCCAGGCGTTCCAGATAGGCCGACAGCAGCCACGCGTCGTAGCCGAATGCGAACAGGCGCGCGGCCGGACCGCGCGCGGTCGGCAGACCGGCCGCGACGCCCGGCGCCGGCGGCAGGCCGCGCACGCCGCCGCTGGTCCAGGATTCGGAGGGGAAGGCGATGCCGTCGAGCACCCGGTCCTGCTCCGGCTTGCCGGTGCCGGACAACAGCTGCGAGGTCGCCACGCGCGGCTTCTCGGCCAGGCCGGCGAGGGCGAGCTTGGGAATCAGCCCGCGCGCCGCGCTGCCCTTGACCGCCAGGAACACCGCGTCGATGCCGCCATCCTTGCTCGCGAACGGCGCCAGGTCCGCGGTGCCTTCGCCGATCGTGTCGGTGACCTGGGCACCGCGCGCGCTCAAGCGCTCCTTGAGCGCGGCGATGGCGCGGCGCTGGCTGTCGTCGCCGCCGCCGATGGCGAGCACGCGCGCGGCCTTGCGTTCGAGCAGGTAGTCGGCCGCGGCCACGCCTTCGTCCTCGGGCGTCAGCGAGAAGCTCACCGTGCCGCTGGGCGGGGCGACGTTGCCGCGGTTGAGCGCCAGCACCGGCACCGGCAGTGCGTTCTTGCCGAACAGGGCGCTGACCTCGTCGCGGCCGAGCGGCCCGACCACGAAGTCGTTGCCCTCGGCGGCGGCCTTGTCGTAGGCGGCGAGGGTGCCGCCGGCGGTGCCGTTGGTGTCGTAGAAGACGATTTCCGGGCGCCGCCGGGTTTCGCCGTAATAGCCGGCGAGCAGGCCATCGCGCACCGGCGCGGCGGCAGTGGCGAGCGAACCCGACAGCGGCAGCAGCACCGCCAGCTTGAGCGGCGGACGGTAGCCGTCGCTGTCGGCCGGCGGGCGCTGGGCCGAGGCCTGGTAGCGCCAGTTCGAGGTCTGGTCGAACGGCCGCGGCAGCGGCAGGCCGCGCTGCATCAGCTGGCGGCCGACGAAGTTGTACAGCGGGTCGCCGACCGGCAGGGCATCGGCTTCGCGCGTCAGCGCCGCATTGTCGAGCTGCGCCAGCAGGCGTTCGATCTGGCGTTCGTTCTCGGCACGCTCGGCGCCGCTGAGGTTGGCGTTGTTGTGCGCCAGATGCCCGGCCTGGGCGATCAGCGGATTGGAGGCGCTGACCGCGGCGGCGGGGCGGGTTTCGACCGTGGCGCAGCCGCCGAGCACGGCGGTGGCGGCCAGCAGGCTGAACATCCATGTCATCGCGGGCCGGTTCTTGCTCTGATTCATCGGCTTGCTTCCGCCGTCCAGCGGCGTTCCTGTGGGACCGGTTAGGATTCTACCCGGCCTCACCGCACCCGTACGATGCTCACTTCCGGCACCCTTCATATTGTCGCCACCCCGATCGGCAACCTCGGCGACCTGACGCCCCGCGCGCTGGAGACCCTGCGCTCGGTCGCGGCGATCTGTGCCGAGGATACTCGCCACACCCGCCAGCTGCTGGCCCATTTCGGCCTGGAGCGGCCCCTGTTGGCCCTGCATCAGCACAACGAGGACCAACAGGCGGCGCAGCTGGTGGCACGGCTGCAGGGCGGCGATTCGCTGGCCCTGGTGTCCGACGCCGGCACCCCGCTGGTCAGCGATCCGGGCTTCCGCCTGGTCCGCGCCGCCCGCGCGGCCGGCATCCGGGTGTCGCCGGTGCCCGGCGCCTGCGCCGCGATCGCGGCCCTGAGCGTGGCCGGGCTGGCCTCAGACCGGTTCAGTTTCGAGGGTTTCCTGCCGGCCAAGGCGTCGGCCCGGCGCGAGCGCCTGGCGCGGTTGGCGGCCGAGCCGCAGACCCTGCTGTTCTACGAATCGGCGCACCGGATCGAGGAAACCCTGGCCGACATGGTCGGCGCGTTCGGCGAACAGCGCCCGGCGGTGCTGGCGCGCGAGTTGACCAAGCTGTTCGAGACCGTGCTCGACGGCAGCCTCGGCGAACTCGCGCAGAAGGTCGCCGCCGACCCCAACCAGCGCAAGGGCGAGTTCGTGCTGATCGTCGAAGGCGCCGGCGACGACGCCGACGCCAAGGTGGTCGAGGGCCGGCGCATCTACGCCAAGCTCAGCGAGCACCTGCCGCCGTCGACCGCGGCCAAGCTGGCCGCCGAGCTGAGCGGGGCGCCGCGCAAGGCGCTGTACGGGCGCGGCGAGGAGTAGACGATGCTCATGAGCGCGACGCCGGAGCCGGCGCATCCGGCCCAGCGCGTGCCTGTGTGCGGCTGAGGCGGAGATGAAGCGTGCCGGCGCGCGAGCGGGTCGGGCGTGCGACAATGCGCCCGCGGAGTCGGCCAGGCAGTCGCGTCATCGGAGCGCAAGTTCCGGTGCCGAGGAAAGTCCGGGCTCCACAGGGCACGGTGCCAGGTAACGCCTGGGCGGCGCGAGCCGACGGAAAGTGCAACAGAGAGCAGACCGCCGAACGGCCCGCGAGGGCGCGTGGTAAGGGTGAAACGGTGCGGTAAGAGCGCACCGCGAGTCCGGCAACGGACCGGCACGGCAAACCCCACCGGGAGCAAAACCAAATAGGGAGACGATGCCGCGGCCCGCGGTGTCTCCGGGTAGGTTGCTTGAGCGTCGCGGCGACGCGGCGCCTAGAGGAATGACTGTCCACGACAGAACCCGGCTTATCGGCCGGCTCCGCGCTTTTTCAGGCTGCGCCTGAAAAACCCAAAGTTTGCTTTGCAAACTTTGGGCCCCGCTTCGTTCCCCCCAATCCCCGCCCCTTCGGGGTGGCGTTTTTCGGGCTTCGCCCTACAAACCCCAAAATTTGCTGCGCAAATTTCGGGCCCCGCTATGTGTCTCCAAATCCCCGCCCCTTCGGGGCGCCCCCCTTTACTAAAGGGGGCTCTCGGTTGCGGAAGAGTGTCGCTGCTTGTTGCCTTGCCCGAGTCCCGAGTCCCGAGTCCCGAGTCCCGAGTCCCGAAGCTGGGCTTGTCTCCCTCTCCCGCTTGCGGGAGAGGGGCGGGGTGAGGGCCGGCGGACTCGGCGGGAACGGCGGCCCGCCGGCGGGCGTCCCCTCCAGTCCGGGTGTCCCAGCGCGGCAGCTCCTGGCCGCCTGTGCGCCCGCGGATGTTCCGATAGCTGCCGCCGATCAGGGATCGAACTTCGACCTTTTGCGTCTATCGAGCCGGATTGCTGCTGCGCAACAAGGCCTTAACAACTGTGACGGACATCGCGCGAGGGTCACTTTGTGACGTTCAGAGTCTCAAAACCTGAGACGAAACAAAGGTTAGTGGATAACTCTTGAATAAGACTCTGAAGTTCGCTGCAAGCCATTGATGCGACAGGTGAAATTTGTCCCGGAAAGTTGTTGACAACCCTGTGCACCCTGCTAATGTGGACATCCGAGGGAAATCCTGGGTTTTAGTGGGATTTCGAGGCCAACCGCTCAGCCGGGCGGATGAACTGAGGTGACCCGTCCGGTAGAGACGGGAGCCGCAAAGGTGCGCAATGTTCCAAGGCGAAACCGCCATCACGATCGACGACAAGGGCCGGCTGGCGGTGCCCACCGCCTACCGTGATCTCGTCGCGCGCGAGTGCGGCAACCGCCTGGTCATCACCTACAACCCGTTCGAGTCCGGCTCCCTCTATCTGTATCCGCTGTCGATCTGGGAACGCGTCCGCGACCAGGTCAACAAGCTGCCCAAGGTCAAGCAGGTCAACCGCAACATGCAGCTCAAGCTGGTCGGAGCGGCGGCCTTCGTCGAACTCGACAGCAACGGCCGCATCACCGTGCCCCCGAGCCACCGTTCCGCGGTCGGCATCGACAAGAAAGCCGTGTTGCTGGGCATGGGCGACAAATTCGAGCTGTGGAGCGAGCAAGCGCATCACGCCCAGATCCGTCAGACGATTACCGACGACGATCTGAGCGACGAGCTGCTCGATTTGCAGCTATGACGGGGGGTGGCATGGAACGCACGCACGCGCGGTCCGGCCACCTTCCCGTGATGTATCGGCAGGTGCTCGAAGGCCTGCGGGTGCACGGGAACGGAGCCTATCTCGACGGGACGTTCGGCCGCGGCGGGCATGCCCGCGGCGTGCTCGACCAATTGGACGCCGGAGGCCGGCTGCTGGTGATGGACAAGGACCCGGAAGCGATCGCCGTGGCCGAACGCGAGTTCGGCGGCGATGCGCGCGTGTCCATCTATCGCGGCAGCTTCGCCGAGCTGGGTCGCTGGGACGCGACCGCCGCCGGCCTCGACGGCGTGCTGTTCGACCTGGGCGTGTCCTCGCCGCAGCTCGACGTCGCCGAGCGCGGCTTCAGCTTCGGCAAGGACGGCCCGCTGGACATGCGCATGGACCCCGACAGCGGCCAGAGCGCGGCGCAGTGGCTGGCGACCGCGGCCGAGAAAGAGATCGCCGACGTGCTGTGGACCTACGGCGAAGAGCGCCAGAGCCGCAAGATCGCCCGCGCCATCGTCGCCCGCCGCGACGCCCAGCCGCTGCTGCGCACCGCGCAACTGGCCGACCTGATCGCCTCGGTGATGCCGCGCGGCGACCAGAAGATCCACCCGGCCACGCGCAGCTTCCAGGCGATCCGCATCTTCATCAATCGCGAACTGGCCGATCTGGAAACCGGGCTCGACGCCGCGCTGGCGCGGCTCAAGCCGGGCGGCCGGCTGGCGGTGATCAGCTTCCACTCGTTGGAAGACCGCATCGTCAAGCAGTTCATCGCCCGCCATTCCAAGGCGCCGCCGGCCAACCGCCGGATGCCGGTGGAGCTGGCGTTCACCCCGACCCTGCTCGCCATCGATGGCGCGCAGAAGGCCGACGAGGCCGAGACCGCGGCCAACCCGCGCGCGCGCAGCGCGGTGTTGCGGGTGGCCGAGAAGCTGGGATTCGGGATTCGAGATTCGGGATTGGCTGAGCCGGGATCGGAGATTCGGGGTTCGGGATTGGGTAAGGCGAAGGCCGCGCCCGGCGCCGACTTCAGCGCATCGCCGCTCGTACGAATCCCCAATCCCCAATCCCCAATCCCCGCGTCTCCGCCAGGAGGCGCGCCATGATGCGCCTCCTGCTCGCCTTGCTGATCGTCGCCAACGTGGTCTCGGCGTTGCTGGTGGTGTTCGCCCGTCACGAGCATCGGCAGCTGTTCGTTCAGCTCAACAAGCTGCAGCGCGAGCGCGATGAACTCAATATCGAGTTCGGCCGGCTGCAGTTGGAGCAGGCGACCTGGGCGGAGAGCAATCGCATCGACCAAGTCGCGCGCGAGCGCATCGGGATGAAGTTTCCCGAGGGCGCCGAAACCGTGGTGATCCGTCCATGACCGGCCGCAACTCCCATCGTCCCCGCCGCAGCGGCCCGCTCGACCGGGTGCTCGGCGAGCGCGCCGGCCGCGGCGGGGTGAAGCGGCTGGCCGAATCGCTGCGCGAGCGCATCGCGCAGATGCGCGAAGAGCGCGGCCGCGGCGGCGCCAAGCCGCGCAGCCGCACGGCCCAGTTCAACCTGCGCAATCGCCTGATCCTGGTCGGCGGCACGCTCGGCCTGTGCGCGGTGGCGCTGGTGGTGCGCGCGCTGGACCTGCAGGTGATCAGCAACGATTTCTATCGCCAGCAGGGCGACGCGCGCTCGCTGCGCGAAATCCCGATCCCGACCTCGCGCGGCATGATCACCGACCGCAACGGCGAGCCGCTGGCGGTGTCGACGCCGGTCGAGTCGATCTGGGGCAATCCCAAGGAGCTGGCCAAGAACCCGGCGCGCCTGCCGGAGTTGGCCAAGGCGCTGGGCGTGACGCCGGACGAGCTGACCCGCAAGCTGGCCCAGCGCGCCGGCAAGGAATTCATGTACCTCAAGCGCCGGATCAATCCGGACGAGGCGCGCAAGATCCTCGCCCACAAGATTCCGGGGGTGTTCTCGCAGCGCGAGTTCCGCCGCTTCTACCCGCAGGGCGAAGCGATGGCGCATGTGCTGGGCTACACCAACATCGACGACCGCGGCCAGGAAGGCCTGGAACTGGCGTTCGATCACGAGCTGCGCGGCAAGCCCGGCACCAAGCGGGTGATCCGCGACGGCGCCGGCCGCATCGTCGAGAACGTCGACCTGGTGCGCAGCGCCGAGCCGGGCAAGGACATCACCCTGACGCTGGACCGCCGCATCCAGTACCTGACCTATCGCGAGCTGCGCCGCGCGCTGACCGACACCGGTGCGTCCAGCGCCTCGGCGGTGGTGCTGGACATCGAGACCGGCGAAGTGCTGGCGATGGCCAATCTGCCCACCTACAACCCGAACCTGCCGGGCGCGGGCAACCGCGATACCCATCGCAACCGCGCCATCACCGACGTGGTCGAGCCGGGTTCGACGATGAAGCCGATCACCGTCGCCGCCGCGCTCGCCGCCGGCACGGTCAAGCCCACGACCCTGGTCAACACCTCGCCGGGCTGGATGCCGAACGGCCGCTACCGCATCACCGACACCCACAACAACGGCGTGCTGACCGTCACCGGGGTGATCACCAAGAGCTCCAACATCGGCGCGGCCAAGCTCGCCTTGCCGCTGCCGAACGACTACTACTACAAGTTCATCCACAACTTCGGCTACGGCAGCAAGCCGGGCAGCGGCTTCCCGGGCGAGTCTTCGGGCCTGCTCGCGCCGCCGTCGCGCTGGAGCGGCACCACCAAGGCGACCATGTCCTACGGCTACGGTCTGTCGGCGACGCCGTTGCAGATCGCCATGGCCTACGCGGCGATGGCCAACGGCGGCCAGCTGATCCAGCCGACCTTCGTCAAGGGCCAGCGCAACGAGCCGCGCCAGGTGCTCGAGCCGGCCGTGGCCGGCGAGATCATGCGCATGATGCAGACCGTGACCGAGCCGGGCGGCACCGCCAAGCAGGCGGCGATCCTGGGCTATCACGTCGCCGGCAAGACCGGCACCACGCGCAAGTTCAGCGCCACCGGCGGCTACTCGCGCAAGTACGTGTCGCTGTTCGCCGGCGTCGTGCCGGTGGAGAAGCCGCGCTTCTCGATGGTGGTGGTGGTCAGCGAGCCCGATCCGACCAAGCGCGGCTACTACGGCGGCTCGGTGTCCGGGCCGGTGTTCCGCAACGTCATGGACGGCGCGCTGCGCCTGATGGACGTGGCGCCGGACGACATCGAAACCTGGCTGGCGGTACAGGCCGCGGCCGAGGCCAAGCGGGCAAAACAAAACGGCGGCAAGCCGGCCGGTCCGGTGTTGCCGGCGGCGACCGCCGCCGCGCCGCCGCCGATCGCGGCCGGTGCGCTGGCCCAGGGAGGCGCGCGATGAACCGCAGCCTGCCCCTGGCCGAACTGCTGCCCGACATCGCCGGCATCCCCGGCGATCTGCGCATCACCGGGCTGGTGATGGACAGCCGCGCGGTGCGTCCGGGCAACGCCTTCGTCGCCATCGCCGGCTTCGGCGCGCATGGGCTCGGCTTCGTCGAGCAGGCGCGCGCCAACGGCGCGAGCGCGATCCTGTTCGAGCCGCCGGCGCCCGCCGAGTTGCCGGCGCCGGCCGACGCCATCGCCGTACCCGGCCTGCGCGCGCGCCTGGGCGAGATGGGCGACCGTTTCCACGGCCGCGCCACCGCGGCGATGCGGGTGGTCGGCGTGACCGGCACCAACGGCAAGACCTCGACCGTGCAGCTGATCGCTCAGGCCTGGCACTTGCGCGGCATCGCCTGCGGCACCGTCGGTACCCTCGGCGCCGGCCTGTACGGCCGGATCGTGCCGACCGGCTTCACCACTCCGCTGGTGCTGCAGTTGCACGAACTGCTGGCCGACATGCACGAGGCCGGCGCGCAGGCGATCGCGATGGAAGTCAGCTCGCACGCGCTCGACCAGGGGCGCGTCGCCGGCGTGCATTTCGACGTCGGCGTGTTCACCAACCTCACCCGCGACCATCTGGATTACCACGGCGACATGGCCAGCTACGGCGCGGCCAAGGCGCGCTTGTTCGCGTGGCCGGGGCTGAAGGCGGCGGCGATCAATCTCGACGACGAGTTCGGCCGCGAACTGATCGCGTCGCTGCCCAAGGGCGTGCGCGCGCTCGGGCTGAGCTCGCGCGGCCGCGCCGGCGCGGCGCTGCGCGCGGAGCGGCTGAACTTCGACAGCCGCGGCATCGGCTTCGACCTGATCGTCGACGGCCAGAGCCACGCGGTGGCTTCGCCGCTGCTCGGCCGTTTCAACGTCGACAATCTGCTCGCGGTGGCCGGCGCGTTGTACGCATTGGACGAGACCCCGGCGCAGATCGCCGCGACCTTGTCGCAGCTGCAGCCGATCCACGGCCGCATGAACCGGCTCGGCGGCGACGGCGCCTTGCCGCTGGTGGTGATCGACTACGCACACACCCCGGACGCGCTGGAGCAGGCCCTGGCCTCGCTGCGCGCCCATGCCAATGCGCGGCTGATCTGCGTGTTCGGCTGCGGCGGCGACCGCGACCGCGGCAAGCGCCCGCAGATGGCGGCGATCGCCGAGCACGGCGCCGACCTGGTGGTGGTCACCGACGACAACCCGCGCGGCGAAGACGGCGACGCGATCGTCGCCGATATCGTCGCCGGCCTGCGCGACCCGCAGCGTGCGATCGTGCAGCGCGACCGTCGCGCCGCGATCGAGCATGCCATCGGCGAGGCCGGTCCCGACGACATCGTGCTGGTGGCCGGCAAGGGCCACGAGCCTTATCAGGAAATCCACGGCGTGCGCCATCCCTTCGACGACACCCAAGTCGCCCGGGCGGCGTTGGAGGCCAAGGCATGAAGCGCCTGCGGCTGAGCGAAATCGCGCGCATGACCGGCGGCCGCCTGGTCGGCGACGACGTCGTAGTCGACGCGGTCGTCACCGACACCCGCGCCTTGCCGGCGTCGGGTGCGGCGCTGTTCGTCGCGCTCAAGGGCGAACGTTTCGACGGCCACGATCATCTGTCCAAGCTGGCCGGCAGCGCCGCGGTCGCGGCGCTGGTGTCGCGCGAGACCGGCGCGGCCCTGCCGCAGGTGTTGGTCGCCGACACCGAGCGCGCCCTGGCCGCGTTCGCGGCCGCGGTGCAGGCCCAGCGCGCCGGCAACATCGTGGTCGCGATCACCGGCAGCAACGGCAAGACCAGCGTCAAGACCCTGACCCAGTCGATCCTCGAGCGCGCCGGCCGCACCTACGCGACCCCGGGCAACCGCAACAACGAGATCGGCCTGCCGCTGGCGGTGCTGGACGCGCCGGAAGACGCGCGTTATTCGGTCTACGAGATGGGCGCCGGCAAGCCGGGCGACATCGCCTACCTGGTGAATATCGCCCAGCCGCAGGTCTCCCTGGTCAACAACATCGCTCCCGCGCATCTGGAGCGCATGGGCAGCCTGCTGGGGATCGCCGACACCAAGGCGGCGATCTACGACGCGTTGCCGGCCGACGGCTTCGCCGCGGTCAACGCCGACGACGCGTTCGCGCCTTATTTCGAACAGCGTGCGGCGGGCCGCCGCGTGGTCCGCTTCGGCCTGGACGCCAGCGCCGAAATCACCGCGCGCGACGTGCGGCTCGGTACCGAAGGTTCAAGCTTCGTGCTCGTCACCCCGATGGGCGAGGCGCCGATCGCGCTGAAGCTGGTCGGCCGCCACAACGTGCGCAACGCCCTGGCCGCCGCATCGCTGGCGTTCGGCGCCGGCGTGCCGCTGGCGCAGATCGCCGAGGGCCTCAACGCCGCTCAGCCGGTCGACGGCCGCCTGATCACCCATCGCCTGGACAACGGCGCGGTGCTGATCGACGACAGCTACAACGCCAACCCGGGTTCGACCGCCGCGGCGATCGACACGCTGGCCGAGATGGGCGGGCAGAACTGGCTGGTGTTCGGCGCGATGCGCGAGATTGGCCATGAAGAGATCGCCATGCACGCGGAGATCGGCCGCCGCGCCAAGGCCGCCGGCCTGCGCCGGCTGTACGCGCTGGGGCCGTTGCCGGCCGCCGCGGCGGAAGCCTTCGGCGAAGGCGCGCAGGTGTTCGACAGCCACGACGCGCTGGCCGCGGCGCTGGCCGCCGAGCTCGGCGACGGCGTGCGGGTGTTGGTGAAAGGCTCGCACAGCAGTGCGATGGACAAGATCGTGACGGCGTTGCTGTCCGCACAGAAGCCCAAGCAAGGGGAGGGCACGACGCATGTTGCTTGAACTGACTCGATGGCTGGAACAGCTGCAAAGCCTGTTCGGCCTGTTTAGCTACCTGACCTTCCGCGGCATCCTCAGCGCGCTGACCGCGCTGGCGCTGTCGCTGTGGTGGGGCCCGGCGGTGATCCGCAAGCTCGGCCAGCTCAAGGGCGGCCAGCCGATCCGCAAGGACGGCCCGCAGTCGCATTTCTCCAAGGCCGGCACGCCGACCATGGGCGGCGCGCTGATCCTGTTCACGGTGATGGCCTCGGTGCTGCTGTGGGGCGACCTGCGCAATAAGTACGTGTGGATCGTGCTGCTGGTGATGCTGGCGTTCGGCGCGATCGGCTGGTACGACGACTGGATCAAGATCGTCAAGCGCGATCCCAACGGCCTGAAGTCGCGCTGGAAGTACCTGCTGCAGTCGATCTTCGGCCTGGCCGCCGGTCTGTACCTGTGGCTGTACGCCGACGTGCCGGCGGCGACGACCTTCTACGTGCCGCTGTTCAAGTCGGTGGCGTTGCCGCTGGCCGGCATCGGCTTCGTCGCCATCGCCTACTTCTGGATCGTCGGCTTCTCCAACGCGGTCAACCTGACCGACGGCCTGGACGGCCTGGCGATCATGCCGACCGTGCTGGTCGCTTGCGCCCTGGGCATCTTCGCCTATGCCTCCGGCCACGCCGAATTCTCCAAGTACCTGCAGATTCCGGCGGTGCCGGGCGCGGGCGAACTGGTGATCATCTGCGCGGCGATCGCCGGCGCGGGCCTGGGGTTCCTCTGGTTCAACACCTATCCGGCGATGGTGTTCATGGGCGACATCGGCGCGCTGGCGCTGGGCGCGGTGCTCGGCACCATCGCCATCATCGTCCGCCAGGAACTGGTGCTGGTGATCATGGGCGGCATCTTCGTCATCGAAACCCTGTCGGTGATGATCCAGGTCGCCTCGTTCAAGCTGACCGGCAAGCGCGTGTTCCGCATGGCGCCGATCCATCACCACTTCGAACTCAAGGGCTGGCCGGAGCCGCGCGTGATCGTGCGCTTCTGGATCATCTCGGTGGTGCTGGTCCTGGTCGGCCTGGCCACGCTCAAGGTGCGCTGATGGAAAACGCCGCACGCCAGGCAACGCGACTGGACGCCATCCACGGGCGCTACGACCCGTGGCTGATGGCCGTGTCCGTCGTGCTGGCCTGCGTCGGCGTGATCATGGTCGGCTCGGCCTCGCTCGGCGTGGCCTCGACCCACGAGGTCGAACCGTTGTACTTCCTCAACCGCCACCTGGTGTTCCTCGGCGTCGGCCTGGTGCTGGGCGTGTGGCTGATGCGCACCGAGCTGAAGACCATCGAACGCCACAACCAGTGGCTGTTGCTGGTCTGCGTGGTGCTGTTGTTGCTGGTGTTCGTGCCGGTGATCGGCCGTCAGGTCAACGGCGCCAAGCGCTGGATCAACGTCGGCCCGGTCGGTTTCCAGGCGGTGGAGGCGGTGAAGCTGCTCTACATCGTCTGGCTGGCGAGCTACCTCAAGCGCTTCAGCGAAGACATCTCGGCCACCTGGGGCGCGATGCTCAAGCCGATCGGCGTGGCCGCGGTGTTGGTGGGCCTGCTGCTGATGCAGCCGGACTTCGGCTCCTCCTCGCTGCTGCTGGCGATCACCGCCGGCATGCTGGTGCTGGGCGGGGTCAACATGCCGCGCATGTTCGGTCCGGTGCTGGTCGGCCTGCCGGTGCTGGCGATCATCGCCATCGCCGAGCCGTACCGAGTGACCCGCCTGACCTCGTTCCTCAATCCGTGGGTCGACCCGTTCGGCACCGGCTATCAGCTGACCAATGCGCTGATGGCGGTCGGTCGCGGCGAATGGACCGGAGTCGGCCTGGGCGCGTCGGTGCAGAAGCTGTCCTATCTGCCGGAAGCGCACACCGACTTCATCATGGCGGTGATCGCCGAAGAGTTCGGCTTCGTCGGCGTATGCGCGGTGGTCGGTCTGTACACCGTGCTGACCGGCCGCGCGCTGTGGATCGGTCTGAAGTGCGTGGAGATGCGGCGCCATTTCTCCGGTTACGTCGCCTTCGGCATCGCCCTGTGGATGGGCTTGCAGAGCTTCGTTTCGATCGGGGTGAACCTGGGCCTGCTGCCGACCAAGGGATTGACCTTGCCGATGATTTCTTCCGGCGGCTCCAGCGTGCTGATGAGCTGCGCCGCGCTCGGCGTGCTGCTGCGGGTGTCCTACGAACTCGATCGAGCCCAGCGCCAGGTCGCGCGCTTGCGCGGCGAAGCGGCGCAGGCGCCGGCCGTGCCGGCCAGCGCCGCGCCGGCGGCGGTCAGCCGCGGCACCAGCCGCCTGCAACAGCGGGTCGAACCCTCGCTCGGGAGGTCGGCATGAACGACCGCCCGGTCATGATTCTCGCCGGCGGCACCGGCGGCCACATCTTCCCCGGCCTGGCCGTGGCCAAGGCGCTGCGCGTGCGCGGCGTGCCGGTGACCTGGCTCGGCGCCGACGGCGGCATGGAAACCCGGCTGGTGCCGCAGCACGGCATCGACATCGACACCATCGCGATCAGCGCCGTGCGCGGCAAGGGGCTGGCGACGCTGCTGCGCGCGCCCTCGCGCCTGGCCGCCTCGGTGCTGGCGGCGCGCGCGGTGCTGCGCCTGCGCCAGCCGCGCGCGGTGATCAGCTTCGGCGGCTACGCGGCCGGTCCCGGCGGCCTGGCCGCGCGCCTGGCCGGGCTGCCGCTGATCGTGCACGAACAGAACCGCGCTCCGGGCATGACCAACCGGGTGCTGTCGCGTCTGGCGCAGCGCGTGTTGACCGGTTTCCCGGATACGTTCTCCGGCGGCCGCGAAGAAGTGGTCGGCAACCCGGTGCGCAGCGAGATCGCGTCCATCGCCGCGCCGGCGCAACGCCTGGCCGACCGCAGCGGTCCGCTGCGCCTGCTGGTGCTCGGCGGCAGCCAGGGCGCGCGCGCGCTCAATCGCGCCGTGCCCGCAGCGATCGCCGGCCTGCGCGGGCGCGTGCCCTGCGAAGTGCGGCATCAGTGCGGCGAGAAGCTGCTGGCCGACGCGCAGGAGGCCTATGCCAAGGCCGGCGTGATCGCCTCGCTGGAGCCGTTCATCGCCGACATGGCCGCCGCCTATGCCTGGGCCGACCTGGTCGTGTGCCGCTCCGGCGCGCTGACCCTGGCCGAACTGTGCGCGGCCGGCGTCGGCAGCGTATTGGTGCCGTTCCCGCAGGCGGTCGACGACCACCAGACCAAGAACGCGCGCTACCTGGTCGACCGCGGCGCCGCGCAGCTGTTGCCGCAGAGCGGCGACGACCTCGGCGCGCGCCTGTCGGCGACCATCGAAATCCTGGCCGAACGCGGCGTGCTGCTGCAGATGGCCGAGGCCGCCCACCACATCGCCAGGCCCGATGCGGCGGAGCGGGTGGCCGATGCGGTGTTGGAGGTGGCGCCGTGAGCCTCGCCGCCGGGATTCGGGATTGGGGATTCGGGATTCGCAAAAGCGGGTTCCGCGCGCTGCGGCGCGATTCGTACCGCCGCTCTGGCATCACTGGAGCGGTGTCCTTCACCCATCGATGCGATCCGCTCTTGATTTTGCCAATCCCGAATTCCCAATCCCGAATCCCGGAGTCAACCCGATGAGCACCGCCCTCCGCCGCCGCCTGCAACACACCGGCGACCTGGCCAAGGCGTTTCCGCGCGTGCATTTCGTCGGCATCGGCGGCACCGGCATGAGCGGCATCGCCGAAGTCATGTGCACGCTGGGTTATCAGGTGTCGGGTTCGGACATGGCCGACAACGCGGTGACCCGCCGGTTGGCGGCGATGGGCGCGAACGTGCATCGCGGCCATGCCGCGGCCAACGTGCTCGGCGCCGACTGCGTAGTGGTGTCCAGCGCGATCAAGCGCGACAACCCCGAACTGATGGAAGCGCGCGCGCAGCGCATTCCGGTGGTGCCGCGCGCGGAGATGCTGGCCGAGCTGATGCGCTTCCGCCGCGGCATCGCGGTGGCCGGCACCCACGGCAAGACCACCACCACCTCGCTGACCGCCAGCGTGCTAGCCGAGGGCGGGATCGACCCGACCTTCGTGATCGGCGGCAAATTGCTCGCCGCCGGCGCCAACGCCGGTCTCGGCGGCGGCCAATGGCTGGTCGCCGAAGCCGACGAGAGCGACGGCAGCTTCCTGCGCCTGAATCCGCAGATCGCCATCGTCACCAACATCGACGCCGATCACCTGGAGAACTACGGCGGCGACTTCGCCAAGGTCCAGGCGGCGTTCGAGGAATTCCTGCACCGGCTGCCTTTCTACGGCCTGGCGGTGCTGTGCATCGACGATGCCAACGTCGCCCGGCTCGCCGCCGAGACCCCGCGTCATGTCATGACCTACGGTTTCAGCGAAGAAGCCGACGTGCGCGCCGAGGACGTCAGCCAGCAGGGCGGAGCGATGCGTTTCACTCTGTGCCTGCCCGACGCCAGCCGCACCGCGGTGACCCTGGCCCTGCCGGGCCGGCACAACGTGCTCAACGCGTTGGCCGCCGCCTCGGTGGCCTGGCAGCTCGGCGTGACCAGCGACGCGATCGCGCGCGCGCTGGAGAAGTTCGCCGGCATCGGCCGCCGCTTCAATCTGTTGGCCCAGCTCCAGACCGAGAAGGGCGCGACCGTGCAGCTGGTCGACGACTACGGCCATCACCCCAAGGAGTTGGAGGCGGTGTTCGCCGCGGCGCGCGGCGGCTGGCCGGACAAGCGCCTGGTGGTCGCGTTCCAGCCGCACCGTTACAGCCGCACCCGCGACCTGTTCGACGACTTCGCCGCGGTGCTGTCCTCGGTCGACGCGTTGGTGTTGACCGAGGTCTACCCGGCCGGCGAGGCGCCGATCGCCGGTGCCGACGCCAAGTCGCTGGCGCGCGCGATCCGCGCCCGCGGGCGCATCGACCCGGTGGTGGTCGGCGGCGCCGCGGATCTGGCCGGCGTGCTGCCGGACGTTTTGAACGACGGCGACCTGCTGTTGCTGATGGGCGCCGGCGACATCGGCGCCGCTGCGCAACAACTGGCGTCCAATGGCTTCCAGGGAGAACCGAAGTGAGTCTGCAGTTCGCACCGCTGCGCGTGACCGACCCGGCCGTGTTCGGCCGCGTCGCCGTGCTCATGGGCGGCACCAGCGCCGAGCGCGAAGTGTCGCTGGATTCCGGCCGCGGCGTGCTCGAAGCGCTGCGCTCGCGCGGGGTCGACGCGTTCGCGGTCGACGGCATTCCGGCGCTGATCGAGGCGATCCGCGGCGACGGCGTCGACCGGGTGTTCAACATCCTGCACGGCAACAAAGGCGGCGGCGAAGACGGCGTGCTGCAAGGCGTGCTGGAAGCCTTGGGCGTGCCGTATACCGGTTCGGACGTGCTCGGTTCGGCGCTGGCGATGGACAAGATCCGCACTAAGCAAGTGTGGATGGGCGCCGGCCTGCCGACCCCGCGCTACAAGCGCATCGCCAAGGGCGACGACGTCCACGCCGCAGCCCGCGAGATCGGCCTGCCGGTGATCATCAAGCCGTCTTGCGAGGGTTCCAGCGTCGGCGTGTCGCGCGTGCTCAAGGACGCCGACATCGATGAGGCGGTCGCGCTGGCCGCGCGCTATCCCGGCGAGATGCTGATGGAGCAGATGGTGATCGGCGACGAGCTGACCGTGGCCGTGCTGATCAACGGCGACGGCTACACCGCGCTGCCGTCGATCCGGATCGTGCCCAAGGGCGAGTGGTACGACTACCACGCCAAGTACATCGCCGAGGACACCCAATACCTGTGCCCGGGCCTGGACGGCGCGGCCGAGGACGAAATCCGCCGCTTGGCGATGGAGGCCTTCGTCGCCGCCGGCTGCAAGGGCTGGGGCCGGGTCGACGTGATGCGCGACCGCAATAGCGGCCAGCTGTATCTGATCGAGGTCAACACCGCGCCGGGCATGACCAGCCACTCGCTGGTGCCGAAGGCGGCGCGCCAGGTCGGGATCGAGTACGACGAGCTGTGCTGGCGCGTGCTCGAGGCGACCGTGCAAGGAGGTGCCGCGGCGTGAACGCCATGCTCCGCCTCGTCGGTTGGTTGCTTGCGCTGACCCTGGTCGCGCTGCCGGTCGTCGCCGTACTCAACGGCTGGATCGGCGCGAACCAGTGGCCGCTCAAGCGGCTGCGCGTGACCGGCGAGTTCGAGCGGGTGGATGCGACGCAACTGCGCAAGACCCTGCTGCCGTACGCGCAGCGCGGGTTCTTCGCGGTCGACCTGCCGGCGGCACAGGACGCGGTGGCCAAGCTGCCGTGGGTCGAGCGCGCCGAAGTGCGCAAGCGCTGGCCCGACGTGCTGGAAGTCAGCGTGGTCGAGCACAAGCCGTTCGCGCGCTGGGGCGAGGATCGCCTGCTGTCCGAGCACGGCCGTTTGTTCCCGGTCGCCGGCATCCAGGTGCCGGACGGCCTGCCGCAGTTCTCCGGGCCGGACGCGCGGGTCGCCGACGTGGTTGCGCTGTACAACGAGTCGCGCGAACTGTTCGCGCCGGTCGGGATGGACGTGCGCCGGGTCGAGGTCGATCAGCGCGGCAGTTGGACCCTGGCCCTGGGCAACGGAGCCCAGATCGTGGTCGGGCGCAACGAGGCGCGCGCGCGGCTGAGCCGCTTCGTGCGCCTGCTGCCGCAGCTGCTGACCCAGCGCGCGCAGGTGTTGGCGCGCGCCGATCTTCGCTACACCAACGGTTTTTCGCTGTCGTGGGCGCCGGTGCAGGCGGCCGCGGCGGCACCGCAACAGCAGCAAGGACAGTCATGAATCGCAAAGGCGACAAGTCGCTGATCGTGGGCCTCGACATCGGCACCTCCAAGGTGGTGGCGCTGGTCGGCGAGTATTCCCCCGGCAACCCGATCGAAGTGATCGGCATCGGCTCGCACGAATCGCGCGGGCTCAAGCGCGGCGTGGTCGTCGACATCGAATCGACCGTGCAGTCGATCCAGCGCGCGATCGAGGAGGCCGAGCTGATGGCCGGCTGCGAGATCCGCTCGGTCTACGCCTCGATCTCCGGCAACCACATCCAGTGCCGCAACTCGCAGGGCATCGCCCCGATCCGCGACGGCGAAGTCACCTACGGCGACCTGGATCGGGTGCTGGAAGCGGCCAAGGCCGTGGCGATTCCGGCCGACCAGAAGATCCTGCATGCGATCCCGCGCGACTACGTGCTCGACGACTCGCAGGAAGGCATCCGCAACCCGGTCGGCATGACCGGCGTGCGCCTGGAGGTGCACGCGCACCTGGTGGTGTGCGCGCAGTCGGCCGCGGCCAACATCAGCAAGTGCGTGCAGCGCTGCGGCCTGCAGGTCGACGACCTGATCCTGGGCGTGCTGGCGTCCAGCAACGCGGTGCTGACCAGCGACGAGCGCGAGCTCGGCGTGGTGCTGGTCGACATCGGCGCCGGCACCACCGACATCTCGGTGTTCGTGCAGGGCGCGATCGCGCACAGCGCCAGCCTGCCGATCGCCGGCGACAAGGTCACCGAGGACATCGCCCACATGCTGCGCACGCCGACCCCGGAAGCGGAGCAGATCAAGGTGCGCTACGCCTGTGCGCTGGCGCAGATGGCCACCGCCGAGGAGTCGATCCAGGTGCCCAGCGTCGGCGACCGCCCGCCGCGGCGCATGCCGCGCCACTCGTTGGCGCAGGCGGTGCAGGCGCGCTACGAGGAAATCTTCGAAATGATCCAGGCCGAGCTGCGCCGCTCGGGCTTCGAGCATCACGTCCGCGCCGGCATGGTCCTGACCGGCGGCGCGGCCAAGATGGAAGGCGTGGTCGAACTGGCCGAGGAAATGCTGCAGATGCCGGTGCGGGTGGGCATTCCCCAGCACGTCACCGGCCTGGGCGAAGTGGTCGGCAACCCGGTCCACGCCACCGGCGTCGGCCTGCTGCTGATGGGCAGCCAGATCGAGAACCCGCGCCGTCCGGTGATCTCCACCGGTCGCGCCGGCAGTTTCTTCAACCGGATCAAGAATTGGTATCGCGGCGAGTTCTGAGCGCCGGGATTCGGGATTAGGGATTCGGGATTGGTTTGGAGCAAGGGCAAGGCAGGACAAAGCGGAACAGGGGCGGCGGACGTGACGAGACGTCAGCCGTAGCGGTTCAACCTGAAGTGGAAAACCGAGACGAGGCGGCGGGGCAGGGCGCGAATCCCGACTCCCCAATCCCGAATCCCGGCATGAGGCAAGGAAGTCGCAGCGAAGTCGTAAGTCGTTTTAGCTGTTCAACATAAAAACCATAAACGCCGGAAAGGTGATGTCGGATCGGATCGCGCTGTGCGAATCCCGACTCCCCAATCCCGAATTCCGGCTCACAGAGGACGAGGACATGGCACATTTCGAACTGGTTGAAAAAATGGCCCCGAACGCGGTCATCAAGGTGGTCGGCGTGGGCGGCGGCGGCGGCAACGCCGTGGCGCACATGGTCAGCGGCAACGTCGACGGCGTGGAATTCATCACCGCCAACACCGACGCGCAGGCGATCAAGAACTGCGGCGCCAAGCTGCAGCTGCAGCTGGGCAGCAACGTCACCAAGGGCCTGGGCGCGGGCGCCAATCCGGAGGTCGGCCGTCAGGCCGCGCTGGAAGACCGCGAACGCATCATGGACGCGCTGACCGGCGCCGACATGGTGTTCATCACCGCCGGCATGGGCGGCGGCACCGGTACCGGCGCCGCGCCGGTGGTGGCGCAGTTGGCCAAGGAGATGGGCATCCTGACCGTCGCCGTGGTCACCAAGCCGTTCCCGTTCGAGGGCCGCCGCCGCATGCAGGTGGCGCTCAAGGGCATCGAGGAGCTGTCGCACCACTGCGACTCGCTGATCACGATCCCGAACGAGAAGCTGATCACCGTGCTCGGCCGCAACGCGACCATGATCCAGGCCTTCCGCGCCGCCAACGACGTGCTGCTCGGCGCGGTCCAGGGCATCGCCGACCTGATCGTGCGCCCGGGCCTGATCAACGTCGACTTCGCCGACGTGCGCACCGTGATGAGCGAGATGGGTCTGGCGATGATGGGCACCGGCGCCGCGCGCGGCGACGATCGCGCCCAGGCGGCGGCCGAAGCGGCGATCCAGAATCCGCTGCTGGACGACGTCAACCTGGCCGGCGCCAACGGCATCCTGGTCAACATCACCGCCGGCCCGGACTTCACCATGGCCGAGTTCGACGAAGTCGGCCGCACGATCGAGAACTTCGCCTCCGAAGACGCGACCGTGGTCATCGGCACCGTGCTCGACCCGGACATGCAGGACGAGGTCAAGGTCACCGTGGTCGCCACCGGCCTCAACCGCGTCGCCGCCAAGCAGTCGGTGCGCGGCCACGGCCACAACCACGGCTACGAGCGCGAAGCGCAGCGCGCGCCGATCCAGCTGGTGCGCAACGCCACCACCGGCCAGGCCGAGTTCGGCATGGACGATGTCGGCCATGCGCCGATGCCGAGCTTCGGCGGCAGCCTGCGCGGCAGCGCCCGCCAGGAGCCGACCGGTCCGGCGGTGGCCGACTTCGGCAGCGACAACAGCTACCTGGACATCCCGGCGTTCCTGCGCCGGCAGGCGGACTGAAAGCCGGGCGTCGGCGGATAGGCAGGCGTTGGGACGCGGACCCGTTTCGCGGGCTGCGCCTGCCAGCCGCCGGTTTCTGCTCCGACACACCCCGGCCGGACTCGTCCCCGGCCCTAGGGCACCTTGCCCCGACGCTCAGGCGCCGGGGCTTTTGGACCGGTCGGCCCGCCCAGGGCGGGCCGACCGGTCAGTTTGTCCGCCGCTGTTGACAAGGGCAGGACAGTGTGTCTTTTTCGTTCAGGTTCAGGGACCCGCGTGCTAATCTTGCGCGGTTTCGTGACGCCCCCATCTGGTTCGTCGCCCTTTCGGGCCGTCGCGCCCCCGCCGGGCGTCGGCTGCCCCTCATCGCGGAAGTCCCCACGACCATGCTGCGCCAACGTACCCTCAAGAACGTGATCCGCGCCACCGGCGTGGGCCTGCACAGCGGCGAGAAAGTGTTTCTCACCCTGCGTCCGGCCCCGGTGGACACCGGCATCGTGTTCCGCCGCGTCGACCTCGACCCTGCGGTCGAGATGCCGGCGCGCGCCGACTTGGTCACCGAGACCACGCTGTGCACCGGCCTGACCTACGGCACCGGCAAGGTCATGACCGTCGAGCACCTGCTTTCGGCGATGGCCGGGTTGGGCATCGACAACTGCTGCATCGAGCTGTCCGCACCGGAAGTACCGATCATGGACGGCTCGGCCGGCCCGTTCGTGTTCCTGCTGCAGTCCGCCGGCATCGCCGAGCAGGACGCGCCCAAGCGTTTCATCCGCATCAAGCATGCGGTCGAGGTCCGCGACGGCGACAAGATCGCCCGTTTCGAGCCTTTCGAGGGCTTTCGCCTCGGTTTCACTGTGGTGTTCGATCACCCGGCGATCCCGGCCTCGCAGTCGCGCGCCGAAGTCGAGTTCTCGACCGAGAACTACATCCGTGAGGTCAGCCGCGCCCGCACGTTCGGCTTCATGCGCGATCTGGAGTACATGCGCGAGCGCAACCTCGGCCTGGGCGGTTCGATGGACAACGCCATCGTGCTCGACGAGTTCCGCGTGCTCAACGACGACGGCCTGCGCTACGCCGACGAGTTCGTGCGCCACAAGATCCTCGATGCGGTCGGCGACCTGTACCTGGCCGGCCATGCCATCGTCGGCGCCTACGAGGGCTACAAGTCCGGCCACGCCCTCAACAACAAGCTGGTCCGCGCCCTGCTGGCCGAACGCTCGGCCTGGGATCTGGTCAGCTACACCGGCTCGGAACCGACCCCGGTCGCCTACGGCGCGCCCGAACCGGCCTTCGCCTGAGTCTCTCTCTGCCGCCGGCCCCGCCTCGGGGCTGCGACGCGCGTCGCGCCCGCGATTCGATCGCGGGCCGAAAAAGTCAGGAACGTTAACCCGATCACAGTCGTGAACGGTACGTGACGGCTTAACTAATTTCTAACGAAACTTTTCCGGAATGCTTCCTTCCCTTTAACATTCCTGTGGATTGGGGTCAGTAGGATGCCCCGACCCGGCATTCGGAACCCCCGCCGGCCGCGCCGGTACGCGGCCCGTCCGAATGTCAGCCGGCATCGCTGGAACCCGACGGATCGGGCTTCTTCAGCGAGGCCAGCGCGGCCTGCAACGCTTTCTGCGTCGTGGCCGACATGGGTTTGGCCTTCCGCACCGGCGCTGCCGCCGGCGGCGGGATCGTCGTCTTGACGACGAATTCGGCCACCTCCAGTCCGATGGATCGGGCTGCGTCGAGCAGTTCCGGAGCCGCGAGCCGCAGTTTGGCGCGCCACACCGGAGCATCGACGACGTATACGAGCCTGCTGCGTTCGACGTTGGCCAGCCGCGCATGCGCGGCGAGCGAAGGCGGCAGGTAGGGGCGTAACCGACGGTCCAGTTCGTCGAGCCACAGCGCTCGGCGGATCGGGTTGCCGGCCGGGTCTTCGAGCAGCGCATCCAAAGCGATGCGGGCGTTCGAAGGACCGCGGGTCGGCCGCTTGGGCTTGGAATCAGACATCGGACACATGACCTATCAATCCATCGTAGACAACACGCGAGCCCGGCTGGGCGATTGGTTCCAGCACGCCGGCCGCCTCGGCGCCCGCCGACCGGCGCTCGCCATGGCCCTGCTGCTCGGCACCGGTCTGAGCATCGGCGCCGGCGCCGGCATCGCCGACAACCGCATGCTACGCGCGCAATTGTCGCAGCAGCAGGCGGAAATCGCGGCCACCCGCCGCGACGCGCAACGCGAGATCAACGCCCTGGCTGCGCGCATGGGCGAACTGCAGGCCGAGGCCAATCGCCTCAACGCGCTCGGCGAGCGCCTGACCCGCATCGGTCAGCTGCAGGACGGCGAATTCGACTTCGAGAAGCCGGTCGGCGTCGGCGGCGCCGGTCCGGTGCGCGACATGGCCAAGCCCGAGCTCGATGCCGGCATGGACCTGTTGCAGCAGCAGTTCAAGGCCTCCGGCGAACAGCTGTCGGTGCTGGAGTCGCTGCTGTTCAATCGCCAGCTGGACATGAACGCCGTGCCTTCGCGCGCGCCGATCGCCAACAGCTACATCACCTCCGGCTTCGGCGGCCGCGCCGACCCGTTCAACGGCGGCGCCGCGTTCCACAAGGGCATCGACTTCGAAGCCGACGTCGGCGATCCGGTGCTGGCCGTGGCCGACGGCGTGATCAGCTACTCCGGCGTGCGCTCGGGCTACGGCAACGTGGTCGAGATCGATCACGGCAACGGCTACACGACCCGCTACGCGCACAACTCGCGCCTGCTGCTCAAGGTCGGCGAGCTGGTCCGCGCCGGCCAGGAAGTGGCCAAGGCCGGTTCCAGCGGCCGCTCCACCGGCGCCCACGTGCACTTCGAAGTGTGGGAGAACGGCCGGGTGGTGAACCCGAAGCAGTTCCTCAGCCAGCAGTCCCCGCTTCAGGCCACGCTGAAGATTAAGGGGTGAGGCAAGGGCGTTAGCGAGCCACTGGCTCGCGCCCTTGCCGAACGCCCGCCGCGCTGCGGCGGGCTGGGTGAGACGAGGCCGCTTGCGAGCCACTGGCTCGCGCGCTTGCCGAACGCCCACCGTGCTACGGTGGGCCGGACGCGCAACCTGCCGACCGCACGTCACCGCCCGAGGCTTCGTCCGCAAGCTGGGAAGCCCTTGGCTCGCGCCCTCGACGAACGCCCGCCGCGCCCAAGCTCGCGTAAGGTCCCGTCGGTCCACGTCCCCACCGCCCCCGCCAAGCCGCAAGCAGCGGTTGAAGCGATAGCCACCCCCCTTCGCCCCAATTCAGCGACCCCATCCCGAACCGCGGCATTCGGCAAAGTTCCGCGATTCAGCGGCATCCAACCCCCTTGATACCGTTCAGGTCGCCCCCCACGCTAGAATGGGTGTGGCCAAAGACCAGGCTCGATCCGATCGGGGGCGCACGGCGCCCCCGATTGCGTTTCGGCGACAGCCGAACGCCCGGGAGAGCCGGTCGCTCTGGATTCCTGGGGAACTTGCCGCCGGCGGCGCGCTCTTAGATCGTCCCGCTTGCGCAACCCCGTTCGCTTTACACGGACCCGTTCATGCTCAACAGCTTGCTTACCCGCGTTTTCGGCAGCCGCAACGACCGCCTGCTGCGCCAACTGCAACGCTCCGTCGTCAAGATCAACGCGCTCGAAGCGGAGATGGAAAAGCTCTCCGACGCCCAGTTGCAGGCCAAGACGCCGGAATTCCAGAAGCGCATCGCCGACGGCGAATCGCTGGACAAGCTGCTGCCCGAGGCGTTCGCGGTCTGCCGCGAAGCGTCCAAGCGCGTGCTCGGCATGCGCCACTACGACGTGCAGCTGATCGGCGGCATGGTCCTGCACCTGGGCAAGATCGCCGAAATGCGCACCGGCGAGGGCAAGACCCTGGTCGGCACCCTGCCGGTGTACCTCAACGCCCTGGAAGGCAAGGGCACCCACGTGGTCACGGTCAACGATTACCTGGCGCGGCGCGACTCGGCCTGGATGGGCAAGCTGTACAACTGGCTCGGCCTGAGCGTGGGCGTGGTCTACCCGGGCATGCCGCACAGCGACAAGCACGCCGCCTACGCCGCGGATATCACCTACGGCACCAACAACGAATTCGGCTTCGACTACCTGCGCGACAACATGGCGCTGTCGAAGGACGACCGATTCCAGCGCGGCCTGCATTACGCGATCGTCGACGAAGTCGACTCGATCCTGATCGACGAGGCGCGTACCCCGCTGATCATCTCCGGCCCCGCCGACGAGTCGCCGGAGCTGTACATCAAGGTCAACCGCATCGTCCCGTCGCTGACCCGGCAGACCGCCGAGGACGGCGAGGGCGACTACTGGGTGGACGAGAAGGGCAAGCAGGTGCACCTGTCCGAAGCCGGCCAGGAACACGCCGAAGACCTGCTGCGCAAGGCCGGCATCCTCGGCGACGAGGACTCGCTGTACGCCGGCCAGAACATCAGCGTGGTCCATCACCTCAACGCCGCGCTGCGCGCGCACGCGATCTACCAGCGCGACGTGGACTACATCGTCCGCGACGGCGAGGTGGTGATCGTCGACGAGTTCACCGGCCGCACCCTGCCGGGCCGGCGCTGGTCGGACGGGCTGCATCAGGCGGTGGAAGCGAAGGAAGGCGTGCCGGTCCAGCGCGAGAACCAGACGCTGGCCTCGATCACCTTCCAGAACCTGTTCCGCATGTACAAGAAGCTGGCCGGCATGACCGGTACGGCGGACACCGAGGCTTACGAGTTCCAGAGCATCTACGGCCTGGAAGTGATCGTGATCCCGACCCATCGTCCGGCGCAGCGCAAGGACCATTCCGACCAGGTGTTCCTCAACCGCAACGGCAAGTACCGGGCGGTGCTCAACGAGATCAAGGCGGCGCACGAGCGCGGCCAGCCGGTGCTGGTCGGCACGACCTCGATCGAGGTCTCGGAAATGCTCAGCCAGCAGCTGACCGAAGCGGGCGTGAAGCATGAAGTGCTCAACGCCAAGCAGCACGAGCGCGAGGCCAACATCGTCGCCCAGGCCGGCCGGCCGGGCGCGATCACCATCGCCACCAACATGGCCGGCCGCGGCACCGACATCGTGCTCGGCGGTTCGCTGGAAGCCGAACTGGCCGAACTGGCGGCGCAAAACGGCGGCCAGCCGGTCGACGAAGTCACCCACCAGCGGCTCAAGGCGGCCTGGCAGGAGCGCCACGAGCAGGTCAAGGCCGCCGGCGGCCTGCACATCATCGGCACCGAGCGCCACGAATCGCGCCGCATCGACAACCAGCTGCGCGGCCGCGCCGGCCGCCAGGGCGACCCGGGCTCGTCGCGTTTCTACCTGTCGCTCGAAGACAACCTGATGCGCATCTTCGCCGCCGATTGGGTGCAGAAGGTGATGGCGCGGATGGGCCTGAAGGAAGACGACATCATCGAAAGCCCGCTGGTGACCAAGCAGATCGCCAACGCGCAGCGCAAGGTCGAAGCGCACAACTTCGACATCCGCAAGAACCTGCTCGACTTCGACGACGTCAACAACGACCAGCGCAAGGTCATCTACGGCCAGCGCGACGAGCTGCTGGAAGCCGAGAGCGTGCAGGACAACGTCGACGGCATCCGCTTTGATGTGGTCGCCGACCTGGTCCAGCGCCATGTGCCGGCCAACTCGGTCGACGACCAGTGGGATCTGCCGGGCCTAGAGGCGACGCTGGCGCAGGAACTCAACGTGCACGTGCCGTTGGTCGAGACCGCGCGCAAGGCCGAGGAACTGGACGCCGAGACCGTTGCCCAGCAGGTCCAGGACGCGGTCGCCGCGCATTTCTCCTCGCGCGAGCAGCAGCTCGGCAGCGAGACCATGCGCATGCTGGAAAAGCACATCATGCTCAACGTGCTCGACCAGAACTGGAAGGAGCATCTGGCGCGCATGGACTACCTGCGCCAGGGCATCCACCTGCGCGGCTACGCGCAGAAGCAGCCCAAGCAGGAATACAAGAAGGAAGCTTTCGAGCTGTTCTCGGAGATGCTCGACAAGGTCAAGCGCGAGGTGGTGACCATCCTGGCCCGCGTGCGCATCCAGAGCGAGCAGGAAATCGCCGAGCTGGAGGCTGCCGAGCGCGCCCAGGCCGAGGCGCAGGCGCGGCAGATGCAGTTCCAGCACGCCTCCGCCGGCGGCTTCGGCGCCGACGAAGAGGCCGCGCAGGTCTCCGAAGAGGCCTTCGCCAACATCGGCCGCAACGACCCTTGCCCCTGCGGCAGCGGCAAGAAGTACAAGCACTGCCATGGGCAGTTGGCCTGAGGAAGCGGGGATTCGGGATTCGGGATTCGGGATTGGCAACAGCAAGACCGAACCGACTTCGAGCGACGCGGCGGCCGCCGCCAGCGCCGTCGCTTCCCAATCCCCAATCCCCAATCCCCAATCCCGACTCGTGGACGTCGTCGCCGGGGTGATCCGCGACGCGCGCGGGCGGGTGCTGCTGACCCGCCGCACCGAGGGCCGCGATCTGGCCGGGCTGTGGGAATTCCCCGGCGGCAAGCGCGAGCCCGGCGAGACGCCGGAAGCGGCCCTGATCCGCGAACTGCACGAAGAACTCGGCATCGAGGTCGAACCCGGCGCCGAGCTGATCCGGGTGCCGCAAGCCTATCCCGACAAGCGGCTGGTGCTGGACGTGCGCGAGATCCGCGCCTGGCGCGGCAGCGCGCGCGGGCGCGAGGGCCAGGCCCTGGTCTGGGCGCCGCCGCACAAGCTGGCCAGCTATGCCATGCCCCCGGCCGACCGGCCGGTGGTGGCGGCGTTGCAGCAGGCGCCGTTGTATCTGGTCACGCCGACGCCGGGCGCGGACGATGATGCCTGGCTGGAGGCGCTGAGCCGCGCTTTGGCGAGCGGCGTACAGCGCGTGCAGCTGCGCGCGCCCGAACTCGACGAGGCGCGCTGGCGGCGCTTGGCGGCCTCGGCGGTGCAACGCTGCCGCGCGGCCAAGGCCGAGGTGTTGATCAACGGCGACGCCGCGCTGGCGGCCGCGCTCGGTGCGGGGCTGCACCTGCGCGCAGCGCAGTTGCGCGAATTCGAGCGCCGCCCGCTCGCGGCCGGTCTGCCCCTGGCGGCTTCCTGTCACGACGCCGACGAGTTGCGTGCGGCCCAGTCCCTGGAGTGCGATTTCGCCGTGCTCGGTTCGGTCCAGTCGACCCCGAGTCATCCGGGCCGGTTGGGCATGGGCTGGGAGGCGTTCGCGCGCCTGCGCGAGTCGGTGTCTTTGCCGATCTATGCGATCGGCGGACTGGCCGCGCACGATCTGGCCCAAGCGCGCCGCCATGGCGCCCAGGGCATCGCCGCGATCCGGTCTTTATGGCCGGTTTGAGGCCTCGTCTTCGAGGCCTCGTCTCGAGGTGCCGTTTCGGGCGAGTGTTTGCCGATGCGGCAGCAGCATGAGCCGCTCCTGCGGCCCTTCAGTCCCGCCATCTTTTCGCCTGGTGCCCACTTGTAGGAGCGACGTAAGTCGCGACCACAGGCCCGTAGAAATCCCAACGCCGACGTCATAGATCGAAGCCCGAAACTGTCGCGGGAGTAGGAGTGGCGTAAGCCGCGACCACGGGACGCGCAGAGAAATCAACGCCTTCGCTATTGATCGAAGCTACGAAACCGTAGCGCCGGCTTCTATGGACAAAAGCTTCAAAGCAAAGCTTCCGTCCGCAAGCGGCCGAGTCACTTTCTTTGTCCAAAGCGACAAAGCCCTACTGGATTTCCTTCGCTCAAAAGTAATCAAAGAAAACGCCATGGCGGTTTCGGATCAAAAGCCGCTATGGGACGTAGCGTGCGCAGGGCTGTTCCGCACCGGCCATCCTCGGCCTGGCTGCGCACGGCTCGCCTCCCTGTGGGCCGCCCTCCGGGGCTTCAGGGCATTCTCGCCAGGTCGATGCGACGCCAAGCTGTTACGGCAATTGCAATTGCAATTGCAGCGGCAACGGCAAGAAAGCCGCGCCACGAGGGCGGCGGTCAGGCGTCGGCGGCGAGGGCGCGGTAGCGTCGGTCCAGCGCCGCTACCTGGGTCTGCAAGTCATCCAACGGGCCGTCGTTGACGATCACGTCGTCGGCGATCGCCAGCCGCGCCTCGCGCGTGGCCTGGGCGGCGATCATGCGTTGGGCCAGTTCGGCGTCGATGCGGTCGCGCTGCATGACCCGGGCCTGTTGCACCGCCACCGGCACGTCCACGACCAGGATGCGCTGCAGCCAGGGATAGGCCTCGCGTCCGCCGCCTTCGGCCAGTAGCGGAATCGCCGCCACCGCGTAAGGGCCGGGCGCCAGCCGGCATTGCCGTTGCAGCATTTCGCGCACGAGCGGGTGGACGATGGCTTCCAGCCGCTTGCGCGCGTGATCGTCGCCGAACACGCGTTGGCGCATCGCGGCGCGGTCCAGACCGCCGTCGCGATCCAGCACCTGGGCGCCGAAAGCCGAGACTATTTCGGCTAGGCCGGTGCTGCCGGCCGCGACTGCGGCGCGTGCGGACACGTCGGCGTCGGCGACCGCGATGCCGAGCGCCTCGAACCGCCGGGTGACCTCGCTCTTGCCCGAGGCCACCCCGCCGGTAATGCCGACGCAGAACCCGGCCATCGGCTCAGGCCAGGCCGGCGAAGCGCAGATAGGCTTGGAGCAGGGCGTCGCCGGAGAAGAACACGATCGCACCGGCGATGGCCAGGTAGGGGCCGAACGGGATCGGCACGCCCATGTCGCGCCCCCTCGTCGCCAGCCAGATCGAGCCGATCACGGCGCCGACCAGGGACGACATCAGGATGGTCGGCAGCACGCCCTTTAGCCCGACCCAGGCGCCGATCGCGGCGAGCAGCTTGAAGTCGCCGCCGCCCATGCCTTCGCGCGGGTCTTTGACCCGCTTCACCACGACCTGGTACTGCTTGTAGATCCAATTGACCAGCCACAGGCTGAGGTAGCCGGCGATGGCGCCGAGCACGGCCGGCTTGACTGGGAAGTACAGGTTGTCGCTGGCGGCGATGATGCCCAGCCACATCAGCGGCAGGGTCAGGTTGTCCGGCAGGTACTGGGTGCGCAGGTCGATGCCGGACAGGATGATCAGGAAGCTGGTGAAGACCATCGCCCCGAAGCCCTGCCAGCCGAAGCCGAAACGCGCCACGCAGGCCAGCATCAGCAGCATGGTGATCAGCTCGACCGCCGGGTACTGCATCGAGATCGGGGTCTTGCAGTGGCGACAGCGCCCGCGCAGCGCCAGGTAGCTGAACACCGGGATGTTCTCGTACCAAGACAACTGGTGCTTGCAATGCGGGCAATGCGAGCGCTCGACCACGATGCCGGGCGGCGGCGGGTCGTAGACCTCGGGCTGCTCCAGCGCCTCTCGTGCGTCCTTCTTCCATTCCCACTCCAGCCGCTTGGGCAGGCGCAGGATCACCACGTTGTAGAAGCTGCCCAGCAGCAGCCCGAAACCGGCCACGAGCGGATACCCGAGGCCGGGGTTCTGATCTAGAAATGCCATGCGGTCAGGATACTTCGCCGGTCAGATCGTCGCAGCAAGCTTGAAGATCGGCAGGTACATGGCCACGACCATGCCGCCGACGATCACGCCCAGAATGATCATGATCAGGGGCTCGAGCAGGCTGGACAGGGCGTCGACGGCGTTGTTGACCTCCTGCTCGTAGAACTCGGCGACCTTGACCAGCATGGTGTCGAGCGCGCCGGCCTCTTCGCCGATCGCGGTCATCTGGATCACCATGTGCGGGAACAGGTTGACCTGCTTCATCGCCATGTTGACCTGGTAGCCGACCGAGACGTCGTCGCGGATGCGGTAGACGGCCTTCTCGTAGACCACGTTGCCGGTGGCGCCGGCGACCGTGTCCAGGGCTTCGACCAAGGGCACGCCGGCACGGAAGGTCACCGCCAGGGTGCGGGCGAAGCGGGCGATCGCCGCGTTGTGCAGGATCTGCCCGACCACCGGAATCTTGAGCATGGCCCGGTCGAGGAAATGGGCGAAGGCCGGCGAGCGGTTCTTGGCCATGATGAAGGCGACGGCGGCGCCGATCACTCCCAGCAGCACCGCCCACCACCAGGCGATCATGAAATCGCTCATGCCGATCACCATCAGGGTGAAGGCCGGCAAATCGGCGCCGAAGCTCTTGAAGGTGGCCTGGAACTGCGGCACCACGAAGATCAGCAGGATCGCGCTGACCAAGATCGCGACCGCGACCACGGTGGCGGGGTAGAACAGGGCCTTCTTGATCTTGCCCTTGAGGGTTTCGATGTTTTCCTTGTAGGTCGCGACCGTGTCGAGCACGGTTTCCAGCACGCCGGCCGATTCGCCGGCCTTGACCAGGTTGCGGTACAGCTCGTCGAACTGGACCGGGTGCTTGGACATGGCCTCGTACAGCGACAGGCCGCTTTCCAGGTCGCCGCGTACCGCGTTGAGCAATTTCTTCATGCGCGGATTCTTATGGCCCTCGCCGATGATCTCCAGCGCGCCGACGATCGGCACGCCGGACTTCATCATGGTCGCGATCTGGCGGCTGAAGATGGCGATGTCGCCCGGGGCGATGCGCTTGCCGGCGGCGCCGAACAGCGGCTTGCCCTTGGGTTTGACCACGGTCGGGGTGATGCCCTGGCGGCGCAGCTCGGCGCGCAGCAGGTTGGCGTTCTTGGCCGCCTGTTCGCCCTTCATCTTGATGCCGCGCTTGTCGGTGCCTTCCCAGACGAACACGTCCAACGGGTTGGCGCGGCGTATCTGGGGCTGCGGTTGTTTGGTGGCGGCGCGAGTGGCGGATCGGGTCGCGGACATGGCTTAGTCCTTGGTTACGCGGTTGATTTCGGCCAGGCTGGTGACGCCGTTCATCACCTTGATCAGTGCCGAGCGACGCAGGTCGCGCACGCCCGAGCGCTGGGCGGCTTCGGCGATCTGCATCGCATTGCCGCCCTCGAGTACGATCGCCTGGATTTCTTCGGTCATCGGCATGACCTGGTAGATGCCGGTACGTCCTTTGTAGCCTTCGGTGCAGTCCGGGCATCCCGCCGGCTCGTACAGCTTGAAGCCGGAAGCGATCTCTTCGTGGCTGAAGCCTTCGGCGAGCAGCGCGTGTTCCGGCAGGTGCACCTCGCGCTTGCAGTCGTGCAGACGGCGGGCGAGGCGCTGGGCGATCACCAGAGTGACCGAGGAAGTGATGTTGTACGGCGCCACGCCCATGTTCATCAGTCGGGCGATGGTCTGCGGGGCGTCGTTGGTGTGCAGGGTCGACAGCACCATGTGGCCGGTCTGGGCGGCCTTGATGGCGATCTCGGCGGTTTCCAGGTCGCGGATTTCGCCGACCATGATCACGTCCGGGTCCTGGCGCAGGAAGCTGCGCAGGGCCGCGGCGAAGGTCATGCCGCGCTTGACGTTCATCTGCACCTGGTTGATGCCCGGCACGCGGATTTCGACCGGGTCCTCGACCGTGGAGATGTTGCGTTGCTCGTCGTTGAGGATGTTGAGCGCGGTGTACAGCGACACCGTCTTGCCCGAGCCGGTGGGGCCGGTCACCAGGACCATGCCGTAGGGCTTGACCACCGCGCCGACGAACAATTCCTTCTGATCGTCCTCGTAGCCGAGCTTCTCGATGCCCAGGCGGGCCGCGCTGCCGTCGAGGATACGCAGCACGATCTTCTCGCCGAACAAGGTCGGCAAGGTGCTCATGCGGAAGTCGATCTGCTTGGTCTTGGACAGGTTGAGCTTGATGCGCCCGTCCTGCGGCACCCGCTTCTCGGCGATGTCGAGCTGGGCCATGACCTTCAGGCGCGCGGCGATGCGCGCGTGCAGCTTGTTCGGCACCTTGGCGACCTGCTTGAGCAGGCCGTCGATGCGCAGGCGCACCCGGTACTCGGTCTCGTAAGGCTCGAAGTGGATGTCCGAGGCGCCCCGGCGGATCGCGTCGACCAGCACCTTGTTGACGAACTTCACCACCGGGGTGTCGTCGCCCTTGGCGTCGATGCCGCTGTCGCCGACGTTGGCGATGTCTTCGTCCTTGCCGATTTCGAGGGTTTCCAGGCCCTCGCCGTCGCCGACCGTGGTGGCGAGGTTGTCGGAACTCTCCAGCCAGCGGTCCAGGGTGCGGCGGATCAGCTCCTCGTCGACCAGGATGGCCTCGACCGCGGCGTTGGTCTGGAACTTGATCTCGTCCAGGGCGCCGGTGTTGGTCGGATCGGCCAGGCCGATGAACAGCTTGTTGCCGCGCTTGAACAGCGGCAGGGCGTTGTGCTTGCGGATCAGTTCTTCGCTGATCGCGCGCACGGCCGACTGGCTCGGGTCCATGGCCGAAGGGTCGAACAGGGGCACGCCGAACTCGATCGAGTTGGCGGCCGCCAGTTGCCCCGACGTGACCAGGCGTTGCTCGGCCAGATACGTGGCGATCGGTTTGCGGTCGGCGCTGGCCGCGGTCATGGCCTCGCGCGCCTTGACCTCGTCCAGGGCGCCGTCCATGACCAAGCGCCGGGCAATGCCGGTGATTCCCACCAGATTGGCAGTTGCGATGGACATTGCAGCCCTCAGTTTTCCCCACCCTGACTTTACCTGAATCTCAGCGGATGGCGAGCTGACCTGTGTCGCTATTCTGGAGCCGGGTGGTTTGAGCCCCAGCGCACACCGGCTATCCTGCGCCCTGGGGAGGTGACATGCACGTATCCGTAGTATTGCCGGCCAAGAACGAGTCGGAGGGGCTGGGCCGTACCCTGCCGATGTTGCGCCAGGTCCTGCCTGGGGCCGAGATCATCGTGGTCGACGACGGCTCGACCGACGACACCGCCGCGGTGGCGGCCGGGTTCGGGGCCCGGGTCCTGTCTTCGCCCTATTCGATGGGCAACGGGGCGGCGATCAAGCGCGGCGCCCGCGAAGCCCGTGGCGACGTCATCGTGTTCATGGACGCCGACGGGCAGCACGACCCCGCCCATATTCCGCTGCTGCTGGAACGTCTGGAGGCCGGCTACGACATGGCGGTGGGCGCTCGCAACGCTTCCGGTCAGGCCAGCGTAGGGCGGGGGGCGGCGAACGCGTTCTATAACCGCCTCGCCAGTTGGATGACCGGGCACTCGGTCCAGGATCTGACCTCGGGCTTCCGGGCGGTCCGCGCGGGCAAGTTCCGCGAGTTCCTGCACCTGTTGCCGAACGGCTTCAGCTACCCGACCACCAGCACGATGGCCTTCTTCCGCAGCGCCTATCCGGTGACCTACGTGCCGATCGACGTCGCGCGCCGGGTCGGCACCCAGAGCCATATCCGGCCGCTGCGCGACGGCGTCCGCTTCTTGTTGATCATCTTCAAGATCGCGACCTTGTACTCGCCGCTGAAACTGTTCGCCCCGACTGCCGTCGCCTTCACCCTGCTCGGGCTGGGGCACTACGCCTGGACCTACGCCATGCACGGCCGCTTCACGAACATGTCGGCATTGCTGCTCAGCGCGGCGGTGATCGTGTTCCTGATCGGGCTGGTGTCCGAGCAGATCACCAGCCTGACCTACCGCAAGGACTAAGGGCGGAGTATCCGGTGCTGGTTTACCTCGTAGGGACCAAGGCGCAGTACATCAAGATGGCTCCGGTGATCCGCGAGACCATCGGGCAAGGGGTCGACTATGCGCTGATCCTGACCGGCCAGCACCGCGAAACCTTCGACGAGCTGCAGCGCAATTTCGGCCTGCCCGACCCCGACCTGGTGCTGGTGCCGGGCGAAGAGGCCAAGGACCGGTTGTCCCTGCTGGCGTGGGCGGTCAAGGCCTGGCGCCGCGCCGGCTCCCCGGAACTGCGCCGCATCTGGAGCCGGACCAGCGCGGTCGTGGTCCACGGCGACACGGCTTCCACCCTGCTGGGGGCGATGATCGGCCGGCGGTTTTCGCTGCCGGTCGCGCACGTCGAGGCCGGTCTGCGTTCGTTCGACATCTTCCATCCTTTTCCGGAAGAACTGATCCGGGTCGCGGTGTCCAAGGTCGCGACCCTGCACCTGTGCCCGGATCCGGTGGCCATGGCGAACCTGGATCGGGTCCGCGGCGAGAAGCTCATGACTCAGGGCAACACCTTGGTCGATGCGATGCGACTGGCGGTGGCCGCCGAAGCCGACGCCGGACCCCCGACCGAAGAGGCGCCTTATGCGGTGTTCTCGATGCACCGCCAGGAAAACCTGTTCAATCGCGACCGGCTCGATCGCGCGCTCGGCGTCCTGCAGGCCCTGGCACGGGACGTCATGCCGGTGCGCTTCGTGCTGCATCCAGTGACCCGGCGGCGCCTTGAGAAACTGGGTTTGCTGAGCCAAATCGGACAGTGGTCGGGGGTGACGCTGGTCGACCGGATGGACTTCCTGTCGTTCGGCCGGCTGATTCGCGGCGCCCGCATGGTGGCCACCGACGGCGGCAGCAACCAGGAGGAATGCGCGATGTTGGGCATCCCCTGCGTATTGCTGCGCCAAGCGACCGAGCGGCCGGACGGTTTGTCGGATTCGGTGTTGCTGGCCGACCTCGACGCGGACAAGATCAAGCGGTTCGCACAGCGTGCCGCCGACGAGCCCGGACGGATCAAATCATTGCCAGCCGCGTCGCCGAGCCGGGAAATCGTAGCCGCACTGCGCGGCTATCTGAGCGAGCGTCCCGGTCGATGCGCCTGACCGTTCGCTTCGATGTCGACACCTGGTCGTGCGCCCATCGCGGCATGCCCTTCTTGATGGATTTCGCCCAACGCCTGGAGGCGGAGTTCTGCTTCATGGTGAACATGGGGCGCGCGGTGTCCCGCGGCCTGCATTTGCGCAAGCTGGTCCGTTCGTCGTCCCCGGCCAACGTCAGCGAAGAGCGGGTGGACAAACTGGGCTCGATGCAGCGCATGGGGGTGTCCGGCTATCTGAGGACGGCTTTGCTCAATCCCGAAGTCGGCCTCACCGCCGGCGCCATCCTGCAACGGGCCGGGCGCGAAGGTCATGTGCTCGGCCTGCATGGCGGACGCAATCACGGCGAATGGCAGTGGGGAGCGCAGAATTGGAGCGGCGAGCGTCTGCGCGACGAAGTCCTCTGGGGCTTGCGGGCGTTCGAGCGGGTCGGTCTGGAACACCCGCGCCGGTTCTCTTCGCCGGGCTGGAACTCGCCCTCCGGCCTGCCCGCGGTGTTGGCGCAGTGCGGATTCGAGGAACTGCACGATCGCCATGAGCCCGGCATTCCCATCGACACGGTCGCGAGCGGCGGCATCCTGCGCGAAATCAATACCGCGTTCGCCGGCGAGCCCGGCGGCGTGGGGTACTTCGAAAGCTGCCTGGTGCGCGGGGTGGACGCCGCGAGCGCGGCCGAGCGCATCGTTTCCGAATTGCGGTCCGGGCCTGCGGCGCATGCGGTGGTCTACGACCATCCGGTGTTCTGCGCCGGTATCGGCCGCGATCTGTTCTGCTCCACGTTGCTGGCCTTGCGCGAACGCGGCGTCGGCTTGATTGGCTATGCCTCGGGGAAACCGGCATGAAATCTCATCATTGGGACGCGTTGTTCGACAGCAATATCGAACTGTATCGGGGCGCCAGGCCGAAGCGGGCCGAGCGGGTGCTGGAATTTCTCCGCGACATCGACTTGATGCCTGCCTCGGTGCTGGAAATGGGCGCGTTCAGCGGCAAGGACATCCGCTACCTATCGGAGAAACTGCCGCAGACGCTCTGCTGCAGCCTGGACAAGGAGCGGGGCGTGTTCGATCGCGCCGCATCCGCGGCCACTTCTTGCGTGGTGGCCGATGCCTTCCACATGCCGTTCAGGGACTCGGCATTCGAAATCACCTTCCACAGCGGCTTGATCGTGGTGTTCGACGACCGTCAATCCGCGAAGATCGTCGAGGAGCAGCTTCGGGTCACCTCCGGCTACGCGTTCGTTTTCGCCCATAATCGCTGGAATTTCATCGATGTGCTCGTTTCCGCGGCGAAGCGGCTTCGCGGCAATTCCCTGTTCCGCTATCGTCGTTTCACGAAGGGACTGCTGCGCGGCATGGTTCCCGACAATGGCGCCCTGGTCCGCATCGAGTACGTCGACAACATGCTCGTGAACGCGACACGGCGGCGTGCGCCGAAGCTCGTGGGCGTCGTTTCGCGCATGGCCGGGTTCGCCGACGCAGTGTTGTGTAACGAAATATTGATGATCGTCAAGGCGAAATGAAGCACATCGTTCTCGGCGGGCGTGCGAACGGGCTGGGGATCGCCAGGGTATTGCAGCGCGAGGGCTTTCGGTGCGACGTAGTGGATCTGGACTCGCGCGCCGTCTGCAGCGTGTCCCGCGCGGTAGCGCGCTTCCATCGGCCCGAGCCGACGGACGACGCCGTCAACGCCTTGATGCTTTCGCTGCTGGCCGATGGCGGCGGCGTGCTCTACTCCACCGACGATCGATGGAATGCCTATATCGCCCGCAATCGCGCGACGCTGCAGGCGGCCGGCGCGAGGTTTCCTTTCGCTGGCATTGCGGCCATCGAGCGCGTAGCCGACAAGCTCGCTTTGGCCCAGTTGGCGGCCGATGTGCCGGAAACCCGGCTGTACGCCGGAAGCGAGCCCGGCCGCGATTGGATCGTCAAGCCGCGCCATCCGTTTACGGGCTTCGAGATACGCAAGAAGGGCGCCGGCGCGGGCGAGATCGAGCAGGGGTATCGGGCCGGCGAAGAATTCGTCGTCCAAAAACGCTTGAGCGCGCCGCTGGGCGGGCATTTGTCGTTATGCGGCTTGCGTACCGATACGGTGATCGGCAGCGTGGTCTATGCCAAGGCGCTGGAGTATCCGCATCCCGGGGGGACTTCCACGCTTTCGGTGATCCATGAGCGCGGGGAGTTGCATCGCGAGCTGCTGGAGCGCGGCGCTGCGCTGCTGGCCGAGCTGGACTATCAGGGGATGTTCGAGATCGAGTTCATCCGTTGCTCCGAGAGCGGCCGCTTGTTCGTCATCGATGTGAACCTTCGGTTCTGGCTCCAGCACGAGCTGGCCCGTCTGTTGGGCATCGACTACGCCAATCTTTACCGGCGCTGGCTTTCGGGCGAGGCGGTGGGCGAGCCGGAGCGGTTGCCGGGCTCCGTGGCTTGGGTTCACGAAGGTTTCCCGCTGTCCTTGTTCTCCGACTGGCGCGATTCATTGGCGGCCGTCGGGCACTTGCTGACCCGGCGCTGGATGTGGGCGCATTGGCGGTGGAACGATCCCCGGCCTTTCGCGAGGTTCCTGGGTGTTTAAGCATCCCTGGCTACGCGCTTCGCTGTTCTTCGCCGCCCTTGCGGGGCTGTTTGCGTATGGCTGGCACAACCCTCAGGTGGTGCAGCGGGCGTTGGCTTTCGGCTGGGGCAATGTCGGGGTTCTGGCCTTGTCGTACGTCGCGGCGCAGGGCTTGAATGCGTGGATTCTCAAGGCAGGCCTGGAGCCGCCTTATCGGGGCATCGGCTGGTCCGACGCGGCCGGCATCAACATGACTTCGTCGCTGGCCGGCTATCTGACCCCGTTTCGGTTGGGAGGGATGGGCTCGCGACTGGTGATTCTGCGCCTCAAGTACGCGGTAGCACCCGGGTACGCCGTCGGCCAGTTCCTCCTGGTCACGTTGCTGACGATCGGTCTCAGCGCGGTCCTGTTCGTCGCGGCGGTGCTCATCCACGGAGGCGACGTTCTGGTCCGCTACCGGGCGCCGGTGTGGCTCATGGCCGCTGTCGCCGTTGGGGTGGCGTTGACTTGCGCAGCCTTGCTTCATGCGCGCAGCTACGCGTTCCTGCGTTCGTGGCTGCCGCCCGCACTGGTCGGGGTGCACGAGGCGATGGCCCGGCCGTGGCGTTGCCAGGCGAAGATCTTGCTCTTGTTGATAGCGTTCTTCGTGCTGCAAGTGCTGCAAACGCAATGGTTGCTGCATGCGGTCGGGCTGCGCGGGGATTGGGTGTTCTCGATCCTGGTCTGCGCGCTGGCCAATCTGATGTTGGTCCTCAGCGTGACCCCGGCGAACCTGGGGGTGAAAGAGGCGCTGCTGGGATCGCTCGCGTTCGTTTTTTCGGTGGACGAGCAGGCTTTCATCGGCGCCTTGCTGGTCGACCGTTTCGTGCAGTTGGGCGTACTGGCTCTGGGGACGGCCGCCTATGCCTGGTCCGCCGGGCGAGATCCCGGCGATACCTGAAGGGCAGGGCGCGAGGGCGCCTGCGTTGCCTGCGTCATCGCCCGCGCGGGCGCCCGCGAGTAACGGGCGCCGCGCCGAGTCGTCAAAGCTTGGCCAGCAGGGCTTGGACCTTGGCCAGTTCCGCCTGTCCCGTCTTGTCGTAGGGCTTCATGCGCTGACGTAGCGTGACCACCAGGCGTTCGGCTTCCGGCTTCATGCCGCGTCCGGCGTAGATCTGCGCCAACAGGACCCCGACCGGGAGATCGCCGCTGGCATTCCAGGCCAGCTCGGCCTGCTTCTGCGCCTCGGCGATCTTGCCGGCTTGGAGATAGGTTTCGGCGGCGAGGAAGCGGGTCAACCATTTGGCCCGGGCGCTATCCGGCTGCTTCGAGGCCCGGTCGAGCATGGACGCAATGGCGTCGGCGACATCCGAGTGGGTGACTTCGCCGCAACCCTGCTCTCGTACCACGCGCGCCAGCAATCGCAGAGCAGGAACCTCCGACGAGCTGAGGCTGGGGCGCGCATACGATACCGCGTGCTGCAGCTCCCTCTTGGTGACCGGCTTGCGGCTGATGCAGTCCAGGGTGACCCAGCTGATCCGGCCGACCGCCTGGACGCGCGGGTGCTTGCTGGCCACCAGGTCGGCGAAGGCATCGTAGGAGCCCTGCAGATTGCCCTGGCGCATCGAAATGGTGGCCCGGGTCAGTTGCGCGCGCAGCGACCCTGGATGATGCTTCAGCCCCTGCTCCAGGATCGTGTCTTCGGCCTGCCAGACATTGGCCCGGCCCAGGGTGCCCATGGCGAAGGCGGCGGCGAAGCCGCCGGCGATGAGGAAGCCCAGTTGCTTGGGGCTGAATACGTTGAGCGGCAGGTCATCCGGCAACAGCGCGGTCAAGCCGACCACGGCGAGAATCAGGCCGAAGCCAGGCAGGTAGTTGCGATGCTCGAAATACAGTTCCAGCGGCAGGATGCCGGATTCGACCGAGTGCGCAACCAGGAAGAAGAACCAGCCGGCGAAAAAGCTCGGCGCGCGCTTGCGCAATTTGATCGCCAAGGCGCTGATCAGCAGCAGCGCCAGGATCGATACGGCCGTCGTCGCCGGCGAGAAGAGGCCGGTCGAGGCGGCGAAGTCGTCGGTGTACAGGCCCATCAACGGCGTACGCGGGACCAACAGGGTGCCGACGTAATCCATCAACGCGCGCGACTGCGTCAGCAGGCGTTCGGCCAGGGTGAAGTCGCGTTCGGAATAGCTGCCGATCAGCTTGTCGGGCGCCAGGAACAGCGCGGCGAACACGGCGATGGCGGGCAGCGCCAGGAACACCCCGAAGAAGGCTTGGCGCACGCGCTTGTGTTCCGGCCGGGCGAGGAAGTAGGCCAGCTCGATCACCAGGCACAGCGCCGGAGCGACGGCAGCGTTCTCCTTGCTCATCAGGCCGGCCGCGACGAACAGCGGAAACAGCAGGAACAAGCCCGGCACTGCGAGACCGAGCCTGCCGGCGGCCAACTGGCGCCGTGCGGCCAGATAGGTCCAAAGCGAGGCCAGGACGAACAAGGTGCTCAGTTGCGCCATGCGCTGCACCGAATAGAGCACGGTGCTGGCGTTGATCGGATGCAGCAACCACAGGCCGACCACGACGCTGGCGAGCAGATCCGCGCGCGGCGCCAGCCTCGCGTCTTCGGCCAACAGGCGACGGATGACCTGCCATCCGACCAAGCCGCACAGCAGATGGACGATGAGGTTGCCGAGCTTGTAGGCGAACGTCGTATGGCCGCCGAAGTAGGCGCTCAAGACGAAGCTGCCCATCGATACCGGTCGGCCCAGCAGGCCGGATTCGTTGCCGAACACCACCGCTTGCCAGGTCGTGTCGCCGGCCAGCCAACGCTGGATCGGTTCCAGGTTGGGCTGGTCGTCGAAAATGAAGGGGCCGGACAAGCCGGCCCAATAGACGACCGCGGTGAGCACCATCGCGGCCAGCAGCACTACTCGAGCGGGCATAGTCCGTTCCGAAAAATTGAACCCCGGGCAGACTATACGGAGCGCATGCTGTTCTGCCGAGTGCCGCGCGGTCGTCGAGTGACTCCCGCCCCGTTTTTCATCCGCACTCAGGTCGGTGTTTGACTCTTAGCGGCACTCCGCGGGCACCAGCGTCAGATTGGTGCCTGCCGCCACGCTGCAGTCCCACTCCAGTCGGCCGGCCGAAGCGGTCGGACTCAGGGTGAACGTCACCGCGTTGCTGTTCTGCGGCGAGGACACGGCGGTGATCACCCCGTTGGCGCCAATAACGACGCTCGCGCAATAGCTCGACGCGATGAAGCTGTAGCCCGTGTTGGCGGCGGTGACCGCTGCGAGGCTGCCGCGGTCTTGCGCGGTCTCCGCTACCGCCAGCTTGGCGGCGGCGGCGACGTTGAGGCATTCGGAGTTCTTGGTCCGGGTGGTGTAGTCCAGATAGCCCGGCAAGGCGATGGCGATCAGGATGCCGAGGATCGCGATGACGATCATCAGTTCGATCAAAGTAAAACCCTTTTGCGGCTTCATTACGGTGTCCCCCTGGAGTTTGGCTGTGGCCCGCGTCGGCCGCGATCGGTCCGTCGGCGATCTTGCTCCGTGGTACGCGATACCATTTGGCAAGCATGCTCTGTGCCAATGCCGCGCGGCAGAAGATGTGATTGGGGGATTAAGAGTGACGAAAGTCGCTATTTTTCTCGGCGTGACTCAAGTCCGCCGATGAGCGGTACTTAGTGGTGCGTAAGCGGTTGCTGCTGGCATGAACCGATTCGCGAACGCGACTGCAGGGCGTCAGGGGGCGGGGGCGGCGGCGATCGCGATTGTCCGCGGAGTCGAGTGCGCAAAACAAAAGGCCCCGGCTTGCGCCGGGGCCTTCGTTGAAGCAGGCGGTAATCAGACGATTACGGGCGGCACTCGGCCGGGACCTGCGACATCTTGGTGCCGGCCGGAACCGAGCAGTCCCACTCGACGCGACCAGCGTCCAGAGTCGGGGCCAGGGTGAATGCCACCTGCGCACCGCCGGTGCCCGGGGTGTCGCCGTCGGTGGTCGCGGTGATCACGCCGGTGCCGTCCTCGATGATAACGCTCGTGCAGTAGCTCGAAGCGACGAAGCTGTAACCGGTGTTGGCCTGGGTGACCTGGGCCAGCGAGCCACGGTCCTGAGCGGTTTCCGACACGGCCAGCTTGGCGGCGGCGGCGACGTTCAGGCACTCGGCGTTCTTGGTGCGAACGGTGTAGTCCTGGTAGGCCGGCAGGGCGATGGCGATCAGGATGCCCAGGATCGCGATGACGATCATCAGTTCGATCAGGGTAAAGCCTTGCTGCTTCTTCATGGTGTATCCCCTAGGAGTGATTGAGTTGCTTCACGTGCCGGCAGGTCCGGTGTTCGGTCCTTCGGCAGCCGTGCGTGCCGCACGTGCACCAGGGAGTACGCATAACCCATGCCAACCGCGTGGCTGCGAAGGCCCCGGTCAGAAACTGGTAGCGAGGTCACGTATCGCTACCCGGAGCGGTCGTGCGGAGTGACGCGGAAGGTCAGTCACAAGGCCTTCACGGTGACCAAATGTGTCAGGTTAAACATTCGCCGTTAAAAAGCGTGAGCCTGATCGCGCAATGGATTCGCGCCTTGCAGGCGATCAGCTTGAGCTCGGCGCGCGATTTCGATGTTGCATTCGCGAATCGTGATTTGAATCGCATTTCACGCGCCCTGCCGGTGTCCGGAGGCGAGTGGATTTGCCGTATCCACCGGCTCGACGCTGCGCCGGAGAGCGGCGTTCGAACGCAAGCGCGGCAGCCGTCGCGACCCGGTGCGCCGCCGGTGTTGCCGAGCGTGGCCGCGAATGTACAAGTACGGTGGTGGACACGGAGCGGAGAGCGGTGTTGCTCTAGCGCGCCGGGGGCGGCGCAAGGCGTGGTGTCGGCGTCGGGTACGCCGGCGATGCTCGCAGGAGGCGGGTCGTCGCAACAGAGACGGAAGACGGCGGGCAAGGCTCCGGCGTCCTCGCCGCGAGCCCGGTTCGTAGGCGCCGGATGCCCCCGCAACGTTGCGGACGAAACGCGGCGGTCAGTATCGGGTCCGCGGCGACCGGCCACGGACCGTCGGCATCAGTCGATGCCGAGCTTCTTGAGCTTGTAGCGCAGGGCGCGGAACGTGATGCCCAGCGCCGCGGCCGTGCGGGTCTTGTTGTAGCGGTTTTCCTGCAATGCCTGCTGGATCGCCGCGCGCTCGATCTCCTCGATGTACGAGGGCAGGGCGCTGGTGGCGGTGTCGCGCGGATTGAGCGTGCGCGGATCGACGGCGGCGGCGGCCGCTGCGGTGGGCGCGGCGCTGCCGGCGTTCGCGCCGGCGTCGGCCGGGACGCCTTGGGTCGCCAGGCGCGGCAGGCGCAGGTCGCCGGCGTTGAGCACTTCGCCTTCGGCCAGGGCCAGGGCGCGTTCGAGGATGTTCTCCAGTTCGCGCACGTTGCCGGGGAAGCCGTAGGCGCGCAGCGCTTCCAGTGCGTCGTCGCCCAGGCGCGGCACCAGCCGGCCCTGATTGCCGGCCAGGCGCTGCAGGATCTTGGCGGCCAGGCCGGGCAGGTCGTCGAGGCGCTCGCGCAGCGGCGGCACGCGCAGCTCGATAACGTTGATGCGGTAGTACAAGTCCTGGCGGAAGCGGCCGTCGGCGACCAGCGCGGCGAGGTCCTTGTGGGTCGCCGACAGGATGCGCACATCGACCACCACTTCGGCCTGCGCGCCGACCGGGCGGATCGACTTTTCCTGGATCGCGCGCAGCAGCTTGACCTGCATCGGCAGCGGCAGCTCGGCAACCTCGTCGAGGAACAGGGTGCCGCCGTCCGCGGCCTGGAACAGGCCGGGCTTGTCGGCGTGGGCGCCGGTGAAGCTGCCCTTCTTGTGGCCGAAGAATTCGCTTTCCATCAGCTCGGCCGGGATCGCGCCGCAGTTGACCGGCACGAACGGGCCGTCGGCGCGGCCGCCTTCGGAATGTATGGTCCGGGCGACCAGCTCCTTGCCCACGCCGGATTCGCCGGCGATATAGACCGGCGCCTGGCTGCGCGCGACCTTGGCCAGGGTCTGGCGCAGCTTGATCATCGCCGGCGATTCGCCGTACAGGCGCGAG